>NZ_JAQSLN010000003.1:0-737981 GCF_028649655.1 Halobacteriovorax sp. GB3
TCTGTTTTGTCAGTGTTAAAGAAGCAAAAGTACTTGACCGGAACTTTTGCTAAGTATATAAACCGGTTACCCAAATTTAAATTCAAATTTGGGTGTGTCGATAGCGACGAGGAAACACCTGATCCCATCCCGAACTCAGCAGTTAAGCTTGTCAGCGCCGAAAGTAGTGCCAGGGGGACTTGGTGTTAGGATAGGACGATGCACCCATCATATTAAAAAAGGAAGCTTTATTGCTTCCTTTTTTTTGCCTTTTTTTAACATTCACTATATATGCATCAAATGATTTACTTTCAAGGTATGGCACTTGGGCTTGGGCTTATAGTTGCTATAGGTGCTCAAAATGCACATGTATTAAAAGAAGCATTAAAGGGGCATTATGCCTTTTTGATTGCTACAATCTGTTTTGTTAGCGATGCTCTACTTATAGCGATTGGGGTAAGTGGTGCAGGGAAAATTGTAGAGCGATGGAGCTTCATAGTTCCAGTTCTAAGTATGCTAGCTTGTTTTGTCCTTCTATTTTATGGGCTTGATCATTTAAAAATGGCCTACAAGAAAACTTCAAAACTAAATATCGAAGATGCTGGAAAGTCAGATCTTAAAAAAAGTGTTTTAAAGACTTTCGTTATTACTTTTTTAAATCCCCATGTTTATCTCGATACAGTGCTATTAGTTGGTAGTGCTGCGAGTTCTTACTCTTCCAAAAACCGTGCTCTCTTTGCTTTTGGTGCAATGAGCGCATCCTTTCTATGGTTTTATACCCTTTCTTTGATTCCTAAATTATTTAGTAAAAAATTGAAAAGTCCACGAGTGTGGCAAGGTATTGATTTGGCCATTGGCCTTGTCATGATTTCTTTGAGTTTTGATTTCTTTAAAAGGATTGAGTTTTAAGATTAGGCCCTTACAAAAGTAAGGACCTAAGTGTTTGATTAGAACTTAAGTTGTGTTCCAAAAGCAACAATTGTTGAATCGTTGTCAGTTGTACTAGCAGCTTTGTAGTCAACATTGTATTGACCAACTGAAGCTCTCATTGAAACGTGCTTGTTATAAGCATAGTTGTAACCTAGAGCGATTTGAGTGATATCTCTATCCTCTTTTTTCTCATAAGTTGAGTACTTCGCCATGAATGAGTGAGCGTTCATGTTGTACTTCGCTGCTACCATCATTCTATCTTCTTCAGTTTTAGTTGTTGTTCCTGCTGCTGTAGACTCTGAAGAACCCATTGTTGCAGTAAGTGACATCATTTTTCCAAGATCAAACTTTAGACCGTACATCATTGTTTCATCATCTTTAGTATCAACGTCATTGTTCTTGATCATACTTGCAAAAACAAGAAGGGCATTGTCACCCATTTTGTGGTTGAAAGTAAGTAAGTGCTCAAGAGTTTCTTTTCCGTACTCAGTATTTGAAGGTGTTGAGTCAATAGAAGGTTTGTCATTCTTGTCAGTTGAAACGATATACTGAAGACCCATGAATTTTGGAGTCTTGTACATTAGTAGGTCTTTTCTTGAACGATATTCCATTCCAAGACCTGATCCTGCGGCACCTGAAACAAGTGCTTTTTGGTCAGCGTTAGCTACACCAAAAATTGTAGAAACAAATGGGTCAATTGAAACAGCGATATTTGCCGAAGGTGTGTACGTTTGACCAAAAACAAGTGTACCAAAAGCAGTCTCAGTTCCGATGTGAGATTGTCTGATTCTAATACGTCCTGAATCTGAAGATTGTTGAGTTGAGTTGATTCCTAGTTCTAGTGCATAAGTGAACTTTAGTGAATCAAAGTCAACATTTCCTTTTGCTCCAAGACGAGACTCAGAGTTTGCAACATCTCTTACTCCAGAGAACGACTTGTGAGTCGTTGCATCTTGATCAATGTAAGCAACTGATTTGTTAAGTTTACCGTAGAAAGTCGGCATTTTTGCGTGCATGTCGGCCATTGCAGGAGCTGCAACTAGCGCAAGAGCACTTGAAATTACAAGTTTTTTCATACTCCATCCTTAGTTGTGTGAATAAAATTAGTACTTAAATAGTGTAGGAAAGCGTTTGGGCTTTGCAAAGGTCTTTTTTTTATTTAGAGAGAAAAAAAGCCCTTAAAATCTTGAAAGTATTGACCCAATCATGTTTTCATTTTAAAAATGGCCATGGAAAAAGATAAATTAATAGAACTTGGGCAATGCTCAAAACCGCACGGTATCAAAGGTGCTTTCTCGTTTCATTTAACTAATGTCGTAGACTCCGTTTTGCAAAAAGGAACGAAGATCTTTATCTTTCCAAAAACTGGAGCAAGCTGTGTTTCAAGTGCTGGAGAGGAAGTCGAGATCTCAAAAATTTCTTTTGGAAATAAAGTCATCGCAGAATTAAAAGGTGTTAGCGATCGAAATAAAGTCGAGTCCATGCTACCTTTTACTATTCATATTGGTAGGGAAGAGTTTCCTGATACTGATGAGGATGAAGTTTATCTTTCTGATTTATTAGAATGTGATGTTTATGAGTATGAAACAGATCAAAAAGTTGGTTCTGTTTATCGTTATTATGAAAGTCCGGCCCATGTTGTTCTTTCAATTAGAGGTAGTAAAAGCTTCGAAGTTCCCTTTGTAGAAAAGTTTGTACCTGAGATTGATATTGAAAATAGAAAAATATGGGTTGTTATCCCACGGGTGATATAGTTTGAAAAAAATCTGGGTAATTACACTCTTTCCTGAGTACTTTGAAGCTTTTAAAGAAGCTGGCGTAGCTGGACATGTTTTGAGAGGTGTTCGCGATGGTGGAATCGAATTAGAAACAGTTCTACTACGTGATTTTTCTCCAAAGGGTTATAAAGGTGTTGACGGTGCTCCTTACGGTGGTGGGCCAGGCATGGTTATGCGCGCAGATGTTTTAAAAGAGGCTCTTTTAAAAGGGGTCATTGAGCCTGGCGGATATGATTTAGAATCAATCAAGAACCAACTTCATATTGTCTATACTGGGCCTAGAGGCAGAGTGTGGGATAATGTCGTCTGTAAAGAATTTGCAAAAGATCACTTATGTGAGAGCGATAAGGACCTTGTCTTTATCTGCGGTCGATATGAAGGTGTTGATGAGCGCTTTTTAGGAAAGTATGTTGATGCCGTATATTGCATCGGTGATTACGTTCTTACAGGTGGAGAGATCGCTGTTCTTGCGATTCTTGACTCATCTATGCGATTTGCAAAAGGTGTTCTTGGAAACTTTGACTCTGCTCTTGAAGATTCATTTGAAGATGGATTGATCGAGCATAAGCAGTACACCAAGCCTAGAGATTTTGAAGGTGAGGGAGTTCCTGAGATTCTTCTATCTGGTCACCATAGTAAAATTGCAGAATTTAGATTAAATGAAAAAATTGAACTTACGAAGAAGCATCGAGCTGATCTTTACCGTGAGTATATGAAAAAGGATAAATAAATGGAAAATATGTACTTGGCCCTCGTCCATCACCCTATTCGCAATAAAAGGGGTGACCTTGTGACGACTTCAGTGACGAACCTAGATATTCACGATATTGCTAGAAGTTGCCGTACATTCAATATCAAGAATTATTTTTTAGTGACTCCTTTGAAGGCCCAGCATGATCTCGTAAAGAGAATTCTTGGACATTGGGAAGAAGACGCTGCAAATGCCTATAATCCCGATCGTCAGGATGCCCTTTCTATTGCAAGGTTAGTTAATTCTGTTGATGAGGCCATTGTGAAGATTGAAGAAGCTGAGGGGGTGAAGCCTTTAATTGCTGTGACTGGAGCTAATTTTGAGAGTTTTACAGGCCGTATGAATGACCTGGTTTCAAAGATGAATGTTGACAAAAAGCCGTGTTTACTGTTATTTGGTACAGGCTGGGGACTGCATGCCTCTATACTCGAACGGGCAGATTTTAGTTTGGACCCTATTGTAGGGACGAGCGAAGACGGATATAATCATCTTTCTGTTCGATCAGCTGTTGCGATCTACTTAGATCGTTTTGCAGAGGCCTCTCGGTCATAAAAAATTGAGGTTCCTTTAAGAACAACATAGTGTTGGTCCTCTGGGGAGCCCCGTAACTATTTAGTTGAGGTTACTATGAATCTAATTGATGTTGTAAACGAGAAGTATTCTTCTGAAAACGTAAAGAACTTTCCTGAGTTCAGAGCTGGGGACACTGTTGCTGTTCACGCTAGAATTAAAGAAGGTGACAAGTCACGTGTTCAGATTTTCCAAGGTGTTGTTATCGCAATGAAGGAAAAAGGAAAACTTTCTGGTCACTTCAGAGTTAGAAAAATCTCTTCTGGTTTTGGTGTAGAAAGAGTTTTCCCTTTCCATTCACCAAACGTTGAAAAAATTGAAGTTGTTCAACGTGGTAAAACTAAGAGAGCGAAACTTTACTACCTTAGAAAGAGATCTGGTAAGTCTGCAAGACTTGCAATCGACTTCGACAGAAAGTAATTTTTCATTCGAACTAAGAAAAAAGGGCCTCCATTTTATGGAGGCTTTTTTTTGCTCATTTTTTCAAGGAAGTATTGTGATAGAGTTTGATTTTTTAAAAGAGCATAAATTTATTAGTGGTTGCGACGAGGTTGGGCGCGGTCCTCTTGCTGGTCCTGTCGTTGGATGTTCAGTTGGTGTTTCTACAAATGTTGATCTCTTGGAGCTTTTTGACTTCTTAAGAGGGCTTGGTGTCACAGATTCAAAAAAGTTAACGGCCAAGAAAAGACAAAAACTTCTTTCAGACCTCTCTTTAGGTGACCTTGTCTCTGAAAAACTTTATGAAATAAATATTCTCAAAAAATTCTCTGTTAGATTTTATATTCGAGAAATATCGGAGAGTTTGATTGATGAAATTAATATCTTAAATGCATCTCTTTTAACGATGAAAGAATCATTTGAGAGAATCTCTACAAAAGAGACTGCCCTTCTTCTCATTGATGGAAATAAAGTACCAAAAGATTTAGATGATTATATTGACGCCAAGACTATTGTAAAAGGAGACTCTAAAAGTGTTCTCATCGGTTTGGCCTCGGTAATTGCTAAAGAATACAGAGATGATCTTATGGTGAAACTTGGAGTAAAGTACCCCGGTTATGGACTTGAAAAACACGCAGGTTATCCAACTAAGATGCACAAAGAGGCCATCGCACAGTTTGGAATTACGCCAATACACAGAAAGTCATTCAAAGGAGTTAAAGAATACGTTTAAAAATAGTGGTCAGAGTTTAGAAAAAGAAAAGTCTAAGATTATCCATGAGAAGGGCCTTCCTGTTTTAGTGTCATCTACTTTTTTAAGGGATAGAGGCGTTGGGCAGTGTGACATAGTCAAAATGGAAAAATCTGGTCCAAATATATGGATTACTGTTTATGAAGTTAAAAGCTCGGGAGTCATTGGACCAACTCAAAAGAAGCGGCTTTATGGAAGTTGTCAGCTCTTGTCTTATCTGTTTAATTGCCCTGCTTTTTTTAGAATTTTAGCGAGATCATAATGGGATTTAAACTGTATGTTGCCATATGTTTAACTACAGATTATCCTATCCTTATGAAAGTACGTAATTTTATAGTCTCATTCTCTTTATTATTTTCTTGTATGCTAACTAGTGTTGAAGCTAAAGCTGAAGTGGACCCAAAGCTAAAGGCCTTAGGTGCTATGGCCGCTTATGGTACTGTTGGTGGTGCTCTTCTTGGAACAGCTTCCTTGGCCTTTGGGACAAAGGGACGTTCCGTGGCAATAGGTGCTTCTCTTGGTTTATATGCCGGTCTTCTCTTTGGTGGTTATGTTGTGATAACTCACGCTGTAAAGAAGAGTCGATTTAGACAAGGTGGGGATTATTATCCAAGTTCACCTTTGAATAGTCCTTACGAAAATGCTCCGCCGGCCGAGCCAGAGGGGAATTTGTACCCATATCAGAATGAGCAATCAAGTATGTGGGAACAATATAGAGATCTTGAAGAAAGTTCTAAAAGTGTAAAGGTGGCCCTTAATAAAAAGAACCACCCAAGTGATACTATTGGCTTTCAGTTAATTAATTATCAGTTCTGAAAAGTGTGGCGGCGATTTCCGAAACGCATGTTGAGCATTTCTGTTTCGTCGCACTCAAATTCGTTTACAAGAAGTTCCATTGCATCAAAATCATAAAGTTTAAAAACTCTAATAAATTCATTTTTTACATTTGATAATTTGATCTGATCTTTCTTTTCATTGAGTGTTTTGATTGTTTCGACAAAGAAACCAATTCCAGAAGAGCCTACAAAATCTAGTCCATTCAGGTCTAGTGTGATTGTTGAGCTTGGGTTATCTGTTGCAAGTGAGTTCAGTTCCTGTCTTAGTGGGATTGTGTTTTCGTAATCTAGTCCACCTTCCATGTGGATTGTGATATTTCCCATGGCGTCTGTGCGAACTCTTGCCTTCATCGTCATATGCAACTCCTCTTTATACATTAAACATCTCATAACCATTGATGGTCTTGGTCTTAAAATTAATTATATCACTGTGCGTCATTGTTTTTTAGGAGGAACATTTTATCCCCTCGTATGGCCGTAGATGAAAGAGAAAGGTAAAATAGTGAAATCAAAGGAGAAGTCGTGGGAAAATTGACTTTAATTACTCTTCCAATTGGAAATGTTGCTGATATTACGGCCCGTGCAAAAGAAGCCTTAGAAAAAGAACAATACTTCTTGGCAGAAGACACACGTAATCTTAGTAAATTACTTAAGCACTATGGAATTGATAGTAAGTCAAAAAAGATCGACTCATTTCACGATCATTCTTTTGAAAAAATTGAGCGGATAGTTGGAAAACTCACGAAAGGTCAACATCTTTGCCTTGTTTCTGATGCTGGAAGTCCGATGATTTCAGATCCTGCCTATCCTCTTGTGAGGGCCGCACTTGAAAGTGGAGTTGAAGTTGAATCTCTTTCGGGAATAAGTGCTGTAACATGTGCTCTCGAGTTAAGTGGACTACCTCCACATCCTTTTCAATTTCATGGTTTTTTACCTCGCGATAAGAATGGAAAAAAAGAGCTTTTTAAAGATTTAAAAGGCCATCACGGTACCCATATTTTCTTTGAATCACCCTATAGAATGCAAGAGAGCTTAGCTCTTTTAGCCGAGGCGCTTCCCGATGTCGAAGTGGTCGTGGCCAGAGAGCTAACAAAGGCCTATCAGAGCGTATATCGTTTCAACTCTAGCGAGCTTTCGAGTCAGGAAATTAATTACAAAGGTGAATTTGTTCTTTTATTTCACCTTAGAAAAGACCAAGTTGAGCAAAAGAAAGGCACTGAGAAAATAGAGAAACTCGCCCTCGAGTATTTGGATAAGAAAACGACACCAAAAAATCTGTGTAAGCTTTTAGGGGAGATTCTAGATAGAAACCCTTCTGAAATTTACAATACGCTTAATACAAGAGCGAAATAGTCTAACTCTAAAGCTTCTTGTTCAGTTTTCCGATATTCACATGAGAATGTTTTTATTTAAGGAAGAGTATGAGCAAGAAGTTTGAAAAGAAAGTCGCACGTTACGAAGAACTCATGAAACTAAGTCAGTTAACAAGTTCTTCACTGGATATAAAAGATATCAAAAAGAAGGCATGTACTATTATTGCAAAGCTCCTTCAATGTGAAAAAGTTCTTATTTACCGCTACGATCAAAAGAAAAATAAATTAATTCATCGCTTTTGGGATAATCATGAATCCCGAGAGTGGAGTTGTGAACTTGATGAAAAGACATTTGTCGGTTCTTGTGGTCATTTCATGGCAACATTGCATATTAGGGACGCTAAAGTTGATCTGCGCAGTCGACGTGATAATCCCGTTTTGAATGATTTCACTGTTAAAGAAGTTCTTGTTTTCCCTTTAATTAATAAAGGAGAGCTTGTAGGGGTTGTTCAGTCTATTAACTCATCCCATGATGAAGGATTTAATGAAGAGGATATTCAGTTTTCAGAAGCCGTTTCTTCTCAGTTAACAAATACGTTGTTGAACACGATACTTTTTGAAAAGCAGCAAAAAATGTTCATTCAGGTTGTTGAGTCTATGGCCGATGCTATTGGTAAGAAAGATACTTACACGGGAGGACACACCAAACGCGTTCGTCATTTTTCTGAGCTTATTGGTCGTGAAATGGACTTAACTTTTAGTGAAATGAATGATCTGCGTCTTGCTGCTGTTCTTCATGATATTGGTAAAATAGGAATTGAGGATAAGATATTAAAAAAGTCAGCTCCTCTTACTGAAGATGAATTCAAAACTATGCGTGAGCATCCGCGTTTAGGTTATGAAATCCTAAGAAAGATTGAGGGATTAGAGTCGGTAATTGATGGAATGAGGTTTCATCATGAAAGACCTGATGGTAGGGGCTATCCTTACGGTCTAAAAGGTGAAGAGATCCCGTTGATTGCTAGTATCATTTCTGTTGCCGATACTTTCGATGCAATGATTAGTACACGTCCATACAGAAAAGGACTCAATCCGATGATAGCTTATCAAGAAATTATCGATCATTCTGGCACTCAATTTGACCCCCGCGTTGTCGAAGGATTTAAAAAATACTTCGAAAAAACAAAGATGTACAAACCTTCCACTATGGATTCATTTAAAAAAGCGAGTTAAAATAAAAATATTGATTCAACTTAAGGATAGTTTATGCTCGTTAGAATTATTGGTGGACACGGGGGAGTTTCTCCTGGGTTCAGGGCCACAAGTTATTTAATTGATGGAAAGCTGCTTATAGACGCGGGTTCTGTTGCTAGTGGTATCCAAATTGGAGAGCAGGCCAATATTGATAATATTCTTATTTCGCATTCACACCTTGATCATATTTCTGATCTCGCTTTTCTCGCTGATAATTGTTTTGGGATGAAGGGAAGGCCTTTCGAAGTTTGGACAAACCCTAAAATTAAAAAAAATATAATGACTCACCTTTTTAATGACGAAATTTGGCCTGATTTTTCTAAGCTACCGAGTGCCGATAATCCGACAATGCGATTTCACGAAATTGATGAAGAGGTTGAGTTTACTCTTGGAGAGTATAAGATCACTCCTGTGCGTGTAAACCATCAAGAGGGGGCCATGGGCTTCATTATCGAAAAAGGGGATTGCGCAGTTGTCTTTACTCAAGATACTGGACCAACAGATCGTATTTGGGAAGTGGCCAAGACGAAGAAAAATCTAAAAGGTATTTTTACAGAAGTTTCATTTCCAAATAACCTTATTCAAGTTGCAATTGATTCTCAACACCATACGCCGAGTACGATGAGTGAAGAAATTAAGAAAATGCCTGGAGAGGTTCCAATCTTTCTTGGTCATCTTAAGCCAAACTTTCAAGAACTTCTTTTTAAGGAAATTGCTGACATTGGATGCGATAGAATTACAGTTCTTGGCTCAGATGATACAAGCTACATGTTTTAATGCTCTGAATTACATAAAACCTAGCACTTAGAGGTGAATTTTCGCCGACATTTTACTTGTCTAAGTAAGTAGGTCATTCCATGATAACCTCTCATTTTAGAATCTAACAAATTCGGAGATTCCTATGTCATGGTTCAATAAAGTTAAAAGTCCAAAGTTAAAGAGTTCAAAGAAAATTGAAACGAATACGCCAAGTGGACTTTGGAAAAAATGTACAAATTGTTCTGAAATTGTTCAGAGTCAAAGATTAGAAGAAACTTATCAAGTTTGCCCATATTGTGATCACCATTTTCGTTTATCGGCCAAAGAGAGAATTACTCAGCTTTTAGACGAGGATAGCTTTCTTCCAATTGGGCAGAAGTTAACAACGACAGACCCTCTAGGTTTTGTCGATAAGAAGCCTTATGGTCAGCGACTAGAAGAGGCCAAGAGCAAAACTGGTCTTGTTGATGGTACATATGCAGGTACAGGTAAAGTTAATGGAAAAGAAGTGGCCATTGCCATTATGAACTTCCAGTTCATGGGTGGATCAATGGGTGTCGTAACTGGTGAGAAAGTTGCTCGAGTTATGGATCTTGCTTATGAAAAGAAAATTCCATGTATCGTGGTTTCTTGCTCTGGTGGAGCTCGTATGCAGGAAGGCCTTCTTTCTCTTATGCAAATGGGAAAAACAAGTGCATCGAGACAAAGACTTAAGAATGCAGGTATTCCTTATATTTCACTTTTGACAGACCCAACGACGGGTGGAGTCGCTGCTAGTTTTGCGATGGTAGGTGATCTTAATATTGCTGAGCCAAAGGCCTTAATTGGGTTCGCTGGTCCTCGTGTTATTGAGCAATCAATTAGACAAAAGCTTCCACAAGGTTTTCAAAGATCTGAGTTTCTCTTGGATCACGGATTTATTGATCGCATAGTTCATCGTCACAAGTTAAAAGAAGAGCTTTCATTCTTTATTGATATGTTCTCGAATGAAAAATGATTTTGTAAATCTCGTCAATGAACATTTTAATTCTTCAATAGAAGATAAACTCGTGTCTAAGCTTTTTAATGAGCTTGGACATGAGAATTTCAAACCAGGTCTTGATCGACTTCGTCCTACTTTTTCAAAATTTAATTTTAGCAATAAGAAAATTATCACAATTGGTGGTACTAACGGTAAGGGAGAGACTTCTTTTTATCTCTATCATGCTTTGGTCTCCTCTGGGAAACGAGTTGGTCTGTGGACTTCTCCTCATATTCTTTCTCTGAGAGAGAGGTTTTGTCTGTCCGATGGTCCTGTTAGTTATGAGAGGTTAGAGGCCGTTGTAGAGAAAGGATTGAAGACCTTTAAAAAAGGGGAGCTTAGTTTTTATGAGTTTCTTTTTTGGTGCTTTTGTTCTCTCGTTGAGCAAGATGACTGTGATTACATCATCTTTGAAGTCGGTCTTGGTGGACGATATGATGCTGTCAATCTCTTTGACGCCAATCTGTGTGCGATAACATCGATCTCAAGAGATCACACTGAAATTCTTGGAAAAGATACAAAGAAAATTCTATTTGAAAAATTAGGTATCACTAGAGCAAAGACACCTGCTCTTATGACTGTGGAACAATCGCACTTAAGAAAGTTTGCCCGTGATTATTGCCAAGAGCACGGCGTTGAACTCTATGATTTGTACGCTGAGGGAAAAGTTGAAAAGAAGCAAAATTATTCGCAGCGTAACAAGATTTTAGCGCGTGAGTTATTTTTGAGATTAGGTGGAGATATATCTTATTTTTCAATGAGTTTGATGCTCAAAGGTCGCTTTGAAAAGATGACAAGAGGTCAAATTCGTTTTATCTTTATAGGTGCCCACAATCTCGATGGAATTAGAAAGCTTAAGGACTTATTACTTAGCAGTGATAAGCAAGAAGAGAGAGATTTTCTCATGTCTTTTTCTAAGCGAAGCGAACAGGATATCTTAGATTGCTTAGGAGTTTGGGCCAAAGCGCCTTGTCTCTACGATAAACTACTTGTTTGTTCTTTTGAACATCAAAAATCTGCTGGAGCTGTTTTACAAGAGCTCTGTGCTAAGGTTGAATTTCCTGAGAGTAAGTTGTTGTGGTTGGATAACTGGAAGGACTATTTAATTGAACTCTATAATCAACAGAAGCCGCAAACTATTTACGTTTCAGGCTCCTATTACTTTATTGGCGAGCTTCAGCGTTTTATTCTCGCTAATTTTTCTTAACTCTTCACACGCAAGAGAATCTTTTGAAATTAATTTAGGTCAAAAGGTACAAGTACTTTCTGATAAGGCCTATCGTTCAGCTCGTAATGAAAAATTTGAAGCTGTCGGAAATGTTATCATTACTTATGGGCCAGACTCTCTTTATGGAGAAAGGGCCGTTGTTGACTTTGAAAGTGGAAGCGCTACTGTCACAGGTAATGTTCGTTATGTCGGATCTGACATGACGATGTATGGGACAAAGATTGTTTACGACTTTAAAACTCGTGGTATTAAGGTTCAAAATGCTAGAGTTCTCTCTGATAATTACACCGTTCTTGGTAAGCAATTAGCAAGAACTTCGCCAACGACGATTGAAGGAATCGATGCAGAGTACACGACTTGTCGTGATTGTCCTGAGTCATGGTCAGTGCTAGGTGGTGAAGTCAATATTACTCTTGGTGAGTATATTCGAATAAAGCACGCTTATATTAAAGTACGTGGCGTTATCGTTATGTATGTTCCTTATATCATCTTACCAATTAAAAAAGATCGTGAGACAGGGCTTCTTTTTCCAAGTTTGAGTTTGAATTATCAAAATGGCGTTTATTTTAATCAACCGTTTTTTTGGGCGATTAATGATTCAAGTGATATGACGATTTCTCCAACAATGTATGGAGAGAGGGGGCTTGGTAGTGAGCTTCAATATCGCTACGCCTATAGTGATAAAACATTCTTAGAAATCAACTCTCTCGGAGCAAGAGATCGCATCTGGGCCCCAGGTAAACAAGAATTTAAAGATGAAGGCGATCGTTATCTTCGTTTGTTTGGAGAGTATGAGCACCACTATATGCGCTCTAATGATTTCTCTCATCACTTAACGGTAGATGGGATGGGGGACCTCGATATTATTCGTGACTATGATCGCTATACAAATGATAGAATTAACTCTTCTTCATCTGGGATAAGCGGTTTTTTTGAAATGAGAAAGGACTTCTTTACTCTTTCTACTGAGTCACATTTTAGAAGAAACCTCATGTATGATAATCCTAAGGGGTTCGATCACCGATTTGTTCAAATGCTGCCTAAGATTAGTCTTAATACAGCGCCAATAGAGCTTTTTAGCTCCGATATTCCACTTTTTAAAAGATTACTCTTTACCGCAAGTGGGGATTATACGATTTTTAAGCAGAATCACACGGAAGAATTGTCTTATATCCGCAATGCACGCCGAGTAAACTTAGCTCCAAAGTTAGACTGGTATCTAGGTCAATTGGGAGTCGTTAATTTACAGACTTCAGCAATGTATGATTATCAAGGTTATGCTTTTCCATCTGATGATAGCCGTTTCAGAAAAAGTGTCGTTCTCGTAGAGTCAGAGGCCAGTGTAGAGATTGAAAAAGTTTTTGGTGTTTCTTATCGAGAAGAGGTTCCTGTTCGTGAGATTGATTTTGAAAAAAGTGGTGAAAGTATAAAGGCAGAAGAAGTTCTTAAAGAGAGGAACGACAAAATTATTGGAGAGATTCCTGTTGTTAATAAAAGCTTCTCTGATGACACGGTTAAAGTCGTTCACAATTCTTATAAGCATTCACAGAAAATCGCATTAAAACACTATCAACTGGCAGACAAAGGTCATAGTGGGAATGATCGATTTTTAACTCAGATTCAAAAGTCTAATGGTATTGGACAATTTGATAGTCTTGACTCTTTGAGAGAGGAAGAGTTTTTAAAGGCATCAAGTTCTCGTACAAACTTACCACTATCTAATACGATAGAGCTTAAATGGGAAAACTCACTTATTAAAAAATCTCCTAGAAAGTTTAATGCTTATCAAAACGATCGATATTTGAGAGATAATTTTGGTTATTCGAGGATTGCATATTTTAATCTATCACAGGGGTATGATTTAAATTTACAAGATGTGGAGACTAAGGATCGTCTGACGCGTCTTCATTTAAATGCTGGAGCTTCATTTGGTAGCCTCGGTGTATCGGCCAGTGAATATTACTTTCACCAAGGGCAAGAACATATTTTCAGTTTCAATATTAGTCATTCCATCAAGTCTTTTTATTATTCTCTAGGAGTTACTTACGATTCATTTGCTAGACCAATCAATAAAACAGCAAACTCTAATATTGTTTTTAGTCCCATCGACTTAATCCAGCTTCGTTTAAAATATGAATACGATCTAGAGGATCGAAAAGTTAAAAAGAGTCAATACGGCCTTCTCTATAGCCCGAGCAATAATTGTTGGAAATTTGATCTTAGCTATGAAACAGACCAGATTGATAAAAATATTTCTTTCAATTTTCTTTTTAATTTTAATGAAGGAAATTTCACAGGTGTAACTCAGTGAGGCCCAGTTGATTCTATTGGTTGATTTTAACGATAGTTTCACTTTTAATATTGCAAGCTATCTTGATGTGATAGCAAAGAAGTTTCATAGCGAACTTGTTGTCGTCTCACATAAAGAATTTTCCGATCATTACATCGCCAATGTAAAGGCCGTCGTTTTAGGGCCTGGGCCAGGTCATCCAAGCGAATATAAGAAAGTCTATCCTTTTATTCATTCATATCTTAAAGAATCGATTCCTATTATGGGAATTTGCCTTGGTCACCAAATTTTAATGGAAATATATGGCCTTGATATTGGACGCTCTCAAACGATTGCTCACGCTGAAGAAGTTGAGGTAACGTTGCCGGACTGGGAATGTTTTTTTAAAAGTGAACGATTAAAAGAATTCACAATTCAGCGCTACAACTCTTTGAGTGCAAAAGGGGATAGCCCTTTACTAAAGCTTCATAAAAATGATTGTAACGAAGTCATTATGTCCTATCGTGAGAACCTATTTTCAATACAGTACCATCCTGAATCCGTAGGAACATCTTGCCCTTGGACGTTTTTTAGGCCTTTGGAATATTTTCTGTATAATAAATGGGATGAGTGCAAAAATCAGACTTGAAGGACTCTATGATAAACGAACAATTGATCTTGCCTATGAATTGGGTGGAGTTGATTTATCGTTTGATTTTAGACCAAGAAGCCTCAATTTCATTCAACAATATCTATTCCTAGATATTCTCGATTCTAAAAAAGAGTCGATCAGTCATTTTACTCTTCGTTATGAAGATGAACCTGACTTTATGGTGAAAGATACACTTGATAAGTTGAGTTCAACGTATTATGGGCCTTTTCACTTAGAGTTTTCAGGTAACCAAACTCGTGACTACTACGATTCTTTTGAAAAACCTTTTATATGGCATTATCGTGAAGATGCACAGGATTTAAGTGTTTATCAGTCTGAGTTCTTAAAAGGCATTGTTCTGCCATTCTCTCTTTTACGGGAGAAGCATGAGAAGGGGCAATTTGCAAACTTTGTTCACAACTTTTATCGTCTCGCGCATCAATGCCTCCTTAAAAACGAAGGGAAATTGATCGTCTCACTAAATTGGGGTGACAATATTTTTCCCTCACTTTTTGAGTATTTCGATATCGATCAAATCTCTTTACCTGTTGATACTAATGTTGAAACTTGTTTTAGAAATGTCGACAAATCTAAGCTACAAGTCGCTATAAGTGGTCTTGGGCCCTTTACAAAATCCTTCTAATTGTGTGAATTATAGGCCTTAAATTTTAAATTAGGCTTAGTTCATGCTCAATATTTTAATTTCAAATGATGATGGTGTTCATGCACCTGGAATCAATTCACTTTATAATGCTCTTAAAGATATCGCTAATGTCGTTGTTATCGCACCTTTACAGGAGCGATCGACTACAGGTCACACTCTTACGTTAGACCATCCTCTTCGCGTTCAAAAGATAAGCGATAATATTTATGGCTGTTCTGGCTATCCTGCGGATTGTACTTTATTAGGGCTTGCTCATTTACTTAAAAATAAGCCTGATCTTGTCATATCTGGGATTAATAGAGGCGCTAATTTAGGGCAGGATACTTATTATTCTGGAACAGTGGCCGCTGCTCGTGAAGCTAGTTTTCGCGGGGTACCAGCAATATCTGTTTCTACAGATATTGATTATGCGATAGTACACAAAGACAATATTCACTTTAATAGTGCCGCTAAATATATAAGACATCTCGTTCTTGGCGATATTCATCAGCTAATTCCTAGCATGACTGTTCTCAATATCAATGTCCCTGATTTAGCTTGGAATGAAATAAAGGGCCACGATGTTGGTGAATTAGGTCACAGAATTTACTCCGAAGAAGTTAAAGAAAGGCGCGACTTTAAAGATCGTGAGTACTTTTGGATTGGTGGTGTTTACAAAGGCCACGATAATAATGCTCTAAGTGATTGTAATATCGTTGATGAGTCGAAAATCTCGATTACTTTGCTCAACCTTTTACAAAAACCGACCGAAACAGTTATTAAGACTGATTTATTTGATCGGGTATTTGAAAAAGGGTTGGGTAGTTTTGAGAATTCCTAGATTTATTGCCATTGTTTTCTTTGTTCTTTTTTTGAGTTCGTGTGCACACATGAAGAGTGGTCATTATATACAATTAGTAAAAGGTGATGACTTACAAGTTGTTGCAGATGAATTTAAAGTTCCAGTTTGGAAGTTAAAGCAAGAGAATCCAGATAAAGTTTTTAAGCCTGGTCAATGGGTTTTTATTCCTCTTAAAAGAGGTATTGCTGCTCACACTCATAATCATAGATCTGTTGCTTCCGAGGCGGATGTCACTGCCGATACAAATTACTATCTTTCTCAGGGGGAATTTGCATGGCCTGTTCCTTCTTCTAAAAATGTTAGTTCAAACTTTGGACGTCGTTGGGGAAGAAAGCATGAGGGGATAGACATTGCTGCTCGTCGAGGGGCCAGTATTGTTGCAGCAGCTGCCGGAGTCGTTGTTTATTCTGGAAGTGAGATGGGTGGGTATGGAAATATCACAGTTATTGCTCATGATGATGGATTTTTTACTGTGTACGCCCACGCCGATAAGAATCTAACTCGTAAGGGTCAGAAAGTTCACCAAGGGCAGGTTATTGCAAGGGTCGGTAGTACTGGCCGATCAACAGGTAATCACCTTCACTTTGAAATTAGACACAATAGCAAGGCCATCAATCCAAAAAAGATGCTGGCCCATCGTCACTAAGACTTCTTATTTGAGAATTGCTTTAGCATCTTGAAATACATGAGAGCTGTATTTCTTGCATCTTCAAGCGCTGTGTGAGCAACGTGTCCCATATTAAAATGCTTCATTAACTCTGAACCTGACTCACACTTGGCCGGCAAACATTTGAGGTCAATAAGAGAGTAAGTAACGGATGTTAAGTCGTGAACTCTGTGGTTGAAGTGCTTTCGCATAAATTCCCAACCTAGGTCTCTGTTCATAAATGGTAGGTCAATGGCATTCATCGACTTTCCAAAGAGAGTAATTTTTTGACCTTGGAAATATTCTTTTATCGTTGGGTTTGTTACATAGATTTCGAGTTCTCTTTTGAATCTTTCAATTTCGATCCCGTCTTTATGTGCTTTTTTGATAAGCTCTTCATTGTGCTCGATAACCCAAGGGTCGAGATCTTTTTTCATAGAATCAAAGCTTGGGCATTTGATATAGAAGTGTTTACTGAGACCTTCTTCTAAAACTCTCTGCTTGGCATCGAAGGGGATCATCGCAAATTCTATAATATAGTCTTTTTCTCCAAGTCCAGTTGCTTCAATGTCGAATGAAAGGTATCTCATTATTTCCTCAAGTCTTTAATATTTTTAAAAGTGGTTTTATTATCTCTTAAAAGAATGGCAATGAAAATAGATTTTCGTCCTACAGGTAATCAAAGCTTATTGTTAGGCCAAATAAATCGATATATTCCTGCAGTTTATAGTTACATATTATATTACCTTGATGATCAAGGCACTTTTTACAAATGCCTTCAGCGATGCAGCTAGATGCAACAGGGACGTTATTTGCTCTTAAAAAAAGAAGAAGGTTTTCATTCAAATCACTTTGATTGATTTCAACTTCTTTAAAAACTTTTTGAGATGCAAGCCCTTTGATTGTTAGATACATCTTAAGCTGTTTACTGATCTTGGGTCTTGGAAAAAACTCTTACTATGGAGCCCCCAAATGTTTCCAATATTCTCTACATGGTAGACAGCATTATCACTTTTTAAAAGGTTTTCTAGGTCATTTGAGTCAAGTTTCTTTGTTTCGCTAAGAATTCTCTTTGGTGGAATCATGACGATATTTCTAGAGTGATAAAGACTTTCTTTAAGATTTTTCTTTGTCGTTAGTTTTGCGTAGTTTTTTATAAATTGTTGGAGTATTTGGGCCGAGTCAGGTCCTTTTGAAGAGACAAAAATTTCATTTGAATTCGACTTGTGACATATGGCCACAGGGCGTGGAGTTTGTGACTGACCAAAGAGTGAGTGTGAAGACAATTTTTTACTATGAACTCTTGGATAAAGTCTAAGAACTGCCATTGCTGAAAAGTTGTTTTTCATGGCGCCTAGTTCTAGGGTTTGAGGTCTTTTGTCTTTTGAAATGAGAAAGATTGAATTTTCATAAATATTTAGATCGTAATTACATAAGTATTTTTGGTCGTTAGTAACATAAGGAAAGAGATAGGAGTTATTTGTTACTTTCTTTTTTCTTTGTTCTTTTGTCTGAAGACGTGACACATTGTAGATACGCTTTAAAGAGGAACGCCTTATCGTTTCATTTGCTTTAATTAATTGATTTCCTCTTAAGTAAGTCGCACTTAGCTTTTCGTCACTTCGAATACTTTGCTCAATACCTGAGAGAAACCTTGCATATCGTTTAGAGATTGTTATGCGAGTCGGTAGTTCTCTTTCGACAAGAGAGATAAGTTCTCCTAAAGAGTATTTAGCCTTATTCTTTTTCAGGTAATATCTTAAAGAGTCAAAAAGATTTGTTGGCCTCTTATCGCTCAAGTAATAACTGTGTTCAAAATTTTTGCTGGCCAAATTCATATCCAGGAATTGAATTTGTGAATCGATTGAAACGGCAAAAGGAGAGTTGAAAATCTCAGTGAGAACCGTTGCTACAAGTATCTCTTGAGCACTTAGATTTACTTTCTTATTTAAGTTCTGAATAAGCAAGTACGTTTGCTCGTTTTGTATATAAAATTGTGTGTTGCTTTTATTACAGAAGAGTTCTTTTTCTTTTTTATCTTTTAAAACTAAATTAACTTTTGATTCATTAGATTTAATAATTAATGAACAAGAAGCAAAAATAAAAAGGAAGGGAATGAGGATCAATTTATTCATGGTCAATTTGGTATAGTCCTTCAACTGGTTCTGAAAAGATTTCTTCACTAGTAAAGTCGAGAAGTGATGCATTCTCATTTAAGGCCTTGAGTAAAAAAATCACCCACATTCCAGAGCTCGTCGCATTGGTTGTTGCCTGAGTCTTTAGGTCGATTATTTTGTAGCCTCTGTTTAAAATTTCATAAGTGATTTTATCAAACTCTTTTTCTCTGTAGCCTGTTTTTCTAGCAGGTGGAGAGGGAATAAAATAGGTAAAGGTTTGAATTTTATAGTCTTTTTCTTTTTCTTTCTCTTTTTCAGAGGAGAATAACAGTTTTTTAATCATAGTATGTTTTCCTTATTAAGATTTTATACGTTCGTTAAAGTACTCGTCAATTTATGTTGGACTAACTTGTTCGGAAAAAAATACCCTGTTATTTTTTTTGTGCAGGAAATCTTTTTTTTAGTTATAATTTAATTGTGATCGACAGGAAGTTGAATCATGACAGGCAGGAAGCCGAAAGAAAGGGAGCAGTGCAGGGCTCCCTTTTTTTATTTTAAGGTAGTTTTAATTCACTCTCTATTACACCTGGTGCTAGCTCTAAAACTTCAAAGCAATTTCCATTCGGTTTAAAAATTCCATGATCAGTAACAACTAAATCCACAACACACTTTCCAGTTAAAGGAAGATCACATTTTTTTACAAGCTTGGGACTACCGTCTTTACTGAAATGAGTCATCATAATAATAACTGTCTTAGAGCCATTCACTAGATCCATAGCACCACCCATGCCCGTGAGTTTTTTTCCTGGAATCATCCAATTGGCAAGTGAGGCCTCAGTGTCAACTTCCATCCCTCCGAGGACCGAGTAATCAATGTGTCCGCCGCGAATCATTCCAAAGCTCAAAGAACTGTCAAAGAATGAAGCACCCTCTTTGATTGTAATTGTTTCTTTACCAGCATTAATAAGGGTTGGACTAACATTATCTTTTTTTGGTCTACCTTTGACCCCTAAAACTCCATTTTCAGAATGTATCCACAGAGTCTTACCTTCGGGAAGTCTTTGAGCGACGATTGTTGGAAGTCCAATACCTAAGTTGACACTCGATTGATCACTGATTTTTTCAAGCACCTTATCTGCCATTTCTTCTTTGGTCCAGGCCATTAATTATCCTCTAAAGTTAAAAATTCAATATCGTTTTTATAATTTGATCCTTGGTAAATTCTTTGAACAAAAATACCTGGGAGATGGACATCTTCTGGTGCTATTTCTCCAAGTTCTACAAGTTGTTCAACTTCAACGATTGTCGTTTTTGCGGCCATCGCCATGAGAGGGGAGAAGTTTCTAGCAGTTTCTTTGAACCACAGGTTCCCATAAGGATCGGCCTTTTGGGCCTTAATGATAGCAAAATCTGCATGAAGGGCCGTTTCAAGAACACAGGGGCGATCAAATTCTTTGACTTCTTTTCCCTCTGCGACAATTGTTCCGTGACCTGTGGGAGTATAAAAGGCCCTAATTCCCATTCCTGCTGCACGTATTCTTTCACTAAATGTTCCCTGAGGAACTAATTCTACATCGATTTCTTTGTTAAAGATTCGTTTTTCAAGATCAGGATTTCCCCCTACATATGAACAGTAGGCCTTTGAGATTTTATCTTGAACTAAGAGCTTTACGAGTCCTCTTCCTGAGTTTCCAATGTTGTTGGATATGACAGTGAGGTTATTAATGTCTTTTTTACAGAGAGCATCGATACTGTTTTCTGGAATACCGCAAAGACCGAAGCCTCCACTCATAACGCTTGAGCCACTTGTAATATCTTTAACTGCTTCGTCGCTTGACTGATATATTTTTGTCATTCTGTTTTTCCTTATCAAGGGAATATTTTTTTAAAATTACTTGATCTATTTTTGAGATATATTTTTCAACTTGCTTAAGACTTGTAATGTAACTTGGGCAGAGGATGATATTCTCACGCACTTGTGAAACAAAAAGCCCACTCTCTTTAAAGTCGTCAAAGAGATCTTCACGGCCATTGGTTTCTATGGCAGCTAAAAGACCTATCTGGCGAACTTCCTTAACGAAGGGGTTCTTTTTTAGCGTGTCGAGATGTTTTTTAAAGCTTTTTTGAAGTTGCTTTAGGTGAGTTTGTAGCTTTTCCCTTTCAAGGATTTGTAAAACCTTTTTTGTAGATGCGAGACCAAGGGGATGGGCATAATTTGTTAAACCATAACTAAAAACTTCTTTTTCTAGATCTTCTGAGGCCGATTTAGAAACCCAAACGGCTCCAAAAGGACAATGACCCGCATTGATCCCTTTTGCCATGCAAATATAATCAGGTCTTAATTTATAATGATGAAACCCAAATGGTTTTCCCGTACGATGAAAACCGCACACAACCTCATCTAGGATGAGCTGTATTTTATATTGATCGCAAATTTTTTGAATTCCTTCAAACCAGCTCTTTGGAGGTATGATAACACCATTTCCACCTGTAATTGTTTCTAGACAAAATGCTGCAATTTTGTGAGGTCCAATTGATTTTATAATTTTCTTAGTTTTAATTAACTTTGGATCATCGTGTGGTTCAGGAATTCTGGCAGTCCACTCATCAATTGTGTCGTGCTTTTTATTGCGCCAGTCTCCCGTAATAGAGAGTGCTCCTAGAGTGGCTCCATGATAAGACTGCTCTCTTGCGAGAATAATTTTTTTTCCACTTCTTTGTCTTGCCATTTTCAAAGCATTTTCAACAGACTCAGCTCCTGAGACTGTATAAAATAATTTACCGTCTCTTTTTTTAAGGGCCTTTAAAAGCATATAAGAGACTTCTTCTTTTAGCTTAAAAATACTCTTTGGGTTGGAAACTGAAATGAGCTTGGCCTGATTCATCATGGCCTTAACAACTTCTGGGTGTGAATTACCAAAAATGGCATGATAGCTTGTTGATGAGAAATCAAAGAGGCGCTTTCCTTCATTCGTGATAAGGAAATTACCTACGGCCTTTTCAATTGAAACCGTGTGGGCCTTTTCTTGATCTTGCCAAGTAATAAAATAAGGACGATCTCCCATAGTGCCTCCTTGCCCCTGGGAACAAAACAGTTCAATTAAAATTGAAGCATTAAATCCTTATAATTGGAATCAAATTCTTTACAACCACGCCAAAAGTAAGCACTTTTACTACGGTGATCATAGGCTGCACCACCGCACGTCATAGATGGGTCTTGTGCTCCACTCTCAAAATGCGAGCAGATTGCCTTAGGATATCCCTCATGGTCTCTAAAGAGTTCGATTAAATCATTAAAATTCTTTGTTTGGTTTATTTTCTTAGAGAGTAGGTCATAGCGATCATAGGTTGTTGAACTCTTTGCTGTTTCTTGCTCAAACTCTTTTACAAATTTACCAAGGCAGTGATTTGTGTGAAATGTTTTACCGTGATTGAATTCATCTGTGTGAAAGAGAAGCTCTTTTGCACTCGGAGAGATTTCCCAGTGTTCACTTTGCTTGCTATCGCTAATAAGATAATTATGTCCGCTTGTAACAGGAGCTCCCGTTAGCTTGTTTTTCATTTGCTCAAAAGCCTTTTGTTCAAGCGTGTGGCGAACAAGTAATGGCCAAATAAGGCCGGCCTTTGCATTCTTTGTATTAATATTATTAACACCAATGAAAAGACCTGATTCATTGATTCCCATCATGCCGAGACAACCAACAAGAGAGAAGAGATAGGACTTTGGTCCATGCTTACTCTCTGGTACTTCAATGACCGATATATAGTCTTTTGCACTCGAGTGCATATCCCAAGTTTGACCACTAACTACATGATCACTTGATTGGATATGAACAGTCGAACAACCTTCGTCTGGCATTTCTATATCTCTAAAGTCTGTATAGTTATTCAAAATAACGACATCAGTTAAAGAGATACTGGCACCACTTGCTATGGCCTCGAGCTCTTCGGCCAGATGAGGAGCAAATGATTTTGATATTTCAAATTGATCGTGAGCAAGTTTATCGAGAGAGTAAAGAAGTGAAGGGTTCTTTTTAAGCATAAGTTCACGTCTAATCGACGAGAGTTCCCTAATTCCCTCTCTAAAAGATTCACCGTGAGAGAGGCCCCATTCACGGTGAGATTTTCCTGCTTCATATTGAATAAAAGGTAAGGCCTGATCAGTCATTAGATATCACCTCTGTTGTATTTAGAGAGAAATCTCTTCATTTGACCGTAACTTGCAAGGACTAAGAATTGACCACTTCTATCTTGTTTAAAATATTTTGAATAAACGTAACTGAGCGGTCCATTGATGAGTCCAACTCCGTTTTCTATATGAAATTCATTAATTGAATGATCGCCAGCAATAGTTTTGATGGCCTGATCAAATTCTGCAAGTGTGTTGTCATAATCTCTTTTGTTATTTTCAATGAGTTGTTTTTCAAAAAGATAATTGTTAAAACTAAATTCATCACCATCCCATGTACTAATGACCATGAGTGGGGCATCGATAAAATAATCTTTTTTCATTGCACAAATAGCTGCTTGGCCTGAGAGATAGCACATGAGCGCATCTGGTTGGAGTTTCAGTTGATTTGCACAGAGAAATTGTTCTTTGCTATAACGATACATCGAACTCGCTGTCTCATTGAAGATAACTGGAGTTTTATACTTATTACAAAGAGTGATGATTTTCTCTAGTGTTTCACGAGAAATTTTCTTTCCATTTCTCTGTTGAATTGGCTCAAGCCAAAGGCCCATGAATCGTTCTTTTTTAAGGATAGACTCCAACTCTTTTAGAGACGCCGTTTCACTGGTCGTTGGGCAAGTCAGTTTTGTTGTATCGAAAAACTCATCACTTTCGCTTAAACTTCTCGATAGGAAACTTCCTTTTCCAAAGTAGTGGCCTTTGAACGTCAGTAGCTTGTTTGATTTTTCATTTTCTTTTTGATTGAACCAAAGAGAACGAGAAAGTTTATCAACGCATTCACTTTGACCACTGGCCGTATAGACGTGTTGAAGTTCTTTTGGAAATGATTCTGTAAGATCTTTAACGTCTTGAATAAAGCGAGAGCTAATAAAGTTTGAAAGACATACTTTGTTAACTAGGTAAGGAAGTTGGTTTTTACAAAAGTCTGTGCTTAGTTGAGAAAGTGTTAGGCGTGATTGAACACCGTTAGAAAGCTCTATAGGCTGTTCTTTCCAACTCGCTGTTCCTTTATAATAGAAAACATCTCTATATTCTTCATCATCAGGATAATCTTCATTGATGTAATCAATAACTTTTGCACCAAGAGATAAATTAATACTTAGCATTCCCTTTGCTAAGTGATCGCGGTTTCTTCCATTGATTGATTCAATACCGTTGAAAATGCTGTTTAAAACAAGAAATGATTTTAAGTCTCTCCCAATTCCTAGTCCTTGGGAATTCGGAGCTGTCGTTGTATCGAGCATATAGAGAGTATTTTCATTTGCAAATGATGGATCTCTTCTAACTCCTCTTTCATAAGGGTATAAAGAAAGTGGTCCAGCAAAAGTAATGGCCTGAAGTTTGTCATTTTTCATTAAAGCGTAGCATTGAGAGTTTTCATGATTTGCTGTTGCTTCAAATTTTTCAATTTCTGTTTGCCTTGCAGGTTCATAAACTGTTTTTTCAAGATCAATTATTTTTTCCTTAAACTCAAGGAAGTTCGCTCTATTTATCTTAACGAGCACTGATTCTGTTTTTTGTTCAATCCACTCTTTTGCTGTCCTTAGCGTATTCTCTTTATTGTTTGGAGCTAGTCTTGCTTCTAGAAATAGCTCTTGCCAAAAATAGAGATCATTTGCTCTGCTTGTAAAAGTTGGAATTTCTACAGGTGCCAGCTCTTTTTGATGAAAAACGGATTCAGCAATATTTTCCAAACAGGCAAAAAGAAAGTCTAAGTCTTCTTTTCTAAAAGAAGTATTTAAGCGAAACCTTAATGTGTTTGATCCTGCTGGGTAGAATAGTTGAGCATGATCAAAGCGCTTTTGTATAAATTGTCCTACGTGTTCTTGGTTTTTTAGATCAATGGCAAAGGCGAGTCCATGAACTCTTGGGTTTTCTACAAAGTCAGAGTATTTATTTTTAAAATTTAACAGAAGGGCATCTGTAAGATTCTCTAATTCTAATATTCTTTGATCGTTTTGAGAGATCATAAGCGCGTGAGCATGACCTCTTGCTATACTTGATACAGCAATTTCCTCATTATTTCTTTTATCAATAGGAGAGAGGACTATTCCCGATTGAGCTTTTTTTGCCAAGACGACGTAATCAGGAAAGAGCTCCTGACCCTTTGAATCTTGGAGTTCAAATTCAGTGTGCCAGAAAAACTTGCGACCTAAATGGAAACCTGTTTGAACTTCGTCAAAGATTAATGAGACTTGAAATGATTTCGCAATGAGGGCAAGCGCTTGAAAAAAGCGATTTGTAGCATAGCGATCTCCCCCTTCACATTGCATTGGCTCGATTAAGATCGCGAAAATATTTCTTTCTTTAAGTGCATCACGAATTTTTAAAAGAGACTGAATTTCGCTTTCTAAAAGGGGGTCACTATTCGTATTTTCAGGTGTTTTAAAGTTTTTCGATGCAGACATTTCCCATGATTTTAGCCACGATTGATCAGCTTTAATAAGTGTTTGACCACTTTTATCTTCAGGAAATGGCATGTAGACAGATTCATAACCTGGCCACTCAAATGGAGCACGTTTTGTTTTATTCCAAGTACTCATTAGTGAAACCATCATTCGGCCATGAAAAGATCCTTCAAAGCAAAGAACTTTTTTGGCAGATTCATTTTTCCGGTTTTTGTAAGCAAGTCCTAGTGCTGTTTCATTCGCTTCAGCTCCGGAATTACAAAAACTTGTATGGATCGTTTGCCAGTTAAGTTCTCTTTTAAATAGGCCATGAAGTGATTGTACTAGTTCTTCAAATCCTTTTGATGAACATTGGTTTGTCCATGTTTGTTCAAAGTGAGCTGGGCCAAAGAAGCTTTGAGGATTAAAACCAAGCCCAAGTGTCGCAATTTGAGACGCAGAATCCATGAAGTAGTGTGGAGTACCTTCGTTTGATTCAACACCAAAGTAAGGACCTTTAGAATTTCTCAAGTCTGCAATATAAGTTTTCTTCTCTTTTGCTACTTTATCATTTTCATAAAGCTTTGATAGTTTCTCATTGGCGTGGTTTACGTCACTTTGATTAATTGATTTCATTTAAGACCTCGCATTACTTTGAATTCTTTCACTCAAATATGTTTTAAAGGGAATGCCCATATTTTCCATCATTTTTGGAAACATTGATATAGGGGTCATTCCTGGAAAAGTATTTATTTCGTTAAGAAAAATTTCACCATCTTCTGTTAAGAAAAAATCAATACGCGACAGATCGCTAAGTTTAAGACCTGTGAAGGCCTTTCTTGCAAACTCTCGCATTTTCTCTACTTGGTTAATTGTTAAATTCTTCGCCTCTACATCAGTAGTCGTATGAGATTTCTCATCATATTTTTCTTCAAAAGAATAGAAACTAGTAGGGCATATGATTTCTCCTGGATGGGAGATGTAGAGTTTTCCATTGTGTTCAAAGGCCGCAATTTCAAGTTCTCTTGCTTTTAGTGTTTTTTCAACTAAGACGTATTGTGATAGTTCGAAGGCCTTTTTTAGGTATTGTTGTAATTGATCCTTCTTTGTCACAGGATAACAACCAACACTAGAACCCTGTGATGCCGCTTTGATAAAAGCACCTTGATGGAGATCAAAAAAATCATGGGCCTTCTGTACTGTAGCTGTCGTTAGTTCATCCAAAAAGAGAAAGGGTGTGTTTTTAATATTTAAAGCGTCAAACCAGAGTTTCGAGCTCACTTTGTTAAAGCAAAGAATATTTGCTTCTGGTGAGCAACCAAGGTAGGGAAGTCCCATTAGTTCGAAAACTGCTTGGATTTCGCCCGTTTCTCCTGGAGGTCCGTGGATGCAAGGAATCGCGTAGTGGAGTTCTACTTTTTTACTACCTTGTTTCCAGGCAATCTCTCCGGCCCTTCTTAATTCGACTTCTTTTCCTTCTCGGTCTATTCGTCTTCCATCGTGCAAGATTGTTACGTGATAGACATTGTATTGATCATTATCTTTTAAAGAATCATAAATATATTGGGAAGAAATAAGCGAGATGTCGTGCTCTGAGTGACCGCCGCCACAAAGAATGAGGATGTTTTTTTTCATGACACGGGTCCTTGTATCAAAAAAGAAAGGGGAGAGAAGACTCCCCCCTTTTTTAATTAATTTCTAAGCTTTTCTGGCATTTTCTCAGCGTTGAGTTCTTTAAATTTTGTAAAGAGCTCTTCATTCGTAAGAGTTGTTGAACCTTTCTGTCCATGCGCTCTTAAGCTTACTGATTTATTTTCCATTTCACGATCACCAATGACGATCATAAATGGTGTTTTTGACTTTTGAATCTGTCTCGTTTTGTAACCCATAGACTCATTTCTATCGTCTACTTTTACGCGAACTCCTTGGGCATTTAGTTCTTTGCAAAGGCCATTGGCGTATTCGAGGTGGATGTCGTTATTAACTGGTACAATTACTGCTTGCTCTGGTGCTAACCAGAATGGGAAAATACCGGCAACGTGTTCAATGTATACACCAAGAAATCTCTCTAGAGACCCTAGTAATGCTCTGTGAATTACAACTGGTCTTTCGTCTTCACCATCAGCGTTTGTAAAGCTTAGACCAAAGCGCTCTGGAAGTTGGAAATCAAGTTGGATCGTTCCAAGTTGAAAGTACCTTCCAATTGCATCAGATATTTCGATATCAATCTTTGGACCGTAGAAAGCACCATCACCTTCTTTAATGAAGAACTCATGACCAGAAGCTTTTAAAGCTTCTTCTAGGGCATTTTCAGCAGTATCCCAAGTTGCATCATCACCAGATTTTTTCTCTGGTCTTGTCGATAGGTTAACTTTGATATTTGTAAATCCAAAGTGTTCATAACAAACGAAGAACATTTGCATAAGATCTTTGATCTCATCTTGAATCTTATTCAGTGGAAGGAAGATGTGGGCATCATCCTGACAGAATGTACGAACTCTTGTGAGACCTGAAACGGCACCGGCTTTTTCATAGCGATGGAGGCGTCCAAAATCTGCATAACGAAGAGGAAGGTCGCGGTAGCTGTACTTGTAGTGCTTAAACATTAGCATGTGACAAGGACAGTTCATTGGCTTAACTGCATACTCTCTTTCGTCGATATTTGAAAAGTACATATTCTCTTTATAGTGTGCGTAGTGGCCAGATGTGTGCCAAAGCTCACTATCAAGAATTTGTGGTGTGATAACTTCATCATAACCAAATTTACGGTAAAGACGTCTCATAAACTCAACAAGTTCATTATAGACGAAA
The DNA here is from genome assembly GCF_028649655.1 of Halobacteriovorax sp. GB3. NCBI lineage: Bacteria > Pseudomonadati > Bdellovibrionota > Bacteriovoracia > Bacteriovoracales > Halobacteriovoraceae > Halobacteriovorax > Halobacteriovorax sp. GB3. The sequence goes on from NZ_JAQSLN010000003.1 coordinate 28,188, forward strand.
GCACCTTTTGGCATGAAAAATGGCGATGCTGGAGCAATTTGTGGCTCAAAGTGGAAAAGCTCTAATTCTTTTCCTAGTTTTCTATGGTCACGTTTCTTTGCTTCTTCTAAGAAGTTGAGGTGCGCTTTAAGCTGTTTCTTATCATTAAAACAAGCAGCATAAACTCTTTGTAGCATCTTATTATTTTCGTCTCCACGCCAGTATGCTCCTGCTACGCTTAGTAGCTTGAAAAACTGAGGAAGATCTGAAGTATTCTCAACGTGTGGACCGCGACAGAGGTCGATAAATTCACCTTGAGAATAGCATGAGATTTCTTCATCTTCAGCAATTGCCGAGATGAGTTCGACTTTAAGCTCTTGACCTTGATCTTTAAAGAAATCGATCGCCTCGTTTCTAGACATGACTTTTCTTTCAATCGGAAGCTTTTCTTTAATGATCTGCTTCATGGTATCTTCGATCTTTACAAGGTCTTCATCGGTGAGCTTGTAGTCCATATCTACGTCATAGTAGAATCCGTTTTCAATAACGGGACCTACACCAAATTGAACATTACTCTTTGGCCATAGTCTATTAATAGCCTGGGCCATTAAGTGGGCCGAAGAGTGCCTGATTGTATCGAGATCGAATTTTGCCATTGGTTTAATGCTCCATGTCTAAGTGGCTTAAAATACGTTTGTAATGATCTAACCACAATACCAATCACAACTTTATAAATCAACGAGTTAAGCATATTTTTTACAGACTAAAACAATAGATTTTGACTATCAGCGTGATAATGTGATACGAAGTGGCAAGCTTTTTGGGATTGAGCTTTTTTTGAGGGACAAGGAAAGAGTATGCAAGAAACCACAACAACTTTAAGCTACGACAACGCCAGTCTAGCTTTTCTCGATCAGAATGAAAATGAACTGATTCCTACAGCTTCTAACTTGAACGAACTAGAAGTGGGGAAGGCCTATTATCAAATAGCAAAGGTTTATTATGATAAGGCCGATTTAAACAATGCTGAAGAAAACTTTTTAAAGGCATTAAGTTTAGCGGTAGAGCCTAGAGATACTTATTCAATGTTTAAAATTTACGGATTTCTCATTCGTATTGCTTCTGAAAAACTAGATACGCATAACGCGAAAAAATATATCGCAAATGCAGAGATCCTCGTCGACAAGCTCGCCGAGGTTCTAGGTAGTTTAAATGCTGAATATTTCTACAACGTCGGTATTGTTAAGAATTACTCTGGAGACTTTTCTACGGCCAAAGAGAATTATGAGCTTGCTTGTAAGAAGGCCAAAGAAGAAAATGAACCGGATCTTCTTGCAAAGTGCTTATTGGCCTTGGCCCAAAACGCTTTCAACCGTCGCTCATTTTCAGAAGCACTCATTTATCTTAATCAATTAAAAGATCTTCTAGAAATTGTTAATAAGTCATACTTACGTGGAGCTATGTACAATTCATATGCAAAAGTTAGTGTTGAGCTAGGTGATCACAAAGAGGCCCTTGAAAACTTTAAGAAGGCCAACGAAGTTCTAAGTAGCAAAAATTGCTGGAACCTCCAAGGGTATGTACTTTTAGGAAAAGGGATGGCCTTTAAATTGGCCGGTGACTTCTCTCGTGCTCTAATGTTCTATGAGCTAGCTGGCGAGTGTAGTAACCCAGCTGTTTTTAGAAGATTAGATCAACTCATTAGATCAGAAGTTGAAGATGTAAATGATGCAAGTGTTGATATTTATCTCGATAAGACAAATCGTATTGTTAAAGAGAGAACTCTTGGAGTTATCGACTTTAAACACCGTTTTGTACTCTTAGAAATTCTTTTTCTCCTAGCAAAGAACTCTGGTTCTTACTATGACAAAGAGCAATTAGCTAAATCTATTTGGAAAGATGAATACAATCCACTTATCCACGATAAGTTGATCTATACGAGTGTTTCACGTCTTAGAAAACTTATTGAACCTAAAGCTGGTAATGGCGAGAAAAGAAAGTATATAATAAGAGGAAAAGATGGTTATACTTTCAACCCTCTCGTAAAAATTAGATTCCACATGGAAGCTAAGAGCTACCCTGATGCGGCCATTGCAAACGTCGACCTAGCATCACCAGTTTAAGTCTTGCTTCCTTGGTACCAAGGGGCAATATTGAAATTCACAAATATTCTATTTATCAGCTTTCTCTTGTGCCCGATAATCACTTGGGCCCAAGAGAATAGCTCTTCTTTAAAACTTGTTGGAAAAGATCGCATTGTCTTTCGAGTTGACTCAAAAACGTACTTTGTTTCAGAAATAAATCAACAATTGAGCTCGATGCAGACGTTTTCTTGCCTTAAAAAGTCCTACCTTATCAAATATTTGAGTAATTTTGGACGTTCTAAGTCTGTCAATTACGCCCCTGTTGGCCATGAAATTCACGACTTGAGAAAGCGGGAGGCAGATCTTGTTAAGACTTTAGAAGTTTTAAAAATTCAAAGCTTCATTAAGGGGCGAAGTGTTAAAGTGACCTCTCAGATATTGAAGGAACTAGGTTTGCAAAGCTGCTACCCAAAAGGCGCAGATACTATGAGCGCATTAGAAAAGGACCTTCTTTTTGTTGAAGTCTTTCTTCGTCAACGATTTAACATTAAAGAGGGAAAAAACAGAGAAGACTCTCTTTTTCGTTTTCTTGAATCAATCAGCACGAAGGTTACTTATGACCTCTTTTTCTAACGAAGTCGATATTCGAAGATTTTCAAAAGATGACTATCGCACTCATCTTAAAGAAGTCGTCGAGTTGGATGAGTGTTTTTTTGAAAGGCCTTGGAAACTTGAGAACTGGGAAACATTCTGCTCGAGTCGAGAATTCTATATTTATTGTTTGTATGATGAGAGTAAAATAATGGGCTTTTCTCTCTTTGAGATTATCAATGAAGGAGAGGCCGTCCATCTTCATAAAATCCTTTTACATCCCGTGATGAGAGGGCTTGGTAAAGGGTATCGACTATTTGAGCATGCTCGTAATGATCTTGCTGCTATGGGTCATTGTGGGTGTTATTTAGAGGTCGCTACGGATAATAAAGGGGCCATTGCACTCTATGAAAAATGTGGACTTGAAGTTGTGCGTCGAGTTGCTCGATTTTATGGAAATGGGGACGATGCCTTCATTATGATGAATTATTCCTGATATCTCTGTAAATGATTTCTAAGTAGTTGCAAAAACAATTCATTCTTGATAAAAGATTACTACATCTAAATATATTTTTTCTTTGGGTGTTGTAAAAACATTAAGCTTTTTGCTTTTTGGGTAGATCAGGCGTCTGCCCTTTTTTTTTATTTGGAAGTAAAAAAATGGTTTTAAGAGGAAACAGAACTGGCCTTGAGGCAAAGTTTTACGAACTTCTTTTAGAGGTTACAGCAGAGCTTGGATATAAGCTCTACGATCTCGATTATATCAGTGGTAGCCATACTCTACGTGTTTTCATTATGGATGAAAATACAGGGACTGCCGTATTAGATGATTGCGCTAAAGTTGACCGTGCCCTGACTCCTTACGCTGAAGAGCTGGATTGGATGCCAGAGGAATTAATGCTTGAAGTATCAAGTCCTGGGATCTTTCGTAGCTTGAACGAGTTTTGGCATTTTGAATCTGCTGTTAATGAGAATGTTATGTTCAGTATTATGGGTCGTTTAAGTGACTATACTGAAGTTGAACTTCCAAAGAGCTTAAAAGCGGCCAATAAATTTGTCGCTAAATTGCTCGCAGTTAAAGAAGATTCTGTGACTTTAGATGTAGATGGAAATGAAATTCAAATTGAATTTAAAAATATTAAAAAAGCAAATTTAGAACCGGACCTAGAAGATTAGGGACATTGGATTAAGGAAGGTTGAAGATGAACTTTTCAGAATTAGGTAGAGTAATTGAAACTCTAAGTAAAGATCGTGGTATTGAAAGATCTATTATTGTTAAGGCCATCGAGCAGGCGTTTCTTGTAACAGCAAGAAAAAAGTTTGGTATCCAAGGTGAATACGAAACGCGCTACAACGATGCTGATGATGATATTGAAATTTTCCAATATAAAAATGTTGTTGCAGAAGTAAGAGATTCAATTGTTGAGATTAATCTTGAAGCTGCTAGAGAACTCGATGAAGAAGTAGAAATTGGTGATCAATTAGGTATCAAGATTGAAAATCCAAACTTCACAAGAGTTGATGTTCAAACTGCACGTCAAATTATTTTTCAAAAAGTTCGTGATGCTGAAAGAGAAATCCTTTTCTCTGAATTTAAGCATAAAGAGAGCGAGCTAGTAACTGGTATTGCTAGAAGATATGAAAGAGGAAATATTGTTGTTGACCTTGGAAAGGCCGATGCAATCCTTGGACGTAGAGAAGTTATTCCTGGTGAAAATTTTAAGCCAGGTGACCGTATTCAAGCTTATCTCTCTGAAGTTGTAATGACGAATAGAGGGCCTGAGATCAGACTATCAAGAACATCACCAATGTTTCTTGTTAAGCTTTTCGAAATGGAAGTACCAGAAATTCAAGATGGGACAATTGAAATCAAGTCTGCTGCAAGAGAGCCAGGGCAAAGAGCTAAAATTGCCGTTGTTTCTGTTGATAAAGACATCGATCCAGTTGGTGCCTGTGTTGGTATGAAAGGTTCACGTGTTCAAAACATTGTTAACGAACTTCAAGGTGAAAAAATTGATATCGTTAAGTACAATGATGATTTAGATACTTTTGCTAGAGCAGCTCTTGCTCCATCAGAAATTTCAAACATTCAAATTGATCATGATGAACACTCTATGGATGTTGTTGTTGATGAAGACCAACTATCTCTTGCAATTGGACGTCGTGGTCAAAACGTACGTCTTGGAGCAATGTTGACTGGTTATAAGATCAACATCATCTCTAAAACTAAACTTCATGAAAAAGTTAACAAGGCCGTTGAAAACCTCGTTCAAATCGACCCTGTTAATGAAGCTACGGCTCAAGTTCTTGTTCAATCAGGAATTATGGCCATTGGTGATCTTGCAGCTCAATCAGCTGAAGAACTGGCAGGAATCCTTGAAATTAGTGAAGAGGATGCACAAAAAATTATTACAGCAACTACTGATGCTATCGAAGCTGGAAATATTCAGTTTCAATCTGATGAAGATGAAATCGTTTCTGCTTCTGCAGTTCCTGCTTATAAGGGACTTCTTGAGAGTAATGAAAGAGAAGCTTCTGAAGAAGGTGACAAGTTCTCTGAAGCTGAAAAAAGACTTCGTGAGGAATTGGCAGCTTTTAAACTTAAGTAGTAGTTGGGTTTGAGGAAATAGGAATAAACGGAGAAGCGAATGCCTAAAAAAATATTTGAACTGGCCAAAGAATTAGATATGGGAGCTCTCGATTTAGTTGAAACACTAAAAGGTGAGGGTTATTCCGTAAGAAACCACATGACTTCTTTAACTGATGAAGAAGTTGAGCAGGTCTTATCTAAGTTTCAAGCGAAAGCTGATAGTAAAAAAGAAACAAAGAAGACGACTAAGAAAAAAGTTGCCAAGAAAAAAGCAACGAAGAAAAAGGTCGTTAAAAAAGCTGCAGCTTCAAGTGATTCTTCAACTGAAGAAGAAAAAGAAGCAGCTCCTAAGACTGTAACTAGAAAAAAGAAAACAGTCGTTAGGAAGAAAACATCAGCGAGTGCAGAAGTTTCTGAGCCAAAAACTGAAGAAGAGCCTATCGTTGAAGCAGCCCCGGTTGCTGAAGTGAAGCTTGAGGCTGAAGTTGAGAAGGTTGAAGAGCCAAGTGAGGAAACTGTAGCTGTTGAAACTGAACAAGAGAGTGAAGTCGTAGAAACTTCTAGTGAAGAAGCTTCTAGCGAGGAGAAGAACCTGGCCAGTGGTGAATCTCCAGAGCAGCTTCTTAATACTCGTAAGTTCGGTCTTCGTGTTGTTTCTAAGCCTAAAGAAAAAACAGAAGAAGAGAAAAAGGCTGAAGCTAATTCAGATAAGAAAGTTGAGAAAACTCATCGTTTCACTCCTGTTTCTACTCCTGAAGAATCATCAAGTGACGAAGATGCAAAGAAAGATACGGCCAAGAAAAGAATTGGTGGTCTTGCATCGATGGTTTCTGGAAAGAAAACATCGATTTCTAAAGCACAAGTTCTAACTGAGACAAAGGCAGAGGAAGAGTTAAAGTCTTATGCTGCTCTTAGTGGAACTGGTCGTCCAATTTATACTCAAGTTAAGCGTAAAAAATCATATTCTGGTCCGAGTAAGTCAACTGAGATTACAGAGGTTAAAGAGTCTAAGCGTGTTGTAAAGCTTCATAAAGGAGCGACTGTAGAGCAACTAGCGAAAAAGCTTTCTGTTAAACTTAAGGATATGATCGATGCTTGTCTTGATATCAACTTACTCGTTAAGAACGGTGACTATGTTGGTATTAAATTAGCAACTCAAATTGCTGATCTATACAACTACAGAGTTGAAGACGTTTCTTTTGATGAAGATAAAGTTATTGGTAAAGAAAAGAAGTCTGATAGCAGTCTACCTCTTCGTGATCCTATCATTACAATTATGGGACACGTTGATCATGGTAAGACGACACTTCTCGATTATATCCGTAATGCAAAAGTTGCTTCAGGTGAAGCTGGTGGTATCACTCAGCACATTGGGGCTTATTCTGTAGACGTTGGCGGTAAGAGGCTTACTTTCCTCGATACTCCTGGTCACGCGGCTTTCGCTTCTATGAGACAGCGTGGTGCTGATGTAACGGATATTGTTGTTCTTGTTGTTGCTGCAGATGATGGTGTGATGCCTCAGACGAAAGAATCTGTTAAGTATTGTGAACAAGCTGGTGTTCCAGTTATTGTTGCTGTTAACAAGATGGATAAAGAACAAGCAAACCCAGATCGCGTTAAAACTGAGCTTTCTGAGTTAAATATTACTCCTGAAGAATGGGGTGGGGACACTCAATTTTGTCCAATCTCAGCTCTTAAAGGTGATGGTGTAGATGAGCTACTCGAGAGTATTGCTCTTCTTGCTGAAGTTTCTGAACTTCGTGCAGATCCTAAAGGACAGGCCGAAGGTGTTGTTATCGAGTCAAAAGTTGAGCAGGGACGTGGTCCAGTTGCAACTGTTCTCGTTCAGTCAGGAACACTAAGTAAAGGTGACTCTATCGTTGTTGGTGAAACTTTTGGCCGCGCTAGAAGTCTAACTGATAGCTTTGGAAAAGATCTTAAATCAGCTGGACCTTCTGTTCCAGTCCAGATCTTAGGTCTTCAGGACGCTCCTTCTCCAGGTGATACTCTTAACGTTGTTAAAAACGAAAGAGAAGCTAAGAAAATTGCTGGTAACCGTGAGCTAGAAAGAAAGAAGCTTGAACAAGCTCCTAAGAAGCAGAAGATGTCACTTGAGGACTTCTTCGCTGCAGCTTCTGCTAGTGAACAAGAAACAAAAGAACTTAATGTTATCGTTAGAACTGATGTTCAGGGATCTTTTGAAGCGATTAAGCAAGCTCTTGAGCCACTTTCAAATAAAGAGGTTTCTGTAAGAGTCATTGCTGGTGGTGTTGGTCCAATTACTGATAGTGACGTTACACTTGCTGATTCAGCAAATGCCTTTATCTTTGGTTTCAACATGAGACCATTAACAAGTGCAAGAAAGCTGGCTGAGCAACAAGGTGTTGATGTTAAAACTTATTCAATTATCTATGAGTTAATCAATGATGTAACGCTTGCCATTGAAGGACTTCTTGATCCAGACTTCGTTGAGGAATATCTTGGTCGTGCTGAAGTACGTGATACATTCTCTGTACCAAAAGCTGGTACAATTGCTGGTTCTTACGTTGTTGACGGTAAGATCTTGGCAGGATGTTCTGTTAGACTTCTTAGAAATGGTAAAATTATTTTTGACGGTAAGATGTCATCACTTAAGAGATTTAAAGATGATGTTAAAGAAGTTAAAGATGGTTACGAGTGTGGTGTTGCTCTTGAAGGGTTTAACGATATCAAGATCAACGATACATTTGAAGCTTATATGATGGTTGAGAAAAAGAGAACTTTAGAAGATGTTGCTCGTGAAGAAAAAGAAGCGCAGGCCAATCTTTAGTTTTAGGTAAAACCATGGCGAAGAAGAATTTTAAAAAAGAAAAATATACTGAGAAGCTCGTTCACGAATTGAACGGGTTTCTTAGAAGAGAGGCCAATGATTCACGTCTGACTTTTGTTAGTATTACAAAAGTTGAGCTGACTGTGGATTATACTATGGCCAAGGTCTACTGGGACACTTTCGATGCAAATAAGCGTGGAGATGCCAAGAAGGCCATTGAAGGTTTAGGTCCTAGACTTAGATCTCACCTTGCTAAGACTTTAAAAGTTAGGCAAGTTCCTGAGTTGAAGTTTTTCTATGATTCTCAGTATGTTGATGAGCGCTATATCACAGACATACTTGAGTCGGAAGCTCAGGAGGGACGCCTCGCCTCTGATGAAGAGGACGGCGAAGAGTAAAATTATGGCAAAGAAAAATAGAGGCCCAGAGTATGGGCCTTTTCTTTTTAATGTTTATAAACCTGTTGGCGTAACATCATTCGATGTCATTCGCGCCTTTAAATACAATCTTCCTAAAGGTTTTGGTAAAATAGGACATTTTGGAACTCTCGATCCTTTTGCTGAAGGTGTACTCATGGTGGCAACTGGTCCGGCCACGAGACTGACTGATCGTGTTCACGAAATGACAAAAACCTATATTGCCAAGGGTGTCCTTGGTATTCATTCTCCCACGGGGGATCTGACGGCCAAGGAAGATGAGCTCATTAAAAGCGATTGTACTTTTTTAAAAGAGAAAACGCTGGGTGACTTTAAAAGTACTCTTGAAAGTAAGTTTCAAGGGGATTATATGCAAGTGCCGCCTCATTTTTCTGCGACTAAGCACGAGGGGAAGGCCTTGCATGAGTGGGCCAGACAAGGTGTTTTGATAGAAAAAGAAGCAGTAAAGCGTTTTATCCACAATATCGAAATCATTGAATTTGATTATCCCCACGTGATCTTTAGGGCCACAGTAAGTAGCGGGACCTATATTCGAACTCTTTTTGAAGATATGGCCAAAGAATTTGCAACGACTGGTGCTCTTAAAGAATTGTGCCGAGAAAAGATTGGACCTATTTCCATGGCCAATTCTATTCACACTGATAACTGGCCAAAAAGAGGTGAGTGTACAGTAGATGATCTTCTCTCCATTAGAACAACTTTTGAAGAGCTTTTTGATCTTCCAAAGTGTGAAATCCCTGAGGGAAAAAGGGACCTTCTTTTTAATGGGGCCGATGTTCATTGTGATTACTTAGATGGAGAGTATTTGGTTGTTGATCAAGGGGTTGTAATTGCCTTAGCGGATGTAAAAAAGACAAGACTGAAGTTTAAAGTTCGCTTATTTATCTAAGAGTCGAGGAGCGCTCACAGTGGGAAAGCCCTGTGTTATTGGCCTTTGCGTCTAAAAAAAATTACAAATATCTGAACTAAACACTCGAAATAATTTAGACGAAACGTTTGAACATAGTGTATGATTAGCTATAACAAAATTTTAAAATGATCTCGTTTGAGAAGAGAAAATAAGGAGTTGTGTGTGAATACGACAATGATTGCCATGGGAGTTGCTGTTCTAGCCGGTGTAGGGCTTGTTGTTACTCTAGGTGTCTTATCGTTACTATCAGGTGGTCTTCACTTTTTATTTGCAAGGCCAAGAGTTGAAATTTTAAAGTCTGAAAAGGGTGAAACTGGATTCGCTTTTGGCTTTAAGTGGAATGCTGCTCGCGAGCCTGCTAAGTTTAATAGAATTAAACTCCGTCTATTCAACCCATTTGGAAGTCCAACTCAGGTTGAAAAGACAGTAGAATTCTCTCCAAAAAGTACTAATTTTGCAGAAGACTTTGATATGGCCGAAGCCATGAAGCAAATTCTTGAGTGCGATCGTTTAGATGACGCTCTTTTAGAGATTGAAGTGATGGCATCTAAAGAAGGTGTAACTCACTACTTCAGCATGAAAGTTAGAAAATTCCTTGAAAAAGTAAAATCAGCGACTCAAACAGCTGCTGAGTTTAATGAAGCGAATAAAGTAGATAACTCTAAGCCAGTTTATACGATTCCATCGCGTTCATTTATTGCTGATCCGCTTCCAGCATCTAATAAAGCATTGAAAATTGCTACAAACCCTGAGTTTGCCGGTCAATTTCAATCAGCAGATGCTTCAGCTGCACCTCAAGAAAACTTTGCTGTTTCTAAGGTGTGGATTGAAGATGGTTGTATTGTTTGTAATGCTTGTGAAGGTATTTTTCCTGAAGTATTTGAAGTTACTGATGATACTTGTCTTATTAGAGATGGAGCTCCTCTTGATGATGGTCTGAAGATTCTAGAGGCCGCCGAAGCTTGCCCAACTGAAGTAATTAAGTTTAACAAAGTTGGTTAATTAATTTCTGTACATACCGTCTAAAACTTAGGCGATTCTAATGAGGGAGAACAGTGTTCTCCCTTTTTTTATCACGTGTTTTGTGAAGGAAAAGTGGCCTGTTTTGGCCGTAAATCTTTCACAATATCAGATTTTTCCACTTTCTCTATTGTAATAATAATAGGTTGGCCAATGGCCGGTTGTTACCTATGAATATCCGTACTCTGCCTCTCGTTTGTGGCATCGTGATTGCAATATATTTAACAATCAATTTAATGGAACCTTTGTGAAAAGGATGTAGAGCTTTGAAAAAACTAATACTTACTATTGCACCGATGACTTTATTAGCGATGGCCAATGCGCAATCTAATAATACAGTTGTTAATAAGTTAGACACTGTTAAAGAGAAAGTCTCGCTTTCGGCTTCGTCTTCTCTTGAGTCGTCACTTGAAAAGGGTGCGGGAAATTCATTTCAAAATACAACAAGTCTTTCAGGTAAGTACAAGCTTGATGGTGGTTATGTTCTTTCTACGGGTGTTGCCTTTGATAAGGACTTTAATAACGATAGAGAATTAACGGTTAGAGACTCATCTCTTTCTGTTTCTAAGTCTATCGGTGCAAGCCAGACATTCATTTATAGGTCTTTGAAAGCATCTCTTACGCTTCCGATTTCAAAGAGATCACGTAAGGATACAGATCTTATTACGGCCCTTAGTTTAGGTGCTACGTATGGATTGTCACTTGATAAGTATATGAGTGGAGTCTCTCTTTATCTTATGCCGAGTATTACAAAATATGCTCACCAGTATGAGACTGCGAGATATTCTCTAACATCTAACTCTAGTCACCGTGCACTTACTAGAGTGCTCGTGAGCTATGACTTCGCTAAGAGATTCAATCTTAGCATGGACAATATTTATTACAGAACTTGGACGTATAGAGGAAATTCAACAGACGTATTTGTTTTGGATCAGTCTCTTTCATATCAAGTTTCAAAAGAGTTATCAGCGAGTCTTGGACATTCTCTTGGAGGGAATGCGCTCGATTTCGATGGTAAATCAAGTGCCGTAAGGCTCTTTGATGAAAATGAATCAACGGTTTATACCAACTTAACTTACAGATATTAGATTTGAATTACAGTTACAGAATTTGAGCGGAACCAGAAAACGAAGGAATACTAAATGTCGAAAAAGAAACTACTAAATTTAGGATTAATCGCTACAGCTCTACTTGTTGCAAGTTGTGCAGAAGAGAGAAAAGAAGAATTTGCCCAAGGTCAGGGTGAAGAGCTTCTTAGCATCTCAGATTACAATGGTAAGACCTTTGATCTTAAAACAAAAGAAGTGATTAGCGGAGACAGTGAGAACTTTTCTGCAACCAGAGAAGTGAAAGTTGATGGTCTTGATGCTGTTAATAATCTCCTTCCTGTTGATTACGTAACAAATGCGCCTCTATTTCAAGGGTTTGCATTTCGTGGGCTTCCAAATCATGATTATAAACTTCAGTATGAAGTGAAAGATAAGTATCTTGTTATTAATAAGATTGCTAAGAAAGAGGCGATACCTTTTGATGAGCTGACATATGCTGTTGAAATGGAAAACGGTCTTTATAAAGTTCCACTTATTGGATACCCAATTCAACTAACGAAAGTTGAGAAAATTAAAAATAGCTACGGCGAAGAAACTCACCAACTAAGAGAAAATGGTGAGAAGATGGTTATTGGTTCTACTCACTTTAAAATTAACCACCTTGGTCAAGTTCAGTACTTTGGCGCCAAAGAGAAGAAAGATATTTTTCCTTCGCATTTCTTCGATGGAGAGTGGTTTTACGCTGCAACAATCGTTTCTGCTTCAACAAAGAATGCAACATCAATTGGACGTGACCTTTCAATTGATGCTGAAGCAAATGGTGTTTCAAGAATTCGTTTTAATAGATACAAAGATACAATTAAGGCCATTAACCTTAACCAAGATAAAATCATTGATACAACTGATGATATCAATAATAAGACGGCCTTCAATATCCCTGTAAGCTGGGTTGATTACAAAAAGAACACAAGAAATGGTGTTGATCTTTTTGAAGAAGTTCTTCTTGATGATTCAAATAATGAGGCTCCTGAATGGGCCGAGAGAAGATTTGCTAAAATCGATTTCTCGAAATTCGTTTATAAAATGGTTAAAGGTTGGGAATTCGATGCAACAGTAAATAGCTGGGTTCCTAAAGTTGAAGACCTAACTGATGGTATTCTTCAAAAGCTTGAAGTCACAAATGACTTCATCTCTTGGACACTATGGTATGAAGAAGAAGAAATTCGTATTAAGTATGCACTTAGAAGAGCACACAAACCAATTGCTGGTCGTGTCTATAAAAAATCTGATGTTACGAAGTTTGGTTTCTTTCAAACAACAAAACACATGATTCTTAACCACAGAATCGAAAGGGATAAAGACCTTGAGAAACTTAAGTTTCTAAACCGTTTTGATCCTAACAAGAAAGAAATTCGTTATTTCTTCTCTACAAATACGTCACAAGATATGAGAGCTGTTGGACGTGAAGGAATTCGTGTTTGGAACGAGACTTTCAAAAAGGCCGGTTCTGATATTGAAATCGTACTTGATGAGTCTAAAGATGTTGAGATTGGTGATATTCGTTACAACATTTTAAATATTGTCGATACAAAAGATGGTTCAGGTCTTTTAGGTTATGGTCCTTCGATTTCAGATACTGAATCTGGAGAGATTATTTCGGCAACGAATAATATCTATGCGAACCCATTTAGAGAGTCACAGATCTCAAATATTCGTAACTATATGAGACGTGAGCTTGGTCTTCACGCTCCAGCTATTGAAGGGCTAAAGATTACTTCAAAGCTGTCTAATAGACTGACAAGCAATATCGCCGGAGCTGCTGGATCAAGTGCTTTTGGAGCAATTGATAATAGTATCAAAAATACAACGGCCTATAAGCTACATCAGTCGTACCTAAGTACACTTGCTAAGAGTGAAGATGCTGAGAAGGAATCAGTTAAATCTTATATCAATACTCTTGATAAAGTGATTGGTACAGGAGATCTACACAAGTTAGAAGAAACTGATCACGCTCATGATCACAATCACGATATTGTAAATATGAGCTATATCAACAATCCAAGTTCTACTTCAATGGGTGATTTTATCAATCACGGATCGAAGTGTGCTTTCAACGTTGTTGATAACAACTCTTATGAGAGAATCCAAAAAGAATGTCCTGAAGTAGATGCTTATGTTGCAGATGTTAAGGCCAATGGTGGAACTCTTGAAAGTAGCGAAAGAGAATTAGAACTCGTAAGAAACTGTGCTGAAAAGTTAATCTTTGATGATGTTCTTGCGACATTTGTACATGAGCTTGGGCACAACCTAGGACTACGTCACAACTTTGCAGCTTCAAATGATGCTAAAAACTATACTTATAAAGACGGTAAGCCAGTAGCTCTAACGGCTTCAACAATGGACTACCTCACTCGCAACGTTGAAGAGCTTCCAGCTCCTGGTGCTTATGATGTTGCTGCAATTAAGTTTGGTTATGTTGAAAAAGTTGAAACTGAAGATGGTAGAGAAATTGCTCTTAACGGGAAATCGATTGAACAAGCAATGAAAGATGCTGGAGTTTCAAGAAAAGAATATAACTACTGTACAGATGAGCACGTTGATCTAACGAGCCCACTATGTAAGAGATGGGACCACGGTTCTAATCCAGAGGAAATTGTAGAATACCTTATTGAAGACTTTAAATCATTTGTTGCTCTCTATGGGCACAAGTATGACAGAATCTTCTCTCCTGATATGTATAGACTTGCTAGTAAGTTCTACAGAACGACAAGTGAGTTAAAAGGTCTACATGATCATTGGAGAAAGATCGTTGCTCAGGCCCTAGGGAAAAAGAAGCAATATCTTCAAGGAATTAATGCTAATCAAATGAAGCAAGTTATTGCAGTACTTGATAATGATAATACAGAGCTTGGAAGACAGCATAGACTTTACTACCCAGCTGTTGAAAAATCATTTAACTTCCTTCTTGAGCTTGCCAATCAAGCACAGAGAGTTTGTTATGTTAAGCCTGTTGGTAATAGTGTTGAATCAGTTCAGGCCCTTGATTTTGAAACAATTAAAGAGCAAGTTTGGGGTCTTACTGGACAGAATATTTATGACTGTTCAGATGCAGTTGGACTACTTGGAAATGCTGAGATCGTTGGTGCTGATGGTTATTTCATGAACGATGTTAGACTTGATAATAATGCAGGAAACCCTGATGATTACTTTAGAAATTCGACAGCTGGTATGAGCTTTGTAAAAAGACTTGCAGCTATTAGTCTATCTGATAGAGCGCCAAGACTTATTGCTCATTACAATGAAGGATTCTATCCGAACTACCTTGATAACCCACTGTGGAGAAGTCAAGTTCTAGCTTCGGTACAAGATAGAATTGTAAACGGAGTAAGTGTAGCGAACCTAACAGAATCAAAAATGTTGAAAAGTGCAAATGTATCTCACGTGCCACTCTTTTCAACGCAAAAAGAGAATATGATTGTTAGTTTACTAAGTTACCAAAATGGACAACGTGTTCCAGGTGACCTTGAAGAGACAAGACAGAGAACAGGTGCTTATTCAGTATACTCTGTTGATGACCCAAGCTTAATTCCTCAGGGGTATGTTTCAGCTGCAATTAGCAATTACTACTTCTTTGCTAATCCAAGCGCTCCTTCGGGACAGCTGATTACTCTAAGAAATGAGCTTGTTGAAATGAAGACTCTTGCAAAAATTAGTGGGGTCAAGCAATTCTTACCACAGATTTCGAATTTCCTTACTCAGGCAGGTTACTACAACCTCACTGAGAAAGACCTTGTTGGTACAACACAAGAAGTTCAGCAAGTTGAAGCTCAAGCTGAGGAAGTTGTTCAAGGTGAAGAAGTTTCATCAGAAGAAATTGTTGAAGCGCTTGAAGTTAAAAACGAAGTTGTAAGCAATGCTCTGACTGTTGAGCAGTACCTTGAAAAAATTAACAAGAATGAGGCGATTTTACAGCAAATTATTCAGATCGTTTACCAGAATACGCAGATGAATATTACTCCTCTTGTTCAAAAGGCAGCAGGGCTTCAGTCGAATATTAAGACAGTTCTTGAAAAGGCCGTGAATGAAGGTAATGGTGCGATGAAAGTTAGCGAATTTCTAACTTTACTTGCTCCGGCCGAACAAATCGCTGGTCTTAAGCAAGCACTTTTTCAAGACCTGACTCAAGCGATGGATCAAGCTCTTAATGCGACTAGGGCCTATAGCTCTAATCCGGATGAAAAAGATGCTCAGATCGATGCACTATCAAAAGTTATTATGAGTTTATAAAAAATGGGAAAGGGAGCAGTTTTGCTCCCTTTTTTATTTCCTTGAAATCATAAAAGTCCCCTCATATCTTCACAATCTTTTCTCATTCTTTTGTACTTTTCTATCAGACTATGATTGATAGGAGGTATCTATGCCAACTGTATTAAAAGGTCATTTTCCAAAGAGAAAGGACGATGATGAAACCTTCTTTTCTGAAATCTTGGAGAGTATGCAAAAAGATGAGGATCGATTTACAACGAGGCGATTTCAAAATGATATTGATGATTATCTAACTTGTATTCACCTAAAGAAATTGAATGTTCAATATATTTTTGTTTTCTATGGAGCGTACTTTCTCTCATTGTTCTACAATGCATGGAGTTCGAATCCTGATAGTTTTGGACTTGGGGAGTTTATAGGGGTTTGCTCTTCAGTGGCCCTTATATGGTTAGCTTGGAAGGTCACTTTCCCTTTTTTGAAGTATGAGGATCAGATCATCGATTATTTAAATTACAAAAGTCGAGGCAAAAAAGAAGAGAGAAACGAACATAAAATCGCTTCTTAGAAAAAAGGGAGACCTAGAGTCTCCCTTTTTTTATGCAAATAATTTAGATACGAGTTCACTCTTGAAGTAGGCCTTGAGACCTTCTTCGTTTTCTTCCCAGATTTCTTTTAGTGTTTTTTCTTCACTGAGAACTGGAAATTCAAAAGTTAGCACTGGGCTACTATATTTCTCTGGGGCGTAGTTTCCTAGTGATCCAGGAGTTGGGTAACCAACATCACCTTCAGCAGGATATCCATTGTATTGCTCAAGGTATTCGGCGACATCTTTGCAGTCTCCATTGTAGTTGAGCATAGGTTTCCATGAGTGGAGAGTTAGAATTTGTACTGGTGTGAATTTTGAAAATAATTTATCGAGATAAACGTTTTCAGGTTCACTCATTGGAGCCGAGCCTGGATGATATTTGGCCGCTCTAATCTCTGGACACCAGTTATCAGTAGCAAGGTTTCTATTAAGATCTACACCATGGGCATTCGTTCTTGTTCCTTGGCGGTAACCATCAACATTTAAAATTGGGATTACGATTAATGGCAGGTCACCAAGATCTTCTTCTTTTAGCCATTCGAAGAGTTGATTAAGAACATAAACTCCCTCAACCTCATCTCCGTGAACTCCGGCCATTAAGTAGAGCCATTTGTTGCTTTTTGTGTCTGTTTTAAAGGCCTGTATTTCATCACCTTCAACACTAGATCCAGACTTAAGACTTATAAAATTCATATAAAAACCTTTTTACTCACAACGGTAGACAGCACACTGTCCAGGTGTTTCTTCAACTTCAACTTCAATGTTTTTAAATTGAAAATTAAATCTCTCTTTAACGAGTCTTTTAATTTCATGGGTAATATAAATTGCGATTCTCTCTGCACTTGTATTTTGAATTGGTAAAATAAGTACATCTGTTTGAGGAAATGAGAAGAAGCTTCCATCCTGAGTTTTAATATCCCAGTTTTTGTCATTCTCTTTGATCTCAATCAAAGGAGTCTCGCCTGGTAGGAGAAGCTTGTGATCAAGACTGTCACAGACTTCTCTTACAATTGGCTTGATATCTAAAAAATCAAAGACCATATCAGCATCAAGTTCTATTGCATCGGCCTTAAGAGTTACACGATAGTTATGTCCGTGAAGTGGTTCTCTTGTACCGTCTTTAAAAAGCATAAAGTGAGAAGAAGCAAAATTGAAATATTGCTTATAAACACGAATTGAATATTCTGTGTTCAAGGTTTACCTCATTTCGTTAATGGCCATATTTCTCTAAGCGGCCAAAGCAATCTTTAGTTTAAGCAACATTAATTATCACATTGAGTTCATGTTGCAAAGTTTGTGCGAGTTATTGTGCAGAGAGTTGGTAAATAATAGGGCTTATCATCTTAAAATTACTTAGTTACAATAAGGGCTTAAAGAACCTAAGGGGCATGATTGTGAAGGAAAAATATTTAAAAACATTAAGTGAGCTCTCGAAAATTCTCACAGATGAGAAATCAAATCGTGCAATAACTTATTTGAAATTAAAGATAAAAGAAACTCAGATGCCTGGATCATCGAGTGAGAAAACCGCGCCGGCTAAAGGTGAGCAGGGTGATTTTCCTCTTCCTGTGGAAGTTCAGGATCTACAACGTGCTGTTGCCGTCTTTAGTGATGGTGCTTGCCGCGGAAACCCTGGACCTGGAGCTTGGGGTGTTATGGCCCAAAACGCGACGGGAGAAGTTATTTTTGAATCGAGCGGTATTGATGCAAGCACGACCAATAATCGCATGGAGCTTGAAGGCGCGATTAAGGGACTAGAGCTCGTTCATGAATACTTTGAAGAGCATAACGAAATCAATACTCAACCTGTCTACGTTTATAGTGACAGCCGATATGTCGTAGATGGAATTGAAAAGTGGGTTCCTGGTTGGAAGGCAAGAGGTTGGAAGAAGGCCGATAAAAAGGCCCCTGAAAACTTAGAACTCTGGCAAACATTAGACCGTTTGGCCTTAAGTTTTCATATGCTTAAATTTTACTGGGTGAAAGGGCATGCCGGACATCCTCAAAATGAACATTGTGATCAACTTGCCAATAAGGCATTGGATGATTCTGGATTTTAATAGGTGAAGAAAATGAAAAAAATAGTATTGGTTCTTATGAGTGTGGCCCTCGTTTCATGCTCATCTACGAAAAAAAATGATGTGGCCTACATGGAAGGGGTTGCTCTTTGGATGCAGAACTCTGCTGAAGTGAGAGCGCTTCGTTATCAAGCTTTCAATGCTGCAAGATATACAGTTGATCAGAGCTTAAAGAAGCGCTCAAAAAAACCAAGAGCTCTAATTGTTGATATTGATGAGACGGTATTAGATAATTCGCCCTACCAAGCAAGAGGTCTTGTTACTGGTGAAGCCTACAATGAACAAGAGTGGGAGAGATGGGTCGATATGGGAAAGGCAAGGGCCCTTGCAGGATCTGTTGGTTTTTTAAATTACGCCGTTAAAAAAGGCGTGGAAGTTTTTTATATTTCCAATAGAAAAGTTCGTGGATTTGAGCCGACTTATCAAAACTTAAAGGAAGAAGGTTTTCCAGTTAAAAAGCAAAACCTCATTTTGAAAACACATACCTCATCTAAGGACGAGCGAAGAAAAGATGTCTTTAAAAAGTATAATGTCATTCTCTTAATGGGAGATACACTTGCTGATTTTCATACAAATTTCGAAGACAAGAATACTAATGAAAGAAATATATTAGTTGATAGTTTTAGAAAGGAATTTGGAAAGAAGTTTATTGTCTTACCAAATCCAATGTATGGTGATTGGGAGTGGGCCCTTCACGATTATGATTACTCAAAAAGCATGAAAGAGAGAGAGCAAGAGAGAAAGAGATTTCTCTATCCTTACAAATAGGAAAGACTCTCACTACTTGCTAAGACTTTAATATTTGACTAAACTATAACGGAAATGGAATTCGTTTAAACACAAAAGGAAGGATACATGAAAAAATTATTCGCGCTTACGCTCGTATCTTCTGCTCTTCTTACTGGTTGTATGAAAGGGGAACAGAAAGCGGATCTATCAAAAGAAGAAAATAAAATCTTCTACGCTGTTGGTACTATGCACGGTTCACGTTTTAAGTCTCTTGAAATGTCTCCAGCTGAGAAAACTGCTTTTCTTGCTGGGATCAAAGATTCACTAAACGGAGAAAAAGAGAAGGTTAACTCTCAAGAATACGCAATGAAATTCAGAGAGCTTCTTCAAAAGAGAACAACTCAAATGGCCAAAGGGAACAAAGACAAAGGTGGACAATTCATCGAGACTTTTGTTTCTAAAGAAGGCGGAACAAAAACAGCTTCTGGTCTAGCTTATAAAGTTCTTACTGAAGGTAAGGGAGAAACTCCTAAGGCCGAAGATACTGTTACAGTTCACTATAAGGGAACTCTTCTTGATGGGACTGAGTTTGACTCTTCTTACTCAAGAAATAAACCAACTTCATTTCCACTTAATAGAGTTATTAAAGGTTGGACTGAAGGTCTACAGCTCGTTAAAAAAGGTGGAAAAATTAAACTTGTGATCCCATCTGAGCTTGCTTATGGTGATCAAGGTGCCCCTCCTAAGATTCCAGGTGGAGCTACATTAGTTTTCGAAGTTGAGCTAATCGACATCAAAAAAGCTGATAAGAAGTAATTTAATTTATTTATTCTCAATAAATTTCAAATACTTAGAAGGGAGGACATTGTCCTCCCTTTTTTTATGTAAATTTTTCCTCTTTGGCCTTTAACACTAGGCGTTGCGGTTTCTAATTCTGTATGAATAAGAAAATAAAGTTGAAACATTCAACTGGGGGGAAAAATGTTTAAATCTTTAGTTAAGTTGCTCTTAGCAGCTACTCTTGCTGTGTCTTCAGCAAGCGCTTATTACCAGAAAGTTTCACTTTCTGCGAAGGCCAAGAATAAAGTTGTTGGTGTTCGTGTAAGTGATGTCATTAGTTATCTTGGAAATATCGTTCCAAGTCTTTATGAAGTTAACAAAGAGATTCTTGATAATCCTGAAAACTACATTAAGGGTGGAAAGATTCAAGAAGTTCACAATCTCTACTTTGATGCTATTCCAAGAAAGTCTGGAAATAATGTTCTTCTAGATCTTAGAGCGATGGTTCGTTATAAGAACGGTGGCGTCCAATTTCAAACGATGCAGGTAAGATACAATACTGCAACTCCAAAAAACCTCTATGTAACAGGGAATCTTTATTCAATTGATGAAACTGATTTTGAATTTGAAACTTCTCTCGTTTCAAGAAAGCTCATTGCTTACGATAGAGCGAATAATACGAAAATGATTTTTCCACTTGGTGTAGGTTCATTTGATGAAGGTGTTCTTTCGGGACAGACTTCACTTCTTACTCCAAGATTTAAAACGGCTTGGCTAGATAAGAGAGTTAATATGTACTCACGTAAGAAGCCACGCTATTTTAAAAAGAAGCCATTCATTCGTATTTTAACGAGTCAAAATGTTGCTGATGGTTGGACTGGTATTGGTTTCCATGCACAACCTAACCTTGATAAGTTTGTTAGGGCCTTTGATTCTCATGGTTGTATGAGAATGGAGCTTCAAGATCTCTACCTTCTTTATCACCTCGTCGATAAAGGACCTAGACAGTCTTTGCCAATTACAGTTAATTACAGAACAAGCGATCTATCAGATCACCCATTTCCAAAGCAAAACAAGCCTTATCAAAGAGTTGTTAATGGTGGGAATAAATCAAATCCAAAGTGGATTCTAGATCGTGATGATCTCATTATGGTGAGTAAAAACTGGAAGTCTGAAGCACCTGTTAATGAGCTTGTAGACTATGCTGCTGATCACTACAATGAAATGATTAACTACAGTATTGCTGAACTTCGTGACGAAAGAAGAGAAGAGAAAAAAGATGCATGTTCTGAACAACATCTTGATGATTTAGATAGAGATGATTTCCTTTCTGATCGTGATTACGAGAAAGCGTACAAGAAAGCTAAGAAAGCTTATGATAAATGTATGAAGAAAGGTAAGAAGAAAAAGACTATCCGTGATCGCCTTTATAAGTGGTGGGTACACGGTTAAGAAAGAATTTATTATTTAGAAAAAGTAAAGGCCCTCATATAGAGGGCCTTTTTTATATTTAATTGAGTTCAGGCAATTAAGATTGTGGCTTGTACCAACATAGTGGTCTGATTCCATCTACGTAGTTGTCTCTTCTAGTACATACTCCAATTGAAGCATCTCTATCATCTACATCTGAGTAGTGATCTTTTTCACAAAGAGCTCCAGCAAAGTAAGTATCTAGACGACACTGTGGTGCTGGGTGGTTGTGATCTGTAGATGTAACTACTTTTGTGTCTGGAGTTGCGAAATCTAGATCTTTATCTAGGTTTCTAAGTGCTTTGAAAAGTCCAGCAAGTGACATACCTGCCATGGCCCCTCTTTGACACATTGTAATGTCTTCTTGTGCTTTGAAATTATCCATACACTTTTGAGTTGCAACAGCTGGGATATCCATATTAGCTACGATTTCCTCGTTGTTGTCTTTTTCCATGTATTTTCTTAGACACTTCATTGTTGCGAAATAGTCAGCTTGACCTTCGTTCGTCGCCCAAGAAGATCCTCCCCACCAAGATGATTTCTTTGGTGCTCCACCTAGGTGGTGACCAAGTTCGTGACATACAACTGTCGCGAAACCATCAGCAGTAATTGTTTCGTGTCTAGCAAGACCACCAAACATGTGAACTTCCCA
Organism: Halobacteriovorax sp. GB3; assembly: GCF_028649655.1. Taxonomy (NCBI): domain Bacteria; kingdom Pseudomonadati; phylum Bdellovibrionota; class Bacteriovoracia; order Bacteriovoracales; family Halobacteriovoraceae; genus Halobacteriovorax; species Halobacteriovorax sp. GB3. Next base: position 50,218 of record NZ_JAQSLN010000003.1, read on the forward strand.
AGTGCTTCCCATTTGTCTCGCGTAAGCATTAACTGTTCCGTCGTCCCATTTTCTAACGACTTTAAGTGTCTTACCTTTAGCTTCGATAATTGGAGCATAGATTGCTTCGATTTTGTCGATAACAGTGTTGAACTCTTCTTGAGTAATTCCACCGTTTGATTTCATCCCAGCTGGAATGTAAAGATCGTTGTCTTCTACAATTCCTGTTTTCCCGTGAACGTCACAAGCAAGAGCTTGAGTGTTGAATAGAGCGGCCACTAAAGTCGCGAGAATCATTTTCCTCATCTTTTCCTCCCTGAATGAGAACTCAATCCGTGATTTTTCCTTAAATCTTATATATTCTTGCCAGTAAAATTAGGAATGTCTAATAAGTTCGTTAGGAATTTGTTAGTTGTAAGAAATTATTATTTTGATAGACTGAGTGCGTAACTATTCTCCAAGGTGAACTCACATGAAAAAAATTGTTTTCTTTGTTCCAAAAAAAGACTGTGAAAAAGTAAAAATGGCCATGTTTCAAGCGGGTGGAGGCACAATCGGTGACTATGATTATTGCGCCTTTGAAGGCCTTGGGGTTGGTCAATTTAGACCAGGAAATTCAGCAAATCCAACCATTGGTAAACTTGGAGAGTTGGAGCGTGTGGAAGAAATGCGCGTAGAAATGATTTGCAAAGAGGATTATTTATCTTCTTGTTTGCAGGCACTCGTTCAGGCCCATCCCTATGAAGAGCCGGCAATTGATGTCATTGAAGTGATCGATTATAAGAATTTCCTCCCTTAAATCTCCTAAAGTGCCAAGAGTTAGAGTAAGGCACCCTTAAAGGCTCAAATCCCTTTTGCAATCATTAATTTTGTGGACAAAATGGGCCGTCTAGCACTTGTCTTTATTCGTATTTTAATAATTAAATTTGTTTAAAAAATTAAGTTAAGTGGCGTTTATAATATACCGAGTAGATAAATTAATGATTAATATTTGTTGATAAAGGACATCTAAATGCTTAAAAACATGTCACTATCCAAGAAGATTATCTTTGGTTTTCTCCTTTCTGGAATTATTCCGGCGGTAATCATCTCATGGCTATCTTTCACTAGAAATTCTGATGCACTCTTAAAAGAAGCAGAGAGTAAGTTGATTTCAGTTAGAGAGTCGAGGGCCTTTCAATTGGAAGAGCTCTTTAAAACGATGCAGGGGCAAGTTTCGGCCTTAGCACAAAATAAAGTGACAGTTGATGCGCTTGCAAGGTTTGAAAGAAGTTATAAAAATTATAATTTCGATGCGACAGTGAGTGTTGAAGAAGCGAGAAAAAATCTTTCTAAATTCTATGATTCAACTTTTTCAAAGAAATACTTAGAGGAAACGGGAAGTCCTTTTCCAAACAGCTCTCAGATTCTTTCGACTTTTAGTGATCAAGAAATTCTTTTACAAAATTCTTTTATTTCAAATAATAAAAACGCATTAGGAGAAAAAGATAAGCTTTATAATCTAGGTGATAGTTCATCTTATTCTTCGGCCCATATGGCCTATCACGATACGTTTAGAACCTATCTCAATAACTTTGGCTTTTATGATATTTTTCTTATCTCAAAAGAAAAGGGTGAAGTTGTTTACTCTGTTTATAAAGAGATCGACTTTGCAACTTCTCTTGAAGTTGGGCCTTATAAAAATACAGGACTCGGTGAAGCTTATAGAAAAGCGATGAAGGGTAAAAAAGGTGATGTCTTTATTACAGATCTCGCTAAGTATTCTCCAAGCTATGATTCACCAGCTCAGTTTATTTCTTCACCAATCTATGATGAAGATTTCCTATTGGGTGTTCTTGTTTTTCAAATTCCTGTTGGAAAAATTAATGAAATTATGACGGGAAGAAATCAATGGAAAGCACAGGGCTTAGGCGATTCAGGAGAAAGTTATTTAATCAATAAAGATAAAACGATGCGAAGTATATCTAGGTTTCTAGTTGAAGATGAAAAAGGATACCTAGAGACAATGAAAGGCCTTGGTCACACTGATGAAGAGCTTGCCTATATGAAAGGTAAAAAGACAAGTGCTCTTATTGGTAAAGTTGAATCTGTCGGTGCTGAGCATGTCGTGAAGGGAACAAGTGGATTTGAGATTTTTGAAGATTATAGAGGAGTTGAAGTTTTATCAGCTTATAGACCTTTAAAAATTCAAGGACTGGAGTGGTTCATCTTGAGTGAGATGGATGAAAATGAAGCCTTGGCCTCTGTTTATATTTTACGTGAATTGGTTATGCTCTCGCTTGGGATTTGTGCCATTGCTATTTTTATTTTTTCATATCTAATGTCAAAAGGTATCTCAAATGCCATTGTAGATCTCTCTGTAAGACTAAGACAAGGAGCCGAAAAAATACTCGATTCTTCAACTGGTATTGCTGAAGGATCAACTCAACTATCTTCCGCTACTGATGAATTAGCAGCAAGCTTACAAGAGACTTCTTCTTCTATTAATGAAATTTCTGCGATGGTCTCAAGAAGTTCAGAGTCTGCAGGGCAGGGGGCGACACTTGCTGAAGAAAGTCGTCAAAAGGCCACTGTAGGGAAAGAGTCTGTTGGCGAAGTGAAAAATGCTATTGAATTAATACATCAAAATAATGAACACATTATTGAAAACGTAAATAAAAATAATGCCGAATTCGAGCAAATCATAACTGTTATTTCTGAGATTGCAGAAAAAACCAAGGTTATTAATGATATCGTTTTTCAGACAAAGCTTCTTTCATTCAACGCCTCGGTTGAAGCTGCGCGAGCAGGTGAGCATGGTAAGGGTTTTTCTGTTGTTGCAGAAGAAGTTGGTGCACTTGCTCAAATGAGTGGAAAGGCCGCAGGAGAGATTTCAGGTTTACTAGAAGCTTCAACTAAGAAGGTTCGTGAGATCGTAGAAATGTCTAGCACTTCAATGAATAGAATTATTGAAGAAGGTAAGGAGAGAGTGGAAATTGGTCTTCAAAAATCAGAAGTCTGTAACTCTGTTCTCGATGATCTTCTTGTTAGTTTTGAAGAAGTAAATAGAGCTGTTTCCGATATTGCCTCTTCTTCACAAGAGCAATCGAGTGGAGTTAACGAAATTACACAGGCCGTTCAACAATTAGATGGTGTTACTCAACAAAACTCAGAAGTTGCCAATGACTCTGCTCAAAGGGCCGAAGATCTTCGATACCAATCAACTATGCTTTGGGAACTCGTAGAGCAGATGCATGGACTTGTGTATGGTAACAACAAGAATGCTTCAAAAAATGTCGTTAAGACTTCTTCAGTAGCACCTGTCGATGAGTCATCTCATAATATGGACCTCTCTTTTGATGATTCAAATCATTTCGAGATGAATGAAGTTGATGACATTCTTGATGACGCTGTCAATGAATCTAAGAGAGAAGTTGTCGAAACAAAAGAAGTTGAAACGAAGGATTCACTTGAAGATGAAATTCTCAGTGATGACAAAATTTCATCAGCGGGAGAGGTTCCTGATGCTAAAGATCCTCGTTTTGAAGATGTCGCTTAATTAAATATGTTACGGAGCTATGATGAGATAATCTGAAATAGCTCCGTCACTAATAAGATCATTCCAACTTTTTTCATCGTAATCAGATCTTTTAACAAACTTCAATGTAATGATAGGTTGCTCATTTGAAATGCGCTTTAACTCGCGTACATAACCATCTTTATAGTCGCTGTGAAAACTGCCAACAACAGTGTAGCGAAGAGTACGTGTTGCATTTTTTATGAATTGATAGGCCATGACTGAGTCTGTGAAGCATTGGGCCTCAAAATAGGGCATGATCATCTCATCAGGAGTGTGATTGCCCATGGCCTTTTTAAATCTCTCTAGGTAGGCCTTGCTTCCAATCTTATAGTTTGGTGGCAAGTATTGAGAGGGAAGTTTATCCATGCCCTCTTTGACAATAATTCGCTTAATTTCGCGTTTTTCATTGAGTGCGATCAGTTCTCCACCAAGCTTCTTTGTTACTAATAAAATAGGGTGGTAAGGCATATAGTAATCAATATTTTTAGGCGATAAGAGTTCTGTAAAGAAGGTGTTTGCATCGAGCTCATCAATTTTTGAGAAGACCTGCTCACTATGAATTTGATCGGCATATTCTAAAAATTCCCAACCTACACTAAAGTCATTAGCTTTTTCAAAAAGAGTGACTGTTTTCTCTATGAATTCAGACTGGGCCTTTTGAATTGCCGGGCTCGAGTGGTATTCACCTAAAACGAAATGAGATTGAGAAGAGGTTTCTTCAGCGAAGTCTTCGTAAGAAATCATTTCTTTCGCTGTAAAGGAATAGATTTTTGAAACTGACTCTACTTGTGCAAATGTTGAAAAAGCGCTGAAGGCGAGTGAGAGAAGCAGTAGTTTCATCATGGTTCCTTTGAGTTGAAATTCTTTCTTATCTTATGGGAGAAAAGACCTATTGAAAAATAAGTTTACTTAAAAATGTCTGTCTTTAGTTTATAAGAAGTGAAGAAGTATAAGAAATGTGAAGATTTATAGGAAGTAGAGAAAAACCTACTGATTACTCAGTAGGTTTTTTCTTTGTATCATTTGATTGATTATTTTCGCTATTTTTAGGCCTATTATTTCTGTTTCTGTTGCGATTGCGGTTTCTGTTTCTGTTATTAGGTCTTTTCTTTTGTTCGCTAGAGTCTTTTTCTGACTTCTTAGCTGATAGGTCCTTCTCACCTAAATCTTTGTTGTCACGATTCTCTTTAGGTCCACGATTTTGTGGACGTCTTTGTGGGCGTTTTGAACGGTTGTCTCTTTTGTCATTATTACGATTTGGTCTATTCTCTTTTTGTTTTGAGTCTTTTTCTTCAAGTTTTTCTTCGCTTGTCGACTCGTCGTCGCTTTGCGCGTACTCGTCTTCACCAAATTCTTTTTTGTATCTCTCTAGCCTTTCCATCTCTTCATCGCCGAGACCGATAACTGTGCTTGTCTCATTAACAACGTGTCTAAATGACTCTGGGAAAGTCCACTCTATAGGTGGTTCATAGTTATTTTCATCGTATTGATTTCTGGCATAGCGACGAATCTGTCCCTTGTCTGTAATCATATCAAATTGCTCGATGAGAATTTGTAGCTTGAGAACTTTTCCAATATCTCCATTTTGAGCTTGGATAAATGTCCCTTCTTTTGGAAGGAATTCTCTTTTTTCTGAGTAGACGTCGTCTTCATAGCGAATACAACATTTAATTTGTCCACAAACTCCATTGATCTTACTTGGAATAAGTGCAAGGTTTTGGTTCTTTGCCATCTTGATACTGACATTTCCGTAGTTTTTAAGAAATGATGAACAACATGTTTGCATCCCACAGACACCAACAGCTCCAAGGGCCGCCGCTCTGTCTCTAACTGAGATTTGACGAAGTTCAATTCTCATTTTTAAATCGCCAACGAGGTCTTTAACAAGATTTCTAAAGTCAACTCTGGCAGGTGCAGTGAAGTAGAAGACAGCTTTTTTACCAAATTGGATAAACTCTACGTGAGTTAAATTCATGTCGAGTTTGTGTTTTTCAATGAGGCGAAGGCATACTTTTTCCGCTTCATTTTCTTTGCGAGCATAGCTTTTTTGCTCTTCAATATCGTCGTCAGTAGCAATTTTTGAAATTGTTTTTAGCGGTAGAAGATCTTTTTTAAACGTCGTCTCGTATGGGAGCGAGTTGATGTAGCCAACAGTCATCCCACGGTCACTCATGGCCAAAACTTTTTGACCGTATTGAAAAATTCTCTTCCCCACAAGAAATGGGTGAGATTTCGCATTCCCTGGAAAGCGAACTCTAATCAATTTGATTGGGTCACCTTCTTTAAAGCGCTGAGAACTGGTTTCATCCTCGTCAGAATCTGACTCAGATGAATCATTATTATCTTTTGTTTGTAGTTCTTCGGTCTCTTGTGCTTGAGCTATTTTTGATTCTTCATTCTGTTCAGAAGAATTATATGTTTCATTTCCGTTGTCGGAATTCTGTTCTTGCATTAAATGTCCAATTTCTTATTTGCAGTTTACCCTTTATTTTCGGACGAATTGCCTGAAAAGTCTAGTCAAAGGGCATTATTTAGGAGCAGCGCTTAATAAGGGCCACAAGCTCACTAACTCTCTGTGTAAGTGGGTTGTGAAAGGTTTTAGACTTATCGTACCACTCGATGAAATTTGTTATATCGTCTAGGTGTTTGTAATTATCTGATTTAGCTAATAGCCACTCTGTAGCGAGGGAGCATAGTTGGTCCTCTAGGGCCTTATCTTTTTTTATTTGTTCAGTAAGTGTTTGAAGGTCATCAAGATTGTGCCACGCGCATTCTCTTAGGCCTAAAATATCATTTTTGGCCTGTTCAATAAAAGTTGGGAACTCAAATTGACGCTTCTTTTCATTGTTTCGAAGAGCAATTACTAGTGCTCGGCTCTCAATCGTTGGAAGTAGCTTAATTCCTGTATGTTCCAAGAAAATGATTGTTGTTTTCTTATTAGGCTCTTCCAGTGTCTTTAAAAACTTATTGAGAATGACATCACTTAATTGGTGAGCATCGCTTAAAATACAAAAACGATGATTGAATTCAAAATGATTGTACTGATGAAACTTGATAAAGTCAGTGATGGCCTGATCATTAAGCGTGTAGCTTTTTTCCTGATGTTCATTAATAAATAAGATATCGGGATGACCTTGGTCGATGAGGTCTATGGCCTTCTTTTCGCTGAACTCTTTTTCCTTGCTGATTGTCTTTGAAAGAAAACTTCTCGTGAAGCTGATCAATTGCTCTCGAGCGTTCGGTCCAGGGGCCATTTTAAAGATATAAAAATGGGCCAATTGTTCATTGGCCCATTTATTTAGAAGAATTGTTTCAATTTTTTCATTCATCATAAAAAGGGTTTAGTCTTCTTTTTTGAAAATGAGATCATCGATTTGTTGGCGAATTGACAGATAAACTTCATCAAAGTCTCTCTTTCCATCTACGACAGAGATTCTCTCTGGGAATAATTCACTCGCAAGGTCGTAACCATCAATTAGTTTCTGATGAAATGAATGGTCTTGAGATTCAAAATAATCTTTCGGATTATTTCTCATTTCTTGTCGTTTAAGAGATGTTTCAAGGTCAATCTTTACATAAATTGTTCTGTGAGGAACGAGATGAAGTGGAAAGACGTTGTGTGTTTCAAGAATTCTTTGAACACCAAGCTCTCTAGCAATACCTTGGTAAGCAATAGTACTATCGAGATAGCGGTCACAGATAATAATTGTATTTGGCGTATTGAGTTCTTTTAAAACGACTTCGGTAAGAAGTTGTGCTCTTGCGGATGCGAAGAGATAAGACTCTGCTACAGGATGTATATTGGTCGAAGTTTCTAAGATGGCCTTTCTTAGTTTTTCACCATAAGGTGTCCCACCTGGTTCTCTCAAAACGAGAACGCGAAAATCTTTATCTTCAAGATAATCTTTGATGCGATTGATTTGAGTTGTCTTGCCAGCTCCTTCAATTCCTTCGAAGCTAATGAAGAAAGATCCAGGAAACGCAGGCGGCCTAAATTGTTGTAATAATTCTTTATTGATTTCTTCCATGGGCTTTAATGTAGCACATCTTAGTGCTCATCGCCTATGATTAATATTCTTCCGCTGCGTTAAAGATTTCACCTTCTAACTCTTGAACTTCTCCTTGCTCAAGATTTTCAGGTTGCTCTGTTTCTGTAAACTCTGCATCAAGAACATTATCTGGCTCCATGGCCGGATCTAGAATTTCTTTTGGGATTCGACTTCTTACAGGATCATCTTGAAATGAACGTTCTTCTTGCTCAGCATCGTAAGTGTCTTCATTAATATAGGCATCATCCATCATTTTCTTTTTCTCAAAGTTTTTGAATGTGTCAGAATCTTTGAACGCTTTTGTTCCTCTCGTTACAGCTCTGGAGTTTCTAATATTATTTGCTTGAGACCTTGATTCTTTCGCCTGAATTGGTTTGAGCTCTTGTGCTTTAAATGATCTTGCTTGCTTTGCCTTGGGAGGGGCAAAGGTTGTTTTTTTATTGACTGTCGTTTGAGTTGGTTCATCTTTTCCCTTTATAACGAGAGTCAGTATTCCAACGAGAGAGAGTACAAGAAGAATAACCCATGGCAGTTTTGATTTTGTTTCACTTGATTGCGAATGCTCATCTTCAACAATGACAGGTCCTGCATTCATGTGCACGCGATCTTCTGGATGATGTGCCCATGCTAGACCAGCTAGCGCTTCTTCACTCTGCGTTTTTTCGCGGGCCATTTTTAAAATTTTATTTTGATCGACACTCTCTACAAGACCTTCTGCAAGGTGTGTGGCATCTGGAAGAGATTTATTTGTTAGTTTCCTTCGATCAAATTGCTTATAGTGGTGAATTTTAGTCCATTCTTGTCCATCTTCAGAAACGAGGTCTGTGTGAACGAGAGCTTTCTCTTGGAGTAATTCATTTATTTTATCTTCGTGAAAAGGCCCTTGTTTTTGTCCTTCGATCAGTAGATAGAACTCTTGAATTGAACTGTCTTTATCTGTTAGAACTTGCGGGCGTCTTCTTTGAAAGTAGGGATGTGAGACGAGATCACTCCAGTCTTCTTGACCGTATGTACGAAGAGTGATGTCGCTTAAATCGAGAGTATCAGACTCGAGATGGTCTTTTAATTCTTTGCCTAAAAATGGCCCATAGATTGAATCATTAATTTTAATTTCAAAAATATTCTCTTTTGGTAGATCTTGGGCCTCGATTTGCTCATGAGTTAGAACAAGGGAATCTAATGTTTCTAATTTTAATGCTTCACTCATAATACCATCCTTAACAGTTCCTTGAACTTATCGGTTGGTCTTAAGATATATTCAATATACTTATTGTAAGATGGGTGGGGGGAAAAAAGGTACAAAAAAAGGTCAGATAAAAACCGACCTTTTTTGTTGACTAGTTTGTAATTCGTTAAAATTAGAAGATTGGAAAGCTGACAAGCGTTCCTACATAGCTATTTTTAACCCATTCTGGCTGGTATGAAGCGATAAGGTTGTTATCGATAGCTGAGTCGAATGTGTACCCTTCAAAGTAAAGAGAAACATCAACACCATTAGAGAATGTGTAACCAGCAGTTAGGTTTGTTAGAAGAAGCTCTCTGTTATTGGACTTATCATCGTATTTGTAACCATAGTAAGCATTAGCAAATGATAGGTAGATATTGTCATTCACTGAGTACGTGTGAGTTAGACCAACGTAGTTAATTGTATCTTGAACGTTGTTAGCACCTTTGTTTTTGTTATAAATATAAAGACCTGGTGCAAAAGATAGATTGTATTTTCCAAAGCTTCTTGAAAAGCTATTGTAGAGTAGGTGGTATGTGTCATATCCCGACTCTTTCGCGTTATTCATAACGTAGTTTCTTAGTAAGAAAGAGTAGTTAACGCCGTGATCGTTTTGATTTAAGATGCTTGATCTTGTGAAACGAAGCTCAGTTGAGTGAAGTTCTGTGTGAACTTGGTTGTCATCTTTTTGCTTCTTAGTCCAGTCAGTGTGAACGAGTGGCTTGATTGTAAACTTGTGATACTTATCAAGCTTGTAGTTTAGGTAAAGGTAGTGACCTGACTTAAGTCCCTTGTCCTGCATAAGCTTGGCACTTGCATAAGTGTCATTTAGGTAGCTCATTGAAAATGGTGAGTCTTTCAGTTTTTTCCAGATGTCTGAAAATGCTGAGCTTGAAGTGTTTGTTGATTCTGCTAAAGTTGTTGTTGCCGTTAACATCATCATTGATGCAACTAATAGTCCTTTAATTTTCATTTTCTCTCCTCGAATATTTCCCAAAATTCGTGCAAAAACAGTTATTTCACAACACTGACTGATTTGTCATGGAGTTGACGCGATGAAAACCTAAAAAAATTGCATTTGTAAGGAAATGTTAATTAAATTACTCTATAACTATAGGCTTCCTTAATTATTTCGGGCCTTCCACTCTAAAAGGGACAGTGTGACACTGACATGGAATTTTTAAAGTTCACTTATCTTCTTATCACGATACCTTTCATGCGAATGCTGGCCTTACTTGTAGGACCCATCACTCCTTTTAATCGCTTTTTAAAAGAGAGACTTCTCTTTGAAAAACGCAATAATGAGCCAGGGTGTCAGTCTTTTAGTGAGCAGGGTCTCGAAGCTGATCTTGGAGTTCATGTTTCTAGTGAAGGGGAGTTAGAGCAAGTTCTTCCGATTGTAAGAAGGTATTTAGAGAGTGCTAAAAAAGTTGAGCTGATCTTTACTTCTCCAAGTGTCGAGAAAAAAATTAAAGAACTTTATAAAGTCTATCCAAATTCATTTCGATATTTGCGTCTCCCTTTATTGAAGGCGCCACGTTTTAGAAGACCTTTTCTATGGGTTACGACAGATCATTTTATTATGGTTCGCTATGACTTTTTTCCTGAGCTTCTTTTATTAAGTCGTTTCTGCTCGCGCTTTACACTTGTGTGGGCAACGCTAAAGGGAAAAGAATATTCACCTTTTTCTCCAGGTCTTTTTCCGTACCGCTATTTTACAAAGATTATTCCTGCTACAGAGTCAGATCAAAACAAAATGATTGATCTTTCACTTCCGGTTGATGATGCCATTGACTTTCGCGTGGTTCAAATCAATAAGCGATTACAGGAAAAAGAAAAGAAGCTTGCCGTCTACGAGCAAAGTGGAATTGCTGAACTCATTAAATCGTACCCTCGAAGCAAGCGTCTCGTTTACGGAAGTTGCTGGCCAGTTGATATTGAGAGCTTCTCTAAGGTCATGATTGAAAAAATTAAAAACAAAGAGATCTTTGTCGCTCTTTGTCCACATAAAATCAATGATGAGAGTGTTGATCAATTAAAAGAACTTTTAAAATTAAAAGGTCTAGAGAGCGTTTGTCTTTATAGAAAAGATGAAAGCGATAGTGAAAAGCTTAAAAAGGTCTCGAGCGAATTAAAAGAACAAGAGCAGGGAACGGTTTTTATAAGTGCTTTACCTGGAAGACTTTGTGAGTTCTACTCGCTCTTTGGAAACGCCTATGTCTCTGGAGGATTTGGTCGTAGTATTCACTCTGTATTGGAGCCTTATTTGGCCGGAGCTTTCGTTTTTTGTGGACCAAAGACTCACCGTTCAACAGAATTTGATTTAGTTAAAGAAAATGATGATCAAGCGATCTGTTCTTTTTCTGATTTGCCAAGTCTATGGACTTTAGTAGAGAATAGAGATTCCTTCAATGAGGGCAAATGCAACGAACTTATTGATCTTAGTTCAATGCGTTTTAATGAAATGATAAAGAAGCTGTGAGGCGATCTTGCTCGATAAAAAATTTGACTTAGTCATCGTAGGGAAAAGTTATCTTTCGATAATGCTCGCTGTGAAGATGATGAGAAGAAATTTAAAAGTACTTTTACTCGATGATGAACGCGTCGATATTGGAAGCTTATACAGTGACTTCTTTGGTCCTATTGAGTCGACTTTTATCAGTTCTTGGGGTGAGGACAATCATCTTACTTCTCTTTCTAATGTAAAAAAGTATCTAACGGCAAGACCTTATTCAATTGTTGTTGGTCAAACAAGAGTGAAGCTCGGTCACCGTCCTTCTCAAAACTTAATTGAACTCTATCGTAAACTCTCTCCTTATATTCCAATTGGACATGAGGCTTTTTTCGAACTCATTGGTGATGAGGCTAAGAGAGAGTCATTTGATTCTGAATGCGAGAAGCTTTTCCAGCGAATTGGAAAGAGTTCTTATTTCTTTAAAAGTCTTCAAGGATTAAGTCTGGATAGTTTTCTTTCAATGAGCCCAAAAGGCGTGATCTCTATCTATGAGGCCTTTAGTCAGGTCATCAAAAAAGAGCAATTTGAAAATAAATCAAGCAAATGGTTTTTTCAGTCGTTTCTTATGGCCGCTCGTGGGATCTTTCATAAAAAGATTGATTGCAACCTTTCAGAGATTGAGATGTTTCATCTTCTTTTAAGTCTCTTACAACCAAGTTATGAATTAGATTCAAAGTCTTTAATGGAAGACCTTGTTTTAGAATTTGAAAAGGTTGGCGGAATCTATAAAAGTTGCCAGCTTCGCGAGTGGAAGTTTCATAAGAAGAAGCCTTGGGCCATAGAGCTTTCAAGTTATGAAGGTATTGTTCATCCCGATAAGGTTGTCTTTATTGGTGGCAGTTTGGATGAGATGCCTATTATTTTTCCAAATAAAGACGAGTGTCTAAGAGATGTTGTTATTGATTGGAAAATTGATGGACTCGACTCTCATTTAACAGGAGAGAGATTCTTTTTCACTGACGTTAATAAAGTTGGTACAGATGTTCCTCTGTGGTTTGCTGACTTTCACCAAGACCATATTCACTTTAAAGTCTTCACTCTTTATGAAAAAGGATCAAAGCTCTCCTTTGTTAAAGACTATTTAAGAGAGACTCTTAAAAAAGATCTTAAAAACCTTATCTCCAATGTAGATGAACTGTTTATTGAGGAGAATATTAGCTATGGTAAAGAGCTTTGGCCTAGTCCTTATAAGAAGAGTACTTGGTTTCCAAAGAAAGTGTCGATCTTTGACCACTCTAGGCCTGGCTTTAACGACAAATTGAATGGCGTTCATTACTTTGGACCTTATCGCGAAACACCTCTAGGACTTCTTAGTAGTATGATGGACATCAACGAGATGCACCAATTCATCTAGCTTTGATCCTGAAATTAAATGAGGTATCATATTCTATAATGAAAAATAAAGGCCCATCTTCTCAAAGCTATATTGCACAAAGCGGACAAGCAGTCGTAGAGTATCTTCTGCTCTTGGCCGTTGTCGTAAGCTTGATCGCTTCTATCACCGGTATCATTAAAGAGCGCTTTCTTGGGGATCTCGATAATTGTACTGGGGCCAATCAATCTATTGCTTGTAACCTTAAATCACTCATTACTCCTGGACAATTTCGTTATTTTAAAGTTCGTAGATAGCTTTTTCTCTTCTAAGTTGTTGAATTTGTGTTTGGAAACTGTCTAAAAACCTGACACCCCTAGAAAATACTTCATGGTGCGATGCGTTATGTTTAAAAATCTTTTATAAATTAATTAAAAGTATAAGACCTAAGAAGGAGAACAACATGAAAGTAACAGGTATTAGACAAAAGGCCGCAAAACTTGCGCTTCTTGCAGTACTAGCACAGCCCGTTATGCCGGCATTTGCTCAGGATGATTTATTACTGAGTGAAACAGATCAAATCCTCAATTCTGACCAAATTGATATTGAAGGACTTTATCAAAAGAAACAAAAGAGACCATCTGCAGCTGATCGCGTAGCTAAAATGAGAAAAGAGCTAGAGCGTAAAACAAATGAAATGGTCGACAAGAAAATTGAAGACGAAAGAACAAAAGCTGAAATTAAGCTTACTAAGCAGCTTCAAGATGCGTTTCAAAGAGGCTTTAATTCAATGAACTCTGATTCCGTGAACTACGGACAATCAGCTGTGCAGAGAATTGAAAACAAAGTGAAGCCAGTTGAAGGTGAAAAGAAGCACAAGGTTTATCTTTCAACAGGGATGACGAACTTTACTGGTCAGTCTCTAGATATCGAAAGTAATCTTAAGCTTGAAGGTGGATTTGAATCAGAAATTACTGACAGATTCACTGTAGGAATTGGCCTTGGTTACATGAAAGTAGATGCTATTGATATTGGGCGTTCAAGTTACTACAACTCGAATGTTTCATACAATCGCTACAAGATTGAAATGAACGGAAAGTTCCAATTTATTAAAGACTCAAAGTTTAGACCATATGCTGGAGCAGGTGTTGCTTACAATAAGTCTAAAGCACAATATGAAAACTCGAACTACATGCCGACAACAAGCAACTGTAGTTACTATGGATACTGTACTTATAATAATAGCAATTATTATCAGTACGATGAGGGATTCTCATCAAGCTACCTCTCTGGAGCTGTTATGCTAGGATCTGATGTTAATTTCACATCTAGTTTTGGTATTAACCTAGAGGTTCGCTATGACAAGGCCCTATCAAGTGGGTACGATAAAAACCTACCTCAACAAGGTCTAAGCTCAGACCAAGGTGACCTGAGAAATATCACAGGTCAAATTGAAGATGCTGATCAAATCTCTGTTAACGCAGGACTACTCTACAGATTCTAATTATACTTTCCTGGAGGCGAGGGCCTCCAGGTTCTTTCATGGTTTTCTTAGGTAAAAAAGGAAGGCTTCGGTCTTCCTTTTTGTTTTTCTCTACTGAACATTAAGTCATTTTTAAATTCTTACATAACACTCTTTTCCTTTTTCAGTTTCTCTTTCATTTCAATGCTTTTTCCCTTAAAATTTTCTAGAATATAAAATCCACTGAAGGAGAACTTATGTCGTTTAGACCTGTGTACATAGTCGAAGCCGTGCGTACGCCTCAGGCCAAGGCCGGAACTGACTTGAAGGATGTACAAGCACCATTTCTTGGGGCTTACCTCGTCCGCAATATGATGGACAATACTGATATCCCGCTTGACCAAATTGATGAAGTTATCTTTGGAAACACAGGGACTCCTGCAAAATATCCAAATATTGGAAGGGTAATCGCCCTTGAAGCTGGACTTCACAAGAAAACTAGTGGCTATTCTGTTCATAGAAACTGCGCTTCTGGTCTTGAGGCCGTAAGCCAAGCCTTTTTAAAGGTTGCAAGTGGACGCAGTGATATCATCGTAGCCGGTGGTGTTGAGTCGATGTCCAATATGCCTCTCATATACTCAAAAGAGATGACAGAGCTTTTTGTTAAAATCATGAAAGCTAGAACAGTAAGCGATAAGCTTAAGGCCATCTCGACTTTTAGACCTCCATTTCTTTCGCCAATCGTGGCCATTGAGCAGGGGCTAACAGATCCTTTTTGTGGTTTAAATATGGGGCAAACTGCTGAACTTCTTGCAAGAGAGCTCGGTATCACAAGAGCGCAACAAGATGAGTATGCGAATAACTCTCACCATAAAGCAATTAAGGCCATGAACGAAGGTCGTTTTGACGATGAGATCGTTCCTCTTGCTTACGGTCACAAACTCTCAAAGCTACTTACTCGCGATAGTGGACCGAGAGAGAACTCGACGATTGAAGGGCTTGCTAAGATGAGACCTTATTTTGAGAAAAAATCGGGAACAGTGACTGTTGGGAATGCTTGTCCGATTACTGATGGTGGTTCAGCACTTCTCTTTGTTTCTGAGGAAGCACTTAAAAAATACAACCTCACTCCAATGGCAAGAGTTGTCGATTACCACTTCCATGGTTTAGAGCCTGAGAGAATGGGAATGGGGCCACTTCATGCAATGGATGGAGTTTTTAAAAGAGCGAACATGACTCTTGATCAAATGGACTTAGTTGAAATTAACGAAGCCTTCGCGGCCCAGATCATTGCCGTTAGAAAGGGAATGACTGATAGAGCTGTTGCTGACAAATTTGGAATTGACACTCTTTGGGGAGAGATTCCAGATGAGAAGCTTAATGTTAATGGTGGAGCAATTGCTCTTGGACACCCTGTCGGTTCAACGGGATCTCGTCTTGTGGTAACTCTTGCTCATGAGCTTAAAAAGAGAAAGGCCGGATTTGGTGTAGCTTCACTTTGTATTGGTGGTGGTCAAGGTGGTGCCATCATTATTGAGAACCTCGTTAAGTAAGGGAAGACTGATATGAGTTATAAAAGAATTAGTTTTGAAATTGAAGATAGAAAGGCCTTAATCGGCTTTGGTTATAACTGTGATAAATCAATGACAACTCTTGATGAGGAGTCAATGGGTGAGCTTCGCGATATTATCGAAGAGCTACACGCAAAAAAGAAAGACCTTGATGGGGCGATTTTCTTTTCTCATAAAGATCGCTGCTTTCTTGCTGGTGCCGATATCAACCTTATTGCTGGAATGAAAACTGAAAGTGATGGGGCCTATGGAGCTGAGCAAGGACAAAATATTTACAACCGTCTAGAGGACCTTTCAATTCCTACTGTTGCTTGTGTTAATGGAATTTGTCTTGGTGGGGGAACTGAGTTTATCCTTGCCTGTAATTCTGTGATCGCATCAGATGCTAAGGGAACGATGATGGGACTTCCTGAAGTGAAGTTGGGACTTATTCCTGGTTTTGGTGGAACATATCGTATGCCTAAGAAGATTGGTCTTCCAAAGGCCCTCGATCTAATTCTTTCTGGTCGAACAGTTAATGGTAAAAAGGCCAAGAGACTTGGTCTTGTCGATGAAGTTTATCCAAAGGAGAGACTTGTTGAGCAAGCCTCAAAGCACTTTGTTAAGAAAGCAAAAAAAGGTGGTTTAAAAGAATCACTTGAATCAATGGCCTCTGATAATTTTCTTTCAAAGAAAATTATTTTTCAAAAGGCGCGTGAAAATGTTTTAAAAAAGACAAAAGGTTTTTACCAAGCACCTCTTAAAATTCTCGATGTTATGGAAGCGGGAATGATGAAGGGAAGATCGAGCTACCTTGCTAGTGAGGCCCAAGCGTTTGGTGAGCTTTGTGTTGGAGAACAATCTAAAAACCTTCAGCATATTTTCTTTATGACTGAAAAAGTAAAAAAATACTCTGGTCCAGAGTCGAGTGCCGATGTTCCTAAACTATCACGTGGTGGTGTTCTTGGTGCAGGTACAATGGGTGGTGGTATTGCTTGGCTCATGGCCCAAAGTAATATGGCACCAATCATGAAAGATCTCAATGTCGATGCTCTTGAGCTTGGACTTAAGCAGTCTTCTTCAAATTTTATGGGAGCTGTTAAGAGAAAGAAAATGAGCTTTGATGATTTTGAAAGAAAGCAAAGATCTATTTGTCCACAAACTGATTATCGTGGATTTAATAAGATTGATCTTCTTATTGAGGCCATCGTTGAAAACATGGATATCAAAAAGAAAGTCTTTGCTGAGACTGAAAAGTACATGAGAGATGATGCTCTTTTAACTTCAAATACATCTTCTCTTTCAGTGCAAGAAATGGCCTCTGCTCTAGAAAAGCCAGAGCGCTTTGCAGGTCTTCACTTTTTTAACCCTGTTCACAGAATGCCACTTGTTGAGATTATCACTCACGACAAAGTTGCTCCTGAGACTTTAGAGTCACTCTATAATTGGGTTTTAAAATCAAAGAAAACACCTGTTATTGTTAAAGATGGCCCAGGTTTTCTCGTTAACAGAATCCTTATGCCTTATATGAATGAAGCAGGTTTTCTTCTTGAAGAAGGTGTTTCAATCAAAGATATCGAAGATGCATGTCTCAACTTTGGTATGCCAATGGGTCCATGTCGTCTACTCGATGAAGTTGGAATCGATGTTGGTGAAAAAGTTGCAAAAATTATTTACGATGGTCTTGGAGAGCGTGCCAAATCAAGTGGTGTTTCTAAGACTCTTGTAGAAAAAGGTCTTCTAGGTAGAAAAACAAATAAAGGTTTCTATAACTACGATGAGAAGGGAAAAGAAGACGGTTTCAATGATGAGGCCATGGCGCTTCTTCCAAAGGCATCAAAGAAGATGAGTGAAACTGAAATTCAAATGAGAATTTTTCTTCCAATGATCAATGAAGCTTCAACTGTCTTAGAAGATGGGATCGTTCAGTCGGCAGATGATGTTGATTTAGGTCTAATCTTTGGTATTGGTTTCCCTCCATTTAGAGGTGGGCTACTTCGCTATGCAGATAGTGAAGGTCTTGATCGTATCGTAGAAGCGCTAGCGAAATACGCTGAATCAGTAGATAAAGATCGTTATGGTGCAAGTGATCTATTAAAGAAACTTGCAGCTGAGAAAAAGAAATTCTACGAAATGAATTAATGTTTTCTCACTTTCAACGATACTTCGTTTCTCATATTTTCAATGCTAGAACACGCCAGCGATTGCTTATCTTAGCAATCACTGGCCTGTTTCTTTCTAGCTTCGCCCTGTTGGTCTTACAATCAACAATGGGTGGTCTTCAAAGAAATCGTATTAGTCGTTCTAAAGCGATTTTTGGCCATGCCACTGTCCATGTCACTACAACGAACCGTGATGCTATAAGGCGCTTAAATGAGCTTATCATGCCCTTAAGCAATAAGGGGGTCGACATTAGTCGTGAGTATGTCATTGAGCTTCTTTTGCAACATGGAGGCTATCTTGCTCCGGTTATTGTACATGGAATTTCTGATGATTCTTACCGCCAGAGTTTTCTTGGAGAGAGAGATTTCGAAGGGACGCTTGTCCCAAGTGAGCTCTCCTATAAGTTAAGACTTCGTGAGGGGAGTGAGTTTCAACTAATTTCACCTTCTCATACTGATACATTTTTTGGTGAAATTCCACGTATGGCACAAACTCAAGTACAGGAGAGAATCATTACCGATGATCCTGAAGTTGATGCTGCCCACGTTTGGACGAGACTCTCGCTCATTCAAAACCTTATTAAAAAGGATGTCGTCAATACTTTTCGTTTGTTTGGAGAGTATAATTACCGTTCTTTAAAAGAGAGTATTGAAAAAGAGTTCAAAGAAAAGGCCTACCTGCAAACTTGGGAAGAAAAAAATCAGAACTTAGTATGGGCACTTAATCTAGAAAATGCCGTGATGATCTTTCTCTTTATTGGAATGACTCTACTCGTTTCACTTTGTATCACCAGTGGTCTTATGATTTTCTTTGGTCACATTAAGCTCGATCTTGCGAGTTTTTGGATTCAAGGGGCCTCAAAGAGAACGATTTATCGTTCAACGTCAAAGGCGATCCATTTTATTAGTTTTTGCGCAATTGTCGCTGGCCTTGGTGGAGCAATTATTTTTCTGGAGCTCTTCGATCAATTTGGACCAGAAATCATGCCAGATGTTTTTGTCGATCGAAAGATTCCTGTGGCCATGACGGGCAGAGGGGTAGGTATTTCCTTTTTCGTTCCCTTTCTCATCTCTTGGGTCTTTGTTGAAATTTCAATTCTATCTTTTAAGAGAGAGAATAATTATCTCGATTTTATACGCTCATTGGGACGTTAATATTCCCTCTAAATTAGAATAATTAAGATGTTAATTTTATTGAGTTCTTGCTTGGGAAAAATTGCATCTTAATGGTCCTACCCGCAAACTGTCAAACATTTAAACACCTGTTAGTTCCTTGTGAGTCCATTTCGTAAACAGTGCTTTTTTACTGTGTAATTACAGGGGTATAGTGACCCTAGCTGTCTTTATTCTTTGGCATAACTCTTGCTTAATATATATCGAATCAACATTTTGGGGAAATTATGAAAAAGCTTTTAGCACTATCATTATTAACGACCTTACAAGTATCGGCAGATGACTTTAGTCTTTCGAGCTTCAACAAGGTTATAGAGAATGAGCGCGACACGAAGGTGAAAGCGAGTGTAGGCTTTTTTGCTGTTTCACAAAATAGTGATGTTAATAAGGCCAAGAAACAAGGCCTATATGCCGGAGCAAGCGGGCATCACGCATTCTATCCTAATTTAAAATTAAAATTCAATGTTGCCTTTGAAGCGGAATCAGGTTCAACAGACTCTCTCTATAATAATAATGAATTTCGCGCTAAGAACTCTTTCATTCTTAAAGAGGGATCACTTGTTTACGATGGATTAAAATCACTTACTCTTGAAGCTGGTTCATTAAGTAATGATCACACAGCGGTTAATCAATTACTCATCTCTGGTTCAATCCTAGGACTTAGAGAAACATATACATTAGAAGGAAAGCACTTTGGTGTAAGATTACAAGCTCTTCAAGCTTCGCCAAATACAAATAACTTTTCTGATCGTGTAGACAAAGTAGAAGAGGGATCACCATCTTATTTTCAAGAGTCGATCCAAGCTCTTGCCAAGTATGAAAGCTTTAAGATGAAGCTTGGTCTTGGTCATTTTGCCTACGATAAATTATCAAATGAAGTTGCCTATAGCTCACTATTTAATGGAAACACAATTTCAGGTGTACGTGAGACAGGAACAAATTTTACTTATAACTACCAAGGGTGGAGCTACTATGCTGATGCGGCCCTAACATTCAGAGATTTTGCTTTTGGAGCTTATTTTGCTCAAGTAGAAAATACTGAAGCTCCAACTGGGGCGAATAAAGGAACAGTTGTAGGGTTAACAGGTAATTACTATTACGGTTCATCAATGCACATTCTTGGAGCAGAGAATTTTGAAGTTGAATCAGATGCCTCTGTTGCTTACTACAATAATAAATACTACGGACACAACAACAAAAAAGGTGCAAGGCTTTTCTACACATATAAAGACCTTGCCAATAACTTTGAAGTAAGAACGAACGTTGTTACAAACAAAGTTCTTGAAAAAAACGACACACAAGCAAACGATCAAATTTTACACATCACACTAAGGAAATTCTATGACCTTTTCTAAGAAGTACCACCTCGTTATGGCCATGGCAGCGATTCTCGCTGGTTGTTCGGCACAGGTAGATGGAACGAAAGAAGCAGCCAAAGAAGAGTCTCGTCTTCAGCTTAAAACGCTTAAGGTTTTAAGTACGACTGATATTCGTGAAGAAGAGAGTATTGATGCGATTACAACGGCAAGGCAATACACAGTTCAAGCATGTCTTGAAGATGGCCTTAAAGTTAAAGATCTCTCTAATAGAAAAGTCGTTCTTGGTGACGGAACAGTTAAGTACACTGACGTTGGTGGCTGTGTTGCTTGGGATAAAGTTGTAGAAATCGACTATAAAAATAAAGACAATTGTAAGGTATATAACGAAACAATTAAGATTGATGGTCAAAATATGCAAGCAACAGCAGCATACTCGATTGACTCTCTAAGCAATACTTTCTCTGATCAGAAAAAATCGAAAGGTTGTCTGATTAAAAAAGAAGAAAAGTCACTTACAAGTTATAAAACGGACAGTGAGCTTGTTCTTGAGAGAATTGAGCTTTTCGCTGATGCTGATACTCAAATTAAAAGAAGTGATGTGAAATACTGGTCATATTCAACTGAGTATCACTCATGTATTTCTTCTTATACATCAGGAAAAAGACTTAGAAAGACAAATATTGAAATTGAAATCAAAGACCCAAGAACTGGAAAAGTTCATAAGAAACAAACAAGAACAACACGTGAAGGTTGTTTTCAAGGTGTATTTGATTCTACTTATGAGCAGTATAGCTACTCAAAGTGGATCCCTTACCAGTTTAGTGTAAAAGTTTTAGACGGTATTCTTGAAGGTGAGAGCGTTGGACGTAATGTTGCTCTTAACCCATGGGAGCCTGAGAGAACAATTTTTGCTGTGGATACTGATCCAGAGTATGGATACGGAGAAATTAAGCAAAATCCAATCCCTTTAAAAAATCAAATCCAAATTGATGGAGTGATGTACATCCTTATTGGAAATGATAACGATAACTTTAGAGTTAATGATTACCTTGGTCTTACGATTTCTCGTTCTTACCAAGTCGTACTAAACCCAAGAGTTTATAAAGGTCACCGTTTTGGAAAGACTGCGAAGTATCTTCCTCTTAACGATGGTAAGTTCAAATTAAGCTTCATGGTACTTGCTCCAAAGGGAACAGATATTCCTATAACAGCTGAAAACTATAATGACTTTACTTTCATTACTGGTGCACAAAAAACAGTTGAAGTAAAAAATGGAATTATCAACGATCTTATCTCACTACAGATTAAGCACACTGATCTTCCAAAATTAGCAATGAGAACTGTTTCAGTTTTCAAGCTTGAGCCACTAGAAGATATCGGACTTGATGAAGCTGTTGTAACAGGTTTCTTTAAAGCGAAAATTCCATGGATTAAGACAAACGTCTTTAAGTCTGAAGATCTTAATATGGATGCTTCTCAAGCGGGAATCACTGTAAGAGAAAAGAATAACACTAATACGGCCAATAACTATGGAAATATGGTTTCCGAAAAAGATATTGAAGCTTGGAAGAAAAATATTCTTCTAGGGAAAAATACTGATAACAATTTTGAGATCGATCAGATTAATAAAGCGGATGGACAATTCAATAAAGAGCAGATTGCTTTTAAGAGATACATTGAGTTTCTTTTCGAGAATATTAATGAACTTACGGATAAGAGAACTTTTGATAATCCATTTAAAAGAAGTGCTAAAGACATCTTCATTGGTCACCTTAATAAGACTCTGCCAGACTTAAAGGCAATGTCTGTAAAGCAATACAATGAAACTTATAAGATGAACTTTACAAATGAAGATATCAACTCGCAAATGAATATCGACTTTGTAACTGAAGAGTTTAAAGATAAGCTTTGTAAAGTTGCCTTCAACTTTCATCTTCCAAAGTATCATACTGAATTAACAAAGCTTTTTAGAAACGGAGATTATAAAGAGTGTATGAAGGACTTCTATCGTTACTTTGCGATTAAGAAGTACAAGCACGTTGATAAAATTACTAAAGCAACACCTGATTGGGCCACTGGTTTTGGTTTCTCAATGGGTGCTCGTTACCAGCTTTATGAAGGGCACCAAGAGTCCCTTTGGAAGAACCTTAGAGTACCAGCTTTTGATATCGCAACAAAGCTTGATCCTCTAAAGTTCCTATCAGTTGGTCTTAGACTCTTTGATTTTGGTATGGGTAAGTCTTGGAACGATGTAGAGAGTCAAGGTAATGGACATGATATTTCAACTTTTCATAACATGGGTGTTGAAAGATTCAACCTTGCTCTAGAAGGACAATTTTCGAACTGTTTAATTGTTATGGGTAAGCAGTATCGTGATAGAAATGCTCGTCATGTACATAATCATGCCGCATGGATTCCTGCTGATAAGCCAAAGAAAGTTGAAATGGATGCTTATATTTGTGCCGATTCGAGAAAAGAAGAAATCTCAGAAGACTGGTACTATATGCAAGAATTTACAAATGACACTTCAATCATGAGAGATGCTTATGATGCAAGTACAGTACAATTCATTAAAGTCCTTAGAGGAGTGAATAAGTACAAAGAAATTGAAAATAAGCTTAAAGATGAATCAACTCTACTTCTCGCAGCAGGTTTTGTAGGGCAACAGTCTCCTGATGAATTTCTAATCAAGAACTGGGGTCATATGATTGAAAACCCTGAGCTTAGCGAAGATGATAAGGGATGGTTACTCCTTGATCATATCGATGGATCATTCCCTGGAACAATTGAAGTAATTCCAGGACCTCAAACAACAAGAACAGGGCTGAAGAGCTTTCTATAAAACTTAGTTTTGTGTAAATGTGTGTATGTGTGTAAAAGGCCGAGAGTATACTCGGCCTTTTTTGTATTTAATTTAAAGCTCAACTTCTAGGCATTCCTTAAGTAGAGAAAGAATGAAATCCATCTTATCTAAGTTTTCTCTCAGTTTATAGTCGAGTTCTGTGTGCTTATCTTCAACCTGCTTTACAAAAACTCCCATGACGCTGAAGCCATTCTCTTTTATGTAGAGGCGTTTACCTTCCCACGTTTTTAAGACAGCATAAGTTCCTTGAAGCTCGTGGTCGAGTTCATCTGTAAAGCTCTTCGTTTCGCTCTTGTAGAGAAGAAGGGCCTCTTTGACCTTTTCTAGGTGATGAACTTCATTTTCACAATGGGGTTTTGCTTGAGAGTGGACACTTGTAAAAAGTAATGTTGCTAGTAAAATAATCTTTTTCATAAAATCTCCTTTAGGCGAGATTTTATGAAAGAGAAACTTTTTGCGTCAACGGATGTTCAATTTTGTTCATAAAAAAAGGCCCAATGACTCGAAAGCAATTTGGCCTTGTCGATACTGTATTTAATTTTTTCTTTTTACCAGCTTTGATTATGCAAGAGTAGTCCGTGGGCCATATTCACTTTAAGTGTTTTAACTTTAGCAATATTCATTTTTTGCATATGTCCTAAGACAAGAGCAAGGTTTGTAACATCAGTTTGCGCATATGGGCCACCAATTTGGCGATCATTTAATTTTGATCTCTTTAAAAGAGTCGTGTAAACATCGTTTTGCTGATAAGTCTTTGTCTTGATGCCCGTTTGTTTTCTAACAGAAAAGTAGTGTACACCACCAATACCATAGATGTTGTAATTCTTAAGGTCTTTGAAAAAAGCTGGAACTTTTTCGGCCGCTTTTCTAGAAAGATCAATGGCCTTAAGGGCCCGTCTTTTTCCAAGTGGGTTAGGTGAGCGGTTATTCTTTTTGAAAAGCTTCTTTAGTACTTGGTCTTTAAAAGAAACTGAAGCAATCTTTCCAAGGTAGTGTGTCCACACTCCTTTTTCGTCTCTGTGTGAAAGTTGCATAGAACCTCCACCAATATCCCAAACAATAAATGGTCTCTTATCGAGGATAAGGTTTTTCGCACCTAAGTATCCAAGACGAGCTTCTGTTGTTTGATTAATAATTTTGAGATTCATTCCCGTTCTTTTTGCCAAAAGATTGAGGACTTCTTTACCGTTATTGGCCGTTCTAAAGGCCGATGTGGCCATGGCCGAAAACTCTGTGGCACCAAGTGATTGGGCCTTCGCTTTTAATTCCATGAGTGAATTTGTAGCGGCAGAGATAATCTTGTTTGAAAACTTATTGTCTTTTGAATCGATAAGATCCTGCTTGAAGCCAATCGGTCTTTGGGCCTCTAAAAGTAGGTTTTCGATTTTTAGATCACATTTATTCACTCTTGCTACGACCATCTTCGTTGAGCCTGAACCCATGTCAAAGGCCGCACGATTGACGATACAGCTATTTTTTGTCGATGTTGTTGAACAAGCACTAAGAGTGATGACAACAGCCGTTAGAGAGATAAATTTAAGTGCGATAGACAAAGGCCTTCTCACGAACACTCCTAATTGTTTGGTTGACAGTTTTTCTTTTATTATCGGTAACCAAATCTTTTTTCTTCAAAGATTGTTTGTACATTTTAACAAGACTTTTTCCAATACACTTGGCCATCTCTGGAGGTACGGCATTTCCAATTTGGCGCCACTGGGCAGAGATTGGTCCCGCAAAGACAAAGTCATTTGGAAAGCTTTGTAAGCGAGCTGCTTCTCTTTGAGTAAGGTAGCGGTGCTCAGTTGGATGGAAGTAACTATGACGGTGAGTCATGATTGTAGGGCTTGGGGCCTTTGAGTTCAGTCTTTGGTACTTTGTTTGGCGGAAACGATTCTCTGGAAGAGTTTTCCAATCAACACCAAGCTTTAGTGATGGAGTGAAGTATTTCTTTTCGTCTTTTTCGTAACGAATTCCTGCACCATCTGGGATTCTTTTTAGTCTTTTCTTATCGAGTTTTGACTTTAACTCAGCAAGTTCGAGATCGTGGTTAATGATCTCGCCTTTTTTTGTTGCGATGTCTTTAAGAGCATCACCAACAGTTATGGCCGGTCTAAAAGTTTTTGCGATGATTGTATCGTGAGTCTTCTTTGGAAAATCGATCTCAGTATTTAGGCGTGAACCAATAATAATCGTTCTTCTTCTTTTTTCAGGAACACCATATTGCTCAGCAGACATAACGCGAACATCAAGGTTGTAACCTAATTTATGAAATTGCTGGAAGATCGCTCTTAGCGTTTTCTCATTTTTCTTAGCAAGTAGTCCTGTTACGTTTTCAATGACAACGTAGTAAGGATTGGTTTCTCTTACGATGCGAACGAACTCTTTAAAGAGTGTGTTTCTTGTATCTTTTGGATCACCAAGGCCAACAGTAGAAAATCCTTGGCATGGAGGCCCTCCAACGACGACGTGTACTTCTTTATTATCGATAAGATCAAAGAGCTTATTTTTTGTAAGCTTTTTGATATCTCCGCAATAGACGTTGGCATGTTTATGGTTAAGAGCAAAAGTTTCCATGGCATGCTTGTTTGCATCGACGCCAAGAACACATTTAAGACCAGCTTGTTCAAGTCCACAAGACAGGCCACCTGCTCCAGAAAAAATATCGATAAAGTTCAATTTCTTGACCATAAGGGGGTGATCTCTTTGTTGGTGTGATTTGTTAATATGACCCTTATGATTATGAATTTACGCAACTGATTATGTCAATTAATATCAGGGGATAGTGCGATGTGTAGAATTGTTTAAGAGATTTTTTTCATGGCCTCTAAGCTCTGGACGAGACTAAGGGGATTGTCTAGTGGTGTTATTTTATTATTGTGCACTGTGAGTGAAGTGTTTTTAGTTTTTCTCTCTTCTAAGTTATTAAGTGAATAGCTTAGATCTTCATTATAAGTAATGCTCTTGTCACATAACTCACTCCAGTAGTGGGCATCATGAGTCAGAATAAGAAAGTTTGTTTTATCTTTTTCATTCTTTTCGAGAATGGCCTTTTTAAAAAGAGCTTTTAAAAAAGGATCTGCATGTTCATCAATACATTCAACAATTACTAGTGGTGCTTCAGAGAGAAGCCCTTTTACCATAGAAGCAATGAGCAGTTCTTTAGAGGAGCATTCGCTCACTTTCTTTTGTACAGGCCCAATGGCGTGAAAGAGAGATTTGAGAGCTGGCCTCGTCTCTAGTCTTACGGCCAGGTCTTCTAGCATAGTCTCATTTTTTTGATTTAGTACGTTATTATTTGTCTCCAGTGTAATTTGCGAGAGAAGATCCATATTTTGAATAAACGACTGTTGAGATCCGATATGAGCAAAGACAAAGTAGTTTTTAACTCTTAGAGATTTCAAAGCACGCATGGCCTCGTTTAGATATTGAGTTTCTCTCTTTTTAGGAACAAAGAGGACAATATCTTGGCTGGTCATAGTTTCAATTTTAAATTTGTGAGCGTAATTCATAGTAAAATTATCGGTTATTTGTTGTTTGGGCCTTAGATTAGAAGATTATTCCCCAACTATTTCAGGAGGTTATGTCGAGATATAATGGGATAAGGGCAAAACTAGGAGGTTGTTTTGGCCACTGTCATCATTGGAATGGATGGAAAAATTGAATCGTTAGTTGCGGCCTATTTGTTAAAAAAACAAGGTCACAAATGTATTGGCGTTACTGTTTCGCTGCGTTCACGCAATGAAATTGAAAACGAAATCTTTGAAGAGTGGCTCCCTAGTGATTTAGATCTTATTAAATCTTATTGTGATCAACTTGAAATCCCTTACTATGCCACTGAAGGCTATGGGGAATTTCTCGACCAGGTGATTGACCCCCTGGTTGCTGCGAGATTGCAGGGGCGTCGCTATGATGCAAGGCCTGATTATAACAAGCTCATTGTTAGTAAATTAATGGAAAAAAAAGGCGCACTTAAAGCGGACTTCGTGGCCACAGGACATTTTGCTAAACTCTACAAAAACCAAATCACTGGCGAACATCATCTTCTAAGTTCTAATGACTTAAATAATGATGAAAGTTTTGGCGTCGCAACTTTACCAGATTCTTATTATGATCATCTTCTCTTTCCTCTAAGTGATTTAAGACGTGAGGAGACTCAACGTATTTATGATTTGGTTGGTATTAACGTCGATAGAGATTACAAAGAACTTAAAAGAGCGCGTAGAGATTTTGATATCAAAGATAAAATTCTCGATCTGATTAAAGAGAGAGCTCCTCATACAATGATTAAAGAGGGTGTCGTTTACAGCCAGTATGATGGGCGAACTCTTGGTGATCACGAATCTCATAGTGATTTCTATGTAGGACAGACGACGCGCTTGAATTTCAAAATGAGTCAACCGCTCGATAAGAATATGGTCGTTGTTCGCGTGGTTCCTTCTAATGGTTCTATTCTACTTGGTAGAGAAGATAAATTAAAACATAGTCACCTCTATATTTCTCATTTTATTTGTGAAGAAGCTCTCGATCGCTCTGTGCCTATCAATTGTTATTATAAAATTTCAAATTCAAAAGAGATTGAAAGTTGCTGTTTGTATTTTAAAAATAATGACTTTGCACTCGTTGATTTAAAGGGTGAAAAGGAGGGGGTACTCTCTCCTGGTACTCGTGTGGCCTTTTATAATCGCAAAGGAGTCGGGGCTAAGGTTATTGGCTCAGGTGTCGTTAAGAGTTATGGATACTACGAAAATGCTGAATATAGACAGCTTCCTTTTACTAAGGAAGAAGAAGATGTTTTGAAAAAGCCACTCATCGATATTTTTCAAATGAGGTTATAATGAAGTTTTGTTTTAGTGCAATTATTTTACTTTTTACGATGCAAACACTTGCTGTGAATCTCAAAAAGAGAGAGAAAAACCCAACATCTGTTTATCGCGTAAAAAGTATTGTTACTAAAGTAAAAGAAGATGATCTCATTAAAACACTTCGCGATTTTATTAAAAATAACAGACCTTCTCGTATGGTGGGAACG
Organism: Halobacteriovorax sp. GB3; assembly: GCF_028649655.1. Classification (NCBI taxonomy): domain Bacteria; kingdom Pseudomonadati; phylum Bdellovibrionota; class Bacteriovoracia; order Bacteriovoracales; family Halobacteriovoraceae; genus Halobacteriovorax; species Halobacteriovorax sp. GB3. The sequence continues at coordinate 78,415 of NZ_JAQSLN010000003.1, forward strand.
GCCAGTCATGAAAAAGTCGCTTCATGGCTAGTAGAAGAAATTAAAAGAAAAGATCCAAACTCTAAGGGCCTTGTCATAGTCGATGAATTTGAACCAGACTTGGAAAGAGCGAAAAAGAGTTATCTTCAAGAGTTTCAAAATGAAATCGTTGGCAAGTTTCAACCAGGTGATAAGATTTATCAACGATGGGATTCTTTCACGAAGAATATGATCAAGAGGTTGGATTCATTTAAGGGAATAAAGGGAAAGAACGTTATTTGGGAAAAGAAAGGTTCTAAGTATCCAAATGAAGTTCTTCTTCTTGGTGCCCATTATGACACAGTGATATTTGATAAGAAGAATATGGTTGTTAATAATAAAGGACGACAACCAGGTGCAGATAATAATGGCACAGGAGTTTCAGCTCTTTTACAAATGATTGAACTTCTCTCGCAAGTTGAGATTCAAAAAACAATTCGTATTGTCTTCTTTGATTTTCAGGAATTCGATTTTCTAGGGGCCAGGGCCTATTTAAAAAAATACGAAACACCTCTTAAAGAAGAAAATTTCAATGGTATGGTCAATGTTCTCATGCTCGGCCACGATACTAAAAATGAAGATAAAGAAAAAAAGTATGGAAATTTCAAGGCCTATGGAAGAAAGGGGATGGGTGGGCCCTCTTCGCACGATAAAGCTCTTTTTGATATGCTAAACGTTGCTGGAAAGAAAATGTCTAGTCACATCGACTTTGAATACGTTGGCAATAATTTCAATACAGGTGATCATCTTCCTTTTTGGGAAAATGGGTATCCAGCCGTGACTTTCACCCAAAACTGGGAGAGTGATTACAATAGTAAAAATCATCATACATCAAATGATTTTGTTGAAACGATTAATTTCAAAAGCTTCTATCATTCTTTTCTCTATCTCAGTGGTTCTGTCATTTCTTGGGCCATGGAGCTTAAGTAAAGATTGTTCATGAAATCAACTAATTGATTGCGCCAAAGGCCTATTCTAGTGTATTTATAGGCCATGGCGAGAATACACGATCAAAGAAAAAACGAAGAAATTACTGTCATTGTTGGAATGTCTGGGGGGGTTGATTCCTCGGCCAGTGCTGCTGTTTTAAAAGAGCAGGGCTACAATGTGATTGGAATGTTTATGAAAAACTGGGAAGAAAAAGATGAGTTTGGCGTTTGCCAATCGTCTAAAGAATTCGCAGACGTCGTTAAAGTGTGCGAGAAGCTCGATATTCCCTATTATTCCATCGATTTTGTAAAAGAGTATCGCGATAATGTCTTCAAGCACTTTGTTGAAGAATACAAAGCGGGAATGACACCAAATCCCGATATTCTGTGTAACCGTGAAATCAAGTTTAAGGTCTTTTTAGAGAAGGCCATTGAGCTTGGCGCTGATTACTTAGCAACGGGACACTATTGTCAAAACCTCTTTCTCGATGGTGAAAACCGCCTAGTGAAAGGGAATGATGATAATAAAGATCAGACCTACTTTCTCTATACAATGATGAAATCTAAACTTGATAAGGTTCTCTTTCCCATTGGTCATATTCCAAAGCCAGAAGTTAGAGAAATTGCTAAAAAGTATGATCTTATCACTCATGATAAAAAAGATAGCACTGGGATTTGTTTCATTGGTGAGAGAAATTTTAAAAACTTCCTCTCTCAATATGTTCAAATGAAGGAAGGGAACTTTGAAACACTCGCTGGTGAGGTTGTAGGCAAGCACACAGGTTCTGTCTACTATACAATTGGCCAAAGAAAAGGGCTAGGCCTTGGTGGTCCTGGTGAGCCTTGGTATGTTGTTGACAAGGATATGGAGCGCAATGTGGTTATCGTTGAAAGAGGTGATCAACATCCGGCCCTTTATTGTGACTATCTCTATGCTGATGAAATCTCTCTCGTTAGTGAGAGCTTCAATTTAGAGCTTCCTTATCGCTGTAAAGCTAAGGTTCGCTATCGCCAAAAAGACCAAGATTGTGTGATTACTGAATTTGATGGCAATAAAGTTAAAGTTGAATTTGACGTACCTCAAAGAGGGGTGGCCATCAGACAGAGTATTGTTTTCTACCAGACAATTGAAGGCCAAGAGGTCTGTCTGGGTGGGGCAATGATTGAATCAAAAGGGCCTAGCTACTTTGAGATGAACAAAGAACTACCATAGTTTAGGATCGTTAAGATCGAGCTCTTTTTTCTTCTCTCTAGCATTCGCTCGTTTTTCGTAGGCCATGCACTCGCTACCTGTTTCACGCTTAATGACCATCGAAGGAATACTGGCCGTTTCAAAGCCATAAAAGCGACACCCTCTTGGGCTACGCGGGTCATAGGTTGATTTGTAGTACTTACATTTCATGCAACTGATTTGTTCCATAAAAGCCTCCTCATTTATTATCTCCTGTAAAAAAACGCCTTAAAAGTGGGAAAGAATTATAGGGGTGTCTAGAAAAAATACATCACAAGTGGTGGAATTCATTGATCTTTTTTTTGTATGATTCCTAGACGATGTCACAATTTAAGACAATCTTAGCTTGTTAAGAAAACTAAATATTAGCAGCTTAGGACAACTTATGTTGGCATGTCCTGTGCATTAACTAGCGTGGATACTTTAAATCCATGAGAAGAAACTTTATTAACTTATTGGACGGAAATGAAAGACTTAGAAAAATTGTTGGATTCAAGCACTGATGAGAATCTCGTCATGTTCCCTGCTGCTAAAAATTATGCGCCTGATCCAGAGGAGGTCCTCGATGACCCTCTCAATGATCTTTTAAACGAATTTTCTGAGTATGAAGACGAAGACTTTGTTGACTACTATGAAGATGAGCAACTTGAAGCGCGAGCTCTCGATGAGGCGAAGGCCCTTGTTGATTCATATAATGACAATCAAAGTTTAGGCCTTTTTGAGAGAATGAATCAAAAAGTAGATCGCTTAGAAGAGAGTACCAAGCGTGTGCGCTTTTATTTAAGCGAGCTTGATTTCTATATTGATAAACGCTAAAAACAATCTCTTTACGCTGTATGTAGTTAAAAAAAGAAGAGCTTTTTGAAAAAAGAGCTTGTCATATTGTAGAATCCTCATTAAATTAATTTCTACATTTCATGCTGCCCAGGTGGTGAAATTGGTAAACACGCACGGTTGAGGGCCGTGTGCCGCAAGGCTTGCTGGTTCAAGTCCAGTTCTGGGCACCATTCTTACATTCTAAGAATAGTTAAAAAGGAATCCTGATAGGATTCCTTTTTTTTGTCCTTTTTGTGTCTAAATAATAACACCTCTTATAATCTTTTCATTTAGTAACAAAAAATTAGTTAATGATAGCAATATGAAAACATTGTTAATGGAACAAATAAAAACAATGTGGAGATACTTATGAAAAAGTTATTACTTGGTCTATCACTTCTATCCGTTGCGAGCTCATTTGCGAGTGATTGCAATGTCTATTTAAATTCGGCCAAAGGTGAATCCAATCGTCTCTACCAACTTGAGGATCGACTTGTGAAGCAAAACTACAATATTGTTCAATCGAATGAAGAGGCGAATATTGAAGTTAAAACAATTTCTACAGGGTGCCTTAAAACCATGGGTTATGGAAAACATTCATGCACGCAAGTTTATGCCCTTGTAGAGTATAGGACGAATGGTAGTACTGATACTGTTCTTAAGGGGAGCGAACTGCTTGTGAGTGGAAATCCCAAGGACGGTAAAATGATGAAAGTCTTCGCTGGAGAAGATTCCTCAAAGTTTGGCCTCGTCTCTTATGACGACGCTTTTTCTCGTGCACTCTCTAAAATTGAACGTTGTCAGTAAGAACATCGGATATAGGGAAGGTTCATTCTTTGTGAACCTTCTCATACTAACTTAACAGTTTTCTAACGGAGCATTCCCTTGCTTTCCACAATTTTTGATGATAATTAGTGCTCAAGAAACATCGTTTAACCTCTATCCTTGGGACTTATTATGAAAGTAATCATCGCTCTTTCTTTACTCCTTTCTTTAAATGTAACTATGGCAAAAACTCAATGTGAGAAACCACTTGGTGTTTATACTGATTTAGAAATGGTTTTGAATCAATTTGTTTTTAACAACGGAAACCCTAATTGGGGGGACTGGTGTTATGAACTTGAATCTAAAAACGAGAGTATTCAATGTAATGAAGAACTAAATAAATGGGATGAGTTTGTTACTTGCGAAGTTACAAGATATGACAGTAGTTGTAGAAGATGGGCAGATAAAGAAGGCTTTGCTTCTTCACACTCGGAGTACGAGCAATTTATTGATAAATGTATCACTGAAAACTTTAGAATGCTTCTAGATTAAGAAGTTTACTAATTTGAGCTTTCTTTCTAAGTAGAGTCAATTCAATTGACTCTACTTCAAGCTTTTCTTTAGCATCTTTTGTTTCATTATCTCTTTTAATTAAATAAAGTGTCATTTCGTTTTCAAGGTCTAGATGTGAAAAGAATGTAAAATTACTTGTCGCAGATGACTGTCGATCGCCTTTTTCATTGATATAGATATTACCAATGTTGAGACTTTGTTGTGGTAAGTTTTTTTGCTTTAATAAGAGAGAGAAATCCGTGGTTTTAACAGTATTTTCATTTCTTATTTTATGCTTCACTTCGATTCTTATTGGACCAAAGAATATTCCAAGCTCGTGACTATTAATTTTAAAAAATTGAATAGTGGAATTTCCATTTTGGATATCGTGCGAATACTTAAATTTAAATGTTACTTTTTCAAAACTAGACTCGAAGTCTTTGGAAGAATCGTAACAATTCTCTTTCGTTAGTGGATTATAGGCCAAAGGATTGACGCCAAAATTAAAGCTTGCTGTTGTCGCGCAAAACTTTCTTCCGTACATGAGATCTTTCATCATATTTGTGAATGATGATTTTGATTGTTCTCTTTGTGAAAATCTTTTTAGAAGCGATCTCTCAGTAACATCGGAGTGCCCATCAGGGTGGAGAATAAAATAATTATCTTCTCTATCTTCTAAATCCTTGAAGTTTTCATAGCTATCAAGACTGTCTTGATCAGAAAAGGCCCCGCCCGCATGAACAATTGAAAAACTTGTTTGCTTAATCTTCTCTATGAAGGTCCTGTGTTCTTTTTCATTTTTCTCATCATTGGCCACTGCATCTAGATTGAAACTTGAAAATCCCGTTTCATTTAGCAAGGGATCAATCTGGTTGTAGTTATAGTTTTGACTTATACGATAGAGAGAAGGCCAGACTCTCTCATAGTTTGCAATATGTGAGTTAACAGCAATCTCATAGGCGAGCTTTCCAAGAACCGAGCCACCATTAGAGAGGCTATGACGATTCTTGTTCGTCGGCGCGCTGGAGGCTATTGTTGCAATGATGCTTGGATGATTGGTGCTGGCTCCAGCAAGAGCAAGAGACCCTGGATAAGATGTTCCTATGAGAATCACTTTACCGTTACTCCATGATTGCTTTTCTATCCAGTCCATTGTTGCACTAGCATCTTTAGCTTCCTTTTCTAAGTTAAGCCACTTAAACACTCCTGTGTTTAGGACTGAGCCAGCTATGGGTTGAATGATCACATTGTAACCAAGCCCTACATATCTAAAGTAGTCTTTTAGATAGTGCTTAGGAGAAGCGAGATGGTAGGGCGTTCTCATTAAAATAGTTGTTTTTAAATTCTTCTTCGTCGGGATCATAACCCTTGTTACGAGTTGATCACCATTGGATGAGATAATTGTTTGTTTACTTGTAAAACTTGGAACTTTTGTTAAATAAAAGGGTGTAAATGTTCCTTTTAAAGGATCAGTTCCTGTAACAAGCACAACTGAGTCACTTAATGTTTTATAAACCTTAACAGGGCCTTCGCTTAGAAGGAGTTCTCTTTTATCGCAAGCTCCTTCTAGTGCTAGTTTGAGTAAAGGGTCTTCTTCGATTGTTATTGCTGTACGTGCTCTCATCTCAAATTGAGAATCTTTAAAATCATGTTTCAAAAATGCGCAAAGGTAGTCTATGTTTTTTGCATAGCTATTTGTTTGAAAACCAAAAGAAGATAAGATCAAGATATAGAAGAAATCTCTAAGGTTTAGTTGTTTAAAAGATTGTATTTTCAATGTCATTTCCTGATTCGATGATTCATCCAAAATATCATTAAATAATTTATGGATATCAATCTTTGTAAATATTACCCAAGAAATGACTGAATATCGTGTTATTGATTTAATTGGCGAGCTTAAAAAAGGAATTAAAATGATAGATAAAAATAAAATTAAAGTGGTTGCTTTTGATGCTGACGATACCCTTTGGGTAAACGAGCCTTTTTTTAGAAGTGCAGAAGCAAAGTTTTTTCAAATTTTAGAAAAATATATCGAAAAAAGAGATTTTCAAGATGAACTTTATGCCAATGAAGTTAAGAATTTACATCTCTTTGGCTATGGGGCCAAGGGCTTTATGCTCTCTATGATTGAAACCGCCCTAGAGTTAACAAATTATAAAATTTCTGGGGAAGACATTCAGATTATCATTAATATGGGTAAGGAAATCCTTTCTTATCCAATCAACAAGTATGAGGGAATAGATGATGTTCTCAAAAAACTTGGAGAGAATTACAAAGTGATTTGTATTACAAAAGGTGATCTTCTTGATCAAGAAAGTAAGGTTGCTCGCTCTGGTCTTGGCGATTATTTTGAAGAAGTTCACGTCGTCAATGAGAAGAATCCTGAGACCTACCAAAATATTTTAAATGGCCACAACATCGATGTAAGTGAATTTATCATGATTGGAAATTCGATGAAATCAGATGTTCTTCCTGTCGTTGAGCTAGGAGCAAGTGCTGTCCATATTCCATGTGTTGCACAATGGGCCCATGAAGTCGTCGAGCCTTCCCGTGAGCAAAGAGAAAAGTTTTTGGAACTTAAAAAAGCTACAGAGTTGTTAAATTATCTATAAAAAAGGCCTCTTTAAACGAGGCCTTTTTTATTCCATCTTTTCAATTTTCAATGTTCTCAAATATTCCTCGGGCCTTACGATAAAGTGTGCTGGAAATTTTGAGAGATAGTATTCATCATTGTAGCATTCATTATTTGGGTCAAAATCGATTTCTTTCATCTTTTGATAGAAGCTTCGGGCCTGTTTGATTCTCTCATTATAATCGAGAAAATCGGGTGTTCTTAGGTACGACTCTTCTTTGAAACACTCAAGGTTCATCGTTGTTCTAAGTCCTGTTAAGGGAGTGAGAAATAATTTTTCTACTAGTCTTGAAGGGACGTTTCTTAAAGTCATCTGTAAAAGAGAGTTAAGTTGCGTGTAGGTTTCTTTCAATGTGTTTTGAATGATGAGACGATGTTCCCAATCGACAAATAATTCAAAGTGCTCATCCATTGTTTTCTCTGGAAGTGTGATTCCATTTTCAATGGCCCAGTTCATATCTTCAAAGGCCCAGTAGAGATAGCTTGTTCTTCGATAGACTTCAAAGAGTTCATCATCTTTTTCAAATGGGTTATTTGAAGGTACCGATAATTTATTTGCATGAAGTTTCTTTGCCCAAGTATAGGCAAAGTATAGGTGAGTGACCATAAAGCGATTTAGTGAGCGAAGCTCTTTTCCCCACATATTAAAATCTTTCATCATCTCTTTCATTTTGAAAAAGAGGAGAGTTCTCTTTGCTTTATCTGTCAAATAACTCGATGTCTCAATACCAAGAGTGAGGTGAGAGATTGAAAGTGCAAAGGGAAAGTTCTTTTTGGAATCTAAGTAGAGCGAGTGCAAAAAGAGTGCTCTTTGTCCCATATCATCGACATCGCCACTGATGGCCTTCGCTTCATTAAGGGACTGTCTCGCTAGATCAATTGTTAGCTCTTGTTGTTGATTAGCAAAAGAGGAAGTGATGGTTATAAGTAATATGAGTAAATACTTCATTAGAGATAGTCTCCAAGAACGAGTAAACTTTCTTCTTGAACATCGTAGAATAGTTTTTCAAGAAGTCCTTTATTATGTTGGTCGACAAAATAGTCTTTATGATTTTTTACAAGATAACTAACCCACTTCATTCTCGATTCGAAATTTGAGAGGTTATTTTTTTGATCGTGTAATTTGCTGTAGTCATTAAAATCGAGAAGCTCCCCATGAACTCCAGGAATTCCTGGGACGGCAAAGCTATTAAAGAATTTTGATGCCGAAACAATTTTTGCATGCCACGGGTTATAGAGAAGTGGTTGGAGGACAAAGTTTTGTTCATCCCAAAGAAGATCGAGATTACCTCTTAAAATGGTGTCGGCATTTTTGCTGCTCATTCTCTTCCAAGCGAGGGCCATTCTTTCGTAGTGATCTTTATAATCACTTCTCTTTCTCATTTTTAGGGCCTCGTTTAAAAGCATTCGACTGACAAATTGTGGACCACAGTATTTCGCTGCAAGAAATTGCCAAAAAATATCTTGGTAAATTGCTTGATTGGATGTGGCCATATAGTAACTAAACTCTTTGAAGTAAAAGACAAAGGCCTTAATCCCCTTGATGTGTTTTTCAGACTTTAATAATTCTTTTAAGTAAGGAAAACCATCGTGCTTGGAAAGCTTTGCCAATTTATAGTAGGCATCTCTTAGTTCGTGACCAACTTGTCTAGAACCATAAGTGGCCGAACCGAGCCAGAAGGCATAAGGCGTTTCATTTTCGCTCATATGCTCAATGAAAAGTCGTGAGTAAGCGTAATTGATGAGAGCATTTTTTAAGATCCCCTCTTCTAAAATGCGCAGTCTAGGGCTTGTTTGAAATTTATCAAGTGAATCTGTTTCAACAATTTGATTGGCCTTTTTTTTCCAATCTAGGGCACGATCTTCTAAGCATGAGTAATTTTTTATTTGAATAGACCAATTGGAATCCACAAGATCTTTAATATGTGAGAGACCATCGATAGGGCCATTGGATTTATAGGTAACGGCCAAGATACTTTGTGAGAGAACGAAAAATGTTGCGATGATAAAACGTTTCATTCTAAGTTCTTAGCCGAATTTCTTTGATATGACGTCAAAACATAGAAAACATGAACTATTTATAGTCTCTAAGTTCTCGTTTTATTAGAAAAAAGAAGCCGTCGGGATACCAATCGAGAGACCCCAAGTGGTCGTGCTCTCATTTTCTCTGGCCCAACGAATGTAGTTAAGCTCCCAGAAAAAACCTTTTCCAAAGCGAAGCCATAGATTGTCGTAGGTCTCTTCACTTTGAGTTGAAATAAACATGCCGTATACGAGATTATAATTTTCCATATTAAAAGCGTGGCGATAGACCACTTCAAATCCTTGAGGGTAGATAAGCTTGTTAGTGAAGCTAGTGCTTTGATCAAATTGAAAAGAGAGCACCTGAGCTCCTAGGAGTGCCGTTAAATTTAAGCGATGATCAAAAGCATTTCCAAGATCATAGGCGAAGTAGGCCCCAAGATTGTTAAAAATTGTTTCGCGGTAGATGAGAGCTTCAAAAGCACGCAAGCTACTTTGCTCCGTTAAATCAAAACGCGAATAAATCATGGCCGCAGGCGCGACAGTACTGGCCCTGTCTCGATCACCACTATGTGATTTAAAAGCGTAGGGTCCAAGTCCGATGGCCGTTTTCATTCTTCTATAGCGCTTGTTGATATTGGCACTAATCTTTACGATTTTTTTATTACCATCTTTGTCATAAAGAGTGACTTGAATTGGCCTTTTATCAGTAAGAAAGGAAACAAAAGGCGGTGTGTTTCCATTGGGGGCAAAAAGGTTAGGGTTAGTCCAGCTAATGCGAAGTCTCGATCTTTCATTGCCAATTTTTCCCGTTCTCTCCATTCGACAACCAACGGAGAGAAACTCATTGTCCAGACCCTCGATTTTAAGATCGTGTTTTACACAACTATAATCGATGAGATGCTTGATCTTTTGATTGGCAACACCTGTGGTTATGAGCGTTAGGGATTCAATTTCCTTTTTTCCCTGATAGACTTTGATATTTCCTGGATTGAAGAGGTTAATGAATAATTCACTCTCTTTATATTTCTTATTAAAACTTGCAGGTATGATATTTACGCCTAAATAATCAAGTGTGATTTCATCATCTCCTTCAATGAGGATTTTCAGTCTCGCTCTTGGAATGAGAAGATTATCTTCACTTCGAACCCATTGGATGGAGTCCTCAATAATTTTTGCTCTTACTTTCCTTGATCCCTTTTTTTTAACGACCTTGAAGTTTTTGAGGTTGATTTCTATTCTTTTTTCGCCAAGCGCAACAGGACCAAGGGAAATTGTTGGGCCGGTTTGAGCGAGAGTGAATGAGCTAGCTACAAGAACACAAAATGTCGTAAGGAATCTGAATATTTTCATAGACTTATTCTAGCTATAAATAAGATTTCTCACCACTGGGAATTTTTCCCTAAATGGATCGACTTTCATGGACAGAATCATGATTTAGTTATAGAAAATCACAAACTTATCTTTTATCTATCATTGAGGAACGAGAATGTTACCTGAGGGAATTGATCCTAAAGACCTTTTACTTTCAAGTTATGACTATCATTTGCCAGAGGAGCTAATTGCTTCAAGACCTGCGCCCAATCGTCATACTTCTAAGCTTTTGGTCTACAATGCAAAAGACGATACGGTTACCCACACATCGTTTTTAGAACTTGATAAGTTTCTTCCAAGCGGAGCTCAGATCGTTTTTAATCAATCCAAGGTTTTTCCCTGTCGACTTGTTGGAAAAAAACCAACGGGTGGAAAGGCCGAGATCTTTGTTCTCTCTGTTGTCGATGTCGATGGAAGTTATCCTTGCTTAATTAAAAGTCGTGGCAAGAAAGATCTTGGCGATACTTATCTTCTCGATGGTGATGTTCAAGCGACTATTACTTGGGTTGAAGAGGGGCGCTTTGGGGTTTCTTTTAATATCGACTCTCAAGCAAGCTCTCTTGCAAACTATCTTGAAGAGTATGGAAAAATTCCAATTCCTCCCTATATTCGCGGTGGAGAATCTGATGATCTTGATAAAAAAGATTATCAAACCGTCTATGCAAAAGAAGTTGGAAGCGTTGCCGCTCCTACGGCCGGGCTTCACTTTAGCGATGAGGTTTTTTCAAAATTAGAGAAAAAAAATATTGATCGGGCCTATGTTACATTACACGTAGGACTTGGGACGTTTGCTCCTGTTAAGACTGAAAATGTTCTCGATCACGACATGCACACAGAACAATATTTTGTCGACCAACAAAACCTTGAAAGACTTGAACAAAAGAGACCTCGCTTTTGCGTTGGAACAACCTCTCTTCGCGTTCTCGAGTCATCTTTTAAAAGTACAGGTTTTGATCTTGAGGCGGATAAGCGTTATCAGACAAATATCTTTTTACACCCAGGTAAAGATGTGAAAAGCATTGATGGACTCATCACAAATTTTCACTTACCTAAATCAACTCTTCTCATGCTCGTAAGTTCGCTTATTGGAAGAGAGAAAACTTTAGAACTCTATAAAATTGCCATTGAAAATGAATACAGATTCTTTTCTTATGGCGATGCAATGCTCATTTTGAGGTAATATGTCCTATTATACAGAAGTAGCTAAAAGTGGAAATGCTAGGGCCGGTGTTATTAAAACAGCACACGGTGAAATTCAAACACCTATTTTTATGCCTGTTGGTACGCGTGCATCTGTAAAGTGCATGTGGGGCCACGAGCTTGAAGAACTAGGTGCCCAGATCATTCTAGGAAACACTTATCATCTCTATTTAAGACCTGGTCACGAACTCATTGAACAAGTGGGAGGTGGACTTCACGGTTTTATGAATTGGAATAAACCAATCCTCACAGATTCTGGTGGCTACCAAGTATTTTCTCTATCGGCCATTAATAAACTTTCAGAGGAAGGGGTGACGTTTCAATCGCATATCGATGGTTCTTATCACCTTATCTCTCCAGAGAAGTCGATGGAAATTCAAAAGGCCCTAGGTAGTGACATTGTCATGGCCTTTGATGAGTGCCCTGCGCTTCCGGCAACGAAAGAAAAACTTAGAGAGAGTATGGAACTCACTCTTCGCTGGGCCAAGCGCTGTAAAGATTATGAACTTAAAGAGCACCAACGTCTCTTTGGAATCATTCAAGGTGGTCTTCATTTTGATCTTCGTAGCGAATGCATGGAGCGTCTAAAAGAAATGGATTTTCCTGGGTTTGCTTTGGGCGGACTTTCTGTTGGTGAAAAAAATGATGAGATGGTCGAGTTCCTCGATAACTTTGTTCATACTATGCCAGATGAGAAGCCACGCTATCTCATGGGTGTAGGAAAGCCACTCGATGTTCTCAATGGAATTCGCGCGGGTCTTGATATGTTTGACTGCGTTCTTCCAACAAGAAATGCTCGCAATGGCCAGTTCTTAACAAGCCATGGACCAATCTCAATCAAGAAAGAAAAATTTAAATTCGATACACTTCCCCCTGATCCAGAATGTGAATGTAAAGTTTGTAAGAACTATTCACGCTCATATATTCGCCATCTCTTCAATGTTGGAGAGTATCTCGCGGGTCAGATGATTAGTTATCACAATCTTCATTTTTATCTCAATATGGTTAAAGAAGCCCGCGAGGCGATCATTGCGGATAAGTTTGACGAATATTATACGAACTTTTATAACAAATACTCTTCCAACGAGTGGAGTTAATAATTTTTAAATAGAGGTTATTTTATGAGTTTACTTGCCTTACTTATGACTAGTGCTAACGCGCAAGAAGCTGCAGCAGCACCAGCAGCGCAAAACGGAATGATGCAGTTCCTACCACTTGTATTCATCTTCGTAATTTTTTATTTTCTTATCCTTCGTCCACAGAAAAAGAAGCTTGAACAAGAAGCAAAGCTTATCGGTGAACTGAAAAAAGGTGATGAGATCTACACAAAAGCGGGTATCCTAGGGAAAATCCATGGGCTGACTGAAAAAGTAGTAACGCTTGAAGTTGAAGATGGTGTAAAATTAAAAGTATTGAAAAGTCAGATTGCTGGGCTTGCTAAAACGATCTTCGAAGAAAAGAAGAACGACTAAATTGGAGAGCGCATGTTTGGTATAGGCATGTTTGAATTGTTGATTATTTTTGTTTTTGCCCTTGTTTTTATCGGGCCGAAAAAGCTTCCTGAGCTTGCAAAGGGGCTAGGTAAGGGACTACGAGAGTTTCAAAAGGCAAAAGATGATCTCATGAATCATGTCAATGACACGACACCTCAAAGTCAGCCAGAACAGCAGACTGTGAAGATTCACGACGAGGAAGCAGTCGAAACAAGCGCAGTGCAAAAAGAAAACTTGGCCAATGAAAAACCAAGTGAAGAAGTCCGACAAAAAAATGACGCAGGTGAAGTTTAACCACCTGCGTTTTCCTTTCTTTCCTTATTTATTCCTTTCCTTGCATTATTGTATACTTATCCACTATACTTTTTAGTGGTTTAATTTACACGTGAATACGGACGTTCGATTCGCTTCGAACTTAAGGGAGTATGTTAATGAAAAGAAGCTGGTGGTATCGCTTTATCTTTCTGATCGCGGTTACGGTTATGTCAATCGTCGTGGTCATTCCAACAGTCATGGACTTCAATGAGGAGAGTAATTATCCTGTTAAGTCTAAGATCAACCTAGGTCTAGACCTTCAGGGTGGGCTTTACATGATTCTTGGGATCGACTTTAAAAAAGTCTATAAAGATGAAGTAAGAAGTTACGCACGCAAGATCGAGTACACAATGAAAGACGATGCAGGTGTTATCGTTACAGGTGGAGAGATCGATGCAACTGACCCACTTGATCCGAAAATGGAGATTATGATCTCTTCGGCAAGTGATGTTCAAAAAACTAAAGATAAGATTCACGAATTTTTTAATGGTCTTCTAAGAATTACTGGTGAAGACACTTCAAAGATTCAAATCGCACTTACTAACAATGTTAAAAGAACAATTGAAGAGCAATCTGTTACAAAGTCAATTGAAGTTATCAGAAACAGAATTGATGAATTTGGTGTTACAGAGCCTGAGATTGTTTCTCAAGGTAAAGATAGAATCATTGTTCAGCTTCCAGGTGTTAAAGACATTGATAGAGCAAAAGAACTTATTGGTCGTACGGCCAAACTCGAGTTCAAACTTGTTAATGATCAAATCCCAATGGCGCAAGTTCAGTCTTGGCTAAAAAAGACAGAAGATGCAGGGATTGTTTTTAACAAAGGTGACCGCTTTTCTGATTACATTAAAAAGGTTAACGAAAATCTTAAAGATGAACTTCCAAAAAACTATATTTTAGCTTTTGAGAAGAAGGTTTCTAAGGCAACAAATGAAGTTGAACTTAAAATTCCTTATCTCGTTGATCTAAACCCAAGAATTACTGGTGATGATCTTGCTGATGCAAGAGTTCTAATCGATCAACAAAAAAACGAGCCTTATGTTTCACTTGATTTTAAGAAACAAGGTGCAGATCGTTTTGAAAAAGTAACTGGTGAGAATATTGGTCGTCGTATGGCGATTATCCTTGATGGTAACGTTTACTCGGCTCCAAATATTCAAACGAGAATTGCTGGTGGGCGCGCTCAAATTACACTTGGTTCAGGAAACTTCAACCAAACAATGAAAGAGGCGAGAGACCTTGCCCTCGTTCTTAGAGCTGGTGCTCTTCCTGTTCAACTTGATTTCCTTGAGCAAAGAACTGTTGGTCCATCACTTGGACACGATTCAATTGATAAAGCGCGTTTTGCTTCCCTTGTTGGTTGTGCCCTCGTTTTCATCTTTATTTTTATCTACTATAGAGTTTCTGGTGCCGTTGCAATGGTTACCCTATCTCTTAACGTTCTTTTCGTACTAGCTGCACTTGTTGGGCTTGAGGCAACTCTAACTCTACCAGGTATCGCTGGGATTGCTCTTACGATTGGTATGGCCGTCGATGCCAACATCATTATCTACGAAAGAATTCGAGAAGAGATTAGAAAGGGTGTAACTAATTACAAAGCCGTTGAAAAAGGTTTTGAACAAGCATTCTGGACGATTATTGATGCCAACATCACGACAGCTCTAGCTGGTCTTTGTCTTCTAAACTTTGGGACAGGGCCTATTCGTGGTTTCGCCGTCACTCTTCTTATTGGTATCGTAGCGACTGTTTATACATCGTACTTTGCTGGAAGATTATTCTTTGAATTCTATATGGATAAAGTTGAGGGGCAAGATCTTAGTATCTAAGATCTTGCTGCCAATTGGAGATAACAATGTTTGAAATTATCAAAGCAAATACAAATTTTAACTTCACTAACAAGTTTACGTTAACTTCAATCCTTAGTGTGATTGTTGTTGTTGCTTCACTTGCTGGTGTATTTACAAAAATGCAATACGGTGTCGACTTTAGGGGGGGAGCTGAGATTCAAGTGAAATTCACTGAACACGTTCCACTCAATGATCTGCGTAAAGATATGTCAAAAGCAGGTTTCAAAGGACTAACGGCTCAATCTATTGGTGAGGAGTCGGCCAATGAATACCTTTTAAAAGTCGCTGCTTCAGAAGAGAAACTTAACCAGGTTACTCAAAAAGCAACTGAGTCTCTTAACTCTCTTTATGCCTCAAAAGGTATTGAGATTAGAAAAGTTGATATCGTTGGTCCAAAGGCCGGTGCTCAACTTAGAATCTCTGGTTTCCAAGCGATGCTTTGGGCCTTGATTGCAATTATGATCTATATTGGTCTTAGATTTGACTTCAAATACTCACCGGGAGCTATCGTGGCACTTTTCCACGATGTTTCAATCATCCTAGGGGTATTTGCTTTCACGGGAACTGAGTTTACACTGCAAACAGTTGCTGCACTTCTAGCGGTTATTGGTTACTCGGTTAACGATACCGTTATTGTTTATGACCGTGTTCGCGAGCACGAAGCACGCTTTATTGGACGTCCTCTTTCTGAGCACATTAATAATGCTGTTAACGAAACGCTATCACGTACATTCTTAACTTCAGGGACAACACTTTTTGTTTCTATGACAATGTTATTTTTCGGTGGTTTAGCAATTAGAGATTTCTTTCTTGCAATCTCACTTGGTGTTATCATTGGTACATATTCGTCAATTTTTGTTGCAGCACCTGTAACACTTCTTTTTGATAGAATGAAGGCCGAAAAGAATGAGACTAACGAAACAGTTAATGCATAAATCTATGGCCCTGCTTTTTGCAGGGCTTTTTTTCCTTTCACTCCATTCTTCCTATGCTAACTCGTCTCGCGGCGAGAGAGACCTAGATCCTGATCTAGATGGACAATTTGATCGAACTGCTTATGACATGCAGGCCTTACAAAAATTGGCCGGAAATCAAAGCATAGCTTCTCTAAGTACATCTCCTAAAATGATGGATGTTATGAAAAGCCCTGAGGACTTTAAAAAGGTTTTAAGGCAAGTTATTGCTGCCAATCAATCTATTTCAAGATCGGCCTTCCAAAGGCAGTTGAAAGTCACTTTAACAAAAGATGGAACACGCAATAAATTTCTTTTAAAAGATCCACGTTATTTAGAGTTTTTAACGACGTTTCTTCGCGACAACAAGGCCCTTCCTGATTTAGCGAATATTGTTCAAAAGAAAAAGAGACTTTGGATCTTTGTTGGGATCAATATCGGAATCTTTATTTTTGCAATAGCGCTTAAAAAGCTCTCTAAAAATGATGAGGACGGTCTCTTTACCAAGATGAGAAAGTGGTTTGTACAACTTTGTTTTACGCTCTCACTTCGCTTTGGTGTTTTTTTCTATCTGTTTTTCGATGATGTTAAACCAACACTAGATATAGCGAAACAAACGTTATTCTAATCGAGCGAATCTACGGCAGGAACGCAAGCAACTCTTTTGTCGTGTGGTCGTCTTCCAACTGGAATTCCAGATGTCGAGTCTTCACCAATTTCAGTAATTGTGTAAAGCTTCTGATATCCCTTCTGTTGATAGGGGTCAGTGTCTCCTTCAATTGGTGGCCAATAGAAAAAAGCAGTGTAATCTCTTAGAGTGAGATCTGTTGGTTTTGTTGGTGTCCCATTGATATTTAGAAACCATAGATTTTTTACTTCACTTTCACGAACAAGCATGACATCAGGGTTTACTGTGGTCATCGACCCATCTGTTGATGTAAATGTTTCCGTTGGACCAGTTGCTAAGTAGAGGGCCTCTGTTGGAATTTTAACGTATTCTTTTAAAACAGAGTAGAGACTTCCACCGGAGTCATAGTCTTCTAAAGTTGGACAACTGCCAAATCCTCTTTCATCGACAAATGGAATCATGAGATATCCACGCACGT
The DNA here is from genome assembly GCF_028649655.1 of Halobacteriovorax sp. GB3. Classification (NCBI taxonomy): domain Bacteria; kingdom Pseudomonadati; phylum Bdellovibrionota; class Bacteriovoracia; order Bacteriovoracales; family Halobacteriovoraceae; genus Halobacteriovorax; species Halobacteriovorax sp. GB3. The sequence continues at coordinate 95,668 of NZ_JAQSLN010000003.1, forward strand.
TTGAATTTGTCGAAATCCCATCAACTTGAGGAGCATTATCCCAACTTAGTGGAAAAAAGATATTCGTATCGAGAGTTTCTCCAGTGTTAGTGGCATACTTCTCTTTTATCAATGTATTCATATAGAGTTGGCCAGTGGTATCGTTGTAAAAACGAGAATCATACCAAACACCAAAATGATCAAAGCGCCTTTCTAATCGATCGTAAAGAGCGCTATCTACTCGGCTATAGGCCGTGTTGAAAATATCGTGACAGAAAATACTTGTTTCACTCTCTGGAATTGCTGGAGGAGTATTACTTGCGCGGTAGTAAAAGTGTGATCTCGCTGAGTCGACGTAATAATCTTTTGATGTATTTTGATCTTGTTCAATCAGACGACGAATACAAGTGTATTGAGTCATCGTTTGAAAGCGAACCATATCTTCGTTATCTTCATCAGTTGGTGTTTGAAGGAAGACTTGAAGTGTATCTTTTGTTTTTGCAGAAGTGCCTGTGGCATTTTCTTGAATAAAAAGAACATATTGTTTATTAAAGGGAAGACCCGATAAAATGGCCTGAAATTCATTAGAGCCTGAAGAGGTTGTCAGGGCAAAGTTTCTTCCACTACCATCAGTTAATACACATTGAGGGTTTGTCGTGTCATTTTCTAGAGGAACTGTACACCAATTGTGTAGGTTTCCAAGAGAGTCATTATTTGTAACAGCATCATCAAGAGTTACGGAACCATAGATTGTCACGGCCGTATTATCATCACTTAGACTATTACAAAAAGTTGGACAGCGCGGGTGTGTGTTAAGCGTTGTACTTTTCTTATTTTGACAAACACAGAAATCACCTTGAATGGAAATAGCATCACTTGGTCTTGATGTGTCGATAACATCTTCTACACAAGCACCAAGTGCCGTATCTAAAATAGTATTTTGATCTTCTGTAAGGCCTTCTTTAAGAGTTGCGAGCTCTTCTGTTGAGGCGATATGTGAGCCCGACTCACACTGACTAACACATTGAGTTTTTGTGACTGCATCAAAGTAAAGTCCGCTACAATCTGTTGTCGAGACACCTTTGGCCGTGAAAAGGCGAGTACCACGTCCACTTTCTTGAACACAAGAAACGAAGGCGAGAGCAATTGTCATTAGTATTATTTTTTTCATCCTATGAACCTTTTCGTCTTCCTTCAGACAAGCTTTACTATATTTTATTAAGGTCCCAGTAGGATTGTGGGATATTCTGAATTTTTCAATGATTTCAATGAGCTATATTTTATCCTTTTTTTATTATTTTTTACTTAATGCCTTGATAATTGGTCACTTTTAAGCGTTAATAGAAATATAAGTTATTGATTTTTGGGAAGATGCTCTTTTTGTATTATATTGCTTAAGTAATTTTAGAAACTTACCGATAGGCTTGGCATTAGCAAAAAGATTTTTCACTCCTGGAGGAAGAATATGACAAAAGCGGATTTAATTGCTGCCGTTGAGAAGCAAGCGAACCTTACTCACAAGCAGGCCGAGACAATCGTAAACATTTGTTTCGACAGTATGATTAAGTCTCTCTATGATGACGAAAGAATTGAAATTCGTGGTTTCGGATCATTTGCCAATAGAAATTACAAGGCCTATGAGGGAAGAAATCCAAAGACTGGAAAGATCGTAAAAGTTCCACCTAAGAAAGTTCCATTCTTTAAAGTTGGTAAAGAACTTAAAGAAATGGTTGATGCAGGTAAGGACAAGTACGTAATCCGCGAAGCGTAATTTCTATCCAGTTTTCTTAGATTAAGAATCATATTAAAGACTATCAGACTCATTTTTGTCTGATAGTCTTTTTACTTTTTGCCTATGAAAGAAATTATTTTCTCTCTTATTTTAAATGCACTAACTTCACAAGTTGTCTGTGCAAATGAAGATCATGAGGCCAAGTTTCAGGCCAGTTCTTGGCAAATTCTTAAGTATTCATCTCTAAAAGAAAATACTATCTCTTTTGATAAGGACCTTCTTACAATTGGTGTCGACTCATCAGCATCTCCCTTGATTTATCCTTTAAGTGCAGCGACTAGTTTTAAAAAACTTCATTTTAAAGGCCATATAAAAGGCACTTTGAATTTAAAAGAAAAGCAAGGGGACAAAGGCGCAGATGATTTTCTCGTTCGAGTAGGGGTTGTTTACGAAGGTGAGCAAACTCTTAATTTTTTTCAAAAGGCCATCGCTGCAAAATGGATTACGACACTTTTTGAACTGGCCCCCAGTGGAAGTGGTGTTTCTTATATTCAATTTTTTAATCTCTACGACGATGATCGATTAAAAGATCAACGACGAACTCATCCCCAAAGTGAGCTTCTTAAGGAATCATTTGTTGCTAAGGCGAGTGATCAATTTGATATCACAGTCGACTTAGATCCAACGAAGAAGGTTTTGGCCCTTTGGCTCAGTAGTGATGGCGATGACACTAACTCTCGCTTTCAGGTGCAATTTGAGCAAATTAAACTGCTCAGTAAGTAACAGATTTGTTTAAATAGAATTTGTAACCTTTTGATTTTAAGAGAAAAAAAGGTCTTCAAAGTGTTGACAATTCACCTTTGATCCTTCATTATCACTTTTACTTTATGGTCAGATGCCGGAGTGGTCAAACGGCGCAGTTTGCAAAACTGTTGCATCATCGGTTCGAATCCGATTCTGACCTCCATTTTAAAAAGCCAGCTCTCGAAGCTGGCTTTTTTATTTTCTCTTGTTGTTTTCCCACTCATTTCCATTAAAATTATTTTCATTATGAAGTTAATTATTCTAGATATCGATGAAACACTTTTGCACGCAAGTGATGTTCCTGTAGAAAACTCTACAAGCATAGGTCCTTTTCACGTCGTGCTCAGACCACACTTAAAAGAGTTTTTAAACTTCCTTTTTTAATAATTTCAAAGTGGCCATTTGGACCTCTGGATCAGAGAATTATATGGAGCATGTTCTTGATTTAATTTTGCCAAAAGAGTCTTCGTTAGAGTTCTCTTGGTCTTCTCATCGTTGTACTTGGAAGTTCGATCCTCTTTTAAATGAGAGGGTGCCTTTAAAGAAACTTTCTAAAGTAAAGCGTCTTGGTTTTTCATTAGATTCTATTCTCGCCATTGATGATACGCCGGCCAAGTATCAGAATAATTATGGAAACCTTATACGCGTACGTGAATTTTTAGGAGATCACGACGATAATGAACTGCTTCATTTAATCGAGTATTTAAAAACATTATCAGGAGTTGATGATGTTAGAAATATTGAAAAGAGAAATTGGAGAGATCAATAGTCTCACTTAATTTCAATATTTGCTCTAATCAAATCTTTATCAATCGTAAAGCAATCGGCCAAGGCCAGCTCTTTTGTGATGAGTTGATTGGTTCTTTTAATGGCCATACGAGCTCGATGATAGCTGTTTTCATCGTAGTTAAGGTTATAGGCCTTTTTCACAAACTCTTCGATACTAAGATATTCCTTTCCTTGAAATAGATCAAAGATGATGCGAGCATTTTGCTTTCTTTTGATATTGAGAGATTGATCTTTAAAGCTTAGTTCAAACTTTTCTTTATTATAGATAAGAGATGATTTAGACTCCTTTGGAGTCTCGATTAAATTGTGCCAAAGCTTCTTTTCATCGTTTGAAAAGTTGTCTGTTAGAAAGAAGTAGAGCTTTTGTAGGTCGTGGGATTGTGTGATTTTGATTGTTATGGCCATTAGGCGTAGGACATCAGATGACCACGATGATTCTTTTAGGTTTTGAAAGTCCGGAATTATTTTGTCACTCAATTCTAGTAGTGCTTTTTCACTTTGTGAGAGTTCGTTTTGATTCAATTCGTTTTCTATATTTTTTGGAATGAGACCACAAAAATATGAATACTCAAGCTCTTCAATAAGAAAGAGGTTTTGATCATAGGGATCGAGATCTTTAAAAATCTTTTCTTTTCTCTTTTTTGCTATTTCAAGGCCAAAGAGTTTAAGCTCGGCCGCATAGAGGGCATGTTGAACTTCAATATTTTGATTTAATGTATTGTCTTTTTCTGTTTGGAAAAATAGTTTTTCGTAATAAGAGGTGAGATTTTGTTTTATATTCCACCTCGCTTGCAAGCGAATGAGTTGTGCTAGAGCATTGAGGTGACTTGGATGTTCACTTGGAAGTAATTCCAGTACTTCTTTGTAGAGAATTTGTGCCTTCTTATTTCTTCCATCAACTTCAAGAAATTTTGCAAGGCATATCAGTGTCTTTGAGAGGTTCTCATTTGTCAGTTTTAATCGGCAAAGTTCAACTTCTCTTTCCAAAAGATGAAGCCTCTTTTTAAATTCGAGCTTTCTCTCTTGCATGTAATCGAGTGTGATTAAATCACAAAGAGGACCAATATGACTTTGATAATCATTTAAGAGATTTGTCAGTATTTCGCGCGATTTTTGAAAGTCGTTTTGATAGAGGTAGTATCTCGATTGGAGATGGGCCCTTTGTCTTTTTTGCGCTTTGGTCATAGGAGAGAGTGAGTCGATCATCTCCTTTGCTTTATCAAAGTTATGGTTTTGAATATTTATTTCGATTTCATTAAATTGGTGGATCATTTGTCATCACCTTGGTATTTATCGGTAATACTCTTAAGTAAAAGATTCGTATCGAGAAGCTGTTTATTAAGATCTTTCTTCGATTGATCAATATTATCAGGAAGATCTTTTATTTGAATGTCTCCAAAAAAGTCTTTCATAAATAATTCATCATTTAATGTCTTAAACTTCTTATTTGAATCGTCTAAAGTTTTTGACCAACCACCTTTAATTCTTGGTTTTGGGCCACGATTATAAAATGTCGAAAGGTTGCCAATAACTGGTCGCGATAGATAAGTGCAGGCCGATATCTTCTCTTTTGTCTTTTTGTTTTTTAGTGAAGGCGCTTGATCAACAAAATACTCTTGTAGTTTTTTTAATTGGTCTCTATTGAAATAGTGATCTCTAGCAAGGTATCTTCTCTCTTGTGGCGAAACAATGAGAAAGTGCATCGGAACAAGATAGTCTTGATAATCAAAAAGTCCATTTGATACATCTTTAAAAACCTCGTGGCATTGATCACTCTCAATATATTCAATGATCTCATTTGTTTTAATACCCGCTTGTCTTAAAGTAAGCTCTTCAAAGTACATTGATCGTATGGCCGAGAATCCAAATTTTAAAAGGACCATTGGATAAAGGCCAAGAAGGTCCATGAATTCTTTCTTAGCACCTCGATTAAATAATTTATCATTTTTAAAGCTATAGTCATCGTTTGTTATATATTCAAAAAATGTAATAAGCCTCGGATTATTATCAAGCGCAAAGGCCTTTTGATTTGAAAGAAGAAGCTTCATGTCTAAAGAAATGAAAAACTCATGAATGATGGCCTTCATGAATTCTACTTTTGTCATTGGACGATCGATGAAAACAAATGTTTTACCGAGCATATCTGTCCAGCTATCGAAATGTTCGTATTTATCCTTTGTTAAAACAAAAATATAGTCTTTTTGTACTCGAGAAATCTCAGCTTTTGGATTGAAGTAATTATCATTCTCACAATGTTCATAAATCTTTTCAGCTGATTTTGATGAGACACCCGTAAGTTGAATAATTTGCCCGATGGAGCTCGATACCTCGCATAGGAAGTTCTCTTGATTCTCTGTTATGAATATTGTCTCAAATGTTTCATCAATCAATTTTTGTAAAAATGAGTTGTTCTTCGCTTCAAAAAAAATTGAGTCCTCTGGAATGAGCTCTTTAGATAACGGCGCTTGGTTCGTTGCCACCTCATAAGAAACAGCATTAGCTTGTTTCATCTTCCTATAAAAGTCTATATCAACTTTTTGAACATCATTTTTCACTGTTGCCAAGCACAGTTGGTTTATTATCATAAGTAATAAGAGGATGGAGAGCTTTTTCATAGATTAATTAGTAGCAAAAATCGTTCCAGTATTATCTTCATTTATTGTTTGTCATTTCAGCGTTTTGGGTGTTTCAGACTGTTTAGACTTTAGACATATGTTAGAATAAAAAAAGGCCCTTCTGAGGGCCTTATTCTTTATTTTGTAATACAAATTACATTTTGTTCATTTTTATCTTTGGATTCATCTATACGATACCAAGAAATAGTATCTCCAGATTCTCCAATTTTTTCAGTGAATGTTGATTTTTCTAAAAGATCATTCATATATTGAAGGTCTTCCTTATTGTCTCTACCAACTCTAAATCTAACGACATCAGTTTTTGATCTATCCCCGATGGAAGCACTGTACTCTGGATAGCCTTGTTCTACTTGTTTGCTATTGTATTTCGCTACTGAGGGCTTCACGAGTCCTACTTTAAAAACTGTTTTAATGTCATTCCCGTCATTTCTTGAAGGGTCTACGTGCCATAGTTCACGTTCAATAAAGCGAAGGTGACCACAAGTGATGTTTTCGCTATTCGTGATATTATTCACTCCTGCTGCTGTTAAGTCTCTTTCTGGAAATACTTTATGAGCAGTTTCAGCAAATGATCCAATTGATAACAAGGCTAGAGTAAGACATAGTGTTTTTTTCATTTGAAATCTCCTTAGATTTATAACGTGTTGTGTGATTTAGCTTATCCAAGAAGTGGGCCAAAATTTATTATGTGATTTTAATGATTTGAAAATGAAGAAATAGTGAATTTCGATACATTTGTTTAGAATTTAGTCAAAAAAATAGCGCCTTAGAATTCAATAATTCTAAGGCTTTAAAAAATTAAACAATTGGAAGAACCTGCATATAACTTCGATTTTTCATTTCCGCCTTGAATCTCTTATTGGCGAGCTTTTCAAGAACTTTGAAGTCGTAGACATACTTTCTTTGAAGAAGTTTATTGTTATTAATTTCACGGACAAGAGAGACGAGGTGCTCTGTTTTTCTGTAATCAGTCTCGTGGGAATTTGATTTTTTCATATTGCATTCAGGGCAAAGCACCTGAAGATTGTCGATCATAAATTCTAAGTGAGGGTAGCGACTTTTTGGCTTAATGTGATCGACATGGAGTTGCTCAGATTTTTTTCCACAGCAAAGGCAACGATCACCTTGAACTTCAAAAATTTTTTTGCGTAGATATTTCCAATTGGCACTATTGCCATAGCTCAACTTGCTTTTTTCAACGATAACCGGCGCGACAAAGTTGACATAGTAATTGGCCGCACTAACTTTTGTAGGGAGTGTGTGAAATAGTAAGACATAAAGAACAACGCTTAGAGGAGTAATGTAGCAAATCATTGATACAAAAATTTTTTGGTATTCCATCATGGCCTCTCTTTTTTGTGTGTGTACGTGTGTGCGTGGCATTAAAACTTTCAATCCTAAAAAGTTTTTTAATTTCCTCCTTTTGCCTTCTAACCTAGGCAATTTTATATTCGCAAAAATGATGCCAACGATAGTGCGCTTGTTTAGGGTCACAACGATCCATAGAGCGGGGACATTGGGATTAAAATGTAACTGAGTGAAAAGCTCGGACACTTTTCGAGACCGTTTCATCCTTATTTAATGCGATGCTCATGGCAATGTAAGTCTTTATCAATGAAGCCAATTGATATATGCTCTTGATGAATATTTTTAAATATTAATCCTATGAAACCCACGGGAAATCACATGACTAAATCTAAAATTTATTACACAAAAACAGATGAAGCACCTTTTCTTGCAACGCATTCTTTTCTTCCTCTCGTCGAGGCCTTTACTAAAACGGCCGGAATCGAAGTTGAGTTAAAAGATATCTCTCTTGCAGCTCGAGTGATTGCTCATTTTCCTGAATTCCTAAAAGAAGAGCACAGACTCTCTGATGCTCTAAGTGAACTTGGAGAGCTTGCTAAAACTCCAGGTGCCAATATTATTAAACTACCAAATATTTCAGCTTCAATTCCTCAGCTAAAGGCCTGTATCAGTGAATTGCAAGAGCACGGTGTAACGGTTCCTAATTTTCCTGAAAACCCTTCAAGTGAAGAAGAAAAAGAAATTAAGTCACGTTATGCTAAAGTTCTTGGTTCAGCTGTTAACCCTGTTCTTCGTGAAGGGAACTCTGATCGTCGTGTCGCTGATGCGGTAAAAGAATATGCTAAAAACAATCCACACTCGATGGGTGAGTGGTCAAAAGATTCTAAGTCTCACGTCGCTCACATGAATGAAGGTGATTTCTACGGTTCTGAACTTTCACATACAATGGAAAGTGCAGGGGATGTGAAAATTGAGTTTATTTCAAACGATGGAAAGAGGGAAGTTCTTAAAGAGAGTACTCCACTACTTGCTGGTGAGGTGATTGATGCTTCTCGTATGAGAGCAAAAGATCTTAAGGCCTATTTTGAAAAAGAAATTTCAGAGGCGAAGAAAGAGGGTGTTCTTCTTTCTGTTCACTTAAAAGCAACGATGATGAAAGTCTCAGATCCAATTATGTTTGGTCATGCTGTGAAAGTTTACTTTAAAGACGTTTTCGCTAAGCATGCTGATACAATTGCTACACTTGGAGTGAATGCTAATAATGGTCTTGGCGATCTTTATAAAAAGATTGAAACTCTTGAGCCTTCTAAGAAAGCTGAAATCGAAGCCGATCTTAAAGCGGCCCTCGAAAATGGGCCAGCACTTGCGATGGTTGATTCAGATAAGGGTATTACAAATCTTCATGTTCCAAGTGATGTTATTATTGATGCTTCTATGCCAGCTTGTATTCGTTCATCTGGTAAAATGTGGGGAGCTGATGGGAAACTTCATGATACAAAGGCCCTTATTCCAGATAGAAGCTATGCTGGTATCTATCAAGAGACAATCCAGTTTTGTAAAGAAAATGGAGCTTTTGATGTTAAGACTATGGGGAACGTTTCAAATGTTGGTCTCATGGCCAAAAAGGCTGAAGAGTATGGTTCACACGATAAGACTTTTGAAATGACTGATGCTGGAAGAGTGGTTGTCACAAATAATGATGGAAAAGAAATTTTCTCATTTGATGTAGAGGCCGGTGATATTTTCAGAATGTGTCAAACCAAAGATGTTGCTATTAAAGACTGGGTTAAATTAGGTGTCACTAGATCACGCCTAACAGGTCAACCAGCTGTCTTTTGGCTAGATAAAAATAGAGCTCACGACGCTGAACTTATTACTAAGGTTGAAACGTATCTTAAAGATCACGATACAAATGGCCTAGAAATTAAGATTCTCGCGCCAGTTGAAGCGATTCGCTATACACTTGAAAGAGTAAAAAATGGTGAAAATACAATTTCTGTTACAGGTAACGTTCTTAGAGATTACCTAACTGACCTTTTTCCAATTCTTGAGCTTGGAACAAGTGCTAAGATGCTTTCAATTGTACCTCTATTAGCTGGTGGAGGACTTTTTGAAACTGGTGCAGGTGGTTCTGCTCCAAAGCACGTTCAGCAATTTGCAGAAGAAAATCACCTTAGATGGGATTCTCTCGGAGAGTTCCTTGCTCTCTCTGTTTCACTAGAAGATCTTGGTCAAAAGAATGGAAATGCGAAGGCCCTCGTGCTTTCAAAGGCCCTTAACGTTGCCAATTCAAAGTTTCTAAAAACAAATAAATCACCTTCTAGAAAAGTTGGTGAACTTGATAACAGAGGTTCTCACTTTTATCTCTCTCTCTACTGGGCCGAAGCTCTAGCAGAGCAAAATGAGGACAGTGAGCTTAAAGATAAATTTAGCGCTATCTTCAAAGAGCTTTCTTCAAACGAAGAAAAGATTGTTGGTGAGCTAAATAAAGTTCAAGGTGTTGCTATTGATATGGGTGGTTACTATCATGCTGATGAAACAAAAGTTTCAAAGGCGATGCGTCCATCAGATACTTTCAATTCAATTATCGATAATATGTAATTTAACTTGTGGGAGAAACAACTTCTTGCTTTCTCCCACAAATTTTCTATGAAATTCAAAATCGCGACTAATAAAGACTTAAAAAACTTAAAAGAGATTTATCGCTTAAGTGCTCTTCATATTGGGCGAAAGCTTTATGATGAAAAGCAAGTTCATATGTGGTCAAGCTTTAGTGAAAAAGATGATTTCGAAGAATTTGTCCTAAAGGGTCGTGTAGAAATAGCGTTTCTAAAAACAAGGCCTGCAGGTTTTTTAGGTCTTCATGATGATGGTTACTTATCTAGCCTCTATGTTCACCCCGATTTTGAGGGGAATAAGGTTGCAAGTCATCTTTTAAAAAGGGCGATTACTTATGCAAGAGATTTAAACCTTAAAGAGATTTCTTGTGATGCTAGTTTACTGAGTGAACCTGTTTTTTCTCACTTTGGATTTAAAGTTGTTAAGCGTGAAATCGTCGAGCGCGATGGGGTGTTCTTTGATCGCGCTCAAATGAAATTGCTTCTCTAGATCATTCGATTTACTCATATAGTAATCGACCATCTTCTTTATAATATTCATCTGATTTCCTTTTTTGTGATAGTAATCAGAACTAGAGTGGCCCCACCAATCCCAACAACCGTAGGGGTTCATGCTCGGCAAGTATGATTTTCTTGCCTGAGGAAAGAGAACGACGAGATCGAGCTTTTTAGAAGCTTCGATAATACCTGTTTCTTTAATAAATTGTTCTTGGATGTGATCAAGCGTTTGAGCACAGCCGTGAAAGGCAATGTGAAAGTCGCATCTTTTTTCATAGCAAGATTTTGGTATATAAAGATATCCTTTTTCTTGCATAAGAATAGAGTCAATTCTCTCTGTAAAAAAGTTTGATTGATCTATTTCAATGAGATTACCACCATTGTATATAGAAGAGATTTCTTTATTGGGGTAGAGAAATCGATAAGACTCCAATGCTCCATCATAATCGCAATCACTAATAAAAGGTCCCTGTTTAGGAGTTTCGCAAGGATTTCCATAATTAAGTGTTGGCCAGGCATGACCTGCAAGAGTGGAATCTTTGTAAAAGAGGTCACCCTCTTTTATACCTAGAAGAAGGTAGAGTTTTTTTACTTGATAAACTACGCTTGAATCAACCACATTGTCATTGAGACCACTAAATAGAAAAACGCGATCATTTTTTATGTTATCTAAATGATCAACGAGCTCTTCTTTTTCAAGATCTTTTAACTTTGAATGAGATTCAAGGGCAAGAGTGTGACTATCTTCTCCCTTCATACATGTATCTAGAGCCCGATTTATGCTATTTCTTGCACAATAGAAGGGACCTCCAGCAAAGAGAGCGGCACCTATAACATCTTCATTATAAGTTAAGTGAAATTGGTGGGCGAAGAAAGCGCCTGAGGAAATTCCCGAAACTGTCAGCTTGTTATTGACTTGAAGATACGTTGCAAAACTTGGTGTGGTTATCTTAATTATGAAGATGATCATTGTCGTAGCGAAGAAAATCGTTTTCAAAATAGGCTCCTTTGATTCTATGTTAGTGTTTCTAAAGACTTTTTGACTAGGTTCTTTCTGTTAGGATTTGGTTAGTAGAAACCCGATAAGGCATATCTTATTTACATATTTGTTCACAATAAGTGTGAAAACGATCTCTTTTTCGATAAGTTAGAGCAAACTTAAGAAAGGGAATCTATGAAATTATTTGTATTAACACTCCTTCTGTCATTTGGCACAAGCGCCGAAATGATCTCAATTAGAAAATATCAAAGTCCTGTAAAAAGCCAAAAAGATAGAAATACATGTGCCTATTTTGCGGTAACTGCAATGCTTGAAGGTTCAATCAAAAAGAAGTTTGATTTAGAAGTTGATATCTCTGAACAATTTCAAATTTACTATGGGAAAGAGCACTTTGGAGAGTATTCCAACTCTGAACATGGTTACACGTACGAAATCGCGCTCAATTTTAGAAAGCAGTACTTCTTTGTCGAAGAGAGTGAGCTTCCTTATCAGATGAGTTTCTTTGAAAACGGTGGGCCTTGTTCTAGCTATGATCCTCTCGATGAGAGTGCGCCAAGCACATGCTTTTCTCAAGGTCCAGTCGATGTCGACTCTCTAAAGACTGTCAGAATGTCTGGTCTTGAAGTAAAGATGGTGACAAATTTATGGAGCTCATGGAAGTCAAAAACAGATCTCTATGAAGATGAGATTCGTGATGGAAATGGAGTTGTTGCAACTGTGATGGTTTATCCCCCGCTTTGGGATGAACAAAATGTTTCCCTACCTGATGAAACTTTTGAAAAGTGCGAGTCAGGGGAGCTTGCTTGTTATGGCCATGCGATCCACTTCACTGGGTATGATAAAGAAAAGAGAATTTTTCAATTCAAAAATAGCTGGTCAAAGAACTGGGGTGATGAGGGCTACGGCTATATGTCTTATGACTACGTTTTAAAGCATGCTGTAGATCCAATTTCCTTTCGTTGGGATAGAATCCTTTCAGATATTGGCAAATGAAAGCACTTTCAGTATTTCTTTTTTTCTTCTCGTTAACGGTTAAGGCCGAAATAAAAAAGAGCGACTTTAATTTGCTTAAAGTCGCTATTCATTCTGCTTTTGAAGATTTAAAAGAAAATGATCGTCATCATCTTGTAATAAATAAATTAATCGCACCTGGGTATGAAGACTATTGGTGGAATTTAAATGAGGTTCACGCTTCTTACTCTGGTTATGAAAGAGAAGGAGAGTTCTTTCATCATATCTTCTTATTTGGTGGGTTTATACGATTAGAGGGGATGAGCCTTGATGCCCTCGCTTTAACGGCCTGTCATGAGCTTGGACATGGTATAGGGGGGTATCCTTATAAATTATCTGGAAGTTCAACCGAAGGTCAAAGTGATTACTTTGCAAGTTCAAAGTGTCTTAAAGTTGTTTTCAATTATCTTTCTGAGGGACAAACTCATTTGGATCGAATCGAGCGTCTCGATGAGATGGACCCAAAAATTGTTGAAAGATGTAGAGTTGATTCAAAGGATTTTATTTTCTGTGTGCGCGCGATGAGTGCGCTTGCCGATGATATGAATTTTTTTAAATATCAAGGCGAAGAAGTTAGCTTCATTAATCCCTCTTTAGAGATTGCTAAAAAACTAAATCTTGAAAATACGTTTTATCCAAGTGCTCAATGTCGTTTTGACACATCTATTGCAGGGATCTTTGGTGCGAAAAGACCCAGATGTTGGTTTCCACCTGGGCCATTAGAAAATAAATTAATCTCTTTTGTAGATGTAAGTCACTTTACTGTCAGACTTAACACAAGAGAATCCAGAGTTAGGACTTTGAATTGTAAGCATGCGCCCATCAACTTTGTAAGTAAATAGTCCCTGCGCTTCTGTTCCAAGCTTTCTCTTTTCAATATATCTTGTCATAAGAGCGATATTACACTTTCCTGACTCGTAATCAAGGTAACCTTCATACTGGTTTTCACCTTTATAAGAGAACTTTCCTGAGTTGTACTGAGTGCAGTTAAATAGACCCGCTGGGTTCCACTCAAGGGCCTTAACAACGGCCTTCATTCTCATTGTTCCATCTTGAATATCAAGCCCAATATAGTAATTCATGTACTTGCTTCTTTTATCGATGTTATAAATCGTTTCATTTGATTTTGTACAAATGATTTTTTGAAGTTGGTAATTTCCAGTTGGAATATTTGCATAAGTTAGTGTTGGTAAAATAAGCAGAGAGAGTAGAGCTTTTTTCATCTTGTCCTTCCTTTATTAGATTTTAAAAATATATCCGATTTTCATTTTGTAATTCATTTGAGCTTCCATAATGTGGGAGCCGTATTTTCTATATTTTCTATTTGTAAGATTATCAATTCCGCTTGTGATTGTTAAACCTTTAAGTGTTCCCTTGAGGAAATCTTTTTTCGCATAAATATTGTGAACAAAGTAGCTTGGTGATTCTTGCTCTCTTTGTAAAACATCCCTGTTTTGACGATCTTGCTTTAGTGCGAGCTGTCCGAGATAGCCCAAGGTGAGTCCCCAATTGTCGATGAAGGCCTGTGTGTTAAATGTGTACTGATCAGCAGGCATTGTTTCAATGAGAAGCGCTTGGTTAACATTGATTCCACGGTAACGGGCATATGTCATATTGATATCAAAGTAGTCATTGGCATAACCTAGAGTTAATTCTCTACCTTTTAATTTTACATTTTCAATATTAACAAATTGAGTTGTACCTGTTTCAGGATAATCAAAAACAAATTTCTCTTCACTTTGCGTAGTGATATAATTGTCAACATATGACCAGTATTGCGAGTATTGAAGCTTTAGACGGTCATAGGAAGAAAAGAGGTTTGTCTCAATTTTTCCCTGTATTTCATACTTTTTTGATCTCTCTGTTTCAAGATCAAGATTTGGAATGAAGTAGTTATTAGCAAACATTATGTTGTCTGACTTTCTATGAAGTCCATCGGCAAAGACATCTTGAAGGCGAGGATTGTTTGTCCCTTCTCCGTAGCTTAATTTTATAAAGGCCTTATTGTAAGCATCAAATTCAACATAACTACTGTAATTGATTTCACTAATATCTTTTTGCTCAAAGTCTTGATTAGCAGAGACCATTTTATAGTCAATTGTTCGAGCAGATAGGCCAAGTGTTAAGAATTCAGCTGGCCTTGCATCCGCCTTAGCATAGAAGTTCAGCTCACGAGCTTTCCCATCCGCATAACTTGGTAGTGCCTGGTTTGCTTTACTTCCTTCAAGTTGATATTGAAGAACAGTTGCTCCCGTTTTTAAAGTATAGAGACCTTCGTAATTATAGATCAGGTTTGTCGAAAGAGACTTTGTTTGAATAACACGTTGTTCTTCTTCACTATCACTCTGTCTGATTTTATTAATACGATTTTTTTGATCGTAAGCAAAAGTTTTAATTGAGAGATTATCAAAAATAGCATTGTGTTCGATTTTATAACTCAATCTCTGTTGCTTTGTATTTCCTTGAAGATCATAAAGGTCTTTAGGAGGATTTAGGCTTGGATTGAGGGGAACAGTGTCTGTTCTTTGAAAGCGCTGAACTTGAAAAGTTAGTTTTTGATCTTCGATAAAATCGGGAAGATTTGCTTTAAAGAGAAAGTTTTCATCTTCATAACTCGAGTTTGTGAGAGTTTCTTTATTAGCAAGAACTGTATCGTCGGCCTTTCTCTTGGTTGCACTCAAATAAATATCGTAATCTTCTTCTCTGGCCATAACCTTTGCATTGGTCATCTTCTCTTTGTTGGCCCCTTGAACAGAGACTTGCATTTCTCCAGCAGCTTTATCTTTTTTAGAAAGATAATGAGTCGCATCTTTTGTTTCAAAGCTAGCACCACCTCCAATACTACTTCCAACTTCCGCTTGGGAGTCTGAATAAATGGTAACTCTTGCGATATCTTCCATTTCAAGGGCAAGCATAGAACTATGATCTGTTTGCATCCTTTGGGCCATGCCATCAACATAGAGAAAGAGCTTTCCGGCCTTAAGACCTCTAATCGATAAGGCCTCTCCACTTGAGCGAGGACCACCAAGAGTGGTTGAACTCACTGAGAGCTTTAAGAGATCATCGAGTGATTGTGATTGCAATAAATCAATGGCCTGTTGGTCGAAAGATTCATTGGATGAGACATCTGATTCGCTAGTGGCCGCGAGAGTTGTCTTCTTCGCGCTCACGTTAATCGTGCCCAGTGTTGTCTGAGCAAAACTAGGAACTTGGCCTATGATAAGGCTAAATAGAAAAACTTTTTGAAATTTCATGCTTATAAATAAGCACAGCTTCTCAAAAAAATGTCACAATTTTGTAGATGATGACAATTCTTCATACTATGTAAGAATATTTTATTTAATCTAAGTAGATTGTGTCATTTTGCTTATCGTGTACAAGAACCCTTAGGAATTGGTCATATTGCTGGTAAGTGCATGATCCATTGTTCCTTTCACTGATAAGGTGAGATTCAATTGTCGAGCTTGAAAGGGCACAAAGAGCGTGGGGAGAATTTTCACCAACTTCAACTTCATAGAGACACTCATTTCCTGTATCCATAACAGAGAGTACTGTTGCACTAACTTGTGCTTGATCTGTTAAGCAAAGAGCGTAGACATTCGTTGCAGTTAAAAGAGCAAAGAGAACGATTTTCATTGAGCTTCCTAAGTTCGTTTTGTTGGTGCGCTCTTGTTATCAACCCTTGCGTGGTTTGTAAAATATTCAGACCTCTTTGCTTTGTGTCATAATTTTAGACACAAAAAATAGAGGGATGCTAAGACTTGGGAATGAAATCAATTATTTTATCTTTATTTTTTGCCACTAGTTTGAATTCATTTGCGGGTCTGTTTAGTTCTCGATCCCTTTGTCGCGATCTTAGTATTGGAGAGAGTTTCAAAGTAAAGAATGAGCGTGAAACTGGGGTTGCTGGTAATTATATTTTGAAGCGTCTTACTGAAGATCGCTACGAAGTTTTCGTTAATTTCGATTTTACTTTTAATAAAGGAAGTCAAAACTCATCGGCCTATAATTCTTATTCAAAAGTGCGCGAGAGAATTAACTTTTGTTATAAGAAATATAAGAAGGCCCTTCGAGATGAGCAAGGAAGAGAGATTAAATTAAGTCTATGGCATAAAGGGTTAGATGGAATCAAAAAACCTAAGGCCGAAAAAGTTAAACTCATTGATCCTAATATTCGATCCTCTTCAGATAAGTGGAGTCTTGATTTAAATTGTTTTACTGTCGTGCATGAGACATTGCATCAGCTAGGCTTAGTTGATGAGTATGAAGAAATCATAATGGAGAACTCAAAGGGTGAGAAAATTTATGATTGCCGTGCAATTGGTAGAACAGATTCTCTCATGGGAGGGATAATTAAAGATACTTCTAGTCCTGCGCTATTTCCGATTCACTTAAATTCCATTATCTACCCAGGATGTAAGAAAAAGAATCGTCTTTATTATTCTTGCTCCAAGAATGCTTATCGAACAGGTAGTTGTAAAGATATGGATAGTCGTTGTTATGATAGTTCTTGGGTTTTAAATTAAAAGTGGGGCCATCTGTGGCCCCAAGTGTATGGATTGGTCATGTATTGGCAACCATATCTAGTGGCCTATAATTGTGTTGTTTACCTTTTTTCTTCTTAATCTGTGTTTCAACTTTTTTAATTACATCATCAATTGTCTTTAGAAGGTTGTCTGAAATGGCATGGGCCCTAATAATTGGTCCTTTGTGACCAGAGATATGGACCTCGCTAAAGTGGTTGTCCTTTTCAACATCGAGAAGCCATTGAACTTTGACATTCTTCCCAAGAAGGCGTTCAATCTTTTTAGATTTCTTTTGGATGATATCCTCTAAAACTCCGTGATTAAGTTTCTTCTTAAATGTCATTTGTAATTGCATTCATTACTCCTTTGCTTTGGTAAAATTATCTTCTCTTGGAACTTTGTTAAGTTCAAGCGGGTGTTTGCAAAGTTATTGCAAAGTTTTTGCTAATTACTAGGATGTTAAGTGTACGTTTTTACGTTGTCTTGAGGATTTCTTAAGTAGGGGGCTGAACCAATGTCAAGTATCATAATAACTATCTAATTTCTTAGGAGTAACAATATGAAAATGCTTGTTTTGTGGGGGGCGATCTTGGCCTTCTTTTTTCAGTCGAGCGCGTTTGCTAGAACTTTTGAAGACTTTAAAAAAAGTGGTGTTTTAAAAGTTGCTGTGGACTCAACTTATCCACCGATGGAGTTTGAAAATGCTAAGGGGAAAGTTATTGGTTTTGATATCGACTTCGCCAATATGTTAGCAAAAAAACTTGGTGTGAAAGCGGAGTTTGTTGTGATGCCTTGGGACGGTATCTTAGCTGGTCTTGCAGGTAAGAGATACGATGTCATCATTTCGAGTATGAACGTAACAAAGCAGCGTCAGCGTGTCGTGAACTTTGTTGAATATGTGAAGATGGGACAAGTTTTTATTTCTAAAAAGTCGGGACCTCAAGTGAAAACAATCAATGATCTCAATGGTCTTGTTGTTGCTGTTCAAAGAGATACAACGTCGAGTGAAGCTGTTGAAAAATTTCAAAAAGAAGTCAACATTAAAGCTGTTAAAACTTTTGTTGCTGCAACAGATACTTTCTCTGCTTTAAAAAGTAATCAGGCCCAGGTCATCGTTATTGACGAACCTGTCGGTTCTTACTACGCGGCCCTTGATAAGAAGACTTTCGATGTTACTGGACAGGCCATTTCGCCGGAGCCAGTTGGTATTGCCATTAGAAAAGGTGATCAAGAACTTTTTGTTGAAATTGATAAAGCGGTGAAGAAGATGAAAAAAGATGGATCTTTTAATCGTATTTATAAGAAGTGGTTCAATAGACTTCCACATAATTAAACGAGAACAATATTATGGATGATCCTCTCAGTTTTCTTGAGTTTTCAACTCAAATCGTTATTCCTAGGCTTGCCCTTGGAATGGGAATTACATTAAAGTTAACTATCGTAAGTGCATTTTTTGGAATGTGTATCGGGCTCTTTCTGTGCCTGTGCAGAATTTCAAATTCAAAAGCACTTAAGGCCTTAACTGTTTTATACGTTACAATTTTTAGAGGAACGCCTCTTCTTTTACAAATTCTCTTCATCTACTTTGCTCTTCCACAGGTTTTAGATATCACTCTCGATTCTTTTCCTGCAGGTGTTTTGGGGCTCAGTCTCAATTGTGGGGCCTATTTTGCGGAGATTTTTAGATCGGCGATTGAATCAATTCCAAAAGGTCAGTTAGAGGCAGCAAGGGCCCTTGGGCTCAGTTATTGGCAGGGGATGCGAAGAATTATTATCCCTCAAACTTATAAGAGATTAATTCCTCCGGTAGTTAATGAGCTTGCCGCTCTTTCAAAAGATACATCCCTTGTTTCTGTTATCGCACTTGGAGAGCTCCTCTACATGACTCAAAGACTTGGTGCTAAGTATCTTCGTCCATGGGAAGTTTATTTTTGGGCGGCCATAGGTTATCTCATGATTGTTTTGGCCTTGACGATCGTCTCGACTTATACAGAAAGACGCCTAGCTAGAAGAGGAGAGATTTAAATGACATCTACAAAAGATCAGTCTGCAGATAGACCCATTATTGAAATAAAAAATCTTTCAAAGAGTTTTGATGAAAACCATGTCTTAAAAAATATTAGTATGGATATTGCTAAGGGGGAGGTTGTCGTTGTCATTGGTCCAAGTGGATCGGGAAAATCAACTCTTCTTCGTTGTGTAAACCATCTTGAAGTACCAACAGGCGGTCTCGTTTATTACAGGGGAGAGTCCATTGGTGTTAAAGAAGAGTCCGGTAAAATTGTAAAGCGCAAAGAAAGTGTTCTCAATAAACAACGCTCTCACATTGGTATGGTTTTTCAATCATTCAACCTCTTTGGTCATTTAAGTGTCTTAGAAAATATCATTGAGGCCCCTATTCAACTTGGAAGAATGAAAAAAAGTGCGGCCATAGAAAAGGCCATTATTCTTTTGGAAAAGGTAGGCTTAAAAGATAAAAAAGATGCTTATCCATCTAGTTTATCTGGTGGTCAAAAGCAACGTGTGGCCATCGCTAGAGCTCTTGCTATGGAGCCGGATGTGATGCTTTTTGATGAACCAACGAGTGCACTAGATCCTGAACTTGTTGGTGAAGTTTTAGAAGTTATGAAAGATCTCGCCAATGAAGGGATGACAATGATGGTTGTAACGCACGAGATGGGTTTTGCTAAAGAAGTTGGCTCGCGTGTTGTCTTCATGGATGAAGGGAAAATCGTCGAGCAAGATAGTCCTGAAAAAATATTTAGCTCACCTGCCCACGAGCGAACGAAGTCTTTTCTATCAAAGATTATTCACTAATAGATTTAGTGATTTAAGTAGCTTAGCTTTAAATATAACGACTCTAAAATTGACAATGAGCACCTGTGTCCGTAAAAGACACAGGTATCTTTTTCAAGGAAAAAATCATGCGCTCATTGCCAACAATCCTTATTTTCTCTGTGATTTCTCTCTGTTCATTTTCATCTGATAAAATTCTCTATGGAGAGGATGATCGTGTTGAAGCTGACAGCTTTTATGCTTACGAATACTGGTCACAAAAAGATGCCGTCGCTGGAATGGTTGAAAAAGATCGTTTATGGGAGTTCAAAGGATATTTGAATTTTGAATATATCAGTCTTGAGACTTTAGGTGTTCAGGGAAGTGCAAGCTTTTTGAAGCAGCCTCTTCTTCCAACATGTAGTGGTTTTTTAATTTCTGACGAACTACTTGTTACGGCCTCTCACTGTATAAAAGATAAAAAAGATTGTGATAGTCATTATTGGTTTTTTGATTATTCATTGGATAAGGCAAAAGATTTTCGTTTTAAAAAAGAAGATGCTTATTCATGTAAAGAAATCGTTAAAACGAAGTTTCTTCCTGAAGAGGGAATCGATTTTACTGTGATTCGACTTGATAAAAAAGTTCTCGATCGTGAACCCTTAAAGTTTAGAAGTTCTGGTAAAATTTCTAATGATCAGGAACTTGTTATGATCGGACATCCTCTTGGTCTACCTAAGAAAGTGACAAAGAATGGTTATGTTTGGCATAACGACTCGACTCATTTCTTTTCTGCTAATCTCGATGCTTATTCTGGTAATTCTGGATCTCCAGTTCTAAATGCTCAAACAAAAGAAGTAGAAGGAATTCTTGTTCGTGGAAGTCAAGATTTTGAAGATCAGGATGATGGCACAATGACAGTAAATATTTGTGTCGAAGGTGATCGTCGTGAAGAGTGCCTTTATGGTGAGGACATTACGAGAATTACCTCTTTAGGCCTCGAAAAATTATTATAAGTGAAATTCTTTCTTGTCCTTTCTCTTTTTAAAGCATGCCTTTAAAATTAGAGAAAGGACAATATTATGATTAAAATAATTTCTAAAATTACAATCTTCTCATTTCTATTTATTTCTTTAAATACTTTAGCTTGCTTAGAATCGGCAACGATTGACTCTAGTGATAGAGATGTCCTAGAACGTCTGGTTGAAGTTAAGACTACATTTGGACTTGGGAATTGTTCTCGATTTAAGTTCTCCAATCGTTTTTTAAATTGTCACGGTCGATCAGGTTTTAAATATGCTCGCCTCTCTTTTAATGCTGAAGGAGATAAGAGTGATCTTATGATTTATCAAAGGGCCAAGAAAAGGGCCTCTTGGACTTTTGAGCAGACTTCGCAATATAAGAGTAATGACGTTGAAACTTTTTATGATCAAAAAAAAGATGAAGTTGTTTGGCGCTATGAAAGTGGTGGAGATCGAGTCGTTGTAGAAAATCATCTCGGATTAGAAGGTGATAGAATCATCTACTTTTACGCTCTATCAATAAATAGTGAAACAGGTGAAATTGAAAGAAAGATCGCTTGTGAATAATGGGGGCTAGGCGCCCTCAAATCTTATAAAATAGCTTCTTGGTAATTCTAGTGTCTCTAGCTTTTTAATCTTCTCATCAATATCTTCCATCGTTATTGCAATAAGAGTCTCCTTATTATGTCCGATGACAAAGACTTCATAACGTTTGGAATCTTTTTCGATATGGTGCTCACCGAATTTTCTAAAGTTTTCTCTCGTCGATCCAAGATCAGTGAAACCTTCTTCATTCAAAGGACTTCTAAAGCGATAGGCACAAACGAGATTGGCCGACAGGATAATTGATTCTTGAGTTGAGAGACCCTTTACGCGGGACTTATTTTTAAAATAATCAATAGTGTAACTAAGGAGAAAGCTATCTTTTTCTGTAAGATTGTAGAGCTTCTTATCGTGCTCCTCAAGTCTATCAAAACGGTTCAAAACAACAGGTGAAACAAAGGCAAGACCGCTAGGGTGGAGGATCTTTACTGTTTCTTGCTCAGAACGAGAAATGTCCCAGCACCACTGAGTACTTGGAAAGTGTGATGAGGCAGGGTTAGACATGAGGACTCCTTAAAATTTGAATTTAATTTTTATATCAGAATTAGTAGATCTCAACAATCTCAAATTCTAAATCTCCCTGAGGGGATTCAATCTCAACATTATCTCCTTTTTCAAGGCGAAGAAGCTCTTGGGCCATGGGCGAGCCAAGTGCTAGACAGTGAACTCTAAGTCCTTCAAAATCAATGGTCATTCCGCTTAGAGCGGGAGTGATGAAATAGTGAGTTTTTTTATTGTTTTCGTCTTTTAAAACGACAAAGGCACCAAGATTAATCTCGCTTTGTTCATCAAATTCTCTTGGATGAAAACTCTTGATAAGGTTGTAGTCTTGAGTGAGTTCTTCAACTCTTCTAGCCTGGGCCCCTGCGAGATAACTGGCCTCAATTCTTCTCGTATCGTATTTCCCCTCTTGTTGCATATCATCTGCTGTGACAAGATCGTGCGTACTTTTTGCGGCCTCTTTCGCCTTATTCAGGTCATGTTCAAGAGTGCTTTCAAGAGATAATTTAAGTTCTATTTTATCTATTTTCATATGAGTTAGCTTTTTTAACAGAAGTTTTAACGGCCGAACATTATTATAGTCATTCGATAAGTTTTTGGCGATTTTTAACTCTTTATTTTTAAAGAACTTTATCAAATTGTAGAATTTATGCAGACGTTGTTCAATTTCAATTTCTTCGCTACAATATGAGAAATACTTAAAATAATAAGGATTCTCATATGAAAACAAATCAAAAAGTTGTTGATTCTCTCAATAAACTTCTGGCCTGTGAATTGACGGCGATTGACGTTTATTTCATTCATTCAAGACTCTATGAGGATTGGGGACTCAATAAACTTTATGAGCGCATTGATCATGAAAAAGACGATGAAGGACTCCACGCAGATAAGTTGATCAGAAGAATTCTCTTTCTTGAAGGGAAGCCAAATATTAAAACGAGACTAGATTATGAAGTTGGTGACAATGTTCGTGATCTTCTCCAGTTTGAACTGGATCTTGAATATAAGAATATGGATCTTTTAAAAGAGTCGATCCGTGTTTGTGAAAGTGAATGTGACTTTGCATCCCGTGATATTCTTCTTGAACTTTTAAAAGACACAGAAGAAGACCATATTAAATGGATGGAGATTCAATTAGAGCTTATCGATAAAATCGGAATTGAGCGCTATCAACAGTCAATGATGTAAATAACAAGGCCCTCACGAGAGGGCCTTTTTTATAGTTCTAATGTTTTCATTTTTCTTAAAATCTTCGTAAAGTTACTTCCTATATACTTCTCTTTTGCTTCTTTTAAATAACCTTTCATTGTCCAATCTTCATGATTAATAATATAAACGACTAGGTCATGAGCAATAATAAAAAGAGAGGCCAAGGGCAAAATTCTCTGGTGACCAAGTTGATTAGGAAAACCATCTTTCTCTGGAAGCTCGTGATGTTGATAGATAATTTTATCGGCATCAACAGGGGCCTCTTCTAATTCTTCGATGATTTTTCTTATGTCCTCAGGGTGTTTAATGAAAAGTCTCTTTTCTTCGTCACTAAGTGTTCCTTCGATTTCTTTATACTCTGCTAGAGTTTGAATTTTTGCTAGATGGGGATGCTCTACAAGGGTAATATCGTGCATATAAGAGACAAAAATGAGTTTTTCCAAAGTTGATTCGTGTGACCAGTCCATAAGGTGAGCAAGGGAGCAAGTAACTCTTGTCAGTAGGTTTACATGGTTTTTGACATAGTCATTTGGATCGCGATTGAGTTGCATTTTCTCAAGGAGTTTCTTTAAAGACGGCTTCTTCGCCATAATCTTCACGGCCTTTACTGTCTTTTTTTGAATCTCTTTTTTGAATTCCTCATCAAGAGCAAATGTTCCATCGATTCGCTGCTCAATTTTTTTGATCTTTTCATTTTCTTGATTTTGTTCTACCGGTTCTTCTACAGGGTCATCTGCGTGAACCTTAATTGGTCCAAGTTCATCAGATTCTTCCCCGAGGGCCTGCATACGCTCTTTTTTAATTTCAGCAAGCATGTCGGCAAGTCCACCAGAACTCTCTTGCTCAGCTTGCACTTCTTCTTGTTCCTCTTTAGGAAGGGGCTTCATTTTTATTTTCTTACCGGATTCAATGGATTCAATCGTGCTTCGAAGATTTGTTGTGAATTGTTTTAAAATCCATTGGGCCGTTCTCTTTTTTAAATAGAGAGTCTGTACGCCCTTTTTTTGAAACCTTAAAACATCTTCTTCAGTAATTTTGTCATATTGTTGAAAGAGTTTTAAATAGCGTCCAGAAGGAAGCTGGATATAGACATCTGTTTTAGCTCCTTCAAAAGCTGTTAGTAACTTGAAGCTAATAGGGCAGTATTCTTGAGGCTTAATATGGGGGTTTTCCATAAAGAGTTCACTGATATAATTATTAATGGCCTCAATTGGCTTTTCCTTATCGATATAAATGGCCTTAGGCGCCTCTAGCTCCTCATAAAAAGTTTTATTGGCCACAACAAAGAAAGGGACTTCTTTTTTACTTGAAGAGTAATCGTCGTAGAGCTCTTTTATAGCACCAAGACTCATCGATCCCTCGGTAATATAGGCAAAGAAGTCCTGCGAAGCCTCTGTAAAAGTTTTCAAGTCTCCTATACTTTGAAAACCTTTCACTTCAAATGAGAACTCACTCTCTAAGTTAAAAGTGATAACATCACTTAAACCATTTGGTTTTGAGAGAAGAAGAATTTTTGTTCTTTTAAACATCTGCAATCTGCTACCGTTGAAATCTATTATACTTTAGCTCGTTCACTTGCTTTGCGTAATCGGTCACAAAGGGTGAGGGCCAACTTCTTAAACCAATCTTGCTGATTATCTATAACTTCATTAAAATGCGCTCTTCTAATAACGATTAATTTACAGTCACTTTGGGCAAGAACTGATGCTGATCTTGGTTCGCCATCTAAAAAAGATATCTCTCCAACTAATTGTTTTGGAAAGATCTTGGAAACTTCGCGCTCTTGTTCGCCCATTCCTTTTAGAACACTTAGTTGCCCTTCAACTAGAAGGTACATCTCCTGGCTTTCTTCTCCTTCAAGAAGGAGGAATTCGCCTTTTTTTAAAGTTATTGTTTCGCTCATAGATATTATATTATACGATATAATTTATTTTAATGAAAAAAAAGTGGGAGAATCTTCATGAAATTTATCACAAAAATCAAATACTTAACTGCTCTAGTCGGTTTCATAGGTAGTGCCTTCGCTCTAGGCCCTGTAACTCTTGAAAAAGAGCTGGGTGGCAAACTTGATGGGACGGCCTGGTCCTCAGATTCTCTTAGGAATAAAGTTCATGTTTTATTTTACGTTGACCCTGATGAAAAAGAACTCAATGAGCACGTAGGGGAGCGCCTGAAAAAAGAAAATTTTGATAGAAAGAATTATGCTTCTATTGCTGTCATAAATATGGATGCAACTTGGTTACCTAATTTCGCTCTTGAAAGTGCACTTAAAAAGAAGCAAGAAAAGTATCCTGATACACTTTATGTTAAAGACTTGAAAAAAGTATTGGTGTCTAAATGGGAATTAAAAGATGATTCTTCAAATGTTCTTCTATTTGATAAATCTGGAAAATTAATTTTTAAGATTGAAGGAAAGGCCAGTAAT
Organism: Halobacteriovorax sp. GB3; assembly: GCF_028649655.1. NCBI lineage: Bacteria > Pseudomonadati > Bdellovibrionota > Bacteriovoracia > Bacteriovoracales > Halobacteriovoraceae > Halobacteriovorax > Halobacteriovorax sp. GB3. Next base: position 121,104 of record NZ_JAQSLN010000003.1, read on the forward strand.
GACCAATTAGAGTCTCTTGTTAAAATGATTAAAGAAAATCTATAAGTAAAATTGGGCCCCAAGGATTGGGGTCCTTTTTATTTTCTTTTTATCACTCGACCACATAAGTCCAATCATCTCGCCATCATCATTTGTATAAACTTTAATTTTCCCTATTCCAATCGCATTAATTGAATTTTCTCTTGTATCAAAATCATGGAGTGTCTTTGAACAATCGAAAATTTCTAACTCATAACAATGATGATCAACTTTCTTCGCCTCTTTTGTTACAAGGGCCATATGACCGGTATCGCCACATTTAGGAATAAGCCTTTTTCTCCAACAGATGACATCTCCAACATTCAGTTGAGTTACTTTACTTTTTTTTTGGATTAGAAGTTTATGAATTGATTCTTGTGATTCTATCTGATCAAAATATTGAAAGGCCTTAAGACTAATAAATTGTTGGTCGACGATTTCTTTAAAAAGAAGATTAAATAGACCTGAGCAATCACATGTGATGAGCTCTTTACTTAGAGATGCCTGCCTCGAAAAAACGCTTTTTAAAGAAAGAAATTCTTTAGCTTTTAATAATAGGGATTGATTTAAGGGGTCCATTTATCTTCGATCGCGACGTCTTGTTTGGTGATCGCGCGGTTTTTGGATTGGTTTAGGAGGTCCATTAATGGCCTCACGGCATGCCGTCCCCTTAACTGGTTGTGCTTGGTCTTTACAACGAGTATCCTTACTTGGGCAAAACATTCTTATGTGAAAGTGAGTCTTGTGATGTTTTGCAGGCCTTAGACGACGAAGGACTTCTTCGACAACTTCTTTTGTGTCATTTTGATAGAGTTCTTCTTTATTCTGGCAGAATGCTTTTTTTACGGCCCAATCAACAAAAATACGATTGACTGTTTTTGTTTGCACAAGAAACTTAAAAGCTTCCCAGTTGTTGTTCATATGAAAATTCTGAGTCACGTTGTTTTTGTAAACGAAATTATGTTTCCATGAAGAGCTTTCTGGGCTTTGTTTGTTAAAATCTACTTGATAGTAGACAACATCTACATCGAGTCCATTTTGGTGGCTCTTGTGCCCAGCGACCTTTCCTCCACCATCTTTTGAAAGGTCCCCTAACTGGAGAGTTTCAATTTGAGAGTCTAGTGCTCTCATGTGTGTATTGAGTTCAATCAGTAGATCCGCCATTTCTTGTGTGGTATAAAAGCGTTTTCTCATGATGAAGAGTTTATCAATTTCTTGTGTCTCATTTTGAATGTGAATACCATCAATTAGTGATCCACTTGAATAAAAACCTATTGCTTCTGAAGCGAAAGTTTTTTGTAAAATCAAAAAAAGAACGAGAAGGAGGATTAAATTTTTCATGGGAGCCAAGCTAACGGTTTGGTCTTAAAGTGGCCATGGCTTTTTAGGCCTTAGGGATAGAATTTTCGTCACCTTTTAATGTGAGGCGCGTCAAATACCTGTTTTAACTCCTGGGGTCTTTTCTTTTTATTTTTTTTGGAGATAATTAATCATCTCTAGTGTCGGACCGTAGCGCAGCTTGGTAGCGCGCTACCTTGGGGTGGTAGAGGTCGCCTGTTCGAATCAGGTCGGTCCGACCATTTATATATATTTGCAAGACTTTGCTTCTTCACAAATGGTCATAAAAACCCACGCGCTAACGCTTCAGAGTTTTAAAAATTAGAGTTATGACCTCCCGATTTCATTAGTTTTGCTATTTTGTAAAAAAAAATAATGATTTGTTGATGTAAATACTATTCATTTTTTTAAATTTATTTGAAGTCCTATCCACTCTGTTGGTACCTATAAAACTTAACGTAGTGATAGGAGTTCTAAGTATGTTTAAGTTATTTTTGCTCTCTCTGTTAGTGATTTCATTTTCTTCTAATGCCAGTGTTCCATTTGAAATTCAAGAATATGAATCACCATATCCTGGCTATCTTTATGGTCCAAAAAAAGAAGGGGATTATCCTGCAATCATCTTTTTACATGGTTCTGATGGCGGAAATGGAGATTACTATAAAAGTGAAGGTTTCAATGAGTCAAATGTGGGTGAGAATTCAGTTGCCCCACAAATTGCGAGATACTATGCAAGTCAAGGTTTTGTGACATATGCCCTTTGTTATTTTGATTGTAAGAAAAACCATAAAGGATTCGAAAATTATCCACCGGATAATTTTAACAATATTGATATTTATGAACATGTCTATAAACCATTGAAGTGGTTAAAAAATTCAAAGTTTGTAAATGGATCTAAGGTGATATTGTGGGGAGGCTCTAAGGGAGCTGAATTATCTATTCTTTTGGCATCGCATTTGTCCAAGTTAAACAAAGAAGACAATCAAGCCTATGTTGTTCCCGATGCCGTAATGAGCTTGTCGCCTAGTGATCGTATTGGACTTGCTTCTTTAAAGGAAGATGATGGCACATTGAAGACACTATATGGAGAACCTTCTTATAGATTCAAGGAGTCAGTTTTTAAAGCATGGACACCAATTGATATAGAGTATTATCAAGGTCCTCTTATGATTAACTATATGACACAAGATCCTTTATGGGGATATCTAATTCAACCAGTAGTTCTCTATTATAAGTATCTAAGTATCGATATTACCCCACTGTACTTTCAAATAGAAGAGGATCTCAAATTTGATGATGTTTATGAAAGTTATCAAAAAGCTCCAACGGATTTCTTGGGTCAAAATTTTATAAATTTTAATTTTGAAGGGCACGTCTTCGTAGACCAAACAAAATATGAAGAAGCACAGAAAATACAAAATTTCATTAATGCTGCATTTATTCATCAAGTGATTAAGCAGTAGTTTTAATGTTCAGAGGGGTTGCTAATTAAGCAACTCCTTTTTTTAATGTCTTTTTCTATAAAAGGTGTATCATTTTCTTATTCTTCTTCCTGTAGGATTGTATGAAAAAGAAAGATTGGTACCTTGTTGAAAATGGCAAATACGTTATTGAGATTAGAACCGATTCCCTCGAGCAGCTCTTTGATAAAAGAGATCCAAACCCATTTAGAAGCCGTGACCTTGATGATGATGCGGCCGAGTATATCTTAAGTTGCGCTAGTGAGATAGGCCCTAAGAAAGTTGGTAAGATTCGCATTCTCACCATGGAAGGGGCCGGGGAGCACAAGATTGATATTATCAGCAAGGGGCTCCATGAATTTTTTCTCTACCGCGAAGATATCACTCTTAAAAAGATTAGGGCCATTATTTATCTTGGTCTAAGAACACTTGTTATTGGACTTTTGGCCTTGAGTATTTCCATTTTTATTTCTTATCACTTTAGTAAAATGATTGATGATGAGTATTTGAAAATTGTTTTAAAAGAGGGACTTTTACTTATTGGCTGGGTTTCTATGTGGAAGCCGATCAATATTTTTCTCTACGAATGGTGGCCTATGGTAGATCAAAGAAATTTGTTTCAGATGCTCTCATCAGTTAAAATAGAGATCGTTGAATTAAAATAGGAGGGAAGCTTTGAGTTTAGATGCAATTGGGATTATTAGTGATGATATGGATAAGTCTATCGAATTCTACCAATGCTTTGGATTGGACTTCGAGTTATTTGGTGAAAATGAACATGCAGAAGCACTTCTTCCTAGTGGTGTACGTCTAATGATCGATTCAAAAGAACTTATGAAAAAGCTTTATCCAGCTAAAGAGATTAAGCGCGGAAATTCAATGGTTCTTTGCTTTAAGTTTGAAACGAGCTCTGAGTTAGATGAGCGATTTCAATTTTTAAGTGAGAAAAAGTATTCGGTATTAAAAAGTCCTGAGGATATGTTTTGGGGGCAGCGATATGCCAGTGTCGAAGATCCTGATGGAAATCAAATTGATCTTTTTTGTGCACTCAGAGAACAATAGCAATTAGAAAAGAGGAATTTTCTTTTTCTTTTTTCCAAAATAGCGAACGATCCCGCGATAGACGGCCGAGGCGTACTCTTCTTGGAATTGGTCCGAGAGAACTTTTTGGACTTCTTTTTTATTGGAAAGAAATCCCGCTTCAAGAAGAACGCTCGGTCTTTTAGAAAGTGCGAGTACATAAAAAAGGGCCGGCTTAATTCCACGATCAGAAAGTTTGTACTTTGGAACAACACGCTTTGAGATATTTGCATGGATGAAGTAGGCAAGCTTCTTTGATTTTGGAGCAGTTAGTCCAATAACGAGATCTGCGAGAATTTGATTAATAATCAATTCTTCACCTTTGCTGTTTTTGTTTTCTACTTGCTCAATCTTTTTTACCGCAGCATCTTCGTGGTTATTCAGAAAATAGGTCTCAACACCATTTGAGCTTCGAGAGTGAGATGAATTCAAGTGGATACTGACGAAAATATCGGCACCTATTTTATCTGCATATTCTGCTCTTTGCTCTAGTGTGAGAGTTCGATCAATTGTGCGAGTGAGGTAGGCCTTAATGTGATCCGTTTTATTGAGCTTCTTGTGAATTCTTTTCGCGATTTCAAGGGCCACTTCTTTTTCACATAGTACGGATAATTTCTTTTTTTTCCAGATTTTTGCTTTCGCTCCACAGTCTTCTCCTCCATGACCTGGGTCAATGAGAACAACATTCGCATGAATGTTGACAGTGAGAATGAATAGGAGAGTTGCAAAGATCAATTTCATTAAAAATATTCTAGCGTATTCTATGTGAAAAATAAAAGCTTACCTAAAGTAAGCTCTTATTTTAGTTTTTTGATTAATTCGTACCAAAGCCAACCCGTGACTTTTTTATCAGAAATGAGATCGTGGTATTCCACTTTGTGCCAACCACCTTTTTGCTCAATAAACTTAACTGATTGATTCGGTGATAGTGTTTGAATAAGCTCGCCCTTAGGAGATGCTTGATCTCTTAGATTGGCAAATTTTAGCGTAACAAATCTTGTTTCGATAACTTTTGGTGGAACCTTGGCCGGTATCTTTTTAACGATCTCTTTCACGATAACTTCAGGAGTTTTAGGAAAGAGAAAATTTCCCATGAAAGCACCTACAATCAAACTAAGCCCCACTAGAGAGAGGATTTTTTTTATATCAAGATTTAGTCCATCTTTATGTGTGCTCGTTTCGATGATTCTTTCAACTGGCGCTGTCATTGGTGTTACTTCAATCATATTTTCTTTGATTGTTTCACTGATCTGTTGCATCGCACGTTTTTCAAAGTCTTCAAGTTTTTCTAAGCGATCTAGTTTATCGTTGATTGACTCGACGAGAGCTGAGAGTCTCTGATTCTCTTCTCGCTCAGACTTTAAAAGGTTTTGACTCTCTTCCATATCAGCTTCAAGCTGATCATATTCACTGGCAAGACTTCCTTTGTCTTGAAGAACTTCTGTTTCGCTGGCCGCGAGGTTTTGCTTTAGAAGCTTAGAGAGCCCTATTGAGGGCCTTTCGATGGTATTTTTCTTTAAAATATCACCTAAGTTTTTCCCACCAAGAGGTGTTTGTTCGATCTGATCCATAAACGTCCCTGTAAATTTAAATGTATAGACCCTTATAGAATAGAAAAAGTGAGTAAAATCGACAAGTTTTATCTCATCTCTTTTTTACAAGAAGGCCAGCACGTTGTCCGTTGTTCACATCTTCGTTTGGAAAGACAATGCATAGACCTTCTTTTGGACAGAGAAATTCTTGTTCACCTTCTCTGTACAGTGGTTGTCCTTTTTTAAAGCTTGTAAAGTTTGGCGTTTCTTTTGGAAAGATAAATGAGAAACTATCGTCGTGTTTGATAATTTTCATTTCAATATCAAAGAGTGCGAGATCTTTTGGAAGTGGTGGGCCTGAAAATTGAAATTCTCCCGCAGCAAGTGCTCTTAATGTCTCTTTGGCCTTGGTGAATTTTTCCATTGGATTATTTCCAAAGGAGTGAACTTTTCCCAGTTCAACTGTAAAGGCGTGGGCCTTGTATCTTTGTGTTGTATGGTGAGAAAAAGTTGTTGATGCTGACTTTGAGAATAAAATGGCATCGAGTCCAAGTTCTGAGAGAAAAAAGAGCTGCTCTTTGGAGTGCTCTCTATCTTTTAAATAGGGATAGATGGCGAATTTCTCATAGGCCGAAGGCTTTATGGCCGTGTGTAAATCGTAGTGAAGTTTAGAATTAAAATCAAAACTCTTATAGAAATAATCAACAGCTTCCTCTAGTCGCGCCGCACGCTGAGTCTCATAGCAAGGCTCTTTTTTCTTATGGGCACCAACAAAAAGTCTATTAAGGTTATAGTCGATAAAGCGTGTGGCCGTATTCATGGCCTTTGGGTTTCCAAAAATAAAGAGAAAAGGCGATTTAAGAGTGATCTTTCCAGCAAAAACATCGATGAGTATTTCATCTAATATTTCAATGGGAGCTGTCTCGTTACCGTGTATGGCACAGGAGAGAATGATGGCCTCTTCTTTAGTCATTACTTTAGGGGCCACAAGAATGATTCCTGTATCGATGATTTCAAAGTGGTGAAGTTGATCATCACTTTTTTCTGGTGAAAGAAATTGTTCGTTCTGGCGTGTAATATTTAAAAAGGACGCGCCTTCCTTTAGTTGTTCGATGATGTTCATTCTTTTATCTTAGAAGTGTTCAGACAACTTGTTAAGACTATGCGCAGAGAGATTCTTCTTTCTTTTTAAGGCGTAACCAATCAAACCATTCTTTAGGGTCATCATTTTTAAGCTTGAGGCACATGGTGGGATGCCAATCTGGTTCGGAGGGAATTTTTTGAAGCTTTATTCCCATTTCACTTAAGAGTTTGTTGCCCTTTTTATTGTTACATCTTTGACAGCAGGTAACAATATTTTGCCAACTCGTTGGTCCACCTTTGCTTTGGGGGATAACGTGGTCAAAGGTTAACTGCTGATGGGGGAAGGGTTTAAAGCAATATTGGCATGTGTAATTGTCCCGAAGGAAAACATTTTGACGAGAGAATTTTACGGAGCGTGAGGTTTGATGGCGTGAGAAGAGACGTAAGATTTTGGGGCGAGGATAAGATGAGCTCACCGTTTGAATGTGGTGTTCCTCATATTCATCTACAACCTCGGCCCGACCAGTGAAAAGCAAGAGAATCGCTTTTTGCCAACTAACAATCTGAACCGGAAAGTAGGAGTTATCTAAAAGTAAGGTTCGCATTGCAACATCCTCTTAGTTCTTTCCTCTCTGTTATTTTATCATATATTAACGAGGATCAATAAGTTATGTTTGAAAATGTAAGATTTTGCCCAATTCCATCATCTAAATGTAAGAAATTGTTGAAGGATTATCGTTCATCTCCTGCACGAAACTCGATAAAATTAATGAAATATACTTCAAAAGGAGGACCAATGAAGGCCTTGATTCTTATGACCATGCTTATGACAAGCTCATTTGCTCTTGAATTTCGCTCAGGTGATACTTTTACTTATCAACAACTAAGAGGAAGTGTTCGCGTTCAATGTCAGGACCAAAATAGACGCACTCAATTTCATACGGTTCAGTGTTACCAAAATATCTTATCTCCAACAGAGATGGATTATGTTGTTAGTGAACAATTAGATGCAGATGAAATTAAAGTGACAAGTACCTGGGAAAGCGGAAAAGTTGTTAAAAAAGATGTGAAATACGACACGAAAAAGAACCGTTCTAAAAAGAGACTTAATCTTTGGATTAGAACTCTTTTTCAAAGACCCCTGTTAGCTCCAGGAACAAACGAAGTGACATTTGTTGCTTATAAAGATGGCCTTGAAGTTCAATCGAGAACTCAAAGTGTCGAGGTTAGAAATGGTGGTGGAAAGTACTGTCCTTACTACTCGATGTATATTGGAAGCTGTACTCAGCTAAGTTTTGTCTGTTCTGAGTACTTCCAACGCTTTAATTATTGTCAATAATTTATCTTCCCTTGAGTACAGTTCGCTAAGCTCAAGGGAAGTCTACACTGTCAAGAAAGGCCCACCTATTCCAACAATAGTCATTCATTGTTCATGATATAATTTAAAAAATAACCCTCTTTGGATGTGAGGTTTTTATGAACATCTTAGTACTTTTCGAATCAGACCGCGAAGGTTATTGCTTTAAACCTTTGGTCGAATCTCTAAAAGAAACTCATGAAGTTACACTTCATGTTGTCTCTGTCTACAATGATTTAAGAAAAATAGAAAATATGCTCCATAAGCATAATTATGATCTCGTCGTTGCTGGCTCTGGTCTTGCCGCCTCACTTCCTGGTGTCGTTTCAAGTTTGACTAAGGTTCCCGTATTTGGCCTTCCTGTTGAAACCCATTTTGGAGGAATCGATGCCCTGCTTTCCATGTTGCAAATGCCTATGGGAAATCCCGTTTTGACGGCGAAAGTTGGTGGTCATAATGAGATCGTTCAATTTATTTCTCTCATCGATTCAAGTCTTAAAAAAATGGATACGGTTAATCTCATCGTCGATGGTGGAGTCATGGAATATGAGTACATGAACAATGAGATCAACCGCACACGCGTACTTTGTGAGGATAAAGGGCTAGAGCTTCGATCGAGTGGAACAATTGATAAGGATTGCTTTAATATATGTCTTGTCACTGATCCCGATATGATTCATGCTAATGATATGTGCTTGCATGTTCCTGTTCTTGAAAATACAATGCGCGAAAAGCCAACAGAGGCCTTTATGATTTATGAATGGATCGATAAAGGTGGAATTTGGCTGGGTGTAGATAATGCAAGAAATGCAGTGCTATCTTTTTTAAGACTTCGAACTATGGTTGAAAATAAGAGATAATTTTCTATGAATAAAGCGATACTAATAGGTCAGATCACTGATGATGTTCAGTTGCAGTATACAAAAGAGCAAAGGCCTTTTTGTCGCTTATCTCTTGCCACTAAAAGTATAAAGATCAATTCTAAGGGTGAGAAAACTGAGTATGCCACTTGGCATAGAGTCTTGTGTTTTAACGATCTCGCTCTTTCCTGTTACCAAAATATTAAGAAAGGTCAATTGATCTATGTTGAGGGGCCACTAAGATCTAGAGAGTATACAGATCAAAAACAGATTCATCGAAAGATTGTAGAAATCCACGCTCGTCATATCGACTTTTTAGAGGGGGATCAAAAAACTCCTAGTCTTAAAGACATAAGAGCACTTCTTGAGGATGAATCAGCAGATCCAAATGAAGTCATTACGACTGATGATATCCCTTTTTGAATTCATAGCAGACGTGAATTTTTTTATTTCTAAAGTCCTCTGGGATTGTTTTATGTGAGATCTCGCTTGGGGCGTATTTCGCTTCGATTTCACTATCCAATTTAAACCCTCTTTTATTATTAGAAAAATAGAGTGTCCCACCTTCATTTAGAAGGTTCATACAGTGCTCGATAAGAAATACTTGATGATTTTCAACACTGAAGGTTTCTTGCATTTTTTTAGAATTACTAAAAGTAGGAGGATCTAAAAATATATAGTCGTACTTTGATCCTTCATAGTTTTTTAAATACTCTAAGATATCGGCATTTACAAAGTGATGATCATTAAGAGGGATTTCGTTGTGTTCATAATTTCTCTTAGACCAGGCGAGGTAAGTTTTAGAGAGGTCCACATTGGTCGTCTTTGCACCACTATAAGCTGCGCTTAGTCCTATTGAGCTTGTATAGCTAAAAAGGTTTAAGAACTTTTTATTTGTTAAATTCATCGATTGAAAAAGTTGTCTCATAGGTCTGTGATCGAGAAAGATTCCCGTATCAAGATAATCGTGAATATTCACTTCAAGACGAATTGGACCTTCGTTAATAAAGAATGAGTTTTTGGAATCATCAATCTTTGTATGTTGCTCAAGCCCGTGGCGCTTCTTTCTCTCTTTGATGACAATATTCTCTTCCTGAAAATCAAGGCCTAGGGCAGCTTCTTTAGCTAGTTGAAGAAGTTCTTTTTGATTGTCTCTAGAATCACTTTGATCATAAATAACAACATTGTTTGCGTAGATATCGAAAATGAGAGGAAACTCTGGAATATCGCGCTCATATAGACGATAGGCCTCGATTTTATTTTTCTTTGCCCACTTCTTTCTATGTTTGTAGATCTTTATAAGACGATTTTTTAAGATATTCTCAGACACGTTTTCTCCAATTTTACACAATCTGGCCAATTGGATCTTACTTGATTCTGTTACTAAAGGCTAGGGGCGCTTATATTCAAATCGCGAATATAGTCTAGAAGGTCTTGGGGAGAGTAGGGTTTATAGAGAATATTATTAGCTCCAAGTTCCATGGCCTCTTTTTTAGAAAGGCTTTTGTATGCTGTAATGAAGGCGAAGTGCTCGATTGGTACGCCATTCTTTTTAATGGCCTCTAATAGGTCTATTCCCGTAAGTTTTGGCATTCTTACATCACAGAAAATATGAGAGTAGTGATCGTTCATAATGCGTTCTAGTGCTTTTACGGGATTACTTTCGTAGTCGGCGTGAATCCCTCTTTTTTCGAGGAAGTATTCAACGATTTCTAAAAGATCAATTTCATCATCAATAAAGAGAATCTTCTTAGCGCCCATGATTTTTTCCCGTTGTTCGAATAATGACGTTTTCATGTTTTAAGCTAGACCAATCACCTTTAAGGCTACTTTTGAATGTCGAAATCTTATTAATATTTTCTTCCATCTCACTAAGAGCAGCTTTGACCTTTCCAAGTGTTTTCTCGTTTCTCTCATCTTCAAAACGTTCTAGATTCCCTTTTGCTTTAGTCATCGGGTTAGAGATCTCGTGGTGATACATCTTAATGAGCTCATCAATGGCCTTTCTCTTTTCAATACTCGAGATGTGATCAAGAAATAACTCTTTCTGTTCAAGAAGAAATTCAATGGATGTGAACGTCGCAGTAATACCGCTTAAAATGATAATCAACTTAAAATAGATATCGCGAAGCATGGGAACAGATTGAATATCAGCTTGTGGCCAAAAGAATATAAGTGTCACAGTGATGAGTGTGAAAAAAGATAAGTAGCGATATAACTTTTCAAAGAGAAAACATGAACAAACCGGAAAGATCATATAGAAGAAAAGAAAATTAGAGTGAAAGCCATCATCCATATAGATGCGATAAGAGAGATAGGAAAAGATCAGCCCCGTTGTCACGAGAGAGCATAATTTGAATTGATCGATCATTTTATGAACAAAGGCCAATAGAAGAATGACACCGCTAATAGTAAAGGCACCGGGAGCATAGTTATCAAATTCACTAAAGATCATCGCCTTGGTTAGTGTCATTCCTATAATAACGAGAAAGACAATAAACAGTATTGAGATGAGAAATGTCGACTGCTTTTCTCTATAGAGCTTTTCAATAGGGTTTAAGTTAAGCTCTTTTGGAATAGGGAGAAAGTAGTTGATGATAAAGTTTTTCATTCCAGGCCTTTTAGATGGGTTTTGATCATTTTATCACGCTAGAGAGTCTTTAAATGGTCTAGAATGTGGGGAAATATTGTTAGTCTCAAGATTTTAATACTCTAGTAAAAAATCTTATTAACAATTACCTAAGGGTTTAATATTTATTGAGTTTGAAGATCTTTTGAAAACCTAATCTTTTCAAGTTTTCATCCAAATTTTGGCAATTTTCAGGAAAAAATTGGCCCTCAATCCATGAAGAACAAGGGCCTGGATATTTAATTAAAATCTGATGTTTTAAAGAATTGAACTTCTGGGTTTTTCTCTTCAGCAAGCTTCAGATCCCACATCGTACGAATAGCAAAACATGCTCTCTCTTTGTTATCATAAACAATGTGAGCACTATTTTTATTAATGAAGCTATCTTTTTGCAGCTCATCTTTAAACTTAAGCCAACGAATTCCGACATATGGGTAGGCCTCATAGTCTCCACGAACATTGTATTCCGTTTCTAATCTGTGCTTAACAACTTCAAATTGAAGAACACCAACGGCACCTAGAATTTTATCAGTTGTTCCGTGACGCTTGAAAAGCTGAACCGTTCCCTCTTCTGAAAGTTGTTGAAGTCCCTTATCAAGTTGTTTGCCTTTCATTGGATCTTTAAGAAGAACCTTTCTAAAAATCTCTGGAGCAAAGCTTGGAATCCCTGTGAATTGAATCTTTTCTCCTTCAGAAAATGTATCTCCGATTTGATACTTTCCACTATCGTGAAGACCAATGATATCGCCAGGGAGAGCGATCTCTGTAATCTCTCTGTCTTGTGCCTGAAACATGAGGGGAGTTGAGATCTTGATATCTTTACCCGTACGAGTGTGATGAATCTTTTGACCTCTTTCAAATCGACCTGAGCAAACGCGAAGGAAGGCCACGCGGTCTCTGTGGTTTTTATCCATGTTTGCTTGAATCTTGAAAATAAAGCCTGTGAATTTATTTTCATTCGGAGCAACAGTTCTTTTTTCAGAGTCTTCATTAAAAGGAGCGATGATAACTTCTTTGGATAATGGACCTGGAGATTCTTTAGCAATCATATCGAGAGTCTCTTTAACCCCAAAATTATTGAGCGCGGATCCAAAGAAAACTGGAGTCTGAATTCCTGCTAAGAATTCCTCTTGATCAAACTTAGGTAGAATCTCTTCAACCATCATTAGATCTTCTTTTAGCTTTTCTAAAAGAGTTTCGCCGATATAGTTTACAACCGCTGCAGAGTCGAGATCTGTAGCATCGATAACAGTAGGGCTTAATGGATCATTACTTTCTTTAAAACTTTGAATCGTTTTTGTTCTCAGGTCATAGACTCCTTTAAAGTCTACACCCGAACCAATTGGCCATGTCATTGGTGCACATGTGATTGAACAAGTCTTTTCAACATCATCAATGAGTTCAAATGGGTCCATTGTATCGCGGTCAAATTTATTCATGAAAGAGACGATTGGCGTATCTCGCATACGACAAACTTCCATAAGCTTTTTGGTCTGCTCCTCAACCCCTTTGGCCGAGTCAATCATCATAAGAACAGACTCAACGGCCGTTAATGTTCTATATGTATCCTCAGAGAAATCTTTGTGTCCTGGTGTATCGAGAAGGTGCATGGCCCTTTCACTGTATGGGAAACTCATGACTGATGAAGTGATTGAGATACCTCTTTCTTGCTCCATTTCCATCCAGTCTGATTTTGCATAATTTCCTTGCTTCGATTTAACCATCCCTACATCACGAACGACTCGACCAAACCAAAGAAGTTTTTCTGTCATTGTCGTCTTACCGGCATCCGGGTGGGAGATGATGGCAAATGTCGCGCGTTTTGCCTTTTCTGGTGAAAATTCGGCCATGATTTATCCTTAAATTATTTAATTAACATTATGAATTTATTTAAAAGGAATTATATAACAATCTGACCACTATTGGTCTATGTAATAGTTACAAACAGTAAAGTTTTAAGGAGACAACTGGAAGGCTGGAGAGTAGATATGTTTTTACAAGTTTCGCAGGCGCATAGGCCACTTTATCTGATAGTTGTTGTTGGTGTTAAAGCTCAAATAAAGTTCCCATGTGATGTTCAAGTTCGTGTGATTCCCCGGTCTAGTGCCTGCGATTTGTTTCTAATCTAATTGATAATTCTTTTTAATTCTATCCATTTGTTTTTTTACTTTTTCTAGACCTCTATTAAACTTTTCTCTGTATTCTTTTGCATGTTCATCATTTTTATTAAAAGTTAAATAGAAAGGTTTATAGGCAAGAGGTTGAAGAATCGGTTTGATCTTAGGACAGTCTTTAAATCGCCCTTTTTTGTACAGGCTTTTAAAGACATACAAGTCAATGACGATTAGATCAACTCGATTTCTGCAAAGTTTATTAATATTGTTAACGTCATCTAGTGCAAAGTCTTTCGTAAGATTATCGTTATTATCAATTGCTGCCGTGTTTGCGTATCCATTTACAAGTCCAAGGCGCAATGACTTGATATCTCCATTCAGACGTTCTATCTTACCTTGGTCTTCAGAGCGTGCGATATAGGTTAGAATGTTGTAATCAATAATGTCAGAATAAAGAAGGTCTTTTAATCTTTCTTTGGTCTTAAAAGTTGGAAAAACTCCTGTGAAAGTACCGTTTATTGTCCCTTTGAGACCACGTGCCCAGGGGCGAAATAAGATTGTGACGTCAATATTCTCTTCAGCAAATGATCTTTTTACTATATGGGCCACATAGCCATTGTCGATTTGATTGGAATCTACGTAGGGTGGATATTCAATCGTCGTTAAAAAGACTTCACGTGCTTTCTCTTGTGCTATAGACGTCGAACATGCAGTAAGTAATAGTAATGTAAGTAGTATTTTTTTCATTACTATTATTTTAACTGTTTTAAGTAAAAATCGTTACGATTAAAAGCGGAACTTAAGAAAGCTTAAGTTCCGCTATAGATACTCTAAGAATTGTGCGCTTGAAGGATCATTTCATAAACCTTCTTAACTCCAAGAGTAGAAAGTTCCTTAGGTGATACCTTGTTTTGAGGCAAGCTTGGTAGTGAAGTAATTGTTTCACTTAATATTAAGTTTTTGTTGGCATAGACTTCATCAACCTTAGAAACAGGTGTGAAGTGAGGGGCCGTTGTCAGTACTTCTGGATTCTCGTTAATCATCGTATGAATTGTTTCAACAACTTCTACAAAGTCATCGAGTTCCTTTTTCGAAAAACTCTCAGTCGGCTCAACCATAAGTCCATATACTTCTGGGAACGCCACTGTCGGAGCGTGTAATCCGAAATCTAAAAAGAGCTTTCCAACTTTTGCAATAGCATTAGCTTTTGGTGTTCCACCTTCTTGGATACGAGCAAAAGTTTGATCATTAAGAGTGAGGATGAATTCGTGCATTCTTGTTACTTCTTTATTTTGAGGAAGAACAGGATATGTCGATTGTAATTTTTTATACAGATATTGTGCAGAAAGAACAGCAACGGCCGACATCATCTTAACACCTTCACTCCCAAGTGCACGTAAGTAAGTGTAGCAACGAACTTTATGAGCAAAATTTCCGCAATGTCTGTGGAATGATCCGATAGTCTTTTCTGGAGTAAAGGTAGAGAAGCTTTCACCTTCTTTTTTAACCTGAATTCCGGGCATATAAGGAATAAGTTTTTCACTAACAGCAACAAATGCATCTCCAGGGCCTCCTCCTCCATGTGGAATTGTCCATGTCTTATGAATGTTGTTGTGTACAGCATCGACTCCAAGCTCATTGAGATCAACCCATCCCGCAATGGCGTTCATATTGGCACCGTCCATGTAGACAAGACCATCAACTGAGTGAATCAGCTCGGCAACTTCTTTGAAGTCTGCTTCAAAAATTCCTGAAGTATTTGGGTTCGTAATCATGATCCCACTAATTCTCTCACCATAAGTTTGAACGAGAGACTTGAATTGATCCATATCGATTTGACCACAATCATTGGCTTCGATTGAGATGATTCCATAAACTTGATCACCAACTTTTTTCGATTCGTAACCGGCCATGGTTGCCGTGGCTGGGTTTGTTCCGTGTGCTGATCTTGGAATAAGAATAATATCTTTTTTCTCAGCATTCCCACGATCACGGTGATAGGCCTGAAACATTTTAATACCGACGAGTTCTCCCTGAGCTCCTGCCACAGGTTGTGTCGTTACGGCCGGTAGTCCAGTGATGGCCTTAAACATTTCTTGAAGCCCATAGATGATTTCTAGTGCTCCTTGTGAATCTTCAACATTTGATTGCGGGTGAAGATCTGTAAAACCTTTGAGTCCAGCGGCATAATCATTGATATACGGGTTGTATTTCATTGTGCACGAACCAAGAGGGTAGATATTGTCATCAGGAGAAACATTGAGTTCTCCTAATTTATCGTAGAAGTCTTTTAATTCTTGTGATGAAAAGTTTGGAAGATCGACATAGTCCATTCTCTTAAGCTCTGATGGTATGTCGATGACATCGGAATGATCTTTTTCCACTTCAAATTGACTCATGAAAAAATCAACAAGCTTATCGAGATCTTGTTGTTCATGGATATCAAAAAAGGACATCTTTAAAAGATTATTTTTTTCTGTTCTCTTGGAAACATTGATACCAATCTGGAGATCTTTCTCGTTGGCTAGCTCAATGAGCTGATCGACATCTCTGTCGAGTTGAATTGTAAATTCATTGTAAAATGGTTGCTCGTAAGCAAGCTCAATTCCTTTTAGACATTGAAGCTTTTCAAGTGTTTTAATGGCAGAAAGTCTTGCTTTTAAGATTGATTCTGTCAGACCTTTTTCACCTCTTTCTAGGATTGCGGCACCAGCAATTGTTGCAATAAATGATTGGTTTGAACAAATATTACTTGTCGCTTTCTCTCTTCTAATGTGTTGCTCACGCGTTGAAAGAACCATGGCAAGACACTCTTGATTATTGCTATCAATGGCCTTCCCAACAAATCTTCCCGCTGTTTGACGAATGGCCGTTTTATATTTGTCATTAAAACGAATACCGAAGATTCCAAGCCCTGGGCCTCCGTAATTAGGGCCAAGGCAAAGGTGTTGTCCCTCTCCAACGATCATGTCTGCACCTTGTTCATTCGAGCCGTACTTTGATGGAGAAAGAAGTCCCTCTGTAGCGAGAAGGATTGGATCGATGATGGCAATAGATTGAATTTTAGCTTCACTACATAGGTCTGTTAAAGCGTTAACATCTTCTAAAATACCAAGGTTGTTCACTTGGCAAAAGGCAAATGAGCCAACTCGACCTTTGTAAGTTTCAAGTTTTTCTTTGAGATCATTGAGATCCACAGTTCCTTGATCATTAACAGCAATTGTCACAATGTTCATACTCGTTTCTTTTGAAAGAGTTTGAACAACTTCTAGATCTCCTGGATAAACACCTTCTGAAACAAAAACAGTATCTGTTTTTCTAACAATTCGAAGACTCGTATTAAAGGCCTCAAAAAGGCAAGTTGAACGATCGTAGAGAGAAGCATTGATTGCTTCAAAACCTGTTAGCATTGAAAGAGCACTTGAATAGAGCCAAAGAGTGTGAAGTGTCCCTTGGCTTCGCTCTGGTTGGTATGGAGTATAGGCCGTAGTTAGCCCGCGAATATTACATACATAGGGAACAATACTTGGAACTTTATATTGAGCAAGTCCATCACCTAGAAACGATGTTTTAATTTTATTTTTATTGGCAATCGTTTCAACGTCATTGATGAGATCGATATACTCAAGTCTTTCGCACACGTTGGGTGTTTCTTTGAATTGAATATTTGAAGGAAGGTGAGAGAAGACATCCTCGATTTTTTCGTAACCTAAGTAGTCGAGCATCTGTGAGATTTCTTCTTCTGTTGCACTTATATAATATGGTTTTAATTCTCTTTCGAGTTTCTCTGGGTCGTAGCCTAATTTTTCAAATTCTTTTCTCATTGATATCACCCTTTAAAATAGATAAAATGCGCTATGTTTTACCATGAATGTCATGGCTTTTGCTAGTAACTTTCAATGTTTAGTAGTCTTATGGATAATATAACGCTCTTTGTTTCAAATGAGGATGAAATAGCCTCGTGTCAAAAATTTGTAGAATTATTAAAGCTTCCTTATGAAGTTGAGGTTACGCTTTGTGCCAATGAGATAACTTCTGGACTTTTTTATAAAGAACCTGAGTCGATCTCTTATTTGTCACAATCTGGGGACTCTATTGCCTTTGATTTCGTTAAACTTTGGAATTATCACTCTAAGAAAAATTATACACTCAAAAAAGAGCCCTTAGCTAAGGCCATAGGTCGAACAAAGGAGCCGTGTCCTAAAATTATTGATGCAACTTGTGGTAGCGGTAAAGATAGTTTGTTGATGCTCTCTTTTGGCGCAAAAATTATCGCCTATGAAAGGGTTCCAACAATTCACTTACTCTTGCAGACAGCTCTTCATCTTGCCTATAAGGCCGATGGTCCATTGTCCATGGTTTTAAAAGAACGCTTTGAGCTTAGATATGGAGAGTTTCAAATTGGGGATGTGGAGAGTTCTGAATATGGTCTTTATTACGATCCAATGTATCCAAGCGAGCCTAAAAAAAGGAAAGCCAAGCCTAGAAAAGAGATGGTGATCTTTCATGAAATCATGGAAGGTGATCAAGATGTTGATGATAAGATTGATGGTTTTTTAAATTCAGAATTTAAGCGCGTCATTCTAAAAAGGCCCATTAAAGAAAAGAAGATTAAGAACCCTTCAATGGATTTTGCTGGAAAGAGTACGCGCTATGACGTTTACTTAACTGGCAAGAAGTAACTTCTTTATTTGCTTTTGCTCATTTTTTTCAAGATCCATGAAGTCTAAGAGAATTGTTTCTTTTTCTTCTAAATCTTTTTTGCAGTTGAGCTCAACTTTAGCTCTTTCTCCCACAAGTCGAATGACGACTTGATCGCTTTTTGAAATGAAATCTGCAGGTCTTTTGAGGTAGAGTTTTGCCCCGTTCATTTTAAGAACTTCAACATCCCATAGTGTCTCAAAATTATCATCGGAAAGGATGAGATTGAGTGGGCTTCCATATTCGAGTTGTCCTAATGAGTGGGACCTGGAAATTGATTTCATTGTTTTAGCTAAAAGGTCAACAAGCATTGATGGGCCTCCATGGAGAGTTTCACTGTCACTAGTTAATTTCTCTCAAAGCTCCGTTCCATTCAAGAGGTAGAAATCTCCTTTTGTTTAATTTCATCATAATTTAACCAAAATTTACCATAAGTAACCAAGCGTTTACCTCTCTAAAGTGCCGGCAAAAATTTCCGTTAAGAACTAAAACGATTTAATTTGGGGATTTTTATGTGTCGTCTATTGTACGCCTTTTTCTTTCTCTACTTTGTTAGTTCTAGCTCTCACGCTTTTTGGTCTAAAGAAGTTTATGAGCATGCTGATCAATTTCCTATGCAATTACAGGGACAATTTGCAACAACTCTAACGGGGACCTGTATGGAGCCTAAAGGCCACTATAGAAGAATGGGTGGTCATGTTGAGAAAGTTGCTATTAAAAATTCATTTCTTAAAGGTAAGAAGATGAATATTCGCCTAGCGAGTGTATATAAGAGACAAGATGTTATCGACAAAAGTGCTCCTTTTGTCTTTTTTATTCCAGGGGCCTTCAATAACCTTGATGACAATCAAGGAAGACACCTTATGGATCTCTTTCTACAAAAAGGCTATAACGTTGTGACAACTCCAAATCCATGGGGAACTGACTTCATTAAATTAGGAGTTAAAGCACCAATAGGTAGTTTTGTTTACGAGGGTGAAGTTCTCTATGAGACGTTTTTAAATACTTTCAAAAAACTTAAGCGCGATGGCTACGCTGTTCCAAGCATACGATTAGTAGGTGTGAGTTATGGAAGTTTTCTCTCCGCCATGATCAGTGCTTTTAATGTAAAAGATAATTATCCTCTTCCTTTGAAAGACACGACGATCTTATCGCCTCCTTTCCATTTGGGAGAAACGATTTCTAGATTAGATTATTATGTTAATGAGTCTAGGCCTTATATAAATGATAATTTGGTAAAGTCTCTGTATCGTTTGGTGTCCTTTTGTCGAAATGTTGACTATAGAGATCACGAAAAATTTTCTGAGAATAGGGCGATGAGTTTAGTTATTGGTGCTGGCTTTCATCGTGATCTCATTGCTTCTACAATACTTTACGATCGATTGAATAATCTTAATAAAATTCCTGGTCGTTTTTGGCGCACACTTTCTAAAAAACATTTAAAGTGGAGAAAGAATTTAACGTTCAAAAAGTATTTTGATACTTACGCTAAAGAAGCTCGCATTGAGATGATGAGTAAAAAAGGTGATATTAACTATTGGTTAGATCTCGCTAGAGATGGGGGATACGACGATATTCGTATTTTAACTACTGATAACGACTTTTTAAATGAGCCAATATCAGCTTTTTCTCCAATCGAAAAAACCATCACGCTCCAATCTGGCGGTCACTACGGTTATCGTGGACTTTCATGGTATCGTGATTTAATCGATCTCTCATTTTAAAAATTAAATTCTTCGTGGTAGACTCCTTGAAAAAGGAGTCACTATGAAAATTATTGTTTCACCTGCTAAAAAGCTTGATTTTGATGAATTCGCTCCTGTGAGCAAATTCACCAGTCCAAAATATTTAGACGAGTCAAAAAGGCTTATCAATGTTCTTAGAAAATATACAGAATCTGATATCGCTAAACTGATGAAGCTTTCTGATAGCTTAGCTAAGCTTAACGTCGATCGTTACAAATCTTTCAATCCACCATTTGATCTAGAAAATGCTAAACAGGCCATGTATGCTTTTCAAGGTGATACTTACAAAGGTCTTCGAGCTGTTGATTTTTCAAAAGACGAGGCTAATTATGCTCAAAAGTCTCTTCGTATTCTCTCTGGTCTTTACGGCGTCCTTCGACCGCTCGATCTTATTCAACCTTATCGCTTAGAGATGGGAACAAAACTACCTTGTGAAGGAAATAAGAACCTCTACGGTTTTTGGAAAGATACGCTAACTGAAGACCTCAATAAAGAGTTAAAAAAAGATAAAGATTGTGCTCTTATTAACCTCGCTTCTAAAGAGTACTTTAGTTCTCTCGACTTTTCTAAGTTAAGTGTACCCGTTATCACATGCCACTTTATGGAAAAGAAAAATGATGGTTATAAAGTCGTTGGCCTCTTTGCTAAAAGAGCAAGGGGAATGATGAGTCGTTACATCATTGAAAATCAAATTACAAAAGTATCTGGTCTTAAAGATTTCAACGAGCAGGGTTATCTCTATGATGCAAAGGCCTCTGATGATCTCAACTTAGTTTTCAAAAGAGATCAGTCTTAATTATTCTCAATTAAAATGGGCCTTTGAAAGGCCCATTTGTCCATTAAACTTAATTTATTCGTTGTAAATAATTCATATTTTCTCTTTGGCATTGTTCTTGCTCCTAATTGTGTTAATTGAGCTATAGAAGAAGGATTCTTCTCAAGTTGACACTATTTTAAAGGGCAATTTGGCCCTGATGTCTTCTTATTGGTTTCAAAATGACACATTTTTAATTTCGATATATTCACGAGGGGGAATTGTGAAATCCAAATTGGTCTTACTATCTATAGGAACGATCTTGCTTTCATCTCCACTAGCTCAGGCTAGATGGCAAGATGATTTTATAGGGAATCCAAGTTTCAAATTAAATGAGGACTTAAATCTCTCTAATCTAACGAGAGAAGTTTCACGTTTAGAACGACTCTACAACAGCAAACAACAACTTACTGATCGTGAAGTTAAACGCTTAAACGAAGCCGTTAAATCGCTCTCTCTTATGGAGCGAGCTATCAGTCAAATCGAAACTGAAATAGCAAATCATGTAACTGAAATTTCAACTAATAGGGCGGAGATTGGAAAATTAAAAAATTCAAACAAGCAATTTTCTACGGCGCTCAGTTCTAAAAAGGAAGAGATTACTAAGAAGAATAACCAAATTGAAGGTGTTAAAAAAGATATTAGTAATCTTCAGGCAAGCCTTAAAAAAGTACAAGCAGAGTGTCAGGCAGCACCAACTGATCAATGTACGCAAAAAATATCTAGCTTAAAACTAAATATTAAAAACAAAAGTACACTTAGAGATCAATTGGTCGTTCAGTTAGCATCACTCATCAAAACCAGAGATAAGATTCAAAGTAACCTTACTAAAAATAGCGCTGTTATTAGTCGTCTTGAAAAGAGAAGTTCTTCCTTAGAGTTAGCGAATCAAAAGAAGGTTCAGCAAAATATAAAGAATAAAAAAGATCTCATTCCATTAAAGCGTGATGTTGAAAACCGCCACAGTATTGTTCAAAAAGCTGAGCGCGAATCAACTAGAGCAAAGAATACTTTAATTGGTGCACAAAAAGGACGTGATCAATATCGTCAAGACCTGATAAAGAGAGTGCTCATTGTGAACGATCAAGGGGCGCTAAGAGCTACTGAAGATGCTTATGATGATGGTTATGAACTTGCTTATCGTCTGGGTAAAAGTTACGGGGAAAGAGATGGCCGTGAGGATGGACTGAGCGAAGGGGCAAGTGACGCTAAGCGCAGAGATTATGATAAAGGTTATGCTGAGGGGCTAGTACTTGGAAAGGCCGATGCACAAATTGAAGGAAGGCAAAATGGTGAGCGCGAGGGTCGAATTCAAGGAAATAAACTCGCTGCTATCGATCAAGCAAAAAAAGATGCCTTTGAAGCTGCTAAAATATCTGATGCAAAAGCAAAGGGACTTCGAGAAGGCTCAATCGCTGGTAATGAACTTGCGCTAAAAGAGGGAAATTTAGATGGTTCTGATCTTGGAATGAAAGAAGCGATCAAGGAGAAAGAGAGTCAGAAACTTAAAAAAGTCTCACTTCCTGGTCAATTCGCTGGAGCTTTTACAAAAGTTATTCCTAAGATGCCTCTGAATTATAGAGGAAAGGCCTATAATCCTAATAAAGATTTTAAAAGAAAAGTGGTAGAGAAATCATATCGTGATGGTTATGAGTTCAAATATTCAGATGAGATTCAAAGATCTTATTATAAGAACGTTTCAAGCATCTATGAATCAGTCTATGAAGATGTGTATAATGAAAATTATCGATCAAAATTTGAACTAACTTATCAAGAAGAAATTGCTAGAGGAAGATCGACTGGTCATAAAAAGGCCTACGGTGATCACTACACTGGGTACTATCAAAAGGCTTATAAAGATAAGTTGGAACACTATAGACGTTCACCGTTGAAAGATTCATCTGAATATCAACAGCAATATAAAGTAACTTTTAAAACTGCTTACGAAAAAGAGTACAATATTCTTAAGGATAAGGTTTTCGCTCAAGAGAAAAACCGTGTTTATCAATTAAAGTATCCTCTCTATCTTGAACAATCTCGAGTAAAGAGAAAAAATGATGTCCTTGATATTTATCAAAAACATGCCGTTTTAAAGTATGAAAGTCATTCATTTGTCGATGGTGGGGTTAATAAAGTTGGGCAAAGAGATGGAATTGTCATGCCTAATGAGGCCCTTTACATAAATATGACGAT
This sequence comes from Halobacteriovorax sp. GB3, assembly GCF_028649655.1. Classification (NCBI taxonomy): domain Bacteria; kingdom Pseudomonadati; phylum Bdellovibrionota; class Bacteriovoracia; order Bacteriovoracales; family Halobacteriovoraceae; genus Halobacteriovorax; species Halobacteriovorax sp. GB3. The sequence goes on from NZ_JAQSLN010000003.1 coordinate 144,028, forward strand.
TTCAAACTTTGGGAAAGCTCCAGCGAAAAATGTTGAAGTTAAAGTTGGTTCAAATAAAACCTATACGATCAATGAAATTCCTGGGGCATCTAGCGTTACGGTACAAGGCGCAGCAAAAGATATCGCACCCAACCGACTCGGGTCTTCTTTTGTTTCCAATGTGACGGTCCGTTATCCGCTTACAGCTGAAACAAAAATCCAGGGTCTATATCACGAAAGAGGAGATATTCTAAATTCTAGTATTCGTGGTTCTTTCAATGTCCTTTATCCTTTAACAGTAGAAGATTTATCGATTAGTGGTGATCTAATTGTTGGTAAAGAAAATCAGGTTAAAGCTACTGTTTCAACGCGTGCCATTCGCTCGTACAAGGGGAAGATTGAAATCAAATTACAAGCTAGCTTAGATGGTATGGTTAGATCTTCTTTTAATGATCTTGAGTCCATCTCTAGGAGTGCTGCACTAAAGGGAGCTTCGATTTTGGTTTCCGATAAAAAAGATGCTTACCAAGATCTTTATCTTCAAGCAAAAATCTATAAAGATGGAATCCTACTAGGGCAAAATGAGCAACAGCTTAAAGTCGTGGCCAAAGAGGGATTCTCAATGAAAGATTCGGGAATTGTTGCACTCGTTAATGGAAGTGATAGAAATAATGACATTTATCATTTGATTGAACAACTCGGTGGAGCTTCAAGAGTAGCTGTTTTAGATACTTCTCTTTCTGGTAATAAATCTGTTTTAGAAAAGGGTCTATCTAAGGCCAAGGTCTTTACAAATAATAAAAATAGTCTTTCGTCACTCGATCAATTGATGTTAAAAGCAAAAGACTCGTCATTTGTGTATTTAAATGATGATAAAAACTTTAATGAATATTCTTCTAAGATGAGAGCGCTAAAGCATTCGAAGTCGCTTGGATTCAAGTATGGAAGTGAGAAAAAAGAAATTCAAACTATTCTATTAAACAATAGACTCAATAGAGAGTTGAGTTCCTCGTCTGTTTTACTTGTTTCGGATTCTTCTGATATTGTTGATCTTAAGACATTATCTTCACTCTTTTCTAAAACGAATGATGAGTTGATTGAAGGGATTCGCAAGATCAGTGATGAAAGCTACTTTCATACAAATGATCAAATACAAAAAAGAATTCAGGTTGCAATGATTCGCTCTATTCATGAAAACCATAATATCAACCAAGCTTATCTTGCTAGTGGAAGTGTCGTATCAAGAGATAAGGATATTGCAAGAATTGTTCAAAGAGATAAGAATCTATTTCACAATAAACTTGGAAAAATAGTAAAAAAGAGCGTTAAAGTTGCCAATATTGGACTTTATCTTTTTGCCTACAACTATTACTATGTAATGAAGAGTGCGACTTCTTCTTGGAAGCCAACTTCGAGAGATTTTACAATGGCAATTACAAATAGACTTTACGGTGCGCTATTTATTGATGGAGCTCTTGAAGACGTTAAAGATGGTCACAAAAAGCTTAAATCGCATTCACGTTCACTTTACAATAAAGTTGATAGTAACCAAGGTTTACATGCACCTTTTGACTTCTCTCTTTAATTTTTCATCTTATATGGCAAAGGGTCTCGTGATTGGGACCCTTTGTTTCTTTTCAATATCTTCTTTGGCAATTAAACAATATCATATCGCATTGGTGGATACCTTTTTTTGTCCAAGCGCCCTTGTATTACCAAGTGGAATTGAGTTGGACTTTGTAGAGACTACAATTGAGAACACTTGTCAAAAAGAAGATCTCAAAGGCCGTAAGTATCATGGACATCAGGTCTTAGAGAAACTCTTGTATTACTATTCAAAAAAGAAGTTGGAAAAAAAGGCCAAATTGAAAATAACTCTTGTTACTGTTTTTCATCAGTCGGGCAGGCAAGATCTAAAGGCCTGGCGAGATGTTTTTTCTTTGAAAAACCAAAAGAGATATGATGCCTATCTAATTTCTGTAGGAATTCCTTTTAAATCAAAAGAGCAGTATTCTTCAATGGATAATATTGTCTTTAAAAGGCCTGTCTATGTCGCAAGGCCAGCTTACCAAAAAGGTGTTTCAAAGCTCAATTTGGTTTGGCCTTCAACAGTAAAGGATAAGAATATTAAGATTGTCGATATTGTTGAGCCTGAGATAAGTTCTTCTTTATCTGTACCTTTGTACTTTCTCAATCAAATTTAACTGGCGTATTTAAAAATCTTTTTCATTAGGGATTTCTTCTTGATTGGCTTTGCTATGTACTCTGTACAACCGGCCTTAAGTCCTCTTTGAATATCCTCGTCAAAGCTTTTGGCAGAAAGACCAATGATTGGAGTAAGGATATTTCTTTCTTTCTTAAGCTTCGTGATAAGTTTAGTGGCTTCATAGCCGTCCATGACGGGCATTTGCATGTCCATGATGATAAGGTCATATTCATTTAATTCAAAAAGCTCTACGGCCCTTTTTCCGTTCTCTGCAAATTGAATTTTAAACTCGGTGTCTTTGAAATAGAAATCGAGGAGTTTTCTATTATCTTCAGTATCTTCAGCAATGAGAATGTTAAATTTATCGTTTTCACTTCTCTTTCTAAACTTTATCTCTCTTGTTTTTTCGATCATTTCTTCTTCAATCATTTTATCTTTTTGAACACGATTGAGTTCAAATTTTACGACAATCGTTGTTCCTATTCCTATTTCACTCGATGCATGTATTTCACCACCAAGGGCCTCTATAATTGATCGGGATACTTGAAGTCCCAGTCCATTTCTAACAACCTCTTGGATCGCTCGCTGCGAGAAGGGAAGAAAGAGAGAGTCGAGTTGCTTTTTAGGGATACCAATTCCTGTATCGGCTACAGTTAAAAGGAATCCTTCTTTGTTTGCATTTGTTGTATTGTAACGCTTTAAAGAGATATGAATTTTCCCTTCATCTGTATACTTAATGGCATTGCTAATGAGATTGGTGAAGACCTGATTAATTCTCGTTTCATCACCCATAACATCGAATTCTAAAAGAGGATCGATTTCAACATCATAAGTAAGATTTAGTTCTGAAGCGTGAATTCTCATGAGTGCATTTATTTCTTCGAAAGTTTTTCTAAGATTAAAGTAATGTTCCTCGAGTTTAATATTTGTAGAGTGATCGATCTTGGCAAGGTAGAGGATCTTGGCCACGACAGACTTTATATTTTCTCCAGAGTTTTTAATCATCTGAAAGTACTCAAGTTGCTCTTTGTTCATTTTATTTTCATGAACGAGCTCTATGGCGCCAAGAAGAATGTTGAGAGGGGTCCTTATTTCATGGCTAATATTGGCCAGGAAGTGGGCCTTAGATTTTGCTGAGTAGAGGAGTTCTTTTTCCGTGTCCTTTTGACGTTGAACTGTTTGCTCAAGTGAGCTTAGACTTTTCTTTAAATTAGCGTCTTTCTCTTGGAGAAGAGTAAGCAATTTATTATAGGAACTTGTAAACTCATGCAGCTCTCTTGCTAGGCCTTTGATTCTAATGGGCTCAACTTCATCGAGATTATCTTGTGATTTAATTTTACCGGCCATCATTGCCATCTTTTCTCTAATTTTATTCATCGGAGAGAAAACAAGTTTCCTAAGTCCTGTAATGGCCAAAATCGTTAAGAGAATTGTTAGAATTAAAAAGATAGCTTGAATATTGTTCTTTGTTTCATAAGTTCTAGCAAAACTTTCCTTTAAAGGAACAGTCCTAATTATCTTCCAATATGTATAGGGAACTAAGAAGGTAGTATAGAGGACTTTAGTTTCTTGGTTAGTTTCATTGTAGAGCTTGTAGTTATTTAATTGATGATTGTCATAAAAGATATTCAGTATGGATAGAGCATAGAAGAAAGCGGCCTTGTTATTCAAATTGTAAGTATTTTTTAAGAGCTTCTGCTTTATAGTTTCAGTCTCTTCTTTAGAATAATTATTATTATCTTTAATTGTCGTCTCTATTTTTGTTAATAGACGCTCGACTGTTTCTTCCTTCTTTTTGGCGAGTGGATTTTTGATAATTCGGTTGTCGTCTTTATCAAATAATTGCGTTTTAACATTTGACGAGTTAACTTCTGAAAGAAATAAGGTAAGCCATGATAAGCGAACATCTATTGTTGCAACTCCAATGAACTTATCATTTTCAATAATTGGAGCAGAAACTGTGACCATTGGCTCTAAGCTATGAGGGTCTGTGTAGGCATTGCTCCATATGGTTCTACTCGATCGTTTCAAAAAAGAAGCTGTCACATACCAGTTTTCATTATGGTATCCTGGAGAGTGAAGAAACTCTCTTCTATAGTCACGATCTTTTTCAAATCTTTCTTTATCAAAAATTGGTGAAGGAATATTATAATCATCTATAAATTGAAGATTCTCATCTTCATTTCTCGCTAAGAAAAAACTTTTTTGACGTTTCTTTGAATCATAGGCATAGGGTTCATACCAAATTCCTCCACCGGCAATAGATAGAGATTGATCGTAGTCTATTGTTTCAACAAGTAATTTCTTTAAGACTGTTTCATCTTGGATTTTTGATTTACCGATTTTTGCTAATGTTCTTGCAAGTGTTTCAAAGCGAATAATCTTTGCGTGAAGCTTGGAGACAACATTATTTCCAATTTCAATTTCCTGATTAACTTTATTGCTTAACATGGCCGGAATGACTTCTTTTTCTACGATCATAAAGAGCGCACAAGCGAAGACTAAGGCGTATATAAAGATGCCCAGTATTAATTTTTTGGTCAGGTTAAGCTTCAACATTAATAGGGGTTGCCTTTTTTAATCATTTATAACTCTTGATTATTTTAATTGAAGTTATGGTTTGTTTAATAAAAATTGTTAAGATCTAAGGATAATTGTACTTTGTTCAAGTTTGGGGCCCTAAGGCCCCGAGATATCTTTTAGATCATTTTGTTTTTACTGTTTTCTTAGCTGTTTTTTTCTTGGCAACTTTCTTTTTTGTCACTTTACCAGACTTTTTAGCCGCCGTTGTTGTCTTCTTTTTTGTCTTTTTGGAACCCGTTTTTTTTGGAGCTTTTTTAGTTACTTTCTTTTTATCTACTTTTTTAGAGGCCGTTTTTTTCTTAGTGACTTTCTTCTTATCAACTTTTTTAGAAGCTTTTTTCGAAGCGCTTTTCTTCTTCGCAGTGGAGCTTGCTGCTTTTTTTGAGATTTCCTCTTCGATTTCTTCTTTAATTTCTTTTGCTTTCGAGATGGCCCTTTTTGTTGTTTTCTTTACTTGTGAATAGACTTCTTTGGCCTTGGTTTTGTTAATGGATTTTTCAGCTCTTTGTTCAAATTCTTTAAAGACCTCTGCTGGTCTTTTTCCAATATCTTTCAATTCATCGCAAAGATCATCGTAGAACTTCTCTATCTTATGGATTTGTACGTTGAGATGGTCGTAGCGGAACATGAAAACTTTGAAGAGCTCTTCGTATTTATCGTGGCCTTCTTCTTGTAGTTTTGTCAGAAGTTGATGACACTTCTTTCGAAGTTCTTCCTGGCCGGTTTTGACTGATTTTCCAATTTTCTTATTATTTTTTTTCAAAAAATCCTGCAAGCTCATATCTCTATCCTTTTTGTATAGGGCACTATTATTATCGACTAATGAATGCTTTTTGTTTAAAGTATCTCTCTTAATCTCGTAATTTCATGGGTTTATATGTTTTTTGAAGCTTCGTAGATTCCTTGATTTTGCGTTTCCCTTTATCAAAAATTGCCAAGTTCGAAACTTTGCAACTTGTGTTTCTGCCTGTAATATTAAGGCCTTGTTGAAACCGTCTCATTTTGAAAAGGAAAGATTATGAGTCTTTATGATGTTTATGGAATTGGAAATGCACTCGTCGATATGGAGTTTGAAGTAACAAATGATTTTCTTCAAAAGATGAATGTAGAAAAAGGACTTATGACTCTTGTAGAACAAGAACGTCAGAGTGAACTTCTTGAAAATTTAGATGGTAAACAACATAAGAGATCGTGTGGTGGTAGTGCTGCTAATACAATGATTGCAGTATCACAACTAGGTGGAAAGGCCTTTTATTCTTGTAAGGTTGCTAGTGATGAAACAGGTGATTTCTACTATCAAGACCTTGTTAAAGAGGGTGTCAGTTCAAATATTAATGAACAGCGTGAAAAAGGGACGACAGGAAAATGTATGGTTTTTGTTACTCCTGATGCTGATCGTACGATGAATACATATCTTGGAATTACGGCCACTTTTAGTGAAAGTGAATTAAGAGAAGAAGAAATTAAGAAGGCCAAATACCTTTATATGGAAGGTTACCTTGTCACTGGACCAACTGGAAAAGCTGCTGCTATTAAGGCCAAAGAAATTGCCAAGGCAAATAACGTTAAAACGGCCCTTACTTTTTCTGATCCAGGAGTTGTTTCTTTTTTTAAAGAGGGATTTAACGAGATGATTGGTGAGGGTGTTGATCTTCTCTTTTGTAATGAAGCGGAAGCTCTCTCTTACACTGGTACTGAAACAATTGAGCAAGCGAGTGTTGAGCTTAAGAAAATTGCGAAAACATTTGCGATTACACTTGGTGAAAAAGGCGCTCATGTCTTTGATGGTCAAGAGACTATTGAAGTACTTACAAATAAGGTTGAAGCCGTTGATACAAATGGTGCGGGCGATCTTTTCGCAGGAGCTTTTCTCTACGGGATCACAAATGGACTATCGTATGCTCAGTCTGCAAGACTGGCCTGTAGTTTATCTAGCCAACTTGTAACTCAATTTGGGGCAAGACTAAAAAAATCACAAGTAGAACAAATTAAAAAAGAAACATTATAAATTAAGTGGTGAAACATGACTGGTAGATTGTTAATTAAAAAAGTATTTGAAACTGAGCCTGTTGGACAAACAGTTACTGTGAAAGGATGGATTCGCTCTATCCGTAATTCAAAGAAATTTAGCTTCATGGTCTTAAATGACGGTTCCTATCAAGATAGCTTACAAATTGTAATCGATGCTGATCTTGAAAACTATGAAGAAGTAGCTTCTCTTCTAACAGGATCTTCTGTTTCTGTTACAGGGAAAGTTGTTGAGTCTGGTGGAAAAGGTCAAAGCGTTGAGATGCAGGCTGAATCGATTCATATTTATGGAAAGACGGATGAGTCTTATCCATTGCAAAAAAAGGGTTCATCTCTTGAATTTTTAAGAGAGAAGGCCCACTTAAGAGCGAGAACAAACCTCTTTGGAGCAGTGTTTAGAATTCGTCACGAACTAGCTCAGGCTACGCATAAATTCTTCTCTGATAGAGGATTTTATTATCTGAACTCACCAATCATCACGGCAGTTGATGGTGAAGGTGCTGGAGAGATGTTTAAAGTTACAACTCTTGATCTTGAGAATTTGCCAAAAGACGATAAAGGAAATGTTGATTATTCAAAAGACTATTTTGGTAAAGATGTTTCTTTGTGTGTTACTGGACAATTAGAAGGGGAGTGTCACGCACTAGGGCTTGGAAGTGTTTATACTTTTGGACCAACTTTCCGCTCTGAAAATTCGAACACAAAACGTCACCTTTCTGAGTTTTGGATGATCGAGCCAGAAGTGGCCTTTGCCGATTTGGATGAAGTGGCCGATCTTGCTGCTGATTATATCAAGTTTCTTGTCGCTTGGGCGCTTGAGAAATGTGAGAAAGAGTTGAACTTTATTTGGGGGATTCCTTTTTCTGATGTTGATAAATCTCACCGCTCGGTACTTGAAAATGTAAGAGATAGTGAGTTTTTAAAGATCACATATACTGAAGCAGTTGAGATTTTAAGTAAAACAAATGTTAAATTTGAGTACCCTACTGAGTGGGGGAAAGAGCTTCAAACTGAGCACGAGAAATATCTTACAGAAGAGCATTTCAAGAAGCCTGTCATTGTAACGGATTATCCTGCAGATTGTAAGGCCTTCTATATGAAGCAAAACGAAGATGGTAAAACTGTTCGTGCTATGGATGTCCTTGTTCCTGGAATTGGTGAGATTATTGGTGGATCGCAAAGAGAAGAAGATCTTGATAAACTCATCAAAAAGATGGATGAAGATGGAATGGAAAAAGAGGGTTACTGGTGGTACCTAGAACTTAGAAAATTTGGTACGGCTCCTCACTCAGGATTCGGATTAGGTTTTGAAAGGGCCATTATGTACATTACGGGAATGCCAAATATTCGTGATGTTATTGCTTTTCCAAGAACACCAAAAAGCTGTGATTTCTAATAAAATAATGAGGGCCATTTTTGTGGCCCTTTTTTTATGCATGTCTTCTATTTCAATGGCCCTTGAAACAAGGTCGTTACCTGTTTTGATATTGGCCCCTGGCCTGAATTTAAATCCAAAAGCTCTTTCTGAATTAGCTCAAGAGTTCTCTACTCAATATGAAACTCATATTTTTTCTATAGACTACAATCAAGGCTCTTTAGCTGAGTGGCAGCAAAAAGTAATTGATTTCATCGATCATTATAAGAATCGGGATCTGTATTTTATCGGTCAATCTCTTGGAGGTCTCTTATTTCTTGATTATGAGAAAAGTTTTAAAAGTATGGCCTTTCTCTCATTTCCATTGGCCTTGAATCTTCCAGGTCGGCTTATGTGCTTAATGAGTAAACTTCCTCTATGGAAAAGTGTTCCAAGCTTTAATTACCCAAATTACAGACTTCATTCATTTACTAATAAATCAGCCTATCAAGGCCTATGTCATTTAGTGGATCATCTTCAATTTGAAAACCACTCGAAATATCTTTTTATCATTGATAAAGAAGATGAACTCGTAGATGTTAGCTCTTATGAAAAAAAGGGTCTTTCAGTCAGTTATTTTCAAAAATCTCCACATAATAAATATCATCACCTATTAGTTGATCGTTTCAGTCTGGGAGATGATAGGTTTCAAAGTCTTTTCAATAAAATTTCACTTCATTTTAGGCAAGTTCTTCACCATTAAGATTTCAGTTAATTCCCGATAGAATAGATATGTGAGGATTTAACAATGACAACAATCGATCAAAATAGCCATTACTACAATCAGAAAATTCAAAAACTTGAAAGCAGAAGACGCGATCAAATCGATGAGATTCGTAAGAATAATGATGAGGTTCTCGATACTAAAGAGGCCCAAAATCATAAAAAAATAGAGAATATTAAAACGGCCTATACTGAAGATCGAATTGATGCTCAGAAATCTTTTGATGCAAACGTTAGTGAAGTTTCAAAGGACATGAAAGATAAACTCGATAAAGTAAAAGAAGACGGAGCTAAAGAGCGTTCAGAAATATCAAAACGCTTTATGAAAGAGAGAAAAGAAATGCAGGAGCAATTTCAAAATGAACTCTCTCAAATCACAAAATCATTTAAAAATGTTATTCAAGGTAAAGACAGAGAGCTTAGTGAGCTTAAAGAAAAATATGAAACGACCATTGAGAAGGCCAGAAATCGCTCTGATGAAAAATTAAAAGAGCAACGTGAAGATTTCGAAGAGAGGATGGTTGAAGTTAATGACAAGCACCAAAAAGACATGAAGATGCTTGTTAAGCGTTTTAAAACATAGTCCTTACAAACACCTTACAAACCAATCCTTGTCAAGTTCATGAGTCTGTGACCTAATAGAATTAGAACGTTTATTAAGAGGACTCTATGAAAAATCTTATTTTATTATTCTTTTTATCTTTAAATACGATGGCCTCTAGTGTTGTCGTCGATGGAATATCTCAAGTTTTTACAACATCAGATCTCGCCAGTTTATCTTTCAGTGTTGAGACGCAGAATAAAGATAGTCTCATTGCACAAGATGAAAATTCAAAAATTATGAATAAGGCGCTTAAGGGGCTAAAAAATAAATTTAAAATTAAAGAAATTGATATTAAGACATCTCGCTATCAATTGAACCCTTATTACAGTTACCCTCGTGGCAAGGCCCCTGTTTTTGAAGGCATGAAAATTCACAATGAAATGACGGTCTCAATTAAGAAAATTGATGATATTTCAACAATCATTAATTTTCTAACAAAGAAAGGTGTCACTAAAATTGGTGCTATCAACTTTTCTTCTTCAAAATCAGATCTCGTGCAAGTTCAGGCGTTAGAGATGGCGTTTGATAACGCTAAAGATAAAGCTGATCGTTTGGCCAAAAGAGCTCAATTAAAACTTGGCAAAGTGCTTAAGATTGAAGAGAGCTTTGAGCGCTCTGGTATGCCATCACCAGTTCGTTATGAGATGAAGGCAATGAGTTCAGCGCCTGCGATTGAGAAAGGTAGTGTTGGTGTTGTTGCAAAGGTTCGTGTTGAATTTGAAATGAAATAAATTCACTTGTCCTTTGATTCTACATTCATATAGAGCCGCTCATCAACTTTTGTCACAACAGTTGAAAGTGTATCTCCCTTGGATAGCTTACATGTTTGGTAGCTATGAATATAGTTTTGTGTAATCTCTCTGTCTGATAAGGGATTGAAGTAGCTTGGGTTCCATAACTCGAGAAAGCTAACTTTGTATGCACAGCCATGTTTCCATTTTTTTGTATCTTGAACAGTTGCTACTATTTGTGCTTCAGGTGCATCTTTCAATATAATGTAACCCGTTTCCATATTGGCCTCATTTGAATTGTACCAACAAATCGGTCTCTCTTTATCAAGAGCTCCCTTGATGGCCGTTTCCTGTCTGCATACATTATCAGGATAGTCATTATATAGTGTAATAGAAGCATAGTGAGTCGAGCTGGTTAGTAGAGTCGTTGGATAGTCTAGACCTGCTTCTTTAAATGATAAGGACTCTGTTTTGATAGCATTGAGATGGCGAATACAGGCCTGGTCTTCTTCAGGGCAAAGTCTCTTTTCTTCAGGGGTTAAATTCATTTCGCTTTCTGTACTAGTTGATTTCATATACCTTTTGAAGCAAGTTTTATTTGCGAAGTAATCGGATTGCGCTTCAGATGAGTACTTTCTTGATGGCTGCACCATCGGAGCACCCCCAATAATATGACCAATTTCATGACAGAGAATAAGCGCAAGGGAATCAGTGCTCATATACTTTAGCCTTGCTAGTCCACCATGGACTGTTGCATGAACTTCTTTGTCGTTTTGTCCAATAGATGCTTGAGCTTTATCACTATCCCAGTTTAGCTCAACTCTTAATGGTAGGTTTTTTTGCATCTCAACTTCATAAATAGAGAAGAGGTGATCCATGACTTTAAGGGTTTGGTTTCGATCTAATTTGGCCATAGTGGCATTTGCAATACAGAGAGTGAATATTGAAATGAGGGCCTTTTTCATGATCGTGTACCATCCATAAATTTCGTGATGGCCTATCTTAGGTCAGGCCCTATTATTTTCAATAAGTTCGGTAAAATTTATCGGTTTTTTCTATTCGTTTTATTTTGAAGAGGACTTGTAAGTATTTAGAGTTATTGCCTTTTATCGTTTTATGATCAAATTTTCTAATTTTTGAGACGATAAGTCGGATTAAGGAGTAAATTGTGCGCAAAATTTCTATCCTCTTTTTGGCCATCACCCTAGGGGTTGGTCACTTTTTTTATCAAAGAAATAAGGATCGACGCCCGGCATCCGTTGTTACGAGAACTTTTCCTGATTATTTTCCTGATCATATATATCTATCCTTGGATGAACAGACAAAGCTAGAGGGGCCGATTGAGAGTGCTGATCGAAATGGAGAGTACATGAAGAGGATCTTTGGTCTTCTTGTGCAATCAGCAGATAGACATGCTCGTGATGACTGGTACTTTGAAAGTGATGGAATTTATCAAACCTACAATGCATTTCTACTTGCGACTCTTTTAGTTCCTTACCATGAAAGTCGCTATGTACATATGAGAAGAAGGGATCAGTCTCGATGTTCCTCTGTAACTAATGATAGTTACAAATTAAATAAAGATGAAATTCGTGAACTATTTAAAGAGAAGCGAATGACAATAGATGCACAAATCGCTTCAATACAGAATGAAATAAATGAGCTTAATATCGCTTATAAGAAAAAAATGACAGCAAGTGAAAATGCTGAAAATAGAAGAGCTGTAAAGAATCTTAAAATTGACCAGAAAGCACTTGAGAAAGAGAAAAAAAATATTCTTTCTAATGAGGGGAAGGCATTCTCAGCTAAAAAAGCTCTTTCTAAATTTGATCAGTTAACTGGTGAAAATGAAATCGTTAAGTGTGATGAACTTGGAAGTGATGTAGATCAACTCCTTGTTAGTTACGATTATAATGATATTGGTATTATGATGTTTAACATGAAGGCAAATCCAGATGCTTTTAGTTCTGGTCGAGTCTTTTCAACGAAGAAGTTCATTGATGATGGAATCGATCACTTGTACTACTCATTTAATCGAAACGCAGGTGAGGGGAATGATAAATCGAAATTTCCTTGTCTCGATATAAAAGGGGCCCCGTACTACTATAATCTTATTCGTTCTGCATGGTCGAATTATAATGGAGGACACTCTATTGAAAGGGCCTGTCGATTTCATGACAGTATGAATTGTTTAAAGAAAATTTATAAGCGTTATCGAGATGGTCATGAGAAGACTTTTTTCGATTATAACTACGCTTTTCAAAAAAATAACCAAAGTTTAAAGAATGTTATTGAGAGATACGAGTACAATCAGCTCGATGGAAATATTGACTTGAATTCATTTTCTTGTCGCTTCCAAAAGAATGACTGGGACTTCATGGAAAACTTTGTATCATTTCTTTTTGAAGAGAAATCCTATCTTCATCTCTATCTTCCGGCCGCCTCTCTTGAGAGAAAGGCCTTACAGGAAATTGTCAATAACGTTAAGAATGGCTCGAATAAAAGAACATACATTGAGCAAGTTCTTAAAACTGATTACATGAATTATTTGGATCGTCCTTATACGGAAGGGGCCGCAAGTGATTATGTAGATGAAAGTGTGAGTAAGAGCTTAAAGAAGGCCCAGAGCAAATTAGAAAAACTTATTGATGACCTGACGGAGAAATCTAATAACGATATATATCGAGTTAAATTACCTGGACTCTATAAGAGGTTGGAAGATTTAGAGAGTAAACAAAGTAAAGCAAGTGGAAGTAGTGAAGTCCTTAAGTCACTGTATGCTAAAAGAAAAGAATTGCAAGAGGCAAAGGCCGAATTAGAAAAAAGTGGTATTCAGGTTATTCTTGATCGAATTAATAAACAAGAACAGGAAATGAGTGAAATTATTTCGAAGTATCAAGATGCATCAACTGTTTCTAAAACAAAAGAATTTTATCAAGAGCTAGAGCTTCGCATGCTTAAAAACTTTAACATTAAAAAGAGTGATTCTTTAAGAGTTATTAATGAAGAGCTTCTTGAAGTAGAATTCAAAATTTTAGAGCATTCAAATAATCAACACGATTATTCAAACGAAATTGAGTCAACTCTAAGTGAAATTAAAGAAATTGAAAGAACGGCAAAAGATGCTGAACAGGAAAAAGAAAAGCTTCAAGAAGATTTACAGGCCTCTAAACAGACTGTCGATTATGAAGGGGAGTTACCAAAGGTTCACAATGAAACATTTGACCATTATATTTCAGGTCAGGGAATAAATATCCGATTTGCACCTAAATCAGGAGAGACTCTTTGTGGTAACACTAAAAGCCTTTCGGATTCTTCATTGATTCAAATCTCAATTGTCGAACCTAAGATTATAAACGGATATCAAAAAGTTTATTCACCTTCTTTTGAAGAATTTAAAGGGTCTAAGTGTGAATCAGGTGAAGCTTATGTGTATTCAACTTTTATTAAAAAAATCTTAAAGGGCGAACAGGGCAAAACTTATGGTATTGCTACTGGCGGTGTGCGTATTCGAACTGATTACAATCGTGGAAAAGATACTGGTCAGGTCCTGCATCCGGGAGAGCGCGTTGTTGTTCTAGAAGAGAAAGATTGGGGAGACCCTTGGTATCGAATTGTAACTGAGAGCGGTTTTGAAGGTTGGGTTTGGATGCGAATTCGTTATGTGGAGTCTTTATGAAGAAGATTGGAATAGTCGTTGTTATTGCGGCCTTTGTTTCACTATTTTATCTCAATAGAAAAGAGAGTCCGATTTTTGGAGAAAATGTTTTCAAATCTACGGAACTTGAAGACGTGAAGACGCAGAGTAAGAGAATTGTTGAACAGACAGTAAAAATAGAGAATAAAGAACTCATTGAAAAGATTGTAGACCCCAAAGGTGGAGACATCCGTAAAGAATATCGTGATGAAGCATTGACTCTTGAAGATATTAGAGATGTAGAAGTGGTTATTAATGATTTATCTCGGTGTATAAAGTCTGATTCCTGTAAAGATTCTAAGTCTTTTGATCGCTACTATGATCCTAATGAGGGAACATATCATCGAGCGCTTTCAAAGAGTCTTGATTTGTTAACTGAGCAAATAAACGATGGCCTTTATACTGTTGAAAATAAGGAAGGAATTAAAAGAGCGCTAAAAATTAAAAATGCACGAGTTCAATTATCTGCAGCACTCTTAATCTCTTCTCTAAATGACGATGAGTTGATTACATCGCTCTATGAATCTTGCGACTCAATTGTCGATAATTCACTCTCAAGTGTCCTTCATTTATTATCAAGTGCAGAGTTAATGAACTCAAAAAAACGTAAAGATATAAGAGATGAATGTATCGTGAAAAGTGTGAAACAAGGACAGAGTAATCGAAAAATAGCATCGATAAATTTTGCCATAAAACAAGATATTGGCAAAGACAAGGCCCTAGAACTTAGCAAAACACTATGTCCTTTGAAGAAATCAGAATCTGAGGTCCAAAAAAGAGTTTATGTGAAATTTATGGCGGTCATGGACAAGTATAATATTTCTTGTCGAAATTAAAAGTTTGAGCTCTTAGCACATATAGAAAGCAAGTTAATGAGCTCATCGTAGGCCTGGTTTTTCATGGCCTTAAAAATCACCGAAAGTGAAGGCTCCTTTGCGCTTCCTCTACTCGCATTTTTATCGTTATAGATAATAACTTGAAGATCTCCATTAGAACGAAAGTGATAAGTTATATCGAGATTGTAAGCGAGAAGGCGTATGAGGTTTTCATTGCTATTTGGTCGTCTGCCCATAAAAAGACGATATTCAACGAGTAAATCTTCTTTTTTCTTTGCTTCTTCTAGCGCGCGCTTTAATACTTCGAAGCTCACCCGAATCCATTCATGCGCCTTTGTTTCTCCTTCAAAATCAAGTACGTCTTTATTTCCCTCGTTTAGGCATTCCTTCTTTCTATCGATAAATGAACTAATACTCTCATTCAAGAACTGATCGAAATTAAACGTTACTTCGTTATCATGTGCTATCGTTAGGTTTTGATTGTCGAGTGTCAGCTTTAGTTCGCTGTTTATTTTTTTCAGTTCTATTGTGAATGATTTCTTTCCAATTAACTGGAATGTTTTCTTTTTCTCATCTTGAAACTTGATTCCCTCGTTAATACTTAGAGATAACCATTGATACTCATCAAGAGAAAGTTTCGAGAGTTTTTCTTTTACTTCATCGATCGTTAATTTTTTGAAGAGAGAAAACATTTTTAGCTACCCTTATATTTGTCCACAAAGCCTTGTGGGCACGAAGCAATTTTCTTTGTTTCGTAGTTAAAAAAGACCATGCCTGTTTTTACTACACAAATAGTGGCCTTGTCTCTAGATCGAATAAATTTATAAACGAATTCGAATCCATGTGTCGTAATCTCATCAATATAAAGTTCGCAATGAAGCTGATCAAAGAGAAAGCCTTCATTCTTATATTGGAGTGCAGCATCGGACATGATCAGCCCGCCACCGTAGAAGTTTAACTCGTCAAAAGACAGTTCATTTAAAAAGCGTAATCTGACTTCATGAGCAAATCTTAAAAGAGCATCATTACTCAAGTGATTTCCGTAGTTAATATCGTTAACTCGAACGCTCAACTGAGTCTCATAAATTTTATTGGATGGAATAGATATTTTAACTCTTGCCACATTCTCTCCATTAACATCTTTAGTGAAAAGGTTTATGATATTTTAAACATAACATAATTGATTATCTTTGGGGATTTGTTTGAAAGTTGGAATGTTTGATTCAGGAATTGGTGGTCTCAGTATTCTGTCTAGTTTACTGACAATTCGACCTGATGCACAAGTATACTACTTCGCCGATGATGCTTTCGCACCCTATGGCAGTAAGAGTGATGAGGTCCTTTTAGAGCGATCAATTGTCATTGTTGATAAATTTATTGAGCTTGGAATCGATCTCATTGTCCTTGCGTGCAATACCGCAACGGCCGTGTGTATTGATGACTTACGTACGCGCTATCCAGAGATTCAGTTTGTAGGAATTGAGCCCTATGTAAATATTGTGAATCAAATTCCTTGGGATGATAAGAAGAAGGCGGTTATTCTTACAACGCCACTTACAGGTAAGAGTAGTCGTTTTAATAAATTGAAAGAAAAACTCGATCCCAATAACTATCTCTCACACTATAGTTGTCCAGGCCTTGCTCAAATCGTAGAGACTGCTTATTGGGAAAAAAAAGAACAAGAGCGCCTTGAAAGCGAGATTCGCAATGAACTCTCTTCACTTCTTACAAAAGGCTACGAGTATTATATTTTAGGATGTACGCACTACCCATTGGTCTCAAAGTATATTCAAAGAATAAGTGGCGCAAAGGTCTTGAGTCCCTGTCGCGCTGTGGCCAATCGTATTAGTGATTTGATGGGACAGGCCTCTACCTCTGTAGATGGTACAATGATCGATTTCTATTTTTATTCTAGTGCCCGACATCAAGATTTCATTAAGCAGGAATTTCCAATCACTAGGCCGTGGCCAGAGCTTTGAAGAAAGTTTATAGTTTAACGTAATAAATTCACTTTGAAAGGATGGAATCTCATGTCAAAGATTACAAATATTATTGCCCGTCAAATTCTCGATTCAAGAGGTAACCCAACAGTTGAGGCCGAAGTTCACACGGAACTTGGTAGTGTTGCCTTAGCAGCTGTTCCTTCTGGAGCTTCTACAGGAACTCGTGAAGCACTTGAGCTTCGTGATGGTGACAAGTCTTATTATGTAGGAAAGTCAGTTAGAAAAGCTGTTTCTAATGTTAACGACATCATCAAGCCTCAGGTTCTTGGTATGGAAGTTACTGAACAGAGAAATATCGATTATAAAATGATTGAGATTGATGGAACAGAGAATAAAGAAAAACTTGGAGCAAATGCTATTCTTGCCGTTTCAATGGCCGTTTGTCGTGCTGGAGCAATGGATAAGAAGATGCCACTATTCCGTTATATGAATGAGTTTTTGAAGATTCCTATGGATAGTGATTCTATGAATCTACCGGCTCCTCTCATGAATATCATTAATGGTGGAGAGCACGCTTCTAATAATCTTGATATTCAGGAATTTATGATTGTCCCTCATATGCAAAAAAGTTTCTCCGAAAACTTTAGAGCAGGAGTTGAGACTTTCCATGCTCTTAAGAAAGTTCTTTCTGAACAGAATTACTCAACTAACGTAGGTGATGAGGGTGGTTTTGCTCCGAATTTACAAGGGCACGAAGAGGCCATTGAATGTATTTTAAAGGCCATTAAGAATGCTGGTTATGAGCCAGGTCGCGATATCTCTATTTCACTTGATTCAGCCTCTAGTGAGTTCTACAGAGATGGTAAGTATCACATCGAAAACAAAGCTCTTTCCAGTGAAGAAATGGTGAAATATTACTCAGATCTTTGCGATAAATATCCGATCTATTCTATTGAGGATGGACTTGATGAGTCTGATTACGAGGGTTGGGAAAAACTGACTCGCGAACTCGGAGATAGGGTCGTTCTCGTTGGAGATGACGTTTTTGTAACAAATAAAAAGATTCTCCAAAAGGGAATTGATAGAAAAATGGCCAACTCAATTCTTGTAAAAGTGAATCAAATTGGTTCTTTAACAGAGACGTTTGAGACACTCGATCTTGCTTTTAAGAATAACTATAGTGCCATTATTTCACATCGCTCAGGTGAGACTGGTGATAGCTTCATTGCTGATCTTGCCGTTGCTTGTGCCGCTGGACATATTAAGACAGGTTCTGCCAGCCGCTCAGACAGAATGGAAAAATACAATCAGCTACTAAGAATCGAAGAGGCCCTTGGTAGTGATGCAAAATTTAATGTTATTAAATAAGTATCAATAATAAAGGCCTCTCTATTGAGGCCTTTTTTATGGTTCATAAATTAAGACAAATAAGTTCAAAACTACACGTTTTTGATCTCTATTGCTTCTTTTCACTCGTTGTTTCAGCAACTCTTTGGTTGAGTTTTTATTTCAAAGATCGAACTTTTCTTCCAAACTCATTTATAGAAAGCACTCTTATTGTTGGAAGTTATCTCTTTTTCACAACAAATTACCATCATGCAAAAGAATATAAGGCCTTGAAAAATTACCCCTTATTTTTTCTTTTCCAGACGTTATGTTTTATTGGACTTACTTTTAAGTATCAGTCGTTGGCAGGGCTCTATTTGGGATTAATTCCCTGTGTGAGTGCAACGCTCTTTTTTCTCTATCGAGACGAACACGGAATCAGTGCTAATGAAAGAAAGGGCATGTTTCTCTTTCTCATTGGAGGATGTTCATTTTTAGCACTTGGGACTTTTAATGATGTTCAATTTATCTCTTATGTCGATGGAGCGCTCTTTCTTATTTTCTCATCGTGGGTTATGGGATTGATCTATACTTCGAATGAATTTGTTCTAGCAGGACAGAAGTCCTTGGTTGATTTTCTCCTTCGACGTTCTAAGAAAACGATGCCTGTCAGTGAGCAAAGAAAAAACCGCCTCTTTTTTCACGATCTCATCAATCACACACATGGGTTAAATCTATTCTTAGCGACTAAGGAAAACGGCGATGGGAGTTTAACAAAAGAGGACACTCTCATTCTCTATAAAGAGATTAAATTAATTCAATCTTTAGTAAAGGATCATTTCGGTTATCAACATAAAAATCTTGTGAATACATATGATGTTGTTAGTTTTGATTTTGCGCGCATTGGGCTTTTAAATCTTGTCGATAATTTTTTACCTTCAGAGCAATTTAATTGTTTTTTCTTTTTTAAAGGCGCAGCGGCATCAGAGGCACCTCTTGAAATTCGCTCGAGTGCAATGGTGCACTACCCATCTTTTTATAGAGTCGTAAATAATATCATTAAGAATATCGCAGAAGCTGGACCTTCAAGCGTAGAATTTAATTTTGATTACACAGATGATGGCCTTCATTTAACAGTTAAAAATACAATATCAAAACTCTCAGAAAAGAGATCTTCTAGCCTGGCCGATGATTTAGGGAAAATTATTATGATGGATCAGGTGAAAAATGAATCGGGTCTAGGGCTCGAGTCCGTTAATGAAATTCTTCGCTCTATCGGTGGTCATTTCGCCTTTAAAATAGAGAATGGCCAGTGGGTGAGTCAAATCTATTTTCCAAGGCCAGGACAATTTGAAGAGAAAAAATCGGCCTAGGGCAAAAGCTTCGCTTTCTACAAGATAAAGAACTTTTTTAGTATCCTATAGTTGAATCAACTAAGGATGCATATGAATATTAAAAATTCTCTTCTCATTTCATGTCTGTCAATATCTTCTGTCTATGCTCACGATATTGTCTATCGTCCAAAAGCTGAGATCCTCTATCAAAAACAATTTGAATTAAGTGTTTCAGCAACGCAATTTGAAACTCTTGCTCGATACGATGTTGATGGTAATGAAGTTAGTTACGACAATGAAGATGATGGTTTTATAAAAAGAGATATTGATACAAATTTGTATTATTCTTTCAATGATAGTTTCGAATTCAACCTCGGTGGTCGCTATCGTACATATGAAGACACCGTATCGGGAGAAGCTCAAACTGTTAGTGGTGGAGAGTCATATTGGCTAGGTGTTAAGTATCCCTTCTCTCCTGTTGGAAATATGCGCTATGCTCTAAACGCTCGCTTTAGAAAGACAATGTATACAAATACAGACTATGCAACTTCAGCAGCTGTCGATTCTGAAGATAAAGTTCTTGGTGACTCTGGATCGGA
Source organism: Halobacteriovorax sp. GB3 (assembly GCF_028649655.1). Taxonomy (NCBI): domain Bacteria; kingdom Pseudomonadati; phylum Bdellovibrionota; class Bacteriovoracia; order Bacteriovoracales; family Halobacteriovoraceae; genus Halobacteriovorax; species Halobacteriovorax sp. GB3. Next base: position 164,031 of record NZ_JAQSLN010000003.1, read on the forward strand.
ATTTCAGCTTGGTATGTATGCCAGCTGGCTTAGGTCTCAAACAAATGCATTCGATGCTTATTTGGCCTACAACGCTCCTCCAAATGGTTTGAGTCCAGAGATTGTTTACGATCTTTCAACATCTTTTCACTACAATCGTTTTGGAATTGATTTAGGAGTGAAAGGTATTGAATCTCTCGGTGCTGATAGTGAAGATGAAAGACCATTTCAATCAACTCCAAGTTCTTCAGCTCTCTTTAATTCCGTAAATCGCGCCCATACGGCCGGTTATATTCGTGGGGCCATGGCCTTTGGCAATTTTAAAATTGGTGGTGAGTTTGCTAATGTTTTTCGTGGGGTCTCCACTGACCAAGGTGCATCTCTTGGGATTCAACTAACTTATCAATCTAAGGGCAATAGCACATCTTCTCAAAAGAAAATTAATAAATTTAAGGAATACACAATAGAGGCCACTGTTTTAAAAGTTTCTGCGAGAGGTAAGTTCGTAAAAATTGATCATGGTTTAGCTCAAGATGTCGAAAAGGGAATGAAGTTCGATATTTATAAAACGGACTACTTCGGTGGAAACGTCTTGGTAGCTAGTGGGCATATCGTCGAGCTTGGAGCGAATTGGTCTATCGTTCGCCTGCAAAAGCTCTATAAAAAGATGCCCATTTTGAAAGGTTTTGTTGCTAGAGCAAGTAACTGAAATCAGGAAAAAATGACCAGTTGTTTGGGCCTAAGATTAAGTTAGAGTAAAATAAATTAACGCTTATATTTAAAAGGTTATTAAAATGATGAAACGTTTTTTATTGGTTGCCATCGCACTTATCTCCTTTGGAGTTCACGCTAAAGTCTTTACCAGTCAGTTTACAGAGTTCCTCCTTCCTAACGGTTGGGAGTGTGCAATGGAAGGCTCTGAATGGGTTTGTCAGTCGACAAATAATAATAGAAAGAAAGAGGCAATCATTATTCTTGCTGCCAAGCTTAAAGGTGGACAAGATAGTCTTTCTCACTACCAAACGTATTTAAAGAATACAAAAGAGTTCAAGATCCCTGGTGGAAAGAAGCAGGTGAGTGAGCCAAAGTATACAAATATCAAAGATATCAAAGGGCACAAGTGGGTTGATTCTCTTCATCTCGCTAGTGAGGTTCCTGGTTTTTATACTCGCTATCTTGCAACTGTTAAAGGTGACCTTGGGGTTTTGGTAACATTCTCTGTTTCTAAAGATCACTATAGTAGTTATTCAAAAGTTATTGACGGAATTGTTGAGTCGCTAAAAGTTTTCGCTCAAATGAAAAACTCGCCAACTAAGTTTGTTAGACAAGCAAGAGATGGCTCACTACCTGGTGAAGGTGAGTTTGTTGAAGATGGATCGGATGCTCTGGATATCGGTTTAGGAGCTAGAAAGAGACAGAAGTCCGGTGCAAGTGATGGTTCAAATGATATGATCATGTATATCATTGGTGCTGCAGTCGTTGCCTTTGTTCTTATGAGAATGAAAAAAGGTAAGAAGAAAACAAAGAAAAAGAAAAAGAAGTCTAAGAAATAAAAAAAGGGAAGCTTAATGCTTCCCTTTTTTTTAATATATGTTCAATTTTTTCAAGCTCTCTTCTTTGTAAATTTCCTGCGCTTTTTCCGCTCTGGATTTTGGTTCATTTCGCCACGAGGCCTCAAGGTCTGAATCTTGTCTGACGGAGGGGTCAAAGAACTCCCTGTCTTCAATATAGGGTGAACCCTTCGCTTGGTGAGGCTTTATTTGTTCTAATTTTAATTCTCTTTGCGTTTCGTAGATTCGCTTATTCGTTTCACGAAGTTCATCAACAAGCTTTTGAACAGGCTTGTCTGTTGATTTTCTATTGAGGGCATGAATGATTTTGTTGATCGTTGCCATACCTTACTTGTCGGTTATTTCGCGTTTAGGCCTTAGTTTAGGATCGTTTACGGATGTTATTTCAGAGAGTTAGAGCTCTCTTGAACGACTTTAGAAATTCATCTTCTTTCATGTGGTGAACATTGTGAGAGGCACCTTCAATTTTATAGATTTTATGACCTACAAGACCCAAGCGCAGAGCGAAGCGAGCGTATTTTAAATCATCACTTCCGTAAATATAGTGAAGTGGCTTTAAGGCCCTTAGAGAATCCCAGTAATTTGGCTGTTCTGCTACTGATAGAAAATTTAGGCATTGTTTCCATCCATTTAAAGAATGGATTGATTTTTTTGGTGTATTCGTTATTCCTTTAAAGATCTCCATCGAATACCAGTGCTCTAGAAAAGAGTCGAGATCAGCTTGGGTTTGGATGCCATCAAAAAGAGTTTGATCAAATTCTCTACGCTTTTCTTTTTCATGATCATAGATGCCTAAATTAGAAGACTCGATGATTATTTTATTAATGCGATCATCTATGTAGCTAAGGCCAATGGCAACTCGACCTCCTAGGGAATAGCCAAATAGATTGTATTTTTCAAAAGGGATTTGTGATTTAAGGTCAGCTAAAAAAATATCCCAACTTTTAAATGTCTTATGCGAATTTTGGCCGTGGCCAGGAAGATCAATGAGGCAGATAAAATAATTTTGCATCATATGATTAACTATATTTAAGAAGTCACTTGATTGACCCATGAATCCATGAATCATCACAAGGGCAGGATTCTTAGCGTTACCATAGAAGCTAAAATGGTAAGAGTTTTGCTTCATGGTAAAGTTACTCGCTAGTGCCCTACTTTTTTTAATTCCCTTTTTTAGATAGCTCAAAGTCTTGTCTTGAATAAAGTATTTAGGGACTTTGTAAGTGGAAAGGGTATGTTTGAGGTGATCTCTTAAAGTTTGTTGATCGAGAGGTTGATTGACTTCAATGAAGGCCATTGGCGCAAGATCAAATTGATCGTGAGAAAAGGAGCACACAAGAGAGTCTTTAATCTCTTTATTTTGATTAAGGGCCATTTCAATTTCTTGTGGATTGATATTTTCACCACCACTTTGAAAAATATGATCACTTCTACCAAGTATCTCAATTCCATATTCACTCATTCTGGCCAAATCAGTCGTTTGAAAGATTTTAATATTCTTTGGTCCATCTCCAAGGTAGCGATGAAAGAGAATTTGATTGTCAGCTGTTCTTTCGAATTGAAGATGTCCTTCATTTATTGATATTTGTCGATAGGGCATTACAGAGCCTACTGTGCGTAGGATGTTTAAGTCTTGAGTCAGTGGCGTAGCAATGGCCTGAGCACACAGTTCGCTAGATCCATAGGAGTTTGAAAGAGAGAGGTCTAGTTGAATCGCTCTTTCAAGTAGAGATTCAGATGTTTTTGCTCCCCCAAGGATGATTCCCTTGAAGTTTGGACGCTTGAATTTTCCTTGTTCAATTGATTCTACTAAGCGTAATAGTTGAGTGTGAACGAGGCTCAAGAAGGTAATCTCAGGATGGAAAAAAGTTGATAGATCATTATTTTTTGCAAGAACAACTTTAGCGCCAGTGAAGAACATACGAAAAACAATCATCATTCCACCAATATGAAAAAGGGGAAGACTTAAGCCCCAAGCATCAGAGTGATCAATTGAATAATGAGAGATTGTTGACTTTGAGCTAAGTATTATACTTTCGAGGGAGTGAATAACGCCCTTAGGTTTTCCAGAGCTTCCAGAGGTAAAAATGACGAGGTCATCATGGTCATTAAAAGGCTCTTTTTCAACCTCTTCAATAAGAAGCTCTTTTGTTTTCTCTGGTAGATTTGAGTCAAGGGCAATATGAACTTTAGAATGAATTAAAGTGTAAAATAACAGAGTGATAAAGTCGATCGGATCACTATGATCGTTGTAAATAATCGAATTATGTTTTTGTGTCTCATGGTGAGCAAGTGATAATTGATAGATATCGTCATAGGTATAAGAAGCATCACCTGAAATGATGAAGATTTCATTGGCCTGTTTTTCAAAGAGAGAGACTATCTCACGACTCATATGACGTATCCATTTGTTTGCCTATGAATTGGCCTGACATAAGTTTAAAAAGTTGAGCTGTTTGAATTCATCTTTTTCTTTAAACCGAAAACCAAGACCGATGAGCCTAACGGGTCTATTTCCTTTGAAAAATGCCTGGGCCATCAGATCTTTGAAAAACTCAACATGCTCTATATGATACTTTCCATTCTCCCAAATTTCTTCAAAGAAGTCATCATATCGGCTTTTTTGTACACTTACACTTTTAAAGTCATTAAATTTCAACTTAACAATACCAAGTGAGATCTCACACTCTTCACCCTTTTGTTCTTTGAATTTCTTAAGTCTTACTATCACTTCTTCGAGAATTTCAACGACTTTAGATTGGCATTCTTCAAGATCAATGAGATCTACCATGAAGGTCTCTTCATGGGTGAGACTCTTTCTTACCCAATCTGTGACGACCTCGCGATTATCGATACCATGAGCATATTGCCAAAGAGTGGGGGCGTAATTTGAAAAGTGTCTGGATAGTTTTTCTTCTCCTTTTAAAAGGATATCTTGGCAGGTTTTGATTCCAAGCTTCTCTAATTTTGCTGCCGTAACCGGGCCAACACCACTTATCTTTTTTACGGGAAGACTTTTTACAAAATCTCTAACCTCAGAAGGAGTGATGACGTAGAGGCCATTAGGTTTTTTCCAATCACTAGCAACTTTTGCTAGAAACTTATTAGGCGCAACACCTGCTGAAGCTGTGAGATTTGTCGCTTCATAGATTTTTTCTTTGATTTCTTTTGCTATAAGTGTCGCTGAGCCGTTGCATTTAGTGCAATTAGTGACATCGAGATAGGCCTCATCTAGACTTAGAGGCTCAACAAGATCGGTGTACTCTTGAAAAATAAGGCGTATAACAGAGGAGACCTCTTTGTATTTACTAAAATTTGGCGCCATAAAAATAAGGTCTGGGCAGAGCTTTTGTGCCGTTGTACTTGGCATGGCCGCCCTTACTCCATATTTTCTAGCTACATAATTGGCCGTACACAGGACTGATCGTCTACCTGGCGGGCCTCCTATGGCCAGTGGCTTTTCTCTTAGTGAGGGATCGTCTCTCATTTCTACTTGAGCATAGAAACAATCCATATCAATATGAATAATTTTTCTAGGAATTTGTTTTGGAAGAAAATTGTTATTATCTAGGTAATCATTCATAAGAGCGAATAAGACCAACTAAGACTCCGGCAAGTGAGACTTCTTGCTCTCTAGGATCAATTCGAAATGGTTTCATTGCTTTATTGGCCGGGTGAAGTTCGATGATATTCTTCGTTTTATAGAATCTCTTTACGGTGGCCTCACCATCAACGAGGGCCACAACTGTTTGTCCTTGATTGGCCGTTTGTTGATAGCGGCAGATAATAATATCTCCGTCTAAAATTCCATCATCAATCATGGAATCTCCACAGACATTAAGAGCAAAGTGCTTTCCTGACTTATTAATAAGTCCTGGAGGAACTGAGATTGTATTGGTCGGATTTTCAATGGCCTCAATTGGAATACCTGCTGCCACATCACCAAGAAGTGCTATTTCATTTTCTTCGAAAGAGTTAGCAGAAGATGTGTTAGTGCTATTTTGCTCTTTTTTGGTCTGCGGCTTTAATCCGCGGCGTGCATTCCAGTCCGTTTCGAGAAGACCTTCATCTTTGAGATATTTGATATAGCGCTGAACGGAGCCAAAAGATTTAAAAGAGAAGTGCTCTTTGATTTCTTTTTGGGTCGGTGCAACTCCATTTTTATCGAAGTATGAACAGATATAATCGTAAATTTCTTTTTGTTTCTTTGTTAGGGCCATAAATCTATTTTGCGCGTAAGTTTTGCGTAAGTCAAGCCTTAAAAAAAACTTCTATATCGAGGCTAAATTACCTATTATGTCAGCGTTTGCTATGAAAGGGCAAAATCAACAGTGATCAATACTGAGGGGTATTTCCAATGAAAAATAAAGGTCTCGAAACTAAAATTATGACCATTTTCTCTGCGTTAGTTATGACAACGTTTTCAGCTTCATCATTTTCTAAAGAGATTACGTTAAAAGATGGAGAAAAAATCTTACGCATTGAAGTTGGAAAAGATAAGTATCAAAGTAATAAAGAGATGATTAAGAGAATTCACCAGTTAGAAAGAGCGGTCTGGCATCTTCAAAATAGAGTCTATGAACTTGAAAGTGGAATTGAAGTTAAGACAGCGCTTGTAGATACTAAAATTTATCATTGCACTTTATCTACGAGTTTCAATGGCGTATTTTCAGGGAATGGAGAAAGTGAGCTTGAAGCGAAGTCTGAAGTTCTTAAGCGCTGTGTTTCCAAAGTTGGAAAATCCACTATTTGGTGTGATCGTGATGAAGTAAAGTGTGATTCATCTATTCAAAAAATAAGAAAATAAAAAGGGCCTTTATATGAAAGAAATTTCTAGAGAAGTTATTAGTGAATTAATCAACATGGGTGCAAGCTATGCTGATATACGGCTTCATTTACGCGACGAGCAAGAACATATTTCAACTCTCAATGGCTCTCTTAAAAATTACTCGTTAGAGACAAAGAAAGGCCTTGGGATTCGCGTTCTTTTTGATGGAGCTTGGGGTTTTTCTAGCAGTGAGACCTTAACAAAGGAAGGTGTTTTAGAATGTGCTAAAAGGGCCATTGATAAGGCCAAGGCAAGTTCAAAGCTCATTCGTTACCCCATTGTTCAATCACCAAAGGAAATCGTAAAAACAACTTATAAATCGTCTTTTGAAATTGATCCTTTCTCAGTCTCTTTGGAAGAAAAGCTCAATTGCTTACTTGATGTCGATCGTAAACTCTCTCATGAGAGATTCGATTTTTGGGGCGCCTATTGTTCATTTTATAAAAGAGAGATCTTCTACTGCGATAGTGAAGGGACTGAATTTGTTCGCTCTCTTATGGAAATCGATGGAGGCCAATTTATCATGGCCAAAGATTGTGATGGTCTAAATCAAAGAAGAAGCCATGGCCTTTGGTTAGATAGTGAAGGAACAAGTGGTTTTGAGAACTTTAAAACAGAGAGATTCGACCAGGCCCAAAGAATCAAAGAAGAGTTACTGCAAATACTCGATGCTCCTCTTTTAGATAAAAGTAAAATGGATGTCGTTTTACTTAACGATATGATGGCCCTTCAAACGCATGAGACGATTGGCCACGCTTTAGAACTCGATAGAATTCTTGGTTATGAATTATCTTATGCTGGTGGTTCTCATATTTCCCTTGAAGATTTCGGCACTCTTAAATTTGGTAGCTCTAAATTAAATGCGAGGGCCGATGGTACGGTCAAAAATTCACCAGGAAGCATCGGCCTCGATGATGATGGAGTGAAGGCAAAGAATGTCCTTATGATTGAAAAGGGAATTCTAAAAGATGCAATCACATCAAGACAAATGGTCGTTGAAGCAAATGCTCTTGCAAAGCGTGAGGTTTTTAAAGAATCTGGTGCTACTTGCCGTGCAGAAAGCTATAACCGCATGCCTATTGAGAGAATGAATAATATTAATATCGACTTTGGCAGTGATGGAAATTTTGAAGAGCTTATTTCAAAAATTGATAACGGAGTTATTCTCGATACACCTCGATCATGGTCGATAGGTTCTAATCGCGAGAACTTTCACTTTGCCTGTGAAATAGGATGGCGTATTGAAAAGGGACAAGTAACAGGAGTGGTTAGAAATCCAAGTTATCGTGGAGAGAGCTTAGAGTTTTGGAATGCTCTTAAGTATGTTGGAGATCAGTCAACTTGGAAACTTATGCCAACATTTAACTGTGGAAAAGGGCAGCCGAATCAAATCATGCGCCTTGGCCACGGAGTTCCCGTGTGTGTCTTTTCAAATGTTCAGGTTGGAGATTAATGATGTTAGAATTAAATAAAGTAAAAACATATTTAGAAGAGTTGAATCAATTTTTAAAAGATAGTCATATTGAAGGTTCTCTAACATATAGAAGTGAAGTTTCTCATTTGGTGAGGGCCGGGCGATCTCAAATCTCACTCAATGTTGAAGAGTGTTCAACTCGCCTGTATATTGATTTATTTAAAGTTAAAAAGAAAATTTCTGCTGTTGTTTCAAATCAATTAGATCGTGAGCTTGATGCTATTAAGACTTTCATCGTCGAGCTTTATAATAAGATTGATTTTATGAGCGAAGTAGAGCACTTAAGACCTATGAGGCCTATTGCTCAGGGGGAACTCAATCAAAACAAATATGATCAAACGCTTGTTAACCTTGAAAGCGCTAAGCTCGTCGAACTTTTTTCCAAGGTTCGCTCCAATTTTGCAGAGGAAATCAATGCAGGTGAAGTAGACTTTTCTGGCGCCTTTAGTGCTGGAGTTCACGGATATTGCGTAATTAATACTCTTGTTGAAAAGGCCATTTATTACCAAGGTAGTGATTGGAACGTAGAAGTTGTCTTACAGTTATTAAAAGACGATAAAAAAGAAATTCGTGAGGCCCGTGTTGGCGAGTTTTTCAATGAATTTAATTCTGATGAGATCATCAACGGCCTTAAAAAAACTTATGAGATAAAGAAAGAAACAACACGTCTAGATCTTGAGCCAGGAGAGTATGATATTGTCTTTTCAAGTGATGCTTTCGCTGAAATTACAAATTATATGTCTTGGATGGCCCTTAGTGGCGAGAGATTTGAGTATCAGTCGGGAATGTTACAAAAAGATAAGCACGCCATTGGCACTAAAGTTTTTGGCGATAATGTTACGATTAGCGATGATCCAAATGATCCAGATATTCTCTATGCTAGACCTGTTGGATTAAATGGTGTTGAAAGAAAGTTTTTTCCTCTGATAACTGATGGTGTTCTATCAAATCTTTTCTATTCTGATAAAGATAGTTGTGACCGTTTTAGCTTAGATATAAATAATGACTTCTCTGTGGCCTCAATTAAAGTTCATCAAGGAGATGGCCCAGAGACATTTGATCAGGTAGTTAAGAATTCTAAAAAGAAAACCCTCTTTATTCCCTATATTCACTATATGAATATCACAAATGCTGCAAAAGGAGAGTTCACTGGAACTTCTCGCTTTGGAACACTTTTGATGGAAAATGGAAAAATAACATCGCACCTTTATAATCTTAGAATTAATGATTCCTACCACAGAATATTCAATAATATTGATTGGCTTTCTTCAAAATTAGCTCATGTAAATACTTCTGATACCTATGGGATGCGATCTAGCTCTAGCATCACGTGCCCAAGTTATGTTAAAGTATGCTCAGTGAATATAACCGGAAGCTCTAAGGTTAAAGAGCTGAAATAAATAGAATTGTTATGTTAGAAAAAATTCAAAGTTTATCTTTATCTAAATTTGAGTGGTCATTGGTTATCATACTTTTGGCCATTCTTTTTAAAAATATCTTCTCAGCAATCATTTTAAAAAATGAAAGTTATAATAGAGACAGAAAGAGAAAAACAGTTCTTAACTTTAATGCTCTCACTCTTTTTGTGACCGTTTTCTTTCTTATTAGTCTTTGGAATGATGAACTTCGAAATTTAGCACTTTCTCTCGTTGCCATTGGGGTCGCTGTTGTCGTTGCGACAAAAGAGTTGATTCTATGCTTTCTTGGTGGAGTTTACCGAGCTACATCAGGAATGTTTCATCTAGGAGATAGAATCGAAGTCAATGGGATTAGGGGTGATGTTATTGATCGAGGACTTTTTTCTACTCGCTTATTAGAAATTGGTCCAGGGCAGAGAACACACCAATACACAGGTCGCTCCATTACAGTACCTAATTCACTTTTTCTTTCGCACAATGTTCAAAATGAATCGTTCACTAAAAACTATGTGCTTCATACATTTGTTGTTCCTTTAAATGTCAAGGCCAACTGGAGTAAGGCCAGTAAGATCTTGTTAGAACAGGCCCATCTCGCTTACACACCTTATAAAGAAGAAGCTGAGCGTTATATTGATTATGTCCAAAAGAAGGCCCATCTTCAAACTCCAGGGCTTGAACCACGTGTTCATATACGTTTTTGTAAAGTTAATGAGTTAGAACTAAATGTGCGTGTGACAGTGCCTGCTCATGAAAAGGGAAAGATCGAACAGCAAATTGTTCGAGGCTTTTTAGAGAGCTTTCAAGATTGGGAGAGCTAGTGTCATTATGACCTCTTTTTACCTTTAATATTAAGTATTTGTTAGATTAAAACATCAAATCCTCAATTGACGGATTCCCCCGTTCTGTTTATTTTAAACGCACCAACACACATATCGATTATTCAAGATCATATTGATCTATTAAGGAAGGGGGAATGACGAATGAAATGGACTTTAACATTTGTTTTCGCACTCGTTTTATCGACAAGTGCATTCGCTAAAGATCTGCCATTTACGCAACAAGACCGTTTTGAGTCAAAAAATGATGATCCTTATTTTACGATTTCAAAAATTGAAGTAGAACCAGTTGAAACGCCTAGTGAAATTTCACTAGTAGACAAAGGTTATGCCGATCAAATTGGAAGTGTTATCACTATCGTTGATAAGCTTATCGCTCTAGGGAAGAAAGTTTGGCCTATCGTTGAAGCTGGTAAGCCTGTTGTTGATGTTAATATGAATACGCCAATTTCAGTTCTACCTTTTAGAAAAGAAGTTTCTCCAGATGTTACTTTCTATGAAATGACAAATTGGAAAGCGCCTAAGGCGAAGAGTTTCAAAGTTGTTTACAAAAACGGATTTGGATCAAAGGTAATCAGCTTCGTTTATACTGTGATTATGCAAGGTGGTGGGCAATATGAAGGTAAGGGGAGCTATTTAACAGGTGTTCAAGTGATTGCCTCTAATGTATCTGTTGCTTGGGGGTTTGATTTCAATGCTCTATCAGCACTTATTAATATCACAAACTCGGGATCATCAGAAAACCCAGTGGCAGGAGCATCGATTCGCATTGATTATACTGCAAAGACTGTTTTAAAGTTTATCCAGTCGAGTGAATTGTTTTATGTAAATGGCAATGGTGAGATCTTTAAGTACTAAGATTAAATGACAATTTAACGCAAGAAAAAGGCCCTCTTATGGGCCTTTTTTCATTTCTATAGAGTACACTGTTCTTTTTAATTTTTTGATGCCAGCATCTTTAAAACGACCATTTGCTTTGTATTCATTGGTCTCCAATTCGCTAATTTGAAAATGTTCTCCATAGCCATTGAAAAGCTCTTCATTAGAAATCGAAAATGGAGGTCCAAAGCTTAGATCCACATCTTGGTAAAGTCCTACTAAGAAGATTTGACCTTCATCTGAGAGGAGCTTTTTCATATGTTCATAGTAAAGAGTTCTCATTTCAGGGGGAAGAGCTACATTGGATGCTCGATCGTAAATAAGATCGAATGGTTTTTGATTGGACTTTTCTAAAAAGGAAGAAAGTTCGAAGAAGTCGCCACAGAGTAATGTTAAATTATCAATTTGATAACATTCATAGGGCCCTCGAGTCGATCGGATGGCCTTTAGATTATTCTCATCTATAAAGTCTTGCATGGCCTTCTTCGATATTTCAACGCCAACAACCTCTTGGCAAATATCTTTTAGATAGAGAAGATCTAGGCTTTTCCCACAAAGTGGAACTAAAACTCTCTTTGCTCTTTTAAAATAATGTGTTTCATACTTTAGAAGTAAGGGATTTGTTTCACTCTGATGAAATCCAATGTTATTTTCTTCCCAGGCCTGAAGCCAGAATTCTTGTTTCATTATTCATTCTCCTCGAGAATTTCGATGAGTCCTTTCTCTCCGTCAATACGAAGTTTCATTCCCGTTTTAATTTTCTTTGTTAGACCTTCTATACTAACAATGGTTGGAAGTCCCATTTCTCTTGCGACAATCGCTGAGTGGGAGAGTAGACCACCTCTTTCAACAAGAAGTGCCGAAATTGAAGGGTAGAGTGGAATCCAGCCTGGGTCGGTTCTCTTTGTTATAAGAATTTCACCGTTAAGATTGAGATCATCATCAGGGCCATTAACAAGTCTTGCTGTACCCTCGATAATTCCTGGGCAACAACCAAGGCCTGCAAGTTCGTTTTCTTTGAGTCCTTCACGATCAATAACGATCTCTTCTTTGGCAAAGAATGTGTTATTCCAATAGACAGGCCCTCTCGTGTGAAAACGTGAGAGAGGATCATCTTCTTTTTCAAATTCTTGATACTCAGACTTTCTTGTTTCGATAATTGCTTTTAAGTTTGTAATGTTTAACGTTCCCTCAAGTGCACCTTTAAGTTCAAAGAGTGCCAGATAGAAGATATCCTCAGGACATTTAATAACATTTCTTCTTGTGAAGTCTTCACCCATGGCAAAGAACATTCTTCTTACGATTCCATAAACTCGTGTACGACAAAAACGTGTGTTCTCTCTGTTCATTACTGCTTTTCGAGCATGCTTTAATGACCATCGGTATATTTTTTCTTTGTAACCTTGAATATTGTTTTGTAGAAGTTCTTCGGCCTTGACTCGAATGGCCTTTTCTCTTTGTTCGAATTCTTCAAGATCTGTTTGGCCCGAGTTAATGATGTTTTTCAAAAAAGTAAAAAAGAGCCCAGGGTTTTGATACAGATCTTTTTGTTCGAGCTTCATTTCACTCATACAGCGAAATCCATATTTATCAATGTATGTGACAACTTCTTGATAGAAATCTTGAAAATCACTTTGTCTTAAGGCCTCAATGAGTGAGTCATTATCATAGGTCTTTAAAAAAATTACAAGTCCTTCGGTCTTGCTAGCTACACCGGCAAGTCGGATAAGTTCTTTTGTTGGCAAGGCCGATTCAAGATTGCCATTACCTGCGAGGAGGTCATTATGAAAATTATCACCAAGGTGACTTAGCCATTTATCGGTTAATTTTTTAAAGAGGCCAAAGTGAACCATGCAAAGAAAGTCATTGATAATGGGAGCATGCCATTTCCAAAGCATCTTTTCTTCAAGTTCTTGATACTTTAAATAGATTTCATCGCTACTCATTGTCTCAAAATCTATGGCCTTGAAGTAATCGTATTCCTTGTAGAAGTAGCTAAGGAAATTGTCGACGATATTTTGGATGTTTAAATGGAAATAGAAAAACTTAAAACCTGTGAGTATTTTTCTAAGCTTTCCTGAAAAAGTATTTTGAAATGCTGGTGGTCTTGTCCTCTGTGCGATTTCATCTTCAAGTGCACTATTTGTACCCATCATCGTTTCCATAAAGGATCTGTTGTATTTATATCCTGGAAGAATAGATGTTAATTTATACCAGTTTAATAGATTGTAATAAACCCTTCCTCTCATATGTCCAAGCATGTTTTTAAGAAAGTAGTCCATCTTTTTAATCTGCGATTTTGGCACCATGAGAACTTCACAAAATTGCACATAAACTTGATGGTAGACATAGTGGGCAAATCCAAAAGTAAGAGGTTTCGTTATCCCCCCGTAACTTTCAACAATATTTGAATTGTCCCATATATAGAGGTGTCCCATTGGATTTTCTACCTCTGTCGTAATAGGTCTTGACTGAAGAATAAAGATTTCATCTTTGTAGATGGCCCATTCGATATCTTGTGGGTACTTGTAAAAAAGTTCTATCTTTTTAATTAATTTTGATAATTCTTTAATGTGCTTGTCTTTCAAAGTTGGATTGTTTTGAGCATTTATTTCTACATCAACTTCTTTAGGACATTGGTTTTCAAAGTCTTGAACAAGCATCTTTTCTTTCGATGCTATTTCACTAGAAATAACCGTGTTATCTTCTTTGTTAATAACAAAATTATCAGGTTCATAAAGTCCACTTACAAGGCCTTCTCCTACGCCATAAACGGCATTGATAATTGATTCACTGGCCTTTTGGTTTATTGGGTTCGTGCTAAAAGCAACACCGCTAATATCGGGGTTTATCATTTCTTGAACGACTAGGGATATGGCGATATTTGTCGTGGAGAGTTTATTTTCACTTCTATAAGAGAGAGATCTTTCACTATAAGCGCTGGCCCAGCAATTTTTTATCGCCTTTAAAAAAAAATCATCATCTTTGATATAAAGAGCACTTTCTAACATCCCTGCAAAGCTGTGAGCGCCTCCATCTTCATCTAATGCTGAGGAGCGAACAGCAATGTATTCGCTTTTTAAAGCTTCTCTTCTTTTTAAGAGTTCTTTAGTCATTTCTAAAGAGTAGTTCGCACTTAGAATAGTATTTTTGATTGAAAGCTCTTTTGTCTTATTGTCTTCTTTACTCTCTAGGATGAGGGCGATCTTTTGATCAATTTCATTTTCAATTTTATAGTTTTCAAAAAAATGTGGTGGGATGACAAACCACGAAGGAACGTTGAATCCTTCGTTTGATAATTTGTAGAGATTATGTCCCTTTCCCCCACAGTAATTCTTTGCAAAGAATTTATCTGAATTCTTGTCTATTAAAAGCATATTAAGATCCCATAGTGTTGAACGCGATTGTTGTTGTTAGAAAAATGATGATAAATAGATTACTCGTCATTCTAAAAAGCTTGGCCTGTTTTGGGCCATTCCATATTAAAAGTGGACTCATAAATAAAATGGCCATAAGATTAATTGCGACAGATGCAAAAATTAAGTCATGACTTAAAAAGAGAAGGCAAGTTGTTGCCATTAGCACTTGAGAGAGTGTTAATAAAAAGGCCCCTTTAATTCCCCATACATTACTATACGTTGGAACTTCCTTTTCAAATTCTGAGCAATAGACCTTTCTTGCAAATTCATAAACATTGAAGCATAGCCAGCAACTTAGAGCTAGTATAATTGTCGATGTCGTTTCTAATTCAATATCTAAGAACTCTTGAATAAAAAGAGAGTAAATGAAAATGATGAACGTATGTGTTATGGCGTAAGTTGTAAGCTTTTTTGAAAGCCATTTTCCTATAAAGAACTCATTGTACATAAGAAGTGAATAGCCCCAAAGAGGGATCAATAGTTTTGAGAGATTATGATTATAAAAAAGTGTGGTCGCTTCTATAAAAAATGTTAGTAAAAGAACTCTCTTTGCACTACTGATGGTGAGTAATCCACGAGGAAGTGGGCGAGTTGGATTGTGAATTAGATCTGTTTGGTAATCTTTGATCTCATCATATATTCTAAGCTTCAAAAAAAATGAAAAGCTAAAAAGAAAGCAAAGTGCAATCTGGTCATAAGTGATGACTTTCACACTAAAGCTTTGGTGATAATAAATAAGAAGAGTGATCATCGCTGTATTTGATAAGGGATCAAATCTCTCTTTTAAAAAACTAATCCACGCTTTCACTTAATTCTCTTTTTAAAAGTAGTTCTTTTAGTTTTGCATACTCTACTTTTGAGTGGTGTCTAGGGTCCATGGGAATCTCATCGACTTGGACAATTTTATCAACAGGGATATCGTTTTTATCCATGACTGATTGGATTTGATTTTTCCATTGTTCAAAATCCGATCCAACTTCATCTTTTGCACTGAAGACAGCGTATGTCGCTTCCCCAATGGTGTTATCTTTCATACCTAAAAACGCAACATTCTTTGTAAATGGCATTCTCTTCAATATTACTTCAGCTCTTACTGGAAAGAGATATTGTCCATCTCGCTCTATTGCATTGTGTATTCTTCCAACAATCCATAGATTGTCGTTTGAATCAAAACGTCCAAGGTCGCCTGTTCTATGCCAGATTGTTCCATCGATATCGACAATTTTACTCTTGTAAAAGGCCTCGTCATTATTGTAGTAGCGCTCGCATACGTGTTCACCACTAACGATGATCTCACCAACCTGTCCCTTGGGAACTTCCAGATAGCTCCAGTCTGTTTTTGATGTGACTGTGATTGGTCCTCTTTCAATTTTTAAAAATTTAACTTGAAGACCTTCGTCAAAACGTCCAACGTTGACGCCTTCATCTACCCATTGTGGGTCTTTTGAAAGTTTATCTTCTTTTAGCATATCAACATCGTTGATGTGGGCCATTGGTTCAACTTCAGTTGATCCATAGAGAATTAACACTTCTGCATGAGGCGCACATTGCTTGATATGTCTAACATCATCTTTTGATACAGGAGCTCCTCCCGTGATGATTCTGCGGAGCTCATTTAAAATTATTTTATGTTCATTACAGTAGCTTGATAGTGCATTCATCAGAGATGGACTTAGTGTTGTACATGAAACATTCATCGTTTTAATTTGTGCAACTAGCATGGGAGCATCAAGTGGATTAGGAGCTCCAACATCAATTGCTGGGAGCGTCGTTGTAACACCTGCTGCTAAATTATTTAAGCTAAAGATTGGGAATGCTGGAATATCAATGTCATCACTCTTATAGGGAATGTGACGATTGAGAGCGTAATGTTGACTGGCGAGAAATCGATGTGACCTATCTGCTCCTTTTGGCGTTCCAGAGCTTCCCGTTGTAAATGTGATCAAGGCGGTATGCTCTTTTTCTACTGGTTCTATCTCTGACCATGTTTGCTCACTCATAAGTTTTTCAAAGCTCGTTGAATAAGCTTTTTCACAGGGGCCGACAGAGATTTTCAAATCAATTTTATCAATGGATTCAATCCCCTCTAGAAATTGAAAGGCCTTCTCAAAGCTGATAATCGCTTTTGGATTAACAACTTCTGCACTAACATTTAGTTGGTCTCTTCTGGCCCAACTATCAAGGAAAACGGCAATGGCACCAATCTTTTGAAGTGCAAACATCATGGCATACATAGGAAAAGACATCGGAATAAAAACAATGACGCGATCACCTTTTTGAATGCCTTGTTTTTTGAGACCTCCTGCCAGTTTTCCAACTGTATAATGGAGTTGTTCCACATCAACTGAATCGTGTTCAATCTTGTCTGTTGGATTATTTGCCCATTTTAATCTATTCTCTGGCGAGACCCAGCAGAGAACTTCTTTTTTTGGGTTTTTTTCTAAGTGCTCCTCAAGAAAGCTACACACATTATTAAGTTTTGATTCTCCTTGGACGTAACCAAGCTTTTGAGTTCCCTTAATTGTATTAGATACTTCTTCAATGAAGCTTGCAACTTCACTTGTTGCTGTCCAAAGAAGAGCGTGCCCTTTATCTGCAAGTATAGCTTCTTGCTTGATTTTTAGAAATTCACGAATTTGATTTATTTGTTCTTCTCCATTACTGGTCTTATCTTCACTTCCACGTATAACGTAAATAGGAATGTCTAATTTTTTTACTTTCGAAAGTAATTCTTTAATTTCACTCTTCTTTACATCTTTTTCAAGAAGGCTTTCTCTAATAAGA
Source organism: Halobacteriovorax sp. GB3 (assembly GCF_028649655.1). Lineage (NCBI taxonomy): Bacteria > Pseudomonadati > Bdellovibrionota > Bacteriovoracia > Bacteriovoracales > Halobacteriovoraceae > Halobacteriovorax > Halobacteriovorax sp. GB3. The sequence continues at coordinate 181,219 of NZ_JAQSLN010000003.1, forward strand.
TCAGGGGAGGTATATTTTAAGGCCGCTTGTTTGTAGTTGTTAGGTACTTTGTCTGGATATGAACTATTAACGAGGTGTTGTTCAATCGATTTTGACGAGGCCTTATTAATAATAATGTCACCAACTTTTTTATTTTTAATAATGAGCTTCTTAAAGGCGCCCACTTTTGTTGGGAAAAGGTAAGGGGCAATGAGGATAATCGCACTTACATTATTTTTATGTTTAAGTGCATTTTTAAGAGCATAAAAACAACCCCAAGAATAGCCGACTTCTATAATAGGACCATCGAGATTCATTTCGTCAAAGCGGCGTAATTTATAAGTGGTAAGTTTATCAAGCTTATCTGTAATAATATCAAAGTCCTCACTCGTTCCCGGTGAGCCGTGATGAAATAAGATCTTACAGTTGCTCATATTTTGATTCCTTTTTCCAGTAACGATCTAATCGTTTTTAAATTTGGTGTTTTATAGTAACGAATTTCTTCGTGTGTATTGTGATGTCCTGTTGGTAATGTCTTCAGCTCAATAGTTTCTTTAATGAGATTTATTAATTGGTTAGCTTCATCATGCATCGATTTAAGCTGGTATTGTTTAAAATCTTTATTCTCTGATTCAGCGCCTTGAACACAATATGTTTTTAGGATCTCTCCATCATCAAGTTTTTCGCTCATCTTATGAATGCTAAAGCCAGCATCTCTATTTTCCGCTATTTCGTAGAGATCACAAAGAGTTCCTCGGTCTTTTGGTAAAAGTCCATGATGAATGTTGATGGCACCAAGTGGGGCGATTTTTAAAAGCCTTTTTTTGAAGATTGTGCGAGTTCTCGCGTTCACGAGAAGATCGATCTTTTTTTCTCTAATATAGTTCAAAGTCATATCGGAGTTTAAGTTCGAAACTTTGATAAAAGAAATTTTTGATTGTTTAGCATATTGCTCTTTTGGACAACTTAAACGGGTTTGCAATTCATTTTTCATAAGCTCCAAACCACAGTCTCTTGCTCCTGCAAGAAAGAGAAGCGCACCTTTTTTAACGTACTCCAAGGAGTTGTTTTGGGAGATGATTAAATGAACTTCAATGTCTAATTTATTTAACTCATTAATGGCCTTAGTGATGAAGGGCATATAGTTGTTGGGTACAAATGTTACTTTCGAACATATAATCGCGATTTTCATGCTAAACCTCTGATATCTTTGAATCTACTTTGTTTTGCTTTGTAAATGTATATCTAAGTAAAATTTATAGGGAGCGTAGTAGAAAATGCACTTTAACCCTAAGATATATCTACTTGAATATTCATAGGAAAGAAGATGAGTGCAATAAGTGTTTATATTAATAAAGCTTCGAGTAATGCAAGTCAGATCCGTTGGGAAGAGTCTTTGCGACGTGTTCTTTTTCGCTCCGATCTAAACTTTAAATATACGAGAACTGTCTCAGAACTCATCTACGAAATTGAAAAAGATAAATTAAATGGTGTCGATACAATCATCTCTGTTGGTGGCGATGGTACAGTTCACACACTCATTCAAAATCTCGTTTACTCCGATATTAATCTTCTTATCGCTCCAGGTGGGACTGCCAATGATCTTGCGTGCGAGTTGAATGTTGGTAAAAAGATCAAGGAAATTACTTATCTTTTAAGAAATAAAAAGAAGAAGAAAATCGATCTAATCTCTGTGAATAGGCGCTTTATGGCCACGAATGGCGGAATTGGACTTGCAAGTCATGTCGTCTCTAAGATTAATGATCTTCGCGTTAGGTATCCTCTTTTTAAATCAATCATGGGAAAGACTGGACGAACGATCTATCCTTTCATGGCAACGACTGAGTTATTCTCAAGCTCTTTTCAACTTTATGATTTCTATATTGAATCGAGAGAATTCACTGGAAAAATTCAGGCACCACTTATTATGGTGAATAATCAAAAGAAGTTTGGTCAGTCTTTTGAAATTGCTCCTTATACAAAGAATGATGATGGACTATTTAATATAACGATTTTTAAGCATAAGAATCGTTTACAATTTGCTCAAGCGATGCTGCGTTTTTCTCAGGGCCAAGACTCTGTTTTTGACTCAAATATAATTTCTTTTGAAACTTCTAGTGCCGTTATAACAAATCTCACTAAAGATAGAGACTTAAACTTCTTTGGTGATGGGGAAGTCTTTCATAAAGAATCGAGTGAACAGTACTGGGAGATCAACAATTTAAAGAAGGCCTTGACCGTCTATGGAGGCGAAGAGATTTGTCCCTATGCAACGGGGATGGAGGTTGATCTTTCATGAAAAAAATCCTTGTTACAGGAGCAACAGGTTTCATTGGTAAAGAGTTTCTAAGGCAATTTTCTTCAAAAGATTATTCACTTATTTGTCTAACGCGTAGACCATATCAAGCAAAAAATAAAAATGATTCAATTCAATGGCTCCACTGTCCTTTAAATGAGACGGATCTTCTTACAAAACTTGTTAATGAAATGGAAGATATTGAACAAGTTATTCACTTAGCGGCGGCCTATGATTTTAATCTAAGTTATAAAGAGCTTTATTTGTCGAATGTTCAAGCAACAATAAGTGTAGTTAACTTTTCTAATCGATTACCTAATTTAAAAAAGTTTCTCCACATTTCAACTGTTGCAGTCTTTGGTAGACAGAATTTTATGGCAGACGAAGTTGCTTTGAGCGAAGTTTACGAAGGAAATAATTACGAGAAAACAAAGGCCATGGCCGAGATGTTTGTTCACGAACATATCAAAGACGGTGTTTCATTAACTGTCTTTAGACCTGGAATAGTTATCGCTTCTAATGATAGACCAACAATTTTCAAAAAAGATGGCCCTTATTTTCTTTTGGATCTTATCGCTAAGAATAAAAAAGTACTACGATCTCTCGCTGTTTTACCAATTCCATATTCTGAGAAATCAATTCTCCCTATTGTTGGGATTGATGTTATTACAAAGGCCATGGATAGTTGGATTTCCAAGGAAAGTTTAGGCAAGAAGAATTATTACCATCTCGTCTATAATAATCTTGTATCGAATAAAGAACTTATTAAGGCGATGCTAAAGTCTTATGCCATTAAAGGGTTAGTAAAGAGTGTACGAAATTTTCGTCTTGTAAAATTGATCGCTCCCATAGTTTTTGAAAAACTCCACATTCCAAAGGATCTCTATTCTTATTTTTATTACTCTATGCAATTTTCTAATGACAATTTTAACCGCGATTTTGACGGGTTAAATCAATCATTCAAAGAAAGCATGCCTTCTTTTATAGATGGATATAAGAAATCACTTTTAAATAGTGAGGAAGTCTTATGAAGCACCTGGTATCAATCGCATTTGGAATGGATACAAGCCATTTTGATCGTACCATTGAGTTTGAAGGTCAGACATATAGAGTTAGTGAATATTCAACAAATTTTGATATGGAGTTAACAAAAGGGCTTGTTAAAAAATTTGATGGTGCGTGTGATGCAATATGTATTTCAGGTCTTCCAAATCGTATTGATCTTTCAAAAGGGGAGAGTTTCATTCATCCTCAAACGGCAACATTAAAATCACTTGCCTATGAGACGCCAATATTTACTGGGCAAGATTTAAAAGATATCTTCATTCCTTATATTCTAAGAAGAGAGTGTCGCGCTCGTCCTCGCTTTTTCAATTCGAAGACCTTTTCAATCTATGCTGGTGGGGTAAATTTTAGAGAAGCAAGTGTTCTTGAAGAGATGAATTTTGATATTACGCTTGCTGATCCTTATTTCTTCTTTCGCATGCCTAGATTTTTAAAAACGACGAAGGCCGTAAAGCGCATTATTAAATTAATGGCACCTATTTTAAAAAGAAAGACTATCCGCCGCTCTAGGGTTTCACTTTTTCAAAAAGATAATCCTGTTTTAGCGCCTTTTTTTAAAGGTGACGTTTTTGTCGGAAATGAAGCTTCTTTTAATTACATTGATCTCTCACATTTAAATAGGAAAAGTATTATCGTTGATATGCTTACGCCTAGTTTGAAAAAAAGACTTGTCGATGTTGGTGTTCACGAAGTCCTCTCTATTATGAGTGAAGATCTTGTTAGTAAGGGACTTTCATATACTATTTTAGAAGGTCTGATTTTTCTTTCTAAAAATAAAGCAGACCTCGAACAAAGAGATCTCATAAAGTGGATTGAGAGCTCTTCACCTAAGGGGCATCTCCATGAATTAATGAATGTTAACTCAAATGATCGTCAATCCATTGAAAAATTCGCCTTTATTATTCACCCTCTAAGTGGAGACTATCTGTTTAAACATCCACTATTAAAGTTTCTGCCGAAAAATAAATTAGTTAAAGATAGCGCTGAAGAGATCATGGGGCATGCTCCAGGTTTTTATTATGGGAAAATTCCTGGCATTCGTAGTGTTAAAAGTGGGAAAACGGTTGATGGGCTTATTTATGCTGTGACTGAAACTCCTAAAAAACTTATGAGTAAAGATCCTGAGAAGGTTTACAAAAAACTTATTCGCTTAAGTGAGCTCGCCAAGATTCAAGGGGCCAAGATTATTGGTCTTGGTGCTTATACTAAGATTGTTGGTGATGCAGGGGTAAGTGTTAATAAGAGAAGCCCTATTCCTGTCACAACGGGAAACTCTCTTTCTGCCTGTTCTACACTTTGGGCCGCTAAGTACGCTGTTGATAAAATGAATTTAGTAAAAAAAGAAGATGGGCGATATCTTGGAAAAGCTGTTGTGATTGGGGCAACGGGAAGTATTGGGGCGGTTTGTTCAAAATTTCTGGCCGATACGTGGAGTGAAGTCACGATTATGGCGCCTCGTGCTTATAAATTGATCGAGTTAAAAGAAGAGATCACAAAAGAATTCCCAAATTCAAAGGTCTCTGTTTCTACAAAGGCCGATGAGGCCATCGTAAATGCAGACTTAATTATCACCTCAACCAGTGGCTTGGGGAAAAAGATCTTAGATATTAAGAGAGTTAAACCAGGTGCGATTATTTGTGATGTATCGAGGCCATTTGATATTACTGAAAATGAGGCCATGAGTCGTCCCGATGTTATGGTCGTGGCCAGTGGGGAAGTTCTCTTGCCTGGTGTGAATGAAATTAAGATTGACTTAGGTTTAGAAGGTGCCATGGTCTATGCTTGTCTTGCTGAAACGGCGCTACTTGCTTTAGAAGGTCGCTATGAGCCTTTCACGCTTTCACGTCGTATTGACTATCACAAAGTCGTAGAAATCGATCGCATGGCCAAAGATCACGGCGTAAAATTGGCCACAATCATGGGCCATAATGGTATAATTACAGAAGAAGAATTTAATCTTTGTCGTAAACATGCACTAACGAAGGAATAATTTTGGCGCAAAAATATTTTAATCAACTCAATTATACTCTTGGTAATGAAGATACGACTTTAGAAGTTGAAATGGTGAAAAAACTCAAGCCTAAGAGTATTTTTGCCGTTGCGGGAAGTGGATCTCGCGCCTTGCCTCTTATGCAAGAGGGTGTTGAAAAACTCGTCTGCGCCGATGTTTCTTCTCATCAGCTCTATCTAACGATTCTTAGAATGGAGACAATTCGTCAATTTGATTTTCATGATTTTCTTCTCTTTTGGGGTTTTCCTCCTTATGGCGGATACGATTATGGTCATAAGAGACGTGAGCTATTTTATAATTTAGAACTCGATGATCAGGCCAAAGAGTTTTTCTTAGATGTCTATAAAGAACTTGGATGGCAATCGGTTCTCTATGAAGGTAAGTGGGAAAAGACTTTTAAAACGCTTGCTAAGATCAATAGGAAAATACTTGGTCGTGATTACGATAAAATCTTTCAATTCCATCACATTCAGGATCAGGCCCGCTACTTTGAAAATGATTTTCCTATGAAGAGATGGAAAACGGTCCTTTTTCTTTTAGGAAATAAGGCCATCTTTAATGCTTTACTCTACAAGGGTGATTTTATTAAAAAGAATGTTTCTCAGTCATACTTAGACTATTACACAGAAGCATTTGATCACCTGATGAGCGAACAACTGGCAAGAAATAGCTATTTTATGCACCTTTGTTTTTATGGTGAAATTCGCCACGAAGATGGAAATCCTGTGGAGGCCAAGGAAGAGATTTTCTATGCTAATAAAAAGGCATTAGAATCTGCAAGTTTTCAAACGTATCAAGAAGACATGATTAGTTGTATTGAAAAAAGAGGGAAGTTTGATTTTCTCTCTTTAAGCGATGTTCCTAGTTATTTTAGTGGGGACCTCGAAGAGAGCTTTCTTCAGAAAATTAAAGTCGGCCTCAATCCTGGTGCTGTCATTGTTTTACGATCTTACTTAAGAGTACCTAAGTGCGATGAGACGGGGTTTGTTGATATCACTCCACAGTTTGGTCCTGAGATATTTGAAGAAAAAGTTCAAATGTATAAAGTAAAAGTTTTAAGATTTGATCCATAAAAAAAGGCCTCTTTCGAGGCCTTTTTTATTAATCATTCATAGAGCATTTAACGCTATTTACGAAGTATGTTCCACTTTCACCAGTAGATCTGTCATAACCATCAAGGTATGATGACTCAACTGTGATCGTGTATTTATCAAAGATATTCTGATCATATCTTTGCTTTCCTGTTAGAACAGTTGTGTAGTAGTAATCTGTAATTCCCTGATCTACTTGGTCGATTTCTTCTTTTGTTGTAACGATTGTAAGATCTTTCATTTCGTTACATTCATTTGTAATGGCCTCAACTAGGGCCTTGTTGTGAAGAGCTGCGTAGCTTGAGTTCTTTACTGTCGCAAATGCGCTTGTTGAAATTAAAAGGGCAAGTGTCATCATTTTTTTCATGGTGTTCTCCTTATAAGTGACAATTGTTGTTCAAGTCTTTTAGTAATGTGATTGATAATTTTTCGTGATAGTGTCTATAGTTACTGTAGTCGACATCTTCAACTTCAACCTGAATAAGGTTGAGCATTCTTCCTGTTTGGTTTTTGTGAAGAAGATCAATTGTGTAGTAGAGATCAACAATACCTTGGTCGACTCTGTCTTTTCTAAGCTTCATATCTGTAACGATAAATTGGTTAACTTGCTGATCGCTTGCACACGAAACGAGCTTTTTCTCTAAATAAGTTTTAATGTCTCTTTGTAGTGAGCTTGGTGTTTGAACAATTATTTTTCCACGCTCGACCCCATGGCCAGCAAAGCACGAAGTTATTGTTATTAAACTCAAAATTAGTGATTGAAAAAGTCTCATAAAGCTCCCTAAATAATTAATGAAGCCAATCTAGCTGGCCGATAAGGGGTTGTGAAATCTTTTATAAGGCGACAATCTCACTGTGGGAGACTTAAATGAGCTTTGGTCAGGAATTGATAAAAATTAGAACGTCACTTGGTTATGATCAGGCAAAAAGTTTTTTTCTCTATTTACAAACCAGAGGGCTCGAGTGCAATTATCAATACTATGTGAAGATTGAAAAGAATCAGGCGCAACCATCGATTGGTATTGTGAATCAGATGGCCTATGGGCTTTGCAAAGCACGTGGTGAGCAGTTGATTCTTGCTTACTGTCAAAATCAGTTTGAAGGGTTTTCTTATCTTTTTGATGGAAAAGTTTCTAAGAAACAGCGCAAAAATAAGTTAGATATTGATTCTTCAAGTCAAAATCAAACCCTAACAAAAAAAAATAATAGCGGTCAAAAAGAATTATCTCTAGGTCAAATTCAGCTTCTTGGAGAGAAGAAGGAAAACTACTTCCTTTTTCTCCTTCTCACGCTTTCGCGCGATGAGGTGAGCCTTAGTGATATTTCTCTTTATAAAGATCTCTATCGATCAATTTCAGCGCTTATAGATGGAGCAATTGTCGTTGTTGAAGATGAGGCAATTCGTCCTGTATCGAGTGAATTTCGCTTTCCAAAATCCTATAATAAGAATATCGATTCGATTTATAAGAGTTTTGATCTTTGGGACACTGAGTTTTCAGCTCAGTTTGAATTTGATCAGCTCATTAATAAAATGATGATAAGACGTATTTCTCCTCGCTATTTAAATGTTATTGAAAAGCAAATTGATTCACTCTCAGATCTTGTTCGCTTGAGTGATGAATCTGATCCTTGCTACAATAATGACGTTATCCATCTCAATATTAGGCTTTCAAAGGGCAAGTTGCCTGGCTAAGGTCTCTTCCCTGAATTCTGGACATTTGGTCTTTAAATGGTGAAAATAGTCTTCAAAATAAGGAGATTATCATGTTCATTCGCTCACTTTTATCAATCTTCCTCATTCTTACTGCTGTCCAGACGAAGGCGCAAATTAGAGCTGTTTCTTTGGACTTTTTTAAAACGAGTCAAATTCTTGATGATCAGATGGCCTTTTACGTGAAGCTTAGTCCTTCTGATAAAGCAGACGTTATCTTTGTCGAGGATGATCTCATCGTCGGATCTTTTCCAAAGACTTCCCAGGAGCGTTTTCTCTCTTTTCGCTCACGCTTTGTTATCAAGGGTGATCTTTCAAAGATAGATGAAAGTTTTCACTTAAAAAGCGCTACTTATAATCGCCTTAATCGCAAGACGAAATTTCAAAAAGGTAAGGACAATATCTTTTGGGCCAAAAGAAAGTCTTTTCCTTATTCTATAAGTTTTAAGATGAGCTCTTATGCGAGCTTTGCTTCCTCTTCAAATTCTCACTACCATGCTTTCATGGCCAATAGTGGAATTGATATGGCGCCAGACTATGTTCTCACACAAGTTATGACTCAGTACAATCGCTTTATAAGTGGAACGCTCTATAGTTTCGGACTCTATCAGCTAGAAGATCATGACGTATTAGTAGAGGTCCTTGGGTGGAGTGGCCTAACAAGTGGTGTTCCCGACTTTATTCAACGCAAGATGCGTGATGAATACTCTGAGAAAATGAACCATTTCAAAAAATCTCTTAGTGGACTTTTATAATAATTTTCGAGAGGGAGAGTTATCTCCCTCGACACTCCCTAACGGCTAGATCAGCACTATAATCATTTCTATTTTCTTTTAAATTGATGACACAATCTATTTTTTGCATGAGAGATCTCGCTCTTTTGCAAATTGCTATGGCATGTTTGCTATCTAGTTCAAGGTCGTGGGCCTTACTTAAAAAGCGATAGCACATTGCTGGCGTTGGAGAACTGCCATGACAAAGTTCTATGGTGTCACTTGAACTTAGTTCAAGTTCAAATCGAGCAATGTAGAAACAGTTGTTTTCATGGGACTGTTGGAATTGATCATCGCCAATCGTTAAATTTGCTAGAGTTGAGCTAGAGATCATGAGTAATAGAGTCATTACTTTTAGCATTATGTCCTCATTTTTGTTTTTTATTTATTGTCTTACCTTTTTTATGAGGATCTTTTCAAGGAGTAGGTTTTTTTTACAAAAAAAAGCCCCTCGAATAAGAGGGGCCTTTTGATTGATTCATTTTGATGGAGGACTATGCTCCGCACATCTCGCAATCCTCTGGATTGTCGATTGAGCAAACCATGGCCGCTTCATTTTGTTGTTTTGCTGATTCGCTCGTTGATTTCTTATCAACAGTGAATTGAACAGCGTTAACTGCAGCACGTGATCTTAGGTAGTACATACCTGTTTTAAGACCTGATTTCCATGCATAAAAGTGCATAGAAGAGAGCTTTCCAAAGTTAGGATCTTGCATGTGAACGTTCAGAGATTGACCTTGGTCAATGAATGGTGCACGTCCGGCCGACATATTGATAACGGCCTTTTGCTTAATTTCCCAAACCGTTTTATAGAGCTCTTTGATCTCTTCAGGAATTTTTGCAATGTTTTGGACAGAACCATTGTTTGCAATAATCTCCATTCTTAGCTCTTCATTCCAAAGACCAGCTTCGATAAGGTCATTTACTAGGTATTTATTAACAACAGCAAATTCACCTGAAAGAACACGTCTTACATAGATATTTGAAGTAATTGGCTCGAAACACTCGTTATTTCCAAGAATTTGTGACGTCGATGCCGTTGGCATTGGCGCAACAAGAAGAGAGTTTCTAACACCACTTTCTTTAATTTGAGCTCTAAGAGTTTCCCAGTCCCAACGTCCGCTTGATGGCTTCACTCCCCACATGTCAAATTGGAATTGACCTTGAGAAATTGGTGAACCTTCATAAGTCTGGTATGGACCATCTTGAACTGCTAAATCTTTTGATGCACTACAAGCTGCAAAGTAGATCGTTTCGAAAATCTCATTGTTAAGCTTTAGGGCCTCATCCGACTCAAATGGAAGTCTCATAAGGAAGAATGTATCTGCTAGACCTTGTACACCAAGACCAATTGGTCTATGTCTCATGTTTGAGTTCTTCGCTTCAACTACTGGGTAGTAGTTGATGTCGATGATTCTGTTAAGGTTAGCTGTCATGCGATAAACAGTCTTGTAAAGTTCATCGTGATCATACGTCGCTTTACCATCTTCGACTTTAACAAATTTGTTAAGTGCAACTGAGGCAAGGTTACATACGGCAACTTCATCTGGTGAAGTGTATTCCATAATCTCTGTACAAAGGTTTGAAGACTTAATTGTCCCAAGGTTTTTCTGGTTCGATTTCTCGTTAACAGAATCTTTGTAAAGCATATAAGGAGAACCCGTTTCAATTTGTGATTCAAGAACTTGAAACCATAGGTCTTGAGCACGGATTACTTTTTTACCTTTTCCTTCTTTTTCATAGCGAGTGTAAAGAGCTTCAAACTCGGCTCCATAAGTGTCAGCAAGACCTGGACACTCGTGTGGACACATGAGAGTCCAGTGCTCATCAGCTTCAACACGCTTCATGAAAAGATCCGGAATCCAAAGAGCGTAGAAAAGATCACGAGCACGAGTTTCTTCGGCCCCTGTGTTCTTTTTCATCTCTAAGAAATCAGAAACGTCAGCATGCCATGGCTCAAGATAGATCGCAAAAGAACCTTTACGCTTTCCACCACCTTGATCAACATAGCGGGCCGTATCGTTGAAAACTTTAAGCATTGGTACGATACCGTTTGAAGTACCGTTTGTTCCTTTAATAAAAGAACCTTTCGCACGGATATTGTGGATTGAAAGACCAATACCACCAGCTGATTGTGAAATCAGGGCCGTTTGCTTTAGTGTATCGTAGATACCTTCAATAGAGTCGTCTTTTGTTGTCAAAAGAAAACAGCTTGAAAGTTGCGCCTTATTTGTCCCAGAGTTAAAAAGAGTCGGAGTTGCGTGAGTGAAGAATTTCTCACTCATTCCATTGTATGTTTCAATGGCCGCTTCAAGGTTGTTCATGTGGATTCCCACAGAAACTCTCATGAGCATTTGTCCTGGTCTTTCAACAATTTTACCATCCATTTTTAGGAGGTATGACTTTTCAAGTGTTTTGAAACCAAAGTAGTCGTAGTTGAAATCTCTTTTATCGTCTACGTGCTTATCAAGAAGTTCAGCGTTGGCCATAACAACTTCGTAAAGCTCTTTAGAAACGAGGGGAGAGTGCTCTCCTGTTTTCTCGTTAACGTAGTTGTACATAGACTTGATGTTTTCAGAAAAACATCCCTTAGTTTCTTTATGTAGGTTTGATACGGCAATACGTCCAGCTAGTTTTGAGTAGTCTGGGTGTTTTGTCGATAGATAAGCAGCCGTTTCACCTGCTAGCTTATCAAGTTCTTGAGTTGTAATACCATCGTAGATACCTTCAACAACTTTTTGTGTAATAAGTGTTGGATCAACGAAGTTTCTATCGAGGTCAAAACATAGACCTTCGATTCTGTCAGTGATTTTATCAAATTTGATTGGCTCTCTTTCACCACTTCTCGTTAAAACATACATATTCTAGAACTCCGCATCTAATGTAAAAGTTTGACTTTGTTTTTCACCAAGAACACCTGGTCTTTGGTATTCAGAAACTCTCTTTTCAAAGAAGTTTGTCTTTCCTTCTAAAGAGATAAGTTCCATCCAATCAAATGGGTTCTCTGTACCAAATTCTTTTTCGCAACCAAGTTGAACTAGCCAGTAGTCACAAACAAATTCGATATATTTAGTCATCATATCTGAGTTCATACCAATAAGAGATACAGGTAGGGCCTCAGTGATAAATTCTTTTTCAATCTCAACAGCTTCAGTAAGAATCTGTCTGATTGTTTCTTTGCTCGCTTGCTCTTCTTCAGAAAGAAGAGAGTGAATAAGACAAGCAAATTCACAGTGAAGACCTTCATCACGAGAGATGAACTCGTTAGAAGTACAAAGACCTGGCATGAGACCACGTTTTTTGAGCCAGTAGATTGAGCAGAATGATCCAGAAAAGAAGATTCCTTCTACCGCCGCAAAACCAACTAGTCTTTCAGCAAATTTACTGTCTGAACCAATCCATTTCATGGCCCATTTTGCTTTCTTAGATACGCAGTCAAAGTGCTCAACAGCATGGAAGAGCTTATCTTTTGTCGCACCATCTTTTACATATGTATCAATAAGTAGTGAGTACATTTCAGAGTGGATATTTTCCATAGCGATTTGGAAACCGTAGAAGCATCTTGCTTCAGGGATTTGAACATCGTTATAGAATCTCTGGGCCAAGTTTTCGTTAACAATTCCATCACTGGCCGCAAAGAAAGCGAGAACGTGACTAATGAAATGTCTTTCGTTGTCGTTGAGTTTTTCCCAATCTGTTAAATCTGGAGCGAGATCAATTTCCTCGGCCGTCCAAAATACTGCCATATGCTTTTTATACATATCCCAGATCTGGTGATATTGAATTGGAAAAATAACAAAGCGATCTTCGTTGGGAGCTAAAATAGGATCCACAGTGCCTCCTTACGTGTGTGTCTCAAAAGTGGGTTTTAACCTAAATTTCTTTTTATTTTTGTGTGTGTTTATTTGTTAAAAAAAGGGAAGTTTTTGAATCATTCTTGTGTGTGTGAGGCAAAAAATTCCTTCTGTTTTTCAATAATTAAAGAGTAGCACTAGATTACAATTTTTCAAGAGTCTTGTTGAGAGAAAAAATAAAAGGTCTGAAACTTTATTTTTGAAGACCTTGAAATTAGGACTTTACAAGCTCTAAACCCCTTTGCCAAAGGCGTTTAGGGGTCTTGTCAACGTTTTTCAAATGGTCGAAAAAACATTTTATTTGTAAGCTAATTTTAGAAAAAAATTCATTGTTTTTGCTATTCGCTCCGCGTCTTTTGCAGTGTGTTTACACAAGATATAGGGCCATGACATGTAGCGTGAGCCACTATATCTAGTGGCTAAAGACAATATTAAGACTAAACTGACATAAATCATTAATAAAAAGGCGAAAAAATCCGTAAAGATAAGCAGGCCCAAATTGAGGAGTAACCAATGGCGCAATTGGATTTAATAATTGTTGATGATGATAAGTTTATGGGGAAGGTTTTTTCCTCAATGCTCAGTGGATATGAAATAAATTATGAATTCTATTCAGACTCTACTGAGGCCCTCAGTGCTATTTTGGAGCATCGTCCAAAGTGCGTTCTACTCGATTACAATATGCCGGGAATGAACGGGCAGGATTTAATAGTAAAATTGAGTGAAAATCATATTTTCCAGCATTCAAGTATTTTTCTCATTACAGCAGATGCTTTGAGTGAAATGGATAAAATGCGAATGATGACCCTGGGTTTTGAAAAGCTCATTGATAAGAATGTTCTTAAGAAAGAAACTTTCTTAGAGGCCATAAGCGATGTTCTCGGAGAGATTAAAAAGCTTGTGGCCTAAGTTAGAAGTCGAGCTTTACGACAGGTGAGTCAGTGATTTTCTTTCTTCTCTTGTCGTATTCTTGAGTCGTTTTAACAGATGCGTGGTTGACTTCTTGGGCCACGGTATAAATATCAACACCTATTTCTAATAGTTCACTAATGAATGTCGCTCTTGCAGAGTGTGGACTTACTTTGAAGTTAATTCCAATTTTTTTAGCGTATTTTTGAATGATCTCATTGATCGTTTTTGGATTGAGTGGCTTGTTGAGATTCTCTGGATTGCTCGGGTTTTTAGTTGGCTGAAAGAGCCAGTCGTTGAGATCGTGCTCTCTTTCTTTGTCGATCATCCATTGTTTATATTCTTCTATGGCATTGATACAACTTGGGTGGAGTAGTTTTTGTCCAAGCTTTCCACCTTTCCCACGATATTGAATAATCTTGTTACCATCTAAGTCTTTATAGTTTTTTACGCGAAGGTTTAAGATCTCGCTCTTTCTGAGACCCGTTGTAAAAAAAGTCAAAAGAAGGGCCTTATGAAGTGGTCCTGAGTTGTTTTTACTATCAATAGCTAAAAGCATCTCTCGCACCTGTTCACCGGAGAGGGCGTTGGTAGGAGTCATGACTTCTGTACGTGGTCTTTTAACACTTGTGACAGGGTTAAAGTCACACTGTCCCTTTTCTACTAGGAAATGGAAGTAACTTGAGAGGGCCGCCAATTTTCGCCCTATCGTTTTTGGTGCACAGGGCTCGCCGTCTCGTCCACCAACTTCAGCTAGAAAGTTCCTATAGCGTATGATGTGGATGCGCTCGATTTCTTGGTAAGACTTTAAGGGGTAGTTATCGCTGAGCCATTCTAAAAATTGCGCCATATCTCGACGATAATTATCGCGAGTATGGAGTGAGGTGAAGTTGTCGAAAAATTCATCGTACAGATGAAAGCGCTCTTGAGAGCTTTCTTTGAGTGCATGGCCCATATGTTTATTATGACAGGGAGGATCGAGGCAGTGGAGGAGGAAAAAAGCTCCGCTAGGCTAAGCGGAGCAATATTTTGGTCTATTTTAAGCGCATGCCGTCTTGGCGAGCGTGATCATATTGTAAAATGAGTGAGAGAGTTCTCTCATTTCACCTAAAAGTTCGTCCTTAAGTGCCCATTCGTTATTTCGACGTAGTCTTTTCTGATCTTGTAGATTCTTTTTAATTTGTTCAAAGAGTGCGTGAGCTTTTTCAATCATTGTTTGATCGAGTTCTAGTTGTTCGAGCTTTTCCATCTGAACGCGAAATTTTGCTAGTTCAATATCTTCCTCGGCAATGACTTTGAGTCCCTTTGCTAGGTTGAACTTTGAGAGCGTATAGATGAGCCATTTCGTTGGATCGAAGTGGTACCAACGTATGCCATTTCTGTAATCTGTTTGAAATGTGTGGTGAAAGTTATGGTATCCCTCTCCGTAAGTAAAGAAGGCCATAAGCCAACTGTCTTTAGCAGAGTGTTCTAGGGAATAAGGCTGGTTTCCAACCATATGGCAAAGGGAATTGATGAAGAAAGTGGCATGATGAACAAAGACCACTCTTGCAAGTCCAGCTATGGCAAAACCGTAGAGAAAGCTTCCAAGCAAGGCCCCGAGAAGTCCCGGGAGGATAAGGCCAAAAAAGGCACACAGTAGGAGATAGTATTTGTGTTGCCACATGATAAGGCGATCACTTGTCAGATCTTTTGGATAGAGGTTGGCGTACTTTGGATTTTCTTTTAAGAGAACCCAGCCCATGTGAGCGTAGAAGAAGCCCTCGTTGATATTGTATGGGTCTACTTCTGTATCAACATTTCCGTGATGGCGACGGTGATCGGCAGACCACTTTAAGGCAGAATTTTGAAAAGTTGCTGCTCCAAAAATTAGGAAAAACAAACGAACAGGCCATGATGCCTTGTAGGCCCTGTGCGAGAAGAGGCGATGGTAGCCGGCCGTGATAGAGAGACCAGTTATAAAATAATAAACGATTGCCAGTAATAGTTGTTGCCACTGAAGCCCCTCTGTTGCCAGAACATAGCCGCCAAGACCTAGGGCGAGTAGTGGTGTTGACACAAGAAATGTTGTGTTAACAGGACTTAAGTTTTTAAAATGATATCTTTCCATGATGACTCCTTACAAAGACTAGAGTATCAGGCCGAAGATCAAATAAATGTAAAACTAATGTAAAAGCGTTGTTGTTTCGCAGATTCCTCTGTTAATTGTAACTAGTGAAAAATATTTCCCAAGTTAATTTTTCTTTAACCCCAGACGATAAGCTTTTAAAATAGAGGCATGAAGAAAAATAGAATGATGCTTATTTCTAAAGAGTCGAGCCGTGAATATGTTGTTTTTCATAATTTAACGAGTAGTTCCTCTTGTTTTAATTACGAAAACAATCGACTAAGGCAACTTGATGAAACGAGCTTTTCACTTATTTGCCCTAAAAATATGTGCGCCTTAGGTCACGAACTAGAATTTCATTTTTTTGAACAGAATAAGCGCTTGGAGCTCATGAAGAAGATGCCTGAAAACAGGGTTCTTCTTTCTGCGAATATGATGGTCACTGGTAAAGTCGAAAGTATACACAAGGTAGATGAGCAGTTAGTTGAATTGAATATCTCACTTTTACTCTACGATAAAAATCAGTGGGACACTTACTATAAGAAGTATGGATGGAAACAAGAGAAGGTAAATTACCTTTTTGATAAATTTAAAATATAGGTTGGCAATGGACGAAAAAAGCATCGCTCAGATTAAAAAGTATGTGAAAGGAAAGAAATTTCTTATTGTCGATAACTCAAGTGTCGGTAAGGCCTCTATTAAAAAGATGCTTTCACAAACCGCGGTTTCGAAATCAAATATTTTAGGCGCTAATAATTTTGAAGATGCTAAAGAGATTGTAAAAAATCAAAAGCCAGAGTGGATCTTTTGCAATTATATGATTGGAGGGGAGAGTTATGAAGAGCTTCTTTCACTTCATTTAAAATTGAGACCAGAGCGCATTACTTCAGGCTTTATTTTACTCTCTGAAAATAACTCTCTCGAAATTTCCGTTCATGTCGCTCAGTCTCAAGTAGATAAGCTCGTTCTAGTTCCTTTTACCGTTGTTAGTTTGCAGCAAGAATTTTTAAAAGTTATGCTGCCTAAAGCGAATCCTACGCCGTATCAGGTACACGTAGAACTTGGTAAGCAATATTTTTATACTGACCCAGATAAGGCCCTCAGTTATTTTGATAAGGCCAAAAGACTTGAAAAAGGACCAACGGCTGCCTGTTATTATGAAGGAATGCTTTATTTAAAAGAGAAGTCACTTGAAAAGGCTAGAAGTTGTTTTGAAGAGGGGCTCAAGTATCAGCCTCTTCACTATCAATGTTTAAGTGAGCTTTTTCAAATTATGGTGAAATTAGATGAAAAGCATAAGGCCTATAAACTCGCTCGTTGCTTGATTGATCATTATCCAGTGAATCCAGAATTACTTCCAACATTGACGTGGCTATCTGTGGCCTGCGCTGAATATGATGATATTTTCGAGTATCACAGTGCTTTTAAGCAAGTCGTAAACCCAGATAAGGATATGAAAAATTATATCGCTGCTTCAATGGCAATTTACGGTAAGAAAGTTATCAAAGATAAGTTTAAAGAAGAGAAAGAGACTTCTAGTGAGCTTTACTCTAAGGCCCTTGAAGTAATTGAACGCGCAAGTGAAATTTGCGATGGTAAACCGCTTATTTATGCCTCACTTGTGGAGGCCCTTAAAGAAGCGCGTGAAATTGAACTTCTCGATCGCATTCTCTCTAAAGCACTCTCTCAATTTCCTGAGTCCCGAGAGATTCGTATCCTCGAGGTTTTAGTGAGTGATTTGCAAGCAACAGCGGCCGAGGGACTAAAGCTTGTACAAGATACGATTCAACAAGGTCTTAAATCCCCTGAACTCTATGAAGTTCTCATTAAGCGGTCCATTGAAATGAATTTGGCCAAGCAAAAAGTTGAAGAGCACTATGAGAAGGCCTGTCGTGATTTTCCTGATAAGAGAAACTCTTTTGAAGAACTTATTTCAGAGATTTAATTAAAAATTGGATTTTTTGTGATTTTTGAGACGACGTAAGAGACGGCAAAAAAAGCAAAACTCCCCGTGACAAAACTTGCGCTTCCAAATCCTGTTTGGCAATCGAGCCTTGTGGACTCCCCTTGAATTGGTTTATGGCATGTTCCACCAGCTGGGTCAGGGTAGACGGCCCTTTCGTAGCTAAAGACACAAGGGACTTTGAAATTTCTATTTCTAGAAAAACCATGATCTTGGCGAAGTTTTTTTCTTATTCGTTGTAAGAGTTTGTCGTTATAGGACTTAGAGAGATCATCGATTTTAATGCGGGTAGGATCGACTCTTCCTCCTGCTCCACCACAAACGATTAAGGGAATATCGTGTTCTTTACAGTCTAAAATTAGTTGAATTTTTTCTTCAAATGAATCGATACAATCGATGATGTAATCATAGCGATGAGAAAGTATTTCGTTGGAATTTTTCTTAGAATAGAAAGATTGAATCTCTTGTATTTCACACTGGGGATTAATCTCTAGAATCCTCTTTTTCATGACCTCAGTTTTCATTTGGCCAACACTAGAGCTAAGAGCGTGAACTTGTCTGTTGATATTGCTCTGGCAAAGATCATCAAGATCAATCATGGTGATTTTTCCAACACCACTTCTTGCCAAGGATTCACATACCCAAGATCCAACACCACCGATTCCAACGACTGCTACATGGGAACTCTTGAGAAGATCCCACTCTTTTTGACCAACAAGTCTTCCAATTCCGCCGAAGCGAAAGTCGTATTGGTCATTATTTATTTGGTCGTTATCTTTCATAGTCCTTCATTTAATGGATTCAAGCATCAAAGACAAGGGCCTATTGATAATTTTCCATAACTTGATAGAGTTCCATACCTTTTCTGATATTTCCAGAGGTCGTATGATTGATGATTAGGCAGTCTTTTTTAGCTTTATGCTCTTCAAGGAGGCGCTCAGGATCTTCAAAGCTTAAAATACTAAATAAGATTTCCCCTTTTTTGACCTCTTGTCCAGGTTTTGCATGATACTCAACAAGGCCACCTTTTGGCGCATAGTAGGTCTTATAATCCGAAAGTAGGCAAGCTTTTGGAGTTTCTAAAATAAGATGCTCTTCAAGCGGATTCTCGCTAATGATCTCTCTTTTTAAAAGATAATGCATAATTTTTGCGGCCTGCTTTAGTGCAAGCTTTGTATTGATAACTTCTTCGCTTCCAAGTTCCAATGTGTAAGACTCAAATGGAATGTCGTAAGTTTTACCAGAATTTTCGAGGGCCTTTTTAAGGTGAACCCATGGCATGAAACTCGCTTCATCCATGGCCATTCCAAATTCATTGGGTATGATGAGATGATGAGGGAAGTTGAGGTCTTTTGATTTTTCTGTGAGATACTCAGCAACATAGAGGTAGTCACAAGCAATAGGTCCTGTATGCAGATCTAATACATAATCAGCTCTAGCTGCTATCTTTTGTAAATGTAAGTTGAGAAAAGCATTTTCATTTTCACCGTACTCTTTGAGTGCAAATAGTTTTTGATCAATGGCCTTTTCTAGGTATGCCTTAAATTGCTCTTTATCAAAATCTTTTTTTGCAAATTGATCGAGAGATTGGTTAGCGAAAATATCTTTGTAGAGACGATTCCAATTATCTCCAGTCACCGAATTAAAGCGCCCTAGAGTCCATGTACCCATTTTAGTAATGGCGGCGAGGGGGTTGGCCTGAGGTAGGAGAGTGATGTTTCCACGAACGATATCAGGGTTTGCTTTAAGAGTAACGAGGATATGGTAAATGACGGCATTACCTTGAATCTCTGCCCCATGAACATTGGCCTGAATAAAGGCCGATTGATCGCTCTTGTGACCTTCAAAATGAAAGAGGCGAAGCTCTAGTGGATTTGCATTTCCTTGTTGTCCGATTGTGATCGTTTCTAATTTCATCATGAATAATACCTTTGGAATAATCACCTATGTGCTAACTTATTGGTTTTTATAGAAATCTTAAGAAAATTTTTAAAATTGAGTATTAGAGTCCGATAAGCCTTTTGATGAAAAAGCTATATCTACGACATTCACTACTTCTTACTTTCCTAGTCTTTAGTTTACCAAGTTATGGGCTAATCCTCTACCAAGATAAGGTCGGAAAGAGTAAAAATACTCTCAGCTACGATCGTCATACAGGGGAGTACCTTTGGCAAGAAGGCAAGAAAAAGACCTACTTTAAGCGCCATCGCTATAGAGACGTTTTAAAGAAGGCCACTTATCTAAGTGCCAACGACTACTCAAAACTCAAAAAGAGTCTCATTCGTCACTCGCGCTTTGAACATTCGAGTGCACCAACTTCTGAGGATCTCTTTCTTACTGCCCTTGCGATGAAAGAAGAGGCGTTTTCAACACTCTCTCCTAAAGTGAGTGATGATTGCTTTAGAGATCGAAAAAAGAAAAAGTCGGCTGCTCCTGAGTTTCGCTTTAAGCCGTATATGAGTGAAGTGAAAGATGAAGTTGGAGAGGCGCTCTTTAAATTAAAGATGAATGATGAAGGTTTTTTTAGTCTTGGAGAGTTAACGAAATTAAAAGTAGAGTTGATGACTTCAAATGATAACTTCCTTCATGGAATGGCCAATGAGCAAAACCTTGGCCTTGTAAAAAATGGAAAGGGCATAGAAGGTGATGATCGAGGTTGTACCTTCGCTATTTCAACAGGAGTTGAAGCCGAATTTGAAAAGGGAGGACTTGCCCTTAGAAGTTACTCAAAGGGGTGTTCTCGTTTAGCACCACAAAAATCTTATATCACTATCGCTGGTAGGCCCTTTGAAATTGAAAAAAGAAGAGATGATAAAGGGAGAGTTTATCAGGAGTTTATCTCTGTTGATGGGCTTGAACTTGAAGTTAAAAAAACCATCTCTGGAAAAGTCTATGGGAAAGTTCTTGCTAGGCGTGAAGTATTAGATGATCAAGGGGGCCTTGCTAAGGTGATGCAAGAAAATTGGCACTCACTAAGTGATAAGGCCGTTCAGTATAATTACGTAGATCATATGGATAAAAGTGTTCGCTATTCATCTGAGGTTCGTTTAGGAACAAATTTTGAAGTCTTAAAAACGGAAAATATTCGTGTTGCTGGAAATGCTGAAGTTGGAAAGAATTTCACTAGTGGGGCAGATGATGATAATTATCTTCGCGCTAAAGCAACGATGAAGGCCCAGTACTTAAATGAAAACCAAAGAGGAGAGAAGTTTCCTTCGTGGGAAGCGAAGCTTGTCGTTCAAGGAAAAAAATATGTAGACGATGTCACCGATCGGTCTATCCGCTTTGATGTCACAAAAAGATATAGCGTAACAAGAAATGGTTATGTTTTTTTTACCGCTGGGGTCTCTGATGATACCGATCGTTTGGCCGTTGATTATTCGCAAGAAGAAATCAATCGCAACGGTGAGATGGATCTACAGCATCATCTAGGGGGAGGGTTCGAGTATCGTTGGTAAGACTCTACTTCTTATTTTCCTAGGTCTAAGCTTCAATTGTTTCGCTAATGATCTTATGAAAACGCTCTTTGATAAAGAGGGGTTTCGCGTTCGTTATAATACGGAAGATAGACTTTATATCGTTGAAAAAGATGGAAAAATTGAGCGCTATCCAAGACATCTTGCAAGTCGACTGCTCTTTAGGCACCAGTTTGATACAACACTTGAGACCTATGAAGAATTTAAAAAAATTCTAAATAATCACAATAAAATCTTAAACCTTGTTGAACCCACTGATGAAGAATTGATTGCAGAGGCCTTTGATTTTAAAGATACGGCCATGCGCTATTTGAGTGAAGCAAAAAATCCTTGTGATTATAAGACAAGACAATATGGAAAAGGTGATCTTTTAAACTTAAAACTTGAAAATACTTCACCTCTTAATGATGCCATGAATTCTTTGGCCGAGATGTTAACGATGAAAGAAGATGGTTATGCCTCTGTAAAGAAAACGTTTAAAGATAAAATGAATATCATTACTGATGAAAATGGTGAAGCGACTGTGATTAAATTTGGTGGTGGTCAGTATAAGACAGTTATTGAATCCGTTGGTGGTGAGAATAAGCGCACAAGACAGACTGTTGAAATAGACGGCGCGAAGTTTGAAATTAGACTCTCTGAAGATAAAGATGACTTCTATATCAAAGTTGTCGGTAAAGAAGGGGTTAATAATCAATATGGAGCGATCGCTAAAAAAGCGGCCAGCGCAATTACAGATGAAGTTTCCAGTGAGTCGGTGGATGATTTAGAATTTGCAACAGAAGTTAACTTTGGTAATCGATTTCATATATATCGAGATCATAATTCTTCTTTTACTTCAAATATCTCTCTTGGAAGAGAGTTTGGTGTCTATGGAACAAGCTCTGGCTATGTACGTATGAAGGGGGACCTTCGCTATAAGTATGTCGATCGCCACATTGATGGTAAAGATGTCTCATCATTTGAAGTGGCCTTGTTTTACGATAAAATTGACTACGATGCCGGTGGTAGTACGACTCCGCGAGGAATCGAATTTGTACGTCGATATCGTGTAAATGATAAGACAGACCTTTTTATATCTGCTTCACACAGTAAGGTGGCCCCTTTAACAAAGGCCGATGAGGATCACCGCGAAGAGCTCGTATGGGACGAGATGATCTTTATTGGAATTGAGTCAAAATTCTAAACGAGCCAGTCAGTGCTTGTTTTTATCGGTCTTGGCGTCATGAGATCCCCATTGTAAAGGACAACTTCTGCTGGTAGATTGTGGCATAGAAAGAAAGGCATTGCCTCTGTAAAGCCATAAGCTCCCGTTTGAGAGAAGACAAGCCAATCACCTTCATTGATATCATTTGGCAGTTGAAAAGTTCCAAGTTTATCGATGGCCGTACAAAGTGGACCGTGCACTTGAAAAGAACTTTTTTCGGCATCAGAATCACGAAACATCTCACAAGGAAAGTCCTGATCTACTAAGGCCGGACGAGCAATATGGTTAATCCCACCATCAGTGACAAGAATCTCTTTTCCACGAACCGTTTTTCTATCGATAACTTGAGTTAGATAGTGGCCACAAGTTCCTACGGCGTAGCGACCAAGTTCCATCCAAACCTTTTTCAACCCGTGTTTTTCTTTGATTTTTGTGAGCGTGACACTGACATCTTTAAAATCGAGAGGGGAGTCACCTTTTTCATAGCAGATTCCAAGGCCTCCACCAAGATCTAAGATATTGAGTGGAATTTTCATTGTCTTAGCAAGTTCAACCATTTCTTTTGAAATTTTATCCCAGATGGTCTCAAGCCTACTAAGATCGAGAATATTTCCCCACTGAAAGACATGGAACCCTTGAAAATCGAGATTTTTAGTTTTTTCAAAATCTAGCTTTAGCCACTCTTTTTGATCGAGACCAAAAGGAGTAATGGCATCTCCACCTAGAACAGAGGAACCTTCATCCCAATCCAGTTGTACGCGAAGAAGTACCTTTGGTCTCGCTCCTAGTTCTCCAGCGATTTCACTAAGCCAATAGGCCTGATTGAGTGATTCTAAGACGACGACATTAACTTCATTATTAATCATGGAGCGAAGATAATTTCTCGCTTTTGATGGACCAGTTGAAAGGATGTCCTCTGGCTCAACTCCTGCTTGCAGAACTTGGTTAAGTTCTCCTTGGGAGGCGACATCGATTCCAAAGTTGAGGTTTCGAAATATTTTTAAAATAGAAGACAAAGGATTGGCCTTACAAGCATACCAAAGTTTTACATCTGGATCTTTCACGCTATCCATATAAGTGAGGCGTGATTTGAGATGATCGAGATCGTAGAAGAAGAAACTAGAATCTAGTCTTTTAATCACGCGCTCAAGTCTCTTTTTATGCTCAATTGTAAGGGCCATGCCTTTGTCCTTTCTCGTAATTAGAATCTATCTAAGAAATTCTTCTAGCTCTAGTGATTCGTTTGATTTTTCGTCTCTATATTTTACGATCATCGCACAATTCATTGTAAGCCCCATCTCTTTTGCCCATCCAAGCTTGTCATTGACAGGACGAGAACCAGGGACAACGATAGCATTTTCAGGAATTGGCTCACCAACTTCTAATTTTCTCTCGTTTACACAGTCATAAACAGGAACACCTTTAGAAAGAATAACACCAGGAGCAATAACGGCTCCTTTTAAAACTTGAATTCCTTCAACGATAACGGCACCTGCACCAATGAAAGCATTATCTTCAATAATAACTGGAGCAAGACCTACGGGCTCAAGAACTCCACCAATTTGAACACCGGCCGAAAGGTGAACGTTTTTACCAATCTGCGCGCACGAACCTACAAGAGCGTGTGAATCGACCATTGTTCCCTCGTCAACATAGGCGCCAATATTGATATAGGCCGGAGGCATGATGATAACTCCGCTTGAAACATAAGCTCCACGACGAACGCTTGATCCACCTGGAACGAGGCGAACACCATCATTTGGTGTAAAGTTTCTTGGGGCCATATTGTGCTTGTCTACAAAACCAGGGTAGTGATTATCACCCATATCAACATTTGTTCCATCTTTGAAAGCTGCAAGAATAGCTTTTTTAGCATCAACATTTGCAACCCATTTTCCATCGACTTTATTAGCGGCACGAACTTCGCCTTTTTCCATAAGATCGAGAACTTCTTTCCAATTTAAATCACTCATTTTTATTCCTTTTGTTACATTAAGTTTTTATACCAATTTCTAATTTGCTCACTCGCCTTTAGGAGAGGCTCAACTGATTGAAGATCACGAGCATCGAGAGGTGAGCGCATTGTATTTGTTTTAATCGTTTTCTCACTGGCCATTAGGGCCTTCACTGGAACTGGGTTTGAAGCCAGAAAAAGTGTGTTTGAACAATCACTCCAAAGAGCGGCTTCTTTTAAAGTTCCATCTAGGCATTTTTTGACAAAGAGATTCGTCTCTTTTGGCCATGCATTTGATGCTACTGAAACAAGTCCAGAAGCTCCAAGCGGTGAAAAGTCAGGAAGAAGGGCATCATCACCTGAATAAACCATGGTCTTAGGGGCCGCTTCAACGTAGCTTTTAAATTTTTCAACTGAACCTGAGGCCTCTTTAATTGCCCATAAATTTTTATGATCATTTAATCTTTTAACGGCATTGATATTAAGCTCTCCACCAGTTCTTCCCGGAACATTGTAGAGCATAACTGGCTTTGTCGATGCATCCATGAGAGTTTTAAACCACTCATACTGACCATGTTCACCTGGTTTAGCATAAAGTGGGCTTACCATTAGGTAGGCATCAAGTTTTAATGTTTCAAGGTATTGAACCCATTTTAACGTGCTTTTAAGGTTGATTCCACCGACACCACACATGAGTGGGGCCTTCAAATTCAGTGAGAGGGCAAAGTCTAAAATCTTTTTTGACTCGTCCTCATCGAGGTTAAGGGCCTCTCCTGTTGAACCTAAAATAAGAATTCCATTTCCCGCTTGCTCTTGCTCGCGAAGAACTTTTTCATATGAATCATAATCAATTGTTTGATCTTCATTCATTGGACTAATAACCGCTGTCCATAGGGCGTAGTCTTTTACATTCATTCGTTATCCTTGGTTAACTTAAAAGTTCTTTTAGTGTTATTTCTTGAAAGTCATAGAGTCCAACTTCTAGCTCTAGGACTTTCTTTGTGGCCCAAAGGGCACCTTCGGCGAAAATCTTTCTATCGAGGGCCTCGTGGCGAAGTGTGATCTTTTCTGTTTGAGTTTCAAAGGTGAGAGTGTGATCTCCAACGACATCTCCAATTCGATCGGAGGTAATCTCAAAATCTTCACCAGTCCAATCTCTCCATGTGATTGCTGTTCCCGATGGAGCGTCAAGCTTCTTTGTATGGTGGACTTCATGAATATTAAATGAGTAATCAGAAAAAAGTTTATGAGCATTACTCATTGTTTTAATCATTTGTTGAACGAGATTCATTCCTAGCGAAAAATTGGTCGCATAAACCCATGGTGCCTTAAGATCATTTTTAAAATCTTCTTCCCAAGAAAATCCTGTTGAGCCAGTAACTACGGGGATTCCTGAGCTTTTTAAAGTTTCACGATACTCTAAAAATGCATCACCTGGCAAAAAGGAGAGAATCACATCATGTCCTTTAAGAGAATCGATCGTGATAGGGGTTTTTGAATCAAAGATACTAACTTCTATTGGAAGAGATTTTTGTTCAATGAGTTCTATGACTTTAGATCCCGTTTTTCCTTTACCTAAGAGGGCGAGTTTCATGCGATAAATTCCTTGTGTAGCTTTTCAATACATTCACTGGCCTTGTCATTGGCAACGAGAAAGCAGAAATTATGCTTACTAGCGCCAAGACAGATCATTCGCACATTAATATCGCCAAGAGCGTTAAAGATACGAGCGGCAAGACCTGGTGTGTGGTTAATATTATTACCGATTAGAGACACAAGGGAAAGTTCCCCTTCGATTTTTACTTCTCCAAGAGCACTGAGCTCTTCGAAAAGTGTTTTATTGAGTAGCGTCGAATCATCGACAGTAAGGGAAACGGAAATTTCAGATGTGGTAATGGAATCGACACTAACGCGGTGGTTATTAAAAATTTTAAAAATCTCAAATAAGAATCCATGAGTGTGAAGCATCTTTGGCGTCGAAAGAGTAATGAGACTTTGAGCCTCTCTTTTTGCCATAGCGCGAATGAGTGGGGCTTCACTCGTGGATTTCTTTATCCATGTTCCAGGCGCATCGGGCTCATAGCTAGAGCCGACGAAGACTTGAACATTGGCGCGAAGGGCCGGTGTAAGTGTTGTCGGATGGAGGATCTTCGCGCCAAATGTTGCAAGTTCAGCTGCTTCTTGAAAAGTGATCTCGCCAAGAAGTTTTGCTTCTTTAACTATTCTGGGATCAGTCGTCGCAATACCTGCAACGTCAGTCCAAATTTGTAATGTCCTTGCTCTTAATCCCTCAGCAAGTAGAGCCGCTGAATAATCAGAGCCGCCGCGTCCAAGAGTTGTGGTTTCACCATCTTTTGTAGAGCCGATAAAACCTTGTGTGACAAAGATGACATCATTTGAGATCTCACCAAGGTGAAGATCACATAATTCTTTAATCTCATCAATTTGGGCACTCGCTCTATTGAAGCGATCATCGGTTCTAAGAACTTTTCGAACATCGAGTAGTCTAACATCTTTATTCTCGCTATGGACTTCCTTCATTGCATAAGTAAAGAGAAGTGAGCTCATTCTCTCTCCAAGGGATTGAAGTCCATCAAAGGCCTTTGGAGTGAGATCGCGAAGCAGGCTTACGCCCTTAGAGAGCGTTTCCAGTTCATTATAAAGAGTTTCTAGTTGCTCTCTAACAGATTCATAGCAATTTAAATCAGAGGCAATATCATTGTGTTTCGTTTTAATTTTTTCAATAAGCTCAGCACACTCGTCCCACTGGCCTTTAGAGGCAAGGTTTGAAATTTGAATGAGCTGGTTTGTGGTTCCATAGGTTGCTGAGACAACGACGAGATTGGCCTTTTGGTCAAAGCTCACCTTTGCGCTTCTTCTCATACAAGTTGCATCGGCCATAGATGAGCCACCAAATTTAGCGACAATTAAATCATTAGACATATGGATCTCCCTTTTCAATTAGAAAACAATTTTATTTGTCCATGAATGGGAGAGGTTTTTTTGAGGCGTAAGCTTAATTAAAGCTTATTTGATGACCCCCAAAGTTCTCCACATGTTCATGTGACAGTCCTAGGGATTCAGCCCTAGTAACCAACAAATTTTCTTTCAGTGTAGAAAACCGTTTCGGCATCTTCTCCCGTTACTTGAAATCATTGATTCACTGAAATCTTAATCAAGCTATCTGAAAGATGCACCTCTTTGGTCTGATTATGATAAGAGAAACAGGGGTGCTTGACAAGGACGAAACTCTGAATCACCCTAGTTTCAGATCATTTTTATAGGAGATCGAATGAAAAAAGTTGGTATTATTGGATGGCGTGGGATGGTTGGTTCCGTGCTCATGGAGCGAATGAGGGCCGAAAAGGACTTCGATGTCATCGATCCTTATTTTTTTACAACGTCACAAGCTGGTCAATTAGGACCGAAGGTGAATGGAAAACAAGGTCCATTAAAAGACGCTAAAAATCTTTCTGACTTACAAGAAATGGATATTATCATCTCTTGCCAAGGGGGAGATTATACAAAGTCCGTTTACGCTGATTTGAGATCTTCTGGTTGGCAAGGTTATTGGATTGATGCTGCCTCGACTTTAAGAATGAACGAAGATGCGCTGATTGTTTTAGATCCTGTAAATAAGGCGGTTATGGAGCGAGGAATTGATCGCGGAATTAAAACCTTTGCAGGTGGAAATTGCACAGTTTCATTGCAGCTCATGGCCATTGGATCTCTCTTTGAAAATAATCTTGTCGAATGGGTAAGTAGCATGACTTATCAGGCCGCCTCTGGTGGAGGGGCAAGACATATGAGAGAGCTCATTAAGCAATTTGAAATCTTAGGACTCTCAGTCAAAGATTTAAATGATAACCCAGCTTCAAATATTCACGAAATAGAAAGCAAAGTAACAGAGCTTTTACGTACGAAAAACTTACCAACGGATCAATTTGGAGTACCACTAGCAGGATCACTCATTCCATGGATCGATTCACAATTAGATAACGGTCAATCGCGCGAAGAGTGGAAAGGCATGAGCGAGACAAATAAAATCCTAGGACTTGATAAAGCTTCTGAGATTCCAGTCGATGGAACTTGTGTTCGTATCGGGGCCCTTCGCTGTCACTCGCAGGCCTTTACTATTAAGCTCAAAGAAAAAGTAGATATCAAAAGGGTAGAAGAGCTCATTGCCAATTACACTGAATGGACTGAGTTTGTTCCTAACGATAAAGAAATCACTATGGAAAAATTAACTCCTAGTTATGTGACAGGAACGATGAAAATTCCTGTGGGGAGAGTTCGCAAGATGAATCTTGGCGATGATTTTCTCAATGTCTTTACCGTTGGTGATCAACTTCTTTGGGGAGCTGCTGAGCCTCTTCGAAGAACAATGAGAATGTTATTATAAAAAATGAGGGCCAAATTTATGGCCCTTTTTTTTTATTGAAGTGATCCTCGCTCCATAGCGAAGCTTTCTTTTTTCTGATTCATGGCCTGTTCAAACAGAACATCTCCCTTGGCGATGGCATCGCTAACCATGTCAGAATAAAGCTTGGCAGTAACTTCAATTGCATATTTTACTTCTTCTAAATCATCTGTCGTTTGTACTAATTCTCTAATATATCCTTGCATCATCTTGATATGTCCTTGATCAATTGTATGGTGATCAAAGATAAAACTCATGGCCTCTTTTGAGACACCAACTTTTTCAAGGGCCTCCATATAGTCTTTACCAAAATGCGTCGGCATATATTCGAGGTGAAAAAGATAACCTAAATAACCAACAGGATTTCTAAATTGAATTTGGTAAAAGGCATAAGATAAAAGCGCTGTCGTCGAATTTGATGGCCTTGAACTTGGAATGTGCTCAGTTTCAAAACCTAATGCTTTCATATCATTAAGAGCAAGTTGGTCGTGACCAATCTCACTAATAGCGTGACGATAGAACGGTTTAATTTGAGTTCTTTGATGACCTCTAAAGAAAGCCGTAGCAAAGGTTTGAATCTGAGGATTTTCACGCGTGTGGTGAAAAATTTGCTCTAAAATACAAGCATAGTGAATTGATGTGATTTCTTTATTTAATATTCTACTGAAGCCCTTTGAAGTATTAACCTCTTTCATGACTTCTTCCCAGTGACTGTAGATCTTATTGAACATTGAATTTTCCATTAATCTGCTCCTTAGTGTTTTGATGATTGAATATGTTGATTGATTGAATGTCTTGGTATTCTTTTAGAATTTTAAAAAACGGAGAACGAATCGATTGCAGATAACGTTCATTAAAATTTTCTAAAAGCATGATGTGTATATTTCCAAATTCAGGATGATTAGCATCTCTGGTTTTTACAAAGCCATACTTGCTGAAAAAGCTAAGTATCGGATCGTTACAATCGAGTAAGCTATGTGTGATCTTCTCATGTAGAGAGTAACGATAAACTTCATTCATTAGCTTTAAAGTCGTCGAGAGCACTCGAGATTTCTTGTCTGTTATGATTTTACTTGTGTAGCAGCAGTTGTTTTGACTTAAGTGATTAATGAAACTGTAGTTGAAAAGATCTTCATAGGGATAGTCTTGACCTTTTTCTAGTTTATTTAGTCTTACAGTGCCAATCATTTTATTGTCTTTAAACACACCAAGAATATAAGGATTAAGATGATCCCATTCGTCGATGATCATTTTTCTTTCATGATCGACATGCTTAAGGCCTTGTCTATCCATTTGCTCGATATAGACAAAATAGCGAAAGCGAAAAACGGTTTCTAATTCTTCTTTCGATTGCATTAAGTAGACCTCGTTATCTTTGTAATAACTCTGTGGCTTACTTGTTAAGTGATCGTCGTTTGAGTTGATTAATACTGACAAAAGAGCCTCCCTCTTAAAATTTCACTTAAAAAAATAAGCAGGGAAATTTTCAATGGCCATGAAACGCAGGCCATAAGTGTTCCTTGAAAATAAGGAGCAATTTATCTCAAGAAAAATTGATCTAGCTCTCTTGTGGCCGATATTATTGGTAGCATTTCCTTAGAAACAAGGGGTTAAAGTATTGATATTTTATTTACGATAGGTAGATGAGTGAAACCTGTTTGATAATGGTATTTATGAAAATCTTAATCCCTTTTCTTTTTATCCTGTCTTTTTCTACTTTGGCCTTAAGGGCCACTGAGGATTTAAGATTTCAAGATGAGCAGCTAAAAGAGATAGAAGTATTTGCCAATTGCCAAAAGAAAGTTCAAACGCTAAATCCATCTTTAAAAGAACTCTATTCTTTCTATTCTAAATTTTACGATCGTGTTGAAAAGTATGAAGAAAAGCTTCTTGCTGACAATAAAATTTCCTACGATAAAATCGTCACACTCAAAGTAAAAAAACTCGCTCTTCAAAAAAAGCTCATGCACTTGCAAAGTTTAAAAAAATACGTGGCCCCTTCAAGAAATCCCCTGGATAAGTATGGCGCGAGACGTCCGGCCTATGATGTCGACGAAGGTGGCGACGATGATCGCATTGCGGGCAATCGTTATAGAAAAGTTGGTCCGCAAGATAAGTACGGAGCAAGACGCCCGGCCTATGATCTCGATGAAGGTGGAGACGATGATCGCATTGCGGGCAATCGTTATAGAAAAGTTAGTCCGCAAGATAAGTACGGCGCGAGACGCCCAGCTTATGATGTTGATGAAGGCGGAGATGATGATCGAAGAGCTCCAGCAAGTGAAGGAGGCCTTATACTTGCTTCAAACAGAGGGTATGTGGACCCATTAACTCTTGGAATTCCCCTTCATGAACAAGAGCAAATAAAACTTCTTTTTCGCTAAATTCATTTCAAACTGGCTAACTATCCTGGTGCTGACTTAATTAAATGTTCATTATGATAGTCCATATAAATATTTAAATGCTCCTCTAATTTCTTCGGGTCTTTTGTCGTACACCAAGACTTTCTTACAAGTCTATTAATAGAGTATCGAAGCATGGCGTAAGTATGATTCAAAGAAAAAAGAGGGTCAAACTTTAGTCGTTTTAGCTCTCCTTGCCCCACGACACAACCTCTTCCACCTTTATATTGTTTATGAATTGCCTGTGGAAAATTTAAAGAAATTGCCTTTGGATATAGAGGGTGCTCATCTGTTTCAAAAATGACATCTTTGGTTACGATAGGCTTTAATTTAAAAAGCATTTCATTTAATTTTTTAAAATGTTCGCTTTTACGCTTTCCATATTTCTTTCGAGATTTCTCTGCGAGGTGTCCAAATGCAGGAATTCTAGCGACTTCTATCGCAAGGATTCTCCTTGTTAAAGGACATACCGCGATTGAAGCACTTAAAGGTTTTAGTTTTGTATGCTCAATTGTTATCAAGTCATCAAACTGAACTTTGGAAAGAGGATTCTTTTCTAACTGTTTGAGTCGCTTTTCTTGTCTTTTCTTTGCTTTTTTCGAGTGAAACTCAATTTTTCTCTCTACCGTTTTTCTCGAAGTTTTCAGCAAGAGCGCAATTCTTCTAATTGAAGTATTTGAACAATAGTGTTTGTAAACATCGTTATTAAGCCGTCTTTTATTTTGATGTTTTGCTAGTGAAAATGTCGCTGAAGAAAACCTCGTCTTACAAATCTTACATTTGTATCGCTGAATAATTCGAGAATCGGAGGATCTTTTGAATGTTCCATCCTTAACGATGAAAGTGCGTTTTTTGTGATAATTACAGTTTTGATTGGGGCAGCCGTGTTTCATGCTACATAATATGCAAAAGCTATATAATGAAATGACTATAGACTGTTGAAATAATGGAACTTTATAAACCTAATGATCAATAATTTAACACCATTATTGATCGCCAGTTTTAAATGGATTTAAAGAGAGGCATAGTAAATGAGGTTTTTCATTACCTTGTAATTCACTTTCATCAATTTTTTGTATGACTGAGAGCCTGAATTTTTCAAAATCTTCTTTTATCTTAGCAATATCATTTTTTGAAACCTTAACAATTGATGCAGAATGAATACGCTCTTGTTTTGGAATTTCGCGAATCGCATTTTTTGAAAGATCAAAGCATGACTCTATATAAGTCGTTCTCTTATCTTTATCTTTGAAAAGAAGTTTTCCATGTTTAGCTTCACAAAGAGAATAAGAACTCATTTCATCAATGATGACCCGAACGAACTCTCCTTCAACTAAATCAAGAAGTAGGCCCTCAAGCGTTTTAAGATCAAATGGAGCGTGTTTCTTTAATTCGATTAGGCTCATGGGTTTATGATCAAGAAGCGTCAGTGTGGCCATATGAAAGGGTGATAGCTCAAATTGCTCGTCAATAAGAACCTCGTTGAGAGTGGCCCTTCCTTTTCTTTTATTTTCTTCGATTTTAACAATGAGCTGATACTCTCTATCAGTAAGTTCTATTTTCTGGTGAACTTGATCGAGAGTCTTTTGAGAAATGGCACTTTCTTTGTTTAAGATTTCACTGAGACGGCCTGAACTTAGGCCTAAATCTCTTGCAAATGAGCGAAGGGAGTAGTTGCTATTTCTTTCGAAACGCTTCTGATACTCTCTTTTTAAGGCCGTGGTTAAGGTTATTTCCATAACTATTCATAAACCTTATTTACTTTGACTGAAAGTGTTTTGATAAAATTTACTCAGATTTTTGAAAGGCCAATTTGAAAGTACTACCAGTTGGGCCAATATTTTCATTTTCGTTTGTTTCAACGTCTATATCTGCCCCGTAGAGATCGAGGTAGAATTTTACGATTGGCATACCAAAGCCCGTTCCTTTTTCGCCACCTGTTCCAGAACGAGATGTCGTGACATCGTGGCGAAAGAGATTTTTCAAAATCTCATGAGGAATTCCAATTCCGTAATCTTTAATTTCAAGCTTGATTTGCTCGTCTTCTTCCTTAAAGTTGAACTCGATATCAGCACCCTTTGGTGAGAACTTGATGGCATTTGTTAGGATGTTTGTTATGACGCTGTTTTTGAGAGAAGTTCTCTCTGATTTTACAAAGTAGTGCTCTTTATCTTGCGCTATTTTGACTTGAATTTGCTTTTGTGTGGCGAGGTCTTGGTGATTTGTGAGGGCCTCTTGAACGACTTCTAGAAGATCCACTTTTTCAATGGCCACTTCCAATTTTCCATTTTCAAAGGCCTGCAAAGAACGAACTGAATGGATTAATTGCTCCATATTCAAAGTGATTTCACCCATCTTTGAAAAGAGGTCCTTCTTTTGATCTTCACTCATTTTCTCATATTTGCGATCTATTTTAAAAAGACTCATCTTCATGGCAAATAGTGGATTTGTTAAGTCGTGCGATAGAACAGCTAAAAGAGAGCGATTTTTCTCATTGAGTTTAAAGAGTTCTAATCGTTGTTGATCCGAAGTGATGATGGCCTCATTTTTTTGCTTAACAAAGACCCTTGAGACAAAATAAAAAGTAACAAAACAAAAGACGATGGACACACTATCAAAAACGTAGATTTCTTCTCTTGAAAAGACATCGGGTATAACCGTATAGGCCTTAGGAAAGAGATAGGCCGCGAGCATGAGAAGCGAGACAATAATCCCCGTAAAAAATCCTAGAAACTCTCCAAGCAGCATAACACCAAAAATAGAAAAACATGGCATCCACATGAGATTTGTAAAAAGAAGCTCCGGAGCATAAAGCTGCTGGAATGAAAGAAGCATGCCTAGAGTTAAGATAAAGAGAATTGCTGAACGAGAATATTGACCGTCTCTTTTGTAGGAAAAGAGGTTGATCGTAAAGATGGCGACACTAACAATTTGAGCAATAGCAACGCGGTGATTTTCATTAACAATATTTAGGAGAAAAAAGACTAAAAGGACTATGGAAGCAATGATTTGACTGGCCGAAAGAATGGCATAATTGGATCTTTCTAAGACATCACTTGATTGTTTCGCCGAGTCCGGAGAAAACCAATGCGCGAGAGCTCTTATGGAGTCAGTTATCTTCATGAATTATCACTTCTTCTTTAATAGATTAAGTTACTTAAAAATTGAAACATCGACCTTTTAATATTTTATAGCAACTCCAGATAGAATGATATCTGTTTAGCATAAAGTTTTCTTAATTTATATCCTGTAGCTTAAGTAAATTCGAAGAATAAGTGACTCTAGCGTTCTAAAAAACTCTCATCAGTTAAGGCCTCTTTTAAAAAGACCAGAAGATCCTCTCTTTCATCACTATTAAGACGAATCGCTCTTGAGCGCAGGGCCGGATGAGCGGTGTCTTTTTTTCTAAAGAGTCGATAAGGAGCCGTTTCAACATAGAGAGCTTTCAAATAGTAGTCCTGATACTGATTATTCATCTCTTTGCCCTTATATTGATCGAGGGCCTTAACTCCAGACTCATAATGATTGAGTACTTCCTCTAGGCTAAGATAGGCCCCAGAATGAAAATACGGCGCAGTTAGGGCGACATTTCGAAGAGCGGGCGTTCTAAATTTGTAGAGGTCAGCAGGCTTTTTTGTGATTTCAAATCGTCCTTGATCATTTTTGTGAATATCAAAACCTTCACCAACTCCAGGAGCGGCCACATTTTGAAAACTAAATTCACTCAAGTGTGCTCCTCTGTGACAGAGAACGCAACGGCCTCTTTCAACAAAGACGAGGGCCCCTCTTTTTTGCTTATAGCTCATGGCCTTTAGATCTCCACGAAGATAGCGATCCCATGGGGTATTGTTGGCCAGAAAGTAGTAGCTTTGAAACTCTGCGAGAGCATTAGCAAGGTGAGCAATAT
This sequence comes from Halobacteriovorax sp. GB3, assembly GCF_028649655.1. Taxonomy (NCBI): domain Bacteria; kingdom Pseudomonadati; phylum Bdellovibrionota; class Bacteriovoracia; order Bacteriovoracales; family Halobacteriovoraceae; genus Halobacteriovorax; species Halobacteriovorax sp. GB3. The sequence goes on from NZ_JAQSLN010000003.1 coordinate 216,344, forward strand.
TGATAGACTCACTTGCAAAGGCAGCTTTGATGAGATCTTTATAATCGGCTGAATTTATAATTCTTTGAACAATCAAATTCCACACTTCGCGATCACTCTTTGCATTAGCAAGATCATTTTCACCAGGGAGTCCTCTCATCTCCTCATGGGAAAGAAGTGGAAAGAGGGCCTGAGCGGCCAGTGCACCAGATAAAGCATCACTAATCTCATAGTCTTCAGGGTAATCACCATTTAGACCGGCAGATGGGGTCTCATAAATATAAAGCCTTGGGATAAATTCAACTCTTCCATCCCAAAAGAAGCGATTGACATTAAGGCCGACATTAAAAAGCGCAGGTGTGTGGCGAGAGAGCAGTTGAGAATCTTTTTTCTGAATAGGCATCTCATGGGGGTCACTGCCATAGGCCCCTTGACCTAGACCAAGTGGCAGGGCATCGGCCGAGCCTCTTTTTGGGTCGTGACAGTGGGCGCAGCTTATATTTTTATTGCCACTTAAAAGGGGATCAAAAAAGAGCTTTTTTCCAAGAGCATAGAGCTCCTGGTTCTTATCCCTTTCTAGATCCAGCGCTTCGAATTGAAATTGGCGAATATAGCGCTCTAGTTTCTTGTCTGCTTCCAGCTCTGTGGCGCTAGAAGTAATGAAAATTAAAGAACTTAGGGCAGCGATAGCTAAATGAATCATATGGATAGGCATAGGTGTCATCTCATTGTCGTCGTTGGGCGCTCATTATGCTCAAATTTTCTTTACATGACAATGGCCCATCCAATTGTAGACGAGTTTTAAATATGTTATGAACAAGGGGAAAATAAAAAAGGAAATTTCATGATCAGTGTACAAAATGTCAGCCTAGCATTTGGTGGGCGAAAATTATTTGAAGACGTAAATATTAAATTTACCCCAGGTAATTGCTACGGTCTTATTGGGGCCAACGGTGCAGGGAAATCGACATTCCTAAAAATCCTCTCAGGAGAAATCGAGCCAAATACAGGAGCAATCAATATCACTCCAGGCGAGAGACTTTCAATCCTAAAGCAGGATCACTATGCCTATGATGAGTATACTGTTATGGAAACAGTAATGATGGGTAATAGTTCTCTTTATGAGATCATGAAAGAGAAAGATGCCATCTATATGAAAGACCCATTCACAGACGAGGATGGTATTAGAGCAAGTGAGCTTGAGGCTCAATTTGCCGATATGAATGGTTGGGAAGCAGAGGCTGAAGTTGGTGTTATGCTCGATGGACTTGGTATTCCTACAGAGCTTCACGGAACTCTCCTTGCGGATCTCCAAGCAGATGTAAAAGTTAAGGTTCTTCTAGCACAAGCTCTTTTTGGAAACCCTGATATTCTTCTTCTGGATGAGCCGACAAACCACTTGGATCTTAAAGCGATCAATTGGCTTGAGAACTTCCTGCTAAACTTCAAAAATACTGTGATCGTTATTTCCCACGACAGACACTTTCTTAATAAGGTTTGTACAAATATTGCGGATATCGATTTTGGTAAGATTACGGCCTATGCTGGTAACTACGAATTTTGGAAGAAGTCTTCTGAGTTAGCACTTCAACTTAGAGCTTCAGAGAATAAGAAGGCTGAGGACAAGGCCGCTGAACTTAAGGCCTTTATCCAGCGATTCAGTGCCAACGCATCAAAGTCAAAGCAGGCCACTTCAAGACAAAAACAACTTGATCGCCTTCAAGTAAATCAACTTCCAATCTCAACGCGTAAGTACCCTTATGTTCACTTCGCTCCAAAAAGAGAAGTTGGAAAAGAGATTTTAAGAGTTGATGGTCTAACAAAGACGATTGATGGAGAAAAGATCCTCGATAACGTGACTTTTGTTGTTAATAAAGGCGATAAAATTGCCTTCGTTTCCGATAACGATCTTGCACAAACGACACTTTTTGAAATCCTCTCGGGAGAGATGGAACCAGATAGTGGAACTTATGAATGGGGAACAACAATCACTCATACATACTTTCCAACTGATAACTCAAAGTACTTTGAAGATGGAAAATACGATCTTGTCGATTGGCTTAGAAACTTCTCTGAAAATAAAGACGAGTCTTTTATTCGTGGGTTTCTAGGAAAAATGCTCTTTTCTGGAGAAGAGGCCAAGAAGAAGACAAACGTTCTTTCAGGGGGAGAAAAAGTTCGTTGTATGCTTTCAAAGATGATGCTCTCAGAAGCAAACGTTCTTATCTTTGATGGACCAACGGCCCACTTAGACCTTGAAAGTATTTCTTCAGTGAACGAGGGAATGACAAAATTTAAAGAAATCATTCTCTTTACTTCTCATGACCATGAGCTTGTTCAAACGGTTGCTAACCGTATTATCAAGCTTCAAAGTAAGCTTACTTATGATAAATACATCTCTTTTGATGAGTATTTAACTGAAACAATCAAATAAGAATAAAAAAGGGAAACATTAGTGTTTCCCTTTTTTTATAACTAATCGTAAAATTAAAGGGATGAAACGCCTTTTAATAATCTTCCTATTCATTAGTACCCAAAGCTTTGCCACAATAAGGATAGGAATTCCCGATGATGTCTACCTTGATTTTCTGGCCTTTATGCGAGGTCGCGAAATAGAGTCCATTGATAGTTATGAGGATAAGTTTTCAAGACGTGATGTCGTCGAGACGGTCCTTATATTGAGAATGTTAAAGCTTGGTGGGCACACAGGAAAAATTAGCTTTGTCCCAATGGCCACATATAAGAGGCTTCTTCGAGAAGTATCAAGTGGAAGTGTTGACTTGGCCGCTACAAGCGTTTGGGAGAGTGATATAAAAGACCATGAGAAGGGTCCAGTTCTTGTCAACGAGGGAGAGTTTGAGGCGGGAATCTACACATCTCATACAGCTTCAAAAGTAAGAGATCTCATTCAAAAAGCACAACTTAATTCCCTAACTGCTGTTACTTCAATCCACTGGAAAGAAGATGTTCTGGTTTTAAAGTCGCTAGATCTAAAACATATTTTCTATGCGCCTCTTTGGACCTCTATGGTGAAGCTTGTTAGCTTGAAGCGCTATGATTTTCTTATGGCAAATCTACCCAACAAAGAAAATATGGATTTGATAGGGGATGGGTACCATTTGAAAGTTGTCGAGGGTGTTAAAGTGAAGCTTAGAGGACAACGAGTGGTGGCCTACTCTAAAAAGGCCCCAAAAGAATTGAAAGACTATCTTTTTAAAGGTGCTAAGATTCTAAGAGAAAACGGCGAAATCAAAAAGGCCTATACCGAATCTGGTTTTTTCTCCCATATGGCAAAGCACTGGAAAGTTCTCAATCAAGACTGATCCAGAATACTCAAAACCTCTTCTTTGATATAGCGATCTGCTTTCTTTAGGCATATTTTATAAATGCCCTTGCGCTCTTTGTTCTTTAAAAGGGCAACCGCCTGATCAGTACATCCTTTTAAATAGGCACTTCTAGCGAGCATCAAGCTTGTGGACATACTAATTTTGTCGCTCTTATAACTCTTATTTTTGATCAATTTCTTAATAGAATTCTCCGCTTGAAACTCTGTACTCGCACAGGACTGAAGCAAGAGGAGCATTAAAGATAGGGAAGACGTCTTTATAAGGTTAGTTTTCATAGTCCTATTAGTCTAACAAAGCTTTGTATATTATCGATATTCGGTAATCTCTGCCAATAGTGTCTAAAAAACTAACATTTCGAGAAATTTTAACAACCCCTAGATCACAAAAATTAAATTCAAAGCAAAATACAAGAAAATCTATTTTAATTTCTTAATGGAGAAACAAATGAAAAATACCATCTTACTATTTGCGCTTCTTTCAACTGGATCAACATTTGCCTCAGAATGTGTCCTCACTTACAAGCAGATCGATACAGAATTTGGCTGTGTAGAAAAGACTTCAAATCGTGTCCTTAAAAAGGAAGTGGCAAGTGCTAAAGAATGCTATGAATCTGCCATCGAACATTCTAAAAAAGTTCCAGGGATCGTTTATCTAAATATAGCAAAAGTCGGTTCTAGCTGTGGTCCAGATGGTATTTACCAAACGGAAAATTATTCTTTTGTTGAATGGAAGTATGGCTCTCTTTTAAGTCTTGAATGGCCACAGAGTGGGAGAGTGAATTCCCTTTCAAAAACATATTCATCTGGATTTTCTGAGGGAAATCAGGTTTTCGATTTGGACGGTTATCTTATTGAAGAACAATAAGAGGGATCAAACATGAAGAATGTCTTTATAACGACAGCGGCCACAGTACTTTTTTCTGTGGCCTCTTTTGCAACGTCAACAGATTGTGGTTCACTAAATTTTAGAAAGAACAATCTCGACGGTGATATTGTCGATGCCATGGCCGTGGAGAAAATTTCTGAAGATCAATTTGTCACACTTGGACTTGCCATCAGTGGACTGAATCAACAAATGAAGAGAAATGGTTGCAACGAAGAAACAGAAAAACTTTTAGATCAACTTGAAAGAACTTTTCATTCGTTAAAAAAATAGCATTTGATTTTAGAATAATCAGCTATAGGGGGCAAAAAAGTAACCCCCTATAATATTAATTATGTGGGGTAAAGCCAATATACTTCTGATAACTTACAAAGTATCTCCTATATTGAAACCTTTTACTAGCTGATCAATTTTGCCTTACAATTCATGCTTATTTTAAATCAACTAAATCAATCCTGATTTCTCTTCCAAGAGCTTCTAGCATTTCTGCGAATTTCCAAAATGAAACCTGTGAGCTTCCGCTATTAAGTTGCCTTGAGATGACGGCCGCCTGAACACCCATTTTTTCTGCGAGATCTTTTGTTTTTAAGTTTTGAACTTCTAATTCATTTTTAATTAAAAAGACCATTCTTTGGCGCAAATTTTCTTCCATGACTTATTTCCTTAAAAAAGTGACTTTCTAAATTCGATTTTAAGGCGTTTTTTAAAAAAATGTAACATTAGGTATGGGTAAAATTAACAAAAATAAGGCCCCAAAACTATGGGGCCAAATAATTGATCAAAATTGATGAATTTCTTTTTCTAATTCCACACCAAGGCGTGACTCAAGCTCGAGAACTTTTGATGTTATGGAAAGCGCAAGTTCTGGTCTTTGAACTTCGAGTTCAAATAATTCCGTTTCAGATTCAACGAGATCATCAAAGTCAACTTGACCGTAGCGAAGTTCTTTAATGGCCGTTTTAAATTTCAGCTCTAATAGTGAAACTTTTCTCTCAACAATGTGTATCTGTTCCTGAAGAGATTCTATTTCATTAAAAAGCGTTGAAATAGATTCGCGCTCAGAAATCAGGCCTTGCTCGGATTTAAGTCTTGCAATAAGGGCCTTGCGATAGGCCTTAGAAACACTATTATTTGTTTGATAATTAAATAGGGGAATCGTTAAACTCAACTCTCCTTTTAACTCATTATCCCCTTTTTCAAGCCTTTCAAGATCATCTAAACGTCCATATGAGATCTCATAATCGAGCTTTGGAAGCTTTTTAGAGCGCTCAATTTGCTCATCAAGAGTTGCTGATTTTTCAAGAAAGACTAGTTTTTTAGAATTTAACGTAGAAAGATCAGATGGCCTTTTTGTTAAATGATAATGGGAGAGCTTTCCTTTAAAAAGATAATCCTCCCCTTTAAAAATCTCTCTCATACTCGATTTGGCCTTCTCTTTTTTCGCCCTAATTTCTAAAAGAAAATAAGAAAGAGATTCCTCTTTAAGCTTTAAATCAATCCCTAACCTTTTATTAACAAGCCCTGAGCGATTTCCCTTATCAACAATGCGCTTAATTGTTTGAAGACGCTTTCGGGAGCTAGCATAGGCCTTTTCCCATTCTTTTTGGGCCATCAGCGACTGGAATGATTGTGTGTAGCGAGCGATAAGATTTCTTTTTTTACTATCGAGATCCAATTCGCTACTTTGATAAAGAAGTGAGCTTCTCTTTTTTTCTTTAAGAGACTTTCCTCCTTCATAAAGGCTTCCATGAAGTTTTGTATAAAGGGCGAACTCGCTTTCATTTTCCTTATCACCCTTTGTCTTTTCAAGGGCCCCAACGAGATCGATCTTTGGTGCAAACTCTCCTATCCATTCTTTCTTAGACAGCTTAGAGAGTTTTCTTTTTTCATGAATCTCTTTTTGATAGAGACTCGTTTGCTCTATTTTCTTTAGTCCTTCCTCAAAACTAAGCACGCTGGCCTGAGCGGCCTGTGCACTTAGAGAGAAAATAAAGACAGTTAGTAAGCTCTTTCTCATGGGCTACCTCTTTTCAAGTTGAATTTTTACTTCGTGATCTTGGCCATCTTTTTCAAATTCTATCTCTAAAATAAAACGACGATCGCGAAATTTTGGAAGAGTTGCCACATAGTGATCTCCCTTAGCTTGAAGCTTAAGATCCATCGACTTCTTTGAACGAGGAAGTTCAATTTCAACTTCTTCCATTTTCAATTTGTCTAAACTAACGGCGACAAATTCCTTCTCATTCATAAGTGCTAAAGGATAGAGTTTTAATTCTTCTCCCTTAACTCTTGCTTCAAAGAACATTTCTAAGTGATTAGCGTGGTTCTTTTTTTCTTTGTGCTCATGTTTATGTTTGTGACCATGATCTTCACTGTGCTTAACTTCACCAAGAACACCACCGTGCGGAGCGCTTGGAATGGCACCAGGAGTTGAGTGATCTCCGTGAGAAAAAGAGTTAATAGAAGCTAATGTAAGTGTCAGAATCAATAGTTTTTTCATAGAATTTCTTCCTTTTTATTTGAGATTTTTAAATATTTATAAGCTGCTTTTTTTCCGTATTTGTAGAAGACAACCGGAGTAATCCACATATCTAGTAGAGTTGAGCTAAAGAGCCCCCCAACGATTACCACTGCAACGGGATAGAGAATTTCTTTACCAGGCTCCCCTTTTGAAAAGACAAGAGGTAAAAGTCCAAGCATTGCGCTAATGGCCGTCATTAAAACTGGTACAAGACGCTCTAGAGAGCCTCGAATGACAAGTTTTTCACTCCACGTCTCATCTTCTTCTTTCATCAAATGAAGATAGTGAGAGATCATGAGGATTCCATTTCTTGCTGCAATTCCACAGAGAGTCACAAGGGCCACAAGAGAGGCCATCGAAAGAATTCCCTCTGTGAAATAGAGGGCAAAAAGTCCTCCAATCATAGCGAGGGGAATACTGAACATAATCTGCACGACAATAAAGTGAACTTTAAAGTGTGAGTATAAAAGAATATAGATCATGACCATGGCAATAAGCCCTAAAATGATCATCGTTCTTGTTGCCTCTTTTTCTGAGGCAAATTGACCACCGTAGTGAATGGAATAGCCGGCCGGAAGCTTGATCTTATCACTCACCTTCTTTTGAATCTCTTCGACAACTTCACTTAGTCCACGATCGCTGACATTGGCCTGAACAACAAGGCGGCGTCTCATATTCTCTCTGTTAATGAGGTTTGGACCACGGGCCTTATAGACATCGGCGATATCTTTTAAGTGAACCTGTTGACCATTTGGAAGAACATCAATAACAAGATTTTGAATACTCTCCACATTGTTTCTTGAACTTTCATCGAGCCTAGAGAAGACATCGATAACTCGCTTTCCATCAATAACTTGAGCGACACTCTCTCCTTGCAAGGCCATTTCCAGTTGATCGGATACTTTACCGACGTTAAGGCCATACTTAGCAGCATCTTCGCGATAGAAATAAGATTTTACCTGAGGGATTTCAACTTGCTGTTCAATTTGGGCATCGACAATTCCCTCAGTTGATTTCATTTCTTTTAAAATCTTTGAGCCAATTAAGCGAAGCTCATCCATATCATTTCCAAAGATCTTAATGGCAATTTCTGCGTTAACTCCTGAAAGAAGATGATCGAGTCTATGAGAGATGGGTTGACCAATATTAATTCCAGCGCCTGGAATAATCTCTTCTAGCTTTTCTCTAATAATTGATAATACAACTGATCGCTCTCGCCCGGTGTGATTGAAATCCACATCGATTTCACTAACATTCACCCCTTCAGCGTGCTCATCAAGTTCGGCCCTTCCCGTTCTTCTAGAGACCGATTTTACTTCGGGTAGAGTTTTTATGAATTCCTCAGCAAGTTTTCCTTTTTCATTGGAATAGCTAAGACTAACGCCCGGAGGAAGAGTCACACTAATCATGGCCGTTCCCTCATTAAATGTTGGTAAGAACTCGCGCGCCATCTTAGGAAGGGTTGCAAGAGAGGCGAAAAAGAGAATGAGCGTTGGAAGAACAATTAAAAGAGGTCTTTTTAGAAAGCCTTTTATGATCAGTTCATCAAATTTCTTTAAAAAGAGAACTAATTTCGTCTCCTCTCCATCCACAACATTTTTAAGCTTTGGCAGAAGATGGTAGCAAAGAACCGGAGTCACTGTCAGTGAAACCACAAGAGAGGCCAAAAGAGAGATAATAAATGAAAGACCAAGAGGTCTAAAGAACCTTCCCTCTAGCCCACTTAAAAAGAAAAGCGGAACAAAGACTAAAACGACAATCATTGTGGCAAAGACAATGGAATTTCTAACCTCTTTAGAAGCGCTAAAAACAACTTGAATAATCGGCTTTTTCCCTTTGTTTTCCTGTAGCCTCCGATAGACATTTTCCACATCGACAATGGCATCATCAACTAAAAGACCTACGGCGATAGCAAGCCCTCCAAGAGTCATGGTATTGATCTCTAAATTGAAAAAATAGAAGACAATAAATGTGAGAGCGAAACTAAGGGGTAGCGCTGTTAGCGTAATAAAAGTCGTTCTAAAATTTAAAAGAAAGATAAAAAGAGTCAGGGCAACAAGGATTGCTCCATCTCTTAGGGCCTCTTTAACATTTTCTACGGCCATGGAAATGAAGGTAGCTTGGCGAAAAAGCCCCTTGTGAAGAGTCACACCCTCTGGAAGTGTTTGGTTAATTCTTGTGAGGGCCACCTCGACATCTTCAGTGAGTTTGAGAGTCGATGTTCCCGGTTGCTTTTTAACAGCGAGAATAACTCCTTCTTCTCCCATAATGGAGGCATCACCTCTTTGAACCTTTTTACCAATAAAGACCTTGGCGACATCTTTTACTAAAACTGGTCGTCCTTGGTAAGTTCCAATGACTGACATTTTAATATCTTCTATGGTTTCAATGCGCCCGAGATTTCGAACGAGATATTCGTTATTTCCCTCATAGAGAAAACCGCCTGTTGTGTTATCACTTAAGTGAGTGAGGTTTTCTTGAACATTTTCAAGAGAGAGATTTCTCTTTTTCAGCTCTTTTGAAGAAAAGTGAACTTTAAATTCCTTAACTCCCCCGCCAATGGGAATAACCTGAGAGATTCCCCCTACGGCGAGAAGCTCTGGACGAATTGTCCAATCGGCAAGAGATCTTAAATCCATTCCTTTATAGTCGGGATTATCAGAGGAAAGTCCAACTAGCATAATCTCACCCATGATGGATGTGACAGGTCCCATCACTGGGCGAATGCCCTCGGGAAGAGTCTGTCCTACCTGGGAGAGTTTCTCTGCGACAAATTGGCGGTTTCTATAAATATCAGAGCCCCAATCAAATTCGAGCCAGACAATAGAGAGTCCAATCCCAGAACTTGAGCGCATCCTCTTAAGGCCTGGTGTTCCGTTTAGGGCCACTTCCAGGGGAAATGTAACCAAGGTCTCGACTTCTTCAGGAGCAAGGCCGTGAGACTCAGTTAAAATCGTTACCGTTGGTCTATTCAGGTCGGGAAAGACATCAACGTTTAGTTTTTCTAAGACAAAAGCACCATAGGCCAAAATACCTAGTGCCAAAAAGATCACAATCCCCCTGCGTTTTAGGGACCATGAAATCAGATAATCAAACACAAAATCTCCTTTGTGATAATAGAATCAATTTACATGCAAATAAATGTCAGGAGACTAGGCCATGGGTGGCGGACTGAGAGAGAGAATGTAGGGATTTTTATAGAGATTGAGATAGAAGAAGCTATTGTTCTGCTCTTTGCTCTCATCGATAAGTTTGTGATTGATCATTCGGTTGTCGCTTAAGTGGCGAAGACAGCTCACACCACAAGTATGACAATGAGTGGAATGGTCTTCGTGGGCCTGATTGTCATGGCAATCGCCACTGGCCGAAATATTCACTTCACTCACATCTTGACAGTGATCGTCGTGAAAGAGCTCTTTTGCCACAGTGTCGTAGCTAAAAGAAAAAATGAATAGAAGACAAAGTAAAATTCTCATCATAGCAAGATCAAGGATACCTTCACTCTTTTTTTGAGTCAAATGCTTCCTCATAGGCAACGCGACCATAACGTGCGTAAAAGTGATTCTTTACCATCGACATAAAGGGAACTTCTAGGCGCTCTCTTAAGTTTTGCCCCTCAATGATACCAAGGGCCCTTGCAATGGCCTCATAAGTACAAACAGCTTCTTTAAAAGGAGATTTTCTAAGACGATACTGACTCTCTCCGCTAAAGGGAATTGTTACAGAGGGCACATCTTTTAGAAACGGCATGCGCGACTTAAACTTCTTGGCCTGTCTCCACGATCCATCGGGAACGATAAGAGAGAGAGGACGATCAAAGCTTTCAATTAATTCTATTGAAAGCTCTTTTGCATCTTCATCTGGAAAGAGATAGAGCGGTTGATAAGCTGGATCGAGAAGATCACTCTCTAGGATGGGATCATCTTGTATGCCTCTTAAATGGGTTTGGCATTTATCCATAAGTAGATCGGCAAGATAGGCCGTATTACTTGTAAGAGATCTTTCATTAACATGCATAATGATATGAACAGGTGTTTGAGCTTGAATTGGTGTTAAGTCATCACAAAAGCAAAACTTCTGATTTACTCGACAGACTTTACAACGATTTTCTCTAGTTTCACGGCGTGACTTTTTGCTCATTTTTTCCAATTCTTTTCAGTTAAATTGAACTCATGTTATAATTTCAATCATATTTCATCTGTTAAGATTAACACAATCAAAAGGACAATGTATGGAAGCATTACAACGTCATGGAGTCAATATTGGACTTCTATTTTTAAGAGTGACGGTATCCCTATCAATGATTTTGGCCCACGGCCTGCCTAAATTACAAAACTTTAGCACGATCGCCCCAAAATTTCCTGATCCAGTAGGATTTCTAGGAGGAAGTGTTTCTCTTGGGCTTGCTATTTTTGGTGAAGTGGTTTGTCCTGCTATGATTATTCTTGGGATTAAAACAAGATTTGCAGCGATTCCAGCGGCCATGACAATGGTTGTTGCGGCCTTTCTCGTTCACGGTGCCGATCCTTATAAAGCAAAAGAGCTTGCCTTCATGTATCTCTTTGTCTTTATCGCTTTGATTTTCACTGGTGGTGGGAAACTTTCTGTTAGAGATTAAAAATAAAGGGCCTTCTAATGGCCCTTTTTTTTATTCCTTTTCTTCTTGATAAATCGTAATCATTTTTGAGACACCTTTGATCTGTCGAACATTTCGATTGAGATCAGGAGTTGCCGTGGCCTTGGTGATTTCACCTCGTTTTCCTCGAAATAAGTAATAGAGATAATCCAGACGATTATCGATATCGATTTCAGGATGATTCTTTTCGATGCGCTTAAGATCGGATAAGAGGTCTGCTGCAAAGCCAAGGGTGGCAAGGGCCGCTGGTCTAGCTTCTTGTAGATCGCCCTTTTCAATTTTGTATTTTTCAACAATCTTATTAGGGATGATTTTAATCTGTGAAGGCCCTCTTGAATTTGGACTATTATTTCCCTTTAATTTCTTAACGAGCGAAATGAGAAATGGAAAATCCTCTTTAATTTTATATCTTGGGTGAGTTCCCATTTTTGTTTCAGGTTGCATTACTCCAAAAGAAAATTTTACGAGCATGTTGTACTCATCATTTTCTAAGTTATAGAGTTTCATGAGATTTTCTTTTTCACTTTCAAGAGTGTCTAAAAATTCTCTTAGAAAGAACTCTTCCTTTTCTTTTTTTGCCTTATAAACGGCGTGAGCTTCACGGTACTTCTCTCCATTTCGAGGAGGACTTTGGTAGACAAGGGATCTTAAATCACTGTCACTAATTGCAATTTTAATCTCTCTATACTCAACTTTTCTTGGAGAGTAGTTATAGGCCTGATAATTTTTCTTGGATGCTTTTGTTGTAAAACGAAGTTCTCCTTCTTTAGCAACAAAGGTATTACTCTTATCTGTCGGTAGAACATAAACGGGATCACCGCGCTCTAGTCCAAGATGGATATCCACACCAAAAGGGCGAATTTTCTGATCTCTTTTTGCCTGGGTAAAGAGCTCTCCATGCTTTCCTCTTTTTAAAAATTGAAAAACACCGGCCCCACCACTGTAGAGAAGATCATCTTTTTCACTTTCAAAACTCGCCGATTCAACTAATCTTCCCGTATTATCATAAACAGAGATAAGACCCTTTTCTTTATCAACAACCCCATAGCGCGTACGATCACTGTGCCTGTGAAAAGTTTTGATCTTTTCTAGCTCATCGGGAATATCGTTAATCTCTTCTTGGAGAGCGAGAATCTCACTCGTTTTAATCATGCCCTCACTATCAGAGAGATAGGGCCATTCCATGATTTGATACTCTTGCTCTTGATCTGATTTTGGATTTTCTACACGAGAATCACGGTTTCCTTGAAATTTAAAAATGGCCTTACCGCGATAGCGCAAAGAGAGATCATCTTCAAAACTAATGCCAGAAAGTTCGTCTAGGCTAATTTCGTCTTTAAGGCCATCGAGCCAGCGAGAAAAGAATTGATGGGCCTGATCGTTATTGTAGCGGCAAGTTCCAGCAAATTCATTTCCTTTAAGACAACCAACGGCCCTTAAATGAATTTGTAATTTTTCTTTTATTTCATCGAGAACGAGATTGTAGTCTTTTGCGTTTTTATCAACGAGTCTCTTAATCTCATTAACTGTTAGTGGTCTTTTCCCTTTCATTGCCCCTGTGTACTGGATAATTTGCGATGAAACATTTGAACGGTTATAAAGAGCTGAGAACTCGCCATCAACGTCTATCGCGAGATCAGAGGCAAGAGAGGCAAACCAAAGAATGGCAACATCCCTTTCATCAAAAGGAGAATCCTTGGCCATAACTTTATGAGCGAGAACAAAGGCCGAAGCTTCACGGTTTGAAAATCTTTCGTAACGTTCCCAATAGCTGGCCTTAACCATCGTTTCTTCGATTGTTTCTAAATCTTTTAAATAAGCACTTTGCTTGTAGTTTTTTACAAGCTGACTCAGAGATGATTTTTCATCATCACTAAGATCATTAAAAAATTGTTTTGAATAACTCTCCATAGTTGGAAGAGCTTCTTTATTTTGAAGAGTCGCAATTTTTAGAAGTGTTAAATGAAATTGGCGCGAGAGTAATTTCTCTTTTTGCTTATCACTTAATTGATTTTTAAAAACTGAAACGGCCTCTTTTTCACAAAAGGCAAGACTGATGGCCCCCAAAGCTTGGTTGAAAGAGAAAAGAGTTAAAATTATTGATAAAACGATAAACTTTATTTTTTCCATGACTAACCTATCGGAATTATAACAACATTTTCTTACACCTATTTTGCTGCGCTGCCGTTGTAATTATTCACAACTTTTGTGAAGTATGTATAAAATTCATTGACGTTCCCCTGTGGATACGTAATTTTTACGGCCACCAAGGAGAACTATTATGAAAAAGCTTATCACACTTTCGCTTCTACTCGGGCTTAGCGCTCCAGTAACAGCAAAAGTTTGGCAAACGACAACACAGTGGAATCAAGAATATGAAAATCTCTATTCTAAGTGGATTGAAAGTCCTGAAGTCCATAAAGATATGTTCGTTAGTAAATCTTCGCCTTATTTTGGCGGAAGATATGACTGCGCTGATGCAGCCTACGCTCTAAGAGCAATCTTCGCATCAAAGCACGGTCTTCCTTTTGCACTAAAAAACCCAACGGGAAGTCGTGGTCGCTACGCGATGTTTTCAAATGAAGTCAATAAATTTGATAAATATCCTGCTGGACCAAAGAGAGTTACAGCTTTCCTTAACTATATTTCTGATATGGTTGGAACAGAAAACCTCTCTCGTCACGATACCTATCCAATTAAAATAGATTCTGTGACATCGGGAAAACTCTATACTTATAAAATTAGAGCTCGCTTTGGCAGTACGATCCGTCACGCTTATACAATTAAAGAAGTAAATCAGACGGGAACATTTGATCTCATCTATTCGACACAGGCCATTCGCAAAAAGAATCTTCCTCTTAACTATAGAAAGGAAAAGCCCCTTGTGAATCTTCCACACGATGTCTGGGGATTTAGAGCATTCAAATGGCCAAGACTTCTTGGAACATCTCCTTCAGAGTTTCCAGCCGAACTAAACTACTCAACTGAGCAGTACGCCATGGTTAAACAAATGGGTAGAGGCTTTTTCAAGCACGTTAAAAATACGTTAAAAACTGTTGATGAAGATGACTCAGCACTACTAACAAGAGTATTTAATAACGTATGTACTGAAGCTCAGTCACGTATTGAATATGTTAACCAAGGTTATCAGCATCACGTTTCAACTGGTGGTAAGTGTATGAATTATGCAGATTACGATGCCTATTCAACACCTGCAAGAGATAAGGCCCTGAAAGATGCCTACGAAACGCTTTGGAGCACATACCTTGATCTTCATAGAGCGGGAGAGCTCTACGATGCAAAAGTATACGAGCACGTCAATGCACTCTTTTGGCATGAATCGACAACTCAAGAGAGATTGTACGAACCAACAAGAGAACAAAAAGAAGCGCTTCTCTTTGCTTGTCCAATTCAATACAAAGAAGGGACAACGATTGATCTAGCAACTCTTTTTACAAGACTTAGAAGAGGAAAACTCTCTTCGCATCCTAACGATTCTCTAGAAGTTCGTTGGGGAGAAGTTACTGGTCCAAAGACTAGATGTAAGCAATGGTACTAAAATGATAAAAAGAAAAGGCCACAGAATATGTGGCCTTTTTTAATCTGTTTCACGGTCGTGAATATCATATTCGATAACATCATTAATTTCTTGAACCTGAAGTGTCTTTGAACCGGCATCATCAGGAGAATCCTTAACTTCAATTCCACCCTCTGCAAGACGCTTAACGGCCTCATCTCTTTTAATCCCACTTCCACTAGCGATATCAATCCCCGCTTGCTGCGCCTTTTTTAACCCTTCTTCAGTAAAGGCACTATTGTCTAGCTCCTTACTAATAGAATAAGTGTTAACACTCGTTTTAGCAGAACCAGGCTGTCTGGCACCACCACTAGAGTTAGAGTCTCCCCCAACTTCGAGATAGCCTGTCACAATATTACTAAAATGGATAAGTTGAGCGTAATCACTTGTTTTACTTGTGAGCTCTTTTTGAATGGCATCGAGCTTTCTTTCATTTTCGGCCTTGGCCGTCGATTCATCATCACTTTTTGATTTTTGATTTTTCTCTAATTGCATGGCAAGTGATTTAACAAGGGCATCTTTTTCAGTTTCGTATCTCTTTTTAATCATGTCTTTTAACGCGTCGACATCACCAGCGAGAAGCTCCTTAATTTTTTCTTCTGAATACCCTTGGTCTTTAAAATATTGCTCTAAACCCTTTTCTGGATTTTCTTCTAGATCTGTAATGAGTTTATTTTTTAAGGCCTCGGCGCGAAGACCTTGCTCGATAAGCTGCTCTTCATTTTCACCTGCATCACTTAAAAAGGCCTCACACTCAGGAGTTATCTGACCTGTCTTTTGGCACTCTTCAAGAATCTTAGCATCTTCTAATTGAGCGTCGTTATACTTTGTTTCATTGACAAATTCACCAGAAGTCACCGTTGTTAGATCATCGATGGTTTTATCTTTTCCCTTTGATTCATAAAAAGGAGTTGCTGACTTTCTATCTTTACTCGCGACTTTAAGATCTTTTATGGAATCTTTAACCTTTGTGATGGCCAAGAGGTTTTGCTTTGCCGTCTTCACATAATTAACGACCTCACAGGCGCGAACTTGAGTGTAGTCAATATCTTCACTTGTCACTTCATCGGCGTCTTTACTATTTTGAACTTCAGAGATTAAGTTTTTATCGTGACAGATCTTAGGAACCTTAACGATACAATCATTCCAAGAATTTCTTGAACTAGCATCGAAGTTTCCAAGTGATTTAATATTCTTTTCACGATTTTCTTTTCTATAAACTTCATCTTTTTTTATTGCGTAATCATTGCCTGCGTGAGCATCCATACAATAAGAAGAGAAAGCTGAGACAATATTTTTCCCAACCTGAGTCTCGTAGAGATCATAGAAGACACCTTCATCAACGAGTTTATTTTTAAAGAAAGAGCTATCCTTTCTTGTCTCTTCAAAAAGAACACTTGCTAATTTATTGTAGAGATAATCTTCAAGCTTTTTAATTCCTTTACTCTGTTTATTATTATCTGATCCCGTGTAAACGGATTCATACTTTCCTTCGAGACTCTTTCCATCTTTTGTCTTGTTAACAACCTGCTGAACCTGTTTTTGCTGTTCAGAAGAAAGTCCTCCCCAAACACAACTCGAAAGATTTTCTTTTGCCACATTATTTGATTGGCACTTCTTAACTTGCTCACTTACACCAGGAACTTCCATGGCCTTTGAAAGAATATCGGAACTCTCCTTTTGCGATTCGATTGCACGAGATTCATTGCTCGCAAAAGAACTTGTGATAAGGAGGGTCTGTAGTGAGATAAATGTTAAAAAGATCTTAGAATTCATAGTCTTATTATCGGGTAAAACCGTGAAAAACTAAAATTTCCCCCTATTTTAAGCTTTATGAAATAAAAGGCGACTACTTCTGTCGGCACCACTTTATTTCATATGACTCCCCAGTCATACAAAGTCGCCGATAAGTCTGTACAAAAATCCACTAACTCCTTAAAATATGGTGATAAACACAACCGCCTTCATGGCCTTAACGAGGGTTGATTCACGATGAATTACTTTGATAACGAAAAAGAATGGTTATGGTTATTTGAAAATGGAATCGATTGGGATGCCATTATAAATCTCTACTACCCAAGTTTTCCAACAGAAGATGGGTTAGAAAATAAAGAAGAAGTTCTAGATTTTTTTAAAGAACTTCTCACTTCAACTGGTCACTGGGCCGCGACTTCTGTTGCCGAACGCTCAATGAAATTAGATGAACAAGGCCCTGGCTCTATTGAAAATGGTAGAACAATTCCGGGTGAAGCCTTGAGTGAACTCTACAAAGAAGCGAGTGAACTTCAGGTCTTTGGTCTGCCTCTTCCAAGAAAGTTTGGAGGGCTTGAAACTCCAAGTGTTCTCCTGATGATTCTCTTAGAGCAACTTTCACGCGCTTGTCTTTCTTCATCAACTCAGGTTGCTTTTTTTACTTCAATAGCTGAAATGGTTCACCGCTACACAGACGAAGAAACGGCCATGAGAATTGTTCCAAAGATTATTGAAGGAAAGTTAAGTGGATCCATGAACTTAACGGAACCAGGGTGTGGATCAGATCTTGGTATGATTAAAACCTCTGCCACCCCTTGTGAGGATGGAAGCTACTTATTAAATGGAAATAAAATCTTCATCACAAATGGTGGTGGTGGCGTTAGCTTTGTTCTTGCTCGTATTAAAGACGCACCAGAGGGGCTAAAGGGAATCTCTCTTTTTCTTTGTGAACAAGATGTCGAAGGAAAAGATGAACCAAATTATATTGTCGCTAAAAATGAGCATAAGCTTGGGATGCATGGCTCATTTACTTGTGAAATTGTCTATGAAAACTCAAAGTCCCACCTCGTTGGCGACCCAGGTGAAGGTTTCAAGTATATGCTTCATCTTATGAACGAAGCGCGTATTGCCGTTGGTATGCAGGCCCTTGGTTTAATTGAGGCCTCAATTGGCTATGCGAGAACTTATGCCGATGAGCGCGTGCAATTTGATCGCCCTATTTCTGATTTACCTCTTATGCGTAGAAATCTGGAAGACTTCGAAACAGAAAGAGATGCTATTCGCGCACTTCTTGTTGATACGATCTCCCACTTTGACATCTTTCAAAAGCTCGATCTCAAAAAGAATCAATCTCAGGATTTAACAAAAGAAGAAGAGAACCTCTATAGTGAAGCGAACCTGTGGACGCGAAAGAGAACTCCCCTTGTCAAATACTATGCCTGTGAGGCCGCAACGAACTTAACGACAAAGGCCGTTCAAGTTCTGGGTGGATATGGATTTATGAAAGAATATCCAGTCGAAAGGTTTCACCGCGACTCCTTTGGTCCACTTCTTTATGAAGGAACAAGCCAGATACAAGCTCTAATGGCCTTAAAAGATGTTGTTAAATACGCCATGAAAGATCCAAAGAGATTTTTTAGTAATGTTCTCTTTAAGCATCCAACAACAGAGCTACTAAGTGATGCCGGCGAATGCTCTATCGCCTTTAAAAAAGTCCACTTTCGCTTTAAAAAGAATATGATTGCTCTGCTTGTTAAATGCCTTAGGCCAGAGTTAGCGACTGATCTTTTAAATCCAAAGGCGTGGGCCAACGAAGAAAAACTCAACGGTCTTATGTCTCACGCAGAGACCCTGTGTCAGGCGCTTTCATATATGGAAACATTGAGAGTACTCTGCGAACATGCTAAAAAAGACGAGTCGAGATTCGATCTCTATCAGCGATATGAAAAACTCATTCGCCCAAGACTCGAAGCCATTTATTGTGATTGGGATATTCGATAAAATAAAAAAGGCCCTTTAACTTGGGCCTTTTTATTTTTCTTTCATTGTAAGTTGTTTAAAGCTAAGCATCTTTTCTGGGAATTCCTGACACTGTTCTTGCTTATAAATTTCCATCACAAGACCAATGGTGTGACCAGACTGGGAATCCGTTTTGACTTTAACATCGATAATCTTCTCGCCAATAAGCTCACCAGTGGCACTATCTTGAGCTCCTATAATCTTTCTAATGACATCGACTCCATCGTATTCATTTGAACGAAGAAATTGATACATCGTAATCTGTTCTCTTTCAGTGATCACTTTCTTTGGCAATTTATCAGAGAGTACGGCCTCGCAAATATCTTTGGCCTCTCCGTGCTTATCTGTTTGAACAATAGAGAAATAAGAAACCGGAACACTCCCATCAAAATACATCGGACCTGAGGCCAGTAATTGTTTAAGAGTTAGTTCGGCATTATAGATTTTTGTTTTTTGAACATTATCACATTGCTTATCTTCAAATTTAACATCAAGCTTCTTCGTTTCTTGAAGAGATTGAAATTGAATGCGCTTATTGCGATAGCTTGTGCACAGGCGATCAATAATTGAGCGCTCTTTATCAGAGTACTCATCAGATAGAGCGAAGCCTTGACCAACAACGGCCTTTTGGTAGTCGCTGCTACCTGCATTTTGCCTTCCACAGGCAAGTAAAATGAATAGAGGGATCAAATAAAATCCTTTCATCACCTAGCTTTACGGTCAGATAATCAAAAAACTTAAGTAGGCCCTTGTTTTTTTTATGGTAAAGAACTTTTTTACCTGTTAATTGATAACTATGGATGAATTAAAGGCCAATAAATGCTCTAGCTTCCAAGGAGAACTTGGAGCCTATGACGTTGTCACTACTGAGGATGGGAGTATCACCCTTCACTCTGCTTATTTTGATGAAAATTGCCACTCCCTTTCTGGAGCGGCCATGGAAACTCAGTATAACTACCTTGAGGGATGTCTTGTCGATCAATCGATTCGCTCAGGCGAAGAACTGACTGTCTTTGAAGTAGGTCTAGGACTTGGAATTGGACCAAAGATTACCATTGATTACTGGTTAAATCACAAAAAAGCTCCTCTAACCTTTGTTTCAACAGAGCTTGATAAGGCCCTCGTTGAATTTGCCAAAGAAACCTTTAAAGAGAGCGAATATTTTCAAAAGCTCCAATACCTAGAGCAAGATGATCTTTGCTACTTTCAATACCTTAATGAGAAGCTTAATTTCATCATTCTTATTGGCGATGCCAGAGAGACGACGATTAAGGCCTTTAAAAAGGGGCATTTCTCTGCTGTTAAAGCAATTTATCAAGATGCCTTCAGTCCTAAGAAAAATCCGGCCCTCTGGACTGTCGAGTGGTTTTTAACTCTTAAAGAGATCTCTCATTCAAAGGTTGTTCTCAGTACCTATTCTTCGGCCAAGAGAATTAGGAAATCTCTTATTCAAGCGGGCTTTCATGTTCAAAATAGAGAGGGATTTGGTGCAAAGAAGGTCGCGACTCTAGCGACTTTAGAAGGAGTTAGTGATGAAGATGTTCTTTCTAGTCTTGAGCGCTCTCCTGTGTGTGCTCTTGTTGATCGAGATCTAGCATAACAACTCGGCCATCTTTTTAAACAAGATCCTCTGAATTAAAGACACTTAGGTCTTTTGGCCAGAAATTTTGCCACGAGATAAACCCATCTTTTAAGTATGAGTCTTACTGATTTCAATACACTCCCAATTATTTCTTTAGAAAAAGCATTTTTAATAAAGAACAAGCTGATAATTAGCTAAAATCATTTAAAAAGCATCCGATAAATAAAAAAACAGAAAGAAAGGAAATCACCATGGCGCAAGTGGTAGTTATTGAAGATAATCAAACCATGCTTGATCTAATCACGCTCAATTTGAAATCCTATGCAGGAGCAGATGTCATTCCACGCGAAAATAGTGCCGATGCTATCGATCTTTTAAACCTCTTGCCAACAGTTGATCTTATTATTGCGAAATCTAATATTGACAGTGATAATGTCGCCCACGCAATTACCGATTATATAATTGATAACCGCTTAGAAATACCTTTGGTTTTTCTTGGTGAAGTTGCTCCCAACTACCCTGGACTTGAAGAGATTGCCAAAGTCATTGATGACTCTAAAGACTGGGAAAGTGTTATTAAAATAGCCTGTAGCGCTCTTGGAGTAAAAGAAGAGACTCTTGAAAAGAAGATGACTCCCGATTATATCCCCGTTCCAGTAAAGTACTTTCTTGGACTTGATACTTCTTTTTGCGATGTTTTTATTCGCATAAAAAAAGCACCAGGAGAATATCAATTCATTAAGCGCATCCACGAAGAAGATAGCTATAGCAAAGATATCGTGAATAAATATATTGAGCAGGGACTTAAAAACTTCTACATATCAAAAGAGCACGAAGATAGCTTTGTTAACTATGTCTCAAATCAACTGGTCAGTAAGTTAAACGACAAGAGCTTAACGACTGATCAGAAAATTAAAATCATGTCCGACAGTTTTCACGTCGCCTTAAATGAAATATATAAAATGGGATTTAACAGTGCCACAGTTCAGTTAACTGAAAGTATTGTTAATTCCATGGTTGATACCTTTAAAGAAAACCCTGAGATGTCACCTCTTCTTTTTAAAGTGATAAATTCTAAAACAGGATATCTTTATCGCCACGCCCATATGTGCTCGATTGTAGCCAGTGAAATCCTTGTTAACTTAGGACTTGATAAAAGAGAGCTCCATGAAACTCTTGCCTATGCATCGTTTTTTAAAGACATCTCTCTTACCGAGCACCCTGAGCTAGCTAAAATTAGCTCTTACGAAGAGCTAGAAAAAGCAGAGATGACAAGTGATCTTTGGGACCTTGTTTTTAATCACGCTCAAGATGGCGCCCTCATCATTAGAAAGCACCCTGAGGCGCCTTTAGATGTTGATACCATAATTAAAAACCATCATGGTACTTCGAATGGAAAAGGCTTTGCCGTTAATAACAAGGGAGAATTTCCAAAACTCTCTTTGATTTTCATTGTCGCCGTTGAATTTACAAATGAACTTCTTTCTTTTAAAGACAGTGGTCGAAAGCCAAGACCTATTGTCGATATCCTTAAGGAAAAGTATGATCTAGACAATATGAAAGATATTATTCATGCTCTAGAGAAGACCATTAAAAATTCATAAAACCAAAGCGAGCAATCATGACATCACCATTTCCAAACTCACCTCTTTGTAAGCTCTTTGATATTGAATATCCTATTATTCAGGCCGGTATGGTTTGGGTATCAGGAGCGAAGCTTGCGGCAGCAGCATCAAATGCAGGATGTCTTGGTATCATTGGTGCAGGATCAATGAAGCCTGAGCTCTTAGAGGCCCATATAAAAAAAGCAAAGTCGCTGACAGACAAACCCCTTGCAGTCAATGTTCCCCTTCTTTACCATCTCTCTAAAGAGCAAATTGATGTCTCTTTAAAAGAGGGAATTAGAATCTTTTTTACAAGTGCTGGCTCCCCTAAAAAATACACGCAGTACTTAAAAGATCACGGGGCCACTGTTGTTCATGTGACAAGTTCTCCTGAGCTTGCCATCAAGTGTGAAGCGGCCGGAGTTGATGCTGTTGTAGCAGAAGGATTTGAGGCCGGAGGACACAATGGACGCGATGAAATCACAACCATGTGCCTTATTCCCCAAGTCGTTGATGCCCTATCGATTCCCGTTATCGCAGCTGGAGGAATCGGAGATGGAAGACAAATAGCCGCGGCCTTTTGCCTCGGAGCAAGTGCTGTTCAACTAGGGACTCGCTTTGCCTTAACAAAAGAATCTAGTGCTCACGATAATTTCAAAAAGAAAATTCTCGAAGCAACAAGTGGTGAAACTCTTTTAACCATGAAAGACCTCGTGCCTGTACGCTTGATGAAAAATCACTTTTTCAATCAAGTGCAAGAGCTTGAAAGGCGCTGTGCAACGAAAGAAGAGATGATTACACTTCTTGGAAAAGGAAGAGCAAAAAAGGGAATGCTTGAAGGAGATCTCGAAGAGGGAGAACTTGAAATTGGTCAAGTAAGTGCTCTTTTAAAAGATATCCCAACGTGCCTTGAGCTAGTGGAAAATTTAATTCGAGAATATAGCGAAGTTAAAATGAAGTTATAAAAAAGGAGATCAACTGATCTCCTTTTCTTTTATTAGTTTGAAGTTTTAAGGGCCTGAATTCTTTTCTCAAGCGGTGGGTGTGAAGAAAAGAGCGCCATAATCGATTGTTTATCAGCAATTTTCAACGTTCCCATATTTGAATCATCTGTCATGATTCGATCTTGATAACGAACAAGACTTTCTAGAGCTGCAATCATCTTTTGCTTTCCAGCAAGCTCTGCTCCACCTGCATCGGCCTTATACTCTCTATAACGGCTAAACCACATAACAATGGGCTTTGATAGAATCGTAAAAAGAATATCGAGAACAAAAATAACGGCCGTCTGTGCAAAAAAGCCAAGGCCACCACGCCCCTCTTCATCTTTTAATGCTTGGGAGATCGCAAAAGTGATGACACGTGAAAAGAACATCACAAAGGCGTTCACGACACCCTGAACGAGAGTCATCGTTACCATGTCTCCATTGGCCGCGTGAGCAACTTCGTGTGCGAGTACACCTTCAACCTCATCTTGATTCATTTGCTCAAGTAAACCAGTCGATACAGCAACAAGTGAATTATTCTTTGATGGTCCAGTTGCAAAAGCGTTAACTTCTGGAGAGTTGTAAATTCCAACCTCTGGCATTTTTGTAATGCCGGCCTTTTTAGCAAGTCTATGAACAGTTGCAACGAGTTCATGATAGGGACCATTTAGCTCAACAATCTGAACTCCCATGGCCATCTTCGCCATCATTTTTGAAATCAGTAGTGAAATAAAAGATCCACCCATCCCCCAAAGCAAACAGAAGATCAATAGACTTTCGTAGTTAATTCCTTGGGCCGTTAGATAAGGCTTTACTCCAAGTAAACTTGTGACAATCGAAATCGTTGCTACGATTAGGATATTTGTTAATAGAAAGAGTGAAACTCTTTTAAACATTTTCTTCTCCTTATAATGTTTTCTTCCCTTATTTTGATATCATTTTCGCTATAGTCAATATTTAGCGAAGCGAATTGACACAAAGTTGACGAAAATAAGCTCTAGGACTCAAGAAAATTAGTGAATTGCCGATAGATTTCATGGGCATCAACTGTGTTTTTCACAATCTAGGGCGTATGATTAATCAAAAGAAATTTTCAAGAGCAGAAATTATCTGGCAAGGTCTCATTTTTTGGGCGATTACCTACACTGTTATCGAAGCAGCATTAAGCTTTACCTTCGAACAAAGAACAGAGGGATGGCAATTGTTAAGCGATCTTCTTATTTCAAGCTTCTTTGCCATTGATTTTATTTATCAATTTCGCTCAAAGTTCAAATCGCCCACTCCATTTAAAACAAAGAATGAAAAGATCATATGGTCAATGACAATGGCCCTCGAGCTTTTAGCGGCCCTGCCTTATGACCTTATTGCCATGAAGATGGGGCTTTCTCATGGATATCAATTCTTCTACCTTTTAAGATTTATCCGCTTTGTTCGAATTGCAAAGGCCTTTAATCTCCTTGGAGGAATAGCTCTTATTCCAAAGGGAGTTAAGTTTCAATTTCTCATTGTGATGAGTATGGTTGCGGTTCACTTTATCTCTTGTATGTGGGTTTTAATTCACCCCTCGCAAGATACAGACAATACGACACGCTATATCGAAGCTCTCTACTGGACAATAACGACGTTAACGACAATTGGTTACGGTGATGTAACTCCGGTTAACAATACGGGACGACTTTTCACGATGGCCATTATGATTTGTGGAGTTGGGGTTTACGGGGTTGTTATTGGTAATGTGGCCAAAATGATTTCCGATGCCGATCGCTATAAAGAAAAGGCAAGAGAGAAAATGGGAGATCTAAACTCTCTTATGAAATATTACAACGTCCCTGATCGCGTTCAAGGGGCCGTCTTTAATTACTATAATCACCTTCTTGAAAAGCGTTTGACAGATAATGACAATCGCATCATCTCTGAATTACCTCACGCACTTCAGCAAGAACTTATGACTTATATGAATATTAAGCTCATAAGAACTGTTCCTCTTTTTAAGAGTTGCTCTCAGGCCTGCTTAAAAGATGTCGCTAGCGCTCTTGAGCAGATGTATTATTCTCCAGGACAGACGATCATCAACACGGGTGAAATTGGACACGAAATGTATATTATTGGACATGGCGTTGCAGAAGTTATTCTAAAAGACGGAAGCGTTGTTGCCAATCTTCACGAAGGACAATTTTTTGGCGAGATAGCCCTTTTGAAAGAGACCAAGCGCAGTGCTAACGTTCGAGCGCAAACGTACTGTGACCTCTACAAGCTTGAGAAGTCTGACTTTCTTGAAATTATTAAAAAACACCCAGAGCTTCTTGAAAGAGTTGAAGGGATTGCTCAAAAGAGATCATCAGATAGAAGAGAAAAAACACCACAACAGGCCGCCTAAATTTTACGGATCTAAATAAAAGAGATAGCATTATTTAAATGACTCTTTTCAAGGACGTAAAGATGAACGCTTTTCTAGTTTTTTGGTCTCTCTTTTTCTTCACTTTCAGCGCCAGTGCTGACAATATTCGTCTCAAAGTTCCCGCCATTGAAGGGCAAATAGAAACTTTCGATATCGAAATTACTGATTCCCAAGTTCAATTGATTTGTCACTTTTTTAGCGAAAAGCTCAATGTCTTCAAAAGAAGAGTTCGCTACGCACACACCTATCACAAGAAAATTAGTGCCAGTACCTATTCAGTGAAAATGAAAAAGCTCTCACTCACTGAAATCCTCCCTACATTTGAACTCAAGCGTTGTGCTTATAAATTAATCTTAATTGGCAAAGACCACGATAATAAGACTTTACTTGGCGATCTTGTTCTCCTTGGCAGTGAAGAGGAAACAATGGATAATAGTGAAATTGCCCAGATGAAAGATGATCTCTTATGGGCAGGAGATCTCTATGGACCACTTGAGATTTTTATTAACGATCAAAATAACAAACGATCTATCGACTTTAAAAGAAGGATCCTATGATAACGAAAGAAACCGCTCGCGATGTGATTGACTACGGTCTCTCGCTAGGTGCTGATTTTTGTGAATTATTCATTGAAAAAAATCAAAGCCAATACATTCAACTTCTCGATCAAAAAGTAAATAACCTACAAGGGGGAATTTCTTTTGGTGTCGGTGTACGCTTACTCTTTGGAACGAAAGTTCTTTATGGACACACAAACAAGGCGAGTAAAGAAGAATTAAAATTTATCGTAAAATCTCTTTGTGCAAAAGATAGAAGAGATCCACGCGTTAATTCAACCAATTTCTCATTCGAGCAATTTACAAATATTCACCCTACACTTCATGGACTTAATAACGACATTCTCCTAGATGAAAAAGTTCGCTACCTCATGAAAGTTGATAAGGCCGCAAGAGATCAAAGTGAAAAAATTGTTCAACTAGACGCAGGATCACTCCAAAGACATCAACAAATTGAAATCTTCAACTCTGAAGGTCTCCACATTGGTGATGAAAGACACTATACGCGTATCTTTGCAAGTGCTATCGCTAAGGATGGAGCTGAGCAGAACTCAAGTTTTGAAGGCCCTGGGGCTCTGATGGGCTGGGATTTCACGGCAGGAGTCAATCCACAAGCTCTAGGAGAAGAGGTAGCAAGACAGGCCCTTTTAAAGCTTACGGCCGATGAATGTCCAGGAGGAAAGCTTCCAGTTATTATCGACAATGGTTTTGGTGGAGTAATTTTTCACGAGGCCTGCGGTCACCTTCTAGAAACGACATCTGTCGCTAAAAAAGCTTCTGTCTTTCACGATAAGATGGGCCAAATGATTGCCAATCCTGTCGTAAGTGCCGTTGATGATGGACTCATTCAAAATGCATGGGGTTCTCTTACTATCGATGATGAGGGAATGAAGACTCGTAAGACTCAACTTATTAAAGACGGAAAACTTGAAAGCTTCATGGTTGATAAAGTTGGTGCTATGAAAACGGGCTTTGAAAGAACCGGATCAGGACGTCGCCAAAACTATCGATACGCTCCGACAAGTCGTATGCGTAATACTTATATTGAACCTGGGCATTATTCTCTTGAAGAAATGGTTTCAACAATTGATCACGGAATCTATTGCAAGAAAATGGGCGGTGGATCAGTGAATCCAGGAACGGGAGAATTTAACTTTGCCGCTCAAGAGAGTTATCTCATTAAAAATGGAAAAATTGATCGCCCACTAAAATCTGCAACACTTATTGGAACAGGTCCAGAAACTCTCCAAAAGATTTCAATGGTTGGTAATAATCTGGACATGGCAGCGGGAATGTGTGGAAGTTCTAGTGGTTCCCTTCCTGTAACAGTTGGACAGGCGGCCCTAAAAGTTGATGAAATTCTAGTTGGAGGGAATGCCTAATGAAAGAGCAAAAAATCATTCTTCAAAAAGTAATTGATCTCATAAAAAAAAATAAGGCCACTGGCGATGTTATTTTTGATCAGGGAAAGAGTCTTTCCTTTAAAGCGCACGATGGTGAGCTAGAAAAATATGAAGTATCCTCTTCGGCCGTTATCGGCGTTCGTATCATTAAAAATGAGCGTGTTGGAACGAGCTTCTCTGAGGCCATTGATGATGACTCTCTAGAAATCATGGTTAAGCAGGCCATTGATTACGCATCTTTTTCAAAAGAAGACCCTCATCAAAAAATTATTTGTGAAAAAAGTGAAAAGCACGAAAATAATCCGGCCTGTAATTCAAAAGAAACAATCGATGCCGAACAAATGATTGAAATGTGCTTAAAACTTGAGTCACTTCCAAAGAAAAGAGATTCGCGAGTTAAGAGTTCACCGTACAATGGACTTAGCGAAGGTTCTTCGACTTGGTTTTATATGAATACAAATGGGGCTTTTCGCTCTGAGAGCTCTCGCTATTTTTCTGCAACTTCTTCTGTTCTTATGCAAGAAGAGGGAAAGAATACTTCTTTCTATGAAGGTTCTGTAAAAAGAAATTTTAGCGACCTTGACATCGATCATCTCGTTGATGAGAGCATCTTTCACGCTAGTGAATTTTTAAAAGGTGAGCAAGTTGAAACGGGAAAATACAATATCGTCTTCTCCCCTAGAACCTTCAGTTCATTCTTTGGTGTCTTCTCTAATATCTTTTCAGCAGAATCAACAATTGAAGGAAAGAACCCTCTTTTTGAAAAATTAGGCGAACAGATCGCTCACCCAGAACTTTCACTAATTGATCGTCCCCACTTTGAACGTGGCTTCAATAACCAAAGTTTTGATAGCGAAGGTATGGAAACAAGTGATACAGAGCTTATTAAAAACGGTCAATACTGTGGTCTTCTTCAAAATTCAAAGACGGCCAGTGAGCTAAAGATGAAAAATACACACAACGCAGCTCGCTCAGCTCGAGGATCACTCAATGTGAGTTTTTCTAATAAAGTTTTTAATCTCGGTTCAACAAAAGAAGAAGAAATTAACCAAATGGACCATCTTGAAATCGTAGAGATACAAGGTCTTCACTCAGGGGCAAATTCTATTAGTGGAGAATTCTCTTTTCCTATTAGTGGTTACCTCTATCGAAATGGAAAAAAGGAAAAAGTTGTTAAAGGAGTCACACTCTCAGGTAACTTCTTTAAGGCCCTTAATGACATTACTCACGTTGGTGATAAACTTCACTCAAACTCTATGGGTACTGTTTTTATGCCTAAAATCGTATTTTCTAATCTCTCTATTGCGGGCCTCTAGCTCGACTCATTGCAGGGGCCGAAGTCGGCCTCTGTAATAATTTCAATTTAGATTGTCATCATCAATTCAATTTCATAGTTTCTTCACATAAATTGTGAAGACGACAATTTCTGTAAAACCCCCCAATTTTTTACAGAATGAATCATAAAAAAAGGGCCAGTTGCCTGGCCCTTTATTTCTATTTAATTCCTGCTTTTTTTAATGCATCATCTACCATTTGTTTTCTAATATTGGCATCTGACCAACGTTCTTGCGCCTCTGATGAGAGCTTGTGGATTGGATCATAGTAAACAAAATGCTGACCCGGTTTTACATAAGGGGCCTTCCATACAGAAATCCCATTTTCTTCATCATAGTATTCGTAAGAAGCAACGTGTCTCTTCCCCCCTCCGCCAGGAAGGTCACAAACAAATGTAGGAGTATTGAAGCCTGCTGTCGTTCCACGCACGGCCTTTTCGATTTCCTCACCTTCTTTAAGCGTTGTACGAAGGTGTTCACAACCAGGCACCATGTCGTGCATATAAACATAGTAAGGTTGAATATTCATATAACTCACTTGTCTTGTAAGTTGGACCATCTCTTCGATTGAGTCATTAACACCGGCCTGAAGGACGGCCTGGTTTCTAACGATAATTCCAAGAGAGAAAAGGCGATCCATGGCCATTTGTGACCACTTTGTAATTTCTTTTGTTGAAGAAAAGTGTGTATGGATAACAACTTGTTTTCCAAAAGCACGTCCAAGCTTAGCTATATCACTAACCGCTTCAACCCAAGCATCGTCTGTTAAGACTTTCATTGGAAAGATCGCGATCCCTTTTGTTGCAAGACGAATTCTTCTAATATGAGGTATTTTTAAAAGGTTCTCACCAATATAGCGAATTTGTTTTGGTGTGAGCATATAAGCATCACCACCAGAGACAACGATGTCTTCAAGCTGTGGTGTTTTAACAATGTATTCAAAAACATCGTCCCATTTTTTCTGGTTAGCCCCGTATGTTTCTTTTTCAACTGTTTCTGTTGAACCACCAATAATTCTCGATCTTGTACAATAAGAACAATAAACCGGACAAATCGTTGTAGGTAAGAAAAGTGCCTTATCAGGGTATCTGTGCGTTAGCATTGGAACCGGCATATCTGCATCTTCAGCGAGAGAGTCGGCCATATGAAATGGGTGATCTGGTAGAAGCTGGCTTTTGATTGGAAGAAACTGCATTCTTAGAGGGCAGTTTGCTGGATCTTTCCAGTCCATAAGAGCAAAAATATAAGGAGTAATACGAATATTCATTGGGACAACATGCATAGCATCCATGATGTCTTGTAAGAAAGCATCGTCTAGTTTATCTCCCAATATCTTCTTTACTTGTTCTACTTTTCTAATGGCGTTTTTCTGTTGCCATAAGTGATCAGAGAACTCCCCTCTACTCACATTTGCCCAAGCGGGTATCTCTTTCCAAAAGTCATCATTTCGAAAATTTCTGTGCTCTAAATTAGGAACACGTAAATGTTTCATCTCAGACATAAGTCATCCTTTCTCTTTTTCATCATTTCCAATCTTATTAGTACCTACTCTTCGGCATTAAAGATGAAATAATAAAGTTGTTTAGTTTGGTATAGGCACTAACTTATTGAAAATCTTTTATTTGTCATTACACATCTTGTTAATATCAAAGCTATCTTCTTGAAATTGTGACAAAAAACACCTTTATCTTTTTTCATTTTCGTGGAAAATAGAAGAGAATTTAGAAATGACCTTTTGGAGAAAACTCATGGAAGATTTTAATCCCGAAGATTTGTTTCAGCTTCTGGTACTTGGTGCAGGAACTGAAATCACAAATACTTCATCGAAAATGCAAAAAGATCTCTCGGCCCAACAGTCGACAATCACAAATAGCATTCACTCCTTCAACAATTTTCAAGACGGACTGACTCAGATTCAACACTCTATTGATAAAATGTCCTCTTCAGTAGATGAAGTAACTTCAAGTACCAAAGTGACTCGTGAAGAACTAAATGAAGTTCAAGATCAAATGAAAAATCTTGAAAATCAATTCAATAATATCAATGAACTTTTAAAACAGATTAACTCTATTGCTGATCAAACCAATCTCCTCGCGCTCAATGCAACGATTGAAGCGGCAAGAGCGGGTGAATCAGGAAAGGGTTTTGCCGTTGTCGCCACAGAGGTTAAAGAACTTTCTAAGGTAACAAAAAAGGCCAATGAAGAAATTCAACAAACTCTTGTTGAAGTTGGTGAGGCCATCGGAGATCTCTCTTCAAGTGTTGGAAGATCTAATGAAAAGATGGGCGAAAGCTTAACGACAGTTCAAACGACATTGAAAGAAATGACGGGAGTAAAGCATTTAACAAGTGACTTTAAAGATGAGGTTGATAGCTCAATTCGCGTTTTTAACACTCTCGAACAAACAACAGCTGCTGTTAACAATGAACTCTTAGAACTTAAAACGATCGGAGATACATTTGATAACCTCCTTCGTCTTATGAAGTTTAACAATCTAATTAATCAAGGAATCGATCCAATTGATCGCTTACAACCGGCCATAGAAGCGAGTGATTATACAAACAACAATCGCTTTAATGAAAGAGAAGATGAATATCGTATGACAGAAAATGATATTCTCATTTCTGCAACTGATCCAAGAGGTGTCATTACCTTTGCCAATAATCAATTCTACAGTGTTGCTCAATATGGAAATGGTGAACTTGTTGGCAAACCTCACAATATCATTCGCCACCCAGACATGCCTAAAACGGCCTTCGAAGACCTTTGGAAGACAATTAAAGCAGGTAAGATTTGGGAAGGTTTTGTAAAAAATCGTGGTCGTCTTGGAAGAATTTATTGGGTTAAGGCGGTTGTCTTTCCATGTTTTAACGAAAATAAAGTTATAGAGGGTTACATTTCAATTCGACTACGTCCAACGGACAAAGAAATTGAAAGAGCAAAAGAAGCTTATAAAAGATTACCTTAATATTATAAAAGCTCTCCCTAAGGA
Source organism: Halobacteriovorax sp. GB3 (assembly GCF_028649655.1). Lineage (NCBI taxonomy): Bacteria > Pseudomonadati > Bdellovibrionota > Bacteriovoracia > Bacteriovoracales > Halobacteriovoraceae > Halobacteriovorax > Halobacteriovorax sp. GB3. Next base: position 247,914 of record NZ_JAQSLN010000003.1, read on the forward strand.
GAGCTTTTTTATGGATGAAAAACATTGTGAAACTTAGGTTTTGCTGGTGCGATGAAGCCTCCAAGAATTCTCTTCTTATGATACTTCTTCCAGGCCTTGTAATCTTTCTCTTTAAGCGAATCTAAGAAATCAAACATCTCACCTAGACTTAAAGGCGCCTTATTGGCCTTTTCTTTCTGATCTAACTCTTTGTAAAAATATTCTCCAACTTCATCTAGAACGAGAAAGAGTCTCATTTGTTTGGCCGTCATATTTTTTGGAAATTCCTTCGAGATGTCTCTATTTAATAGATATTTCCACTTCAAAATCTTAACCATTGTATCACTCTTTCTTGCAAGAGTTGAAAAGCGAGACATAAGTTTCGTTCCAACGGTTGGGTGAAAGCGATAATTCTCATCTTCCATCCAAAGAAAGAGTTTTGTTAAAATGGCGTCTTTAAAGCGTGAATCTCTAAGTTTCTTTGGGTTTCTCCATTCAGAGACGATATCAAAGCGCGAATCAAATTGAATGTCTCCTGGTCCAAACGTATCAAACGATGAAACACTCTCTTTGGTTACTTTAATTCCTAAATCTCGTAAAAAAGGAACAAGTCCTTTGTTAAAGCGAGTCTTATATTCAGGGATATCAACTTCTTCCATTCCAAGTTTTTTTGAAGCGTGCTTATAACCAAAGTAAACAACCTCAGAACAAAATAGTCTCGACTCATCTTTATAATCCATTCCAAAGTCGTACTCGATATTGCTACCAGCAACTTGGGCCTTCTTAACGTGGTTAAAAGTTATTTTTCCCGCTAACTCTGAAAGCTTTTTATCGCTATGCCTAAAGACAACTGTTCTTGCGTTCTTTTGTTCTAAGTGGACATCAATTGGCGCGACAACGTTTCCAATCTCAATATGCGCCTCAGATGTAAAAATTTTATCTTTCTCTTTGTGGACAAGACTTAAATGAGAAAACTGAGTATCAGTCTGACCAATACGAGCAATGGCCGCAGAAGAAAAAGCGTTCCCTCTTGAAAGAAGAACATCTCCACCATTTAAATCCTGCCAGCTTTTGAATCCAGAGTACTTAGGATTGACAAGAAAATGGCCTCCATCACCAGTTAAAGTAACAAAGTGATCATCAGATTTGTGCTCATTTTGATAACTATATTCAATTAAATAATCTTCAACGTAACGCAAGGCCATGAAGGCCCTTTTAATAGAAACTAAACATTTCTTATCATCACTAGTCTCTCGCTCTAGATCCTTGAGTCTCTCCTTGATTCCAAGTCGTATATAGAAAGAAGAGCGTATGTACTCATCCATATCCTCTGGACTCATTGACTGTAGTGCAACCGTTTTTGAATCTAACTCATAAAGTTTCTTCCAGTAATATTCAATTGAGTCGTGACACTCACGAGCTCCCATATCTCTACTAAGAGTCACTTGAACTTCATCGAGAATTTCAAATAATTTATTCTTATGAACACTGGCAGGCCCACGCCATGAAAAATCTTGATGCGTAGAGCACGATGTCAAAGTTAGAGTAACGAGGGTGACAAAAGCTAGATTTCTTTTCATTTACAACTCCTATTCCCTACTCTTTTCGTCGTCTTTAGCAAAAACCTTAATGCCAAACAAATTATGGCAATTTCCCCTAGGTTAGACCAAGGACTACTCCTTAGAATCGATTCTAGACCCATTTATGGACTTTCTCTTTTATTTCAGTAAGTTATGGACATTTTTTTTCATATAATATAAATTATAAGACATCGATGCGCGAGGATTCACGCAAATTGAAAGGGCCTAGCCAAGGTATCGGTTTTTTAAAAAAATTATGAAAGGATTCATGACCAAAATGAACGAAAGAATTTCTCTTAATAAAAAAAATCAGCAGTGGTTTGAAAATTATCTACACGCTTGTAAAAGACAGAATAAATCTGAGCACACCATCAAAAATTACGAAGCTGATCTTAGAAAATTTATTTTGTGGTTTGAGTTTCAAACTAATAAAACGATCGATGCCGTTGATCAGGATGACATCATGGAGTACAAGAATTTCCTCACTCATGGTGGCACAATTACAAAAACTCTTTCACTAAAAGAAAAAATGGCTCTCTTTTTAGTCAATTTTTGTCGCCTTCTCTTACTCAAAAAGACTAAAAAGCAAAAAATTCAAATTATCGAGCAGCGTCCCTTGGCCATAAGTTCACAAAAAAGACACTTATCAAGCCTTAAAAATTTCTATGAATTTCTCAATCAGGCCTATTCACACAAAGAAAAGCGCTTTAAAGAGATTCCCATAAGACCAAAGATACATGGGCTTAAGTTAAAAGAGGCCGATGTAAAAAACACGCGCATGCTCTATGTAGAAGAGTGGGTGGCACTTCGAGAGTCGGCCTGGCGAGTGAGAGAAAAACTGGCCATTTCGCTTCTCTACTTTGGAGGGCTTCGTATTAGTGAACTTTGTTCGTTAAAATTTAGTGATTTCGATGAAAAGAATAAGTGCATCACAGTTATCAGAAAAGGAGGGTATCGACACGATCTCTACTTGATGAAATTCAATGAGATTTACAAACTTCTTTTGGCCCATGAAAAAAAGACTCTGGGTGAATATCTTTTTAGTGGAAACTCCCTTCGTCCCCTTAGTACCAGGGCCATGTATCGCCAATTGATGAATCTTTTTAAAAAGGCTGGACTAACAAGTGAGCTTGGACCACATAGTTTTAGAAAGGCCTGTGCAACAAATCTCTATCGTCGAACAAAGGATCTTCTCTTAGTACGAGACTATCTCAATCATAATGATGCCAAGGTTACTCAGACTTATATTGATAAAAAACTCATTCAAAGAGATTTAAAAAATGCTCGGCTTCATTAACTAAGACTTCTTTAAAAGGTAAGACTTAAAAAGACCACCTAAAAGAAGATTTCTCTTATCTAGAATCTCAAGATTGAACTTTTTAAAGATGCCATCGAGATAAACGTTAATCGAGGTGGCAACGAGTGTTGTGAAGAAATTAATGATAGAAATAAAAAGACCAGGTCTTCTAGAGTCAATTGATTTATCAAAAACGCTAATGAGTCCACCGCTTTTAAGTACTCGACGAGCTTCTCTTACGACCGCTTCGTGATCAGAGACAACAGTAATAATGAGATTTAAAATCACAACATCGAAGCTATCATTTTCAAATTGAAGATCATCAGCACTCATGGTTTTTGCATGGATATGAGAAAATCCATAACCTTTGGCCCTCGTCGTAGCCTTATCGAGCATGACCCTTGAAAAGTCAGTTAAATAGATATGGTGATCATATCTTAAAAACTCCAAATCCTGACCATCCCCACAACCGACGATTAGGACCTTTTTAGAAGGGTTTGAATTGTTGATCAGCTCATTTAATGTGCTTAGAGAGCGACTTCTGGCCTTTTTAAAGAAATATCTTGTTAGAGGGTATAGAGGAGCATAGAGACTATAGCGGAATGCATTAAGTCTATTAGCTAATTTTCGCAAAACTTCTCTGTTCATCTATGCTCCGAGCACTTGGCATCTCGCTCTTATAACCCTAGGATTGTTAGCGATGATCTATTTAATTCGAATCTTCTTTATTGCAATACTTACCGTTCTTTTTGGAATCCTAGGACTCCTCATTGGTTTGGTTCGCCCTAAAAACCCAAAAAACACATGGCTGATTGCTAGGTTCTATTCTCTGGGACTCATCATTCTCAATATTAAACTAGAATTACGAAATAAAGAAGGCTTCAATCAAAATGGGCCAACTGTTTATATTTCTAACCATCAACACAACCTCGATGTTTTTCCTCTAGGACGTATTGTTCCTAAAAACACAGTGAGCGTTGGAAAAAAGGAAATTCTTTGGATTCCTTTTTTCGGTCTGGCCTATTGGCTTGCAGGAAATGTTCTCATCAATAGAGGGAATCGTTCCAAGGCCTGGGCAACGATGGACAGTGCCGTTGAAGCTCTTAAGGCCAATAAGACTTCTCTTTGGATAATGCCAGAGGGAACTCGATCAAAAGGTCGCGGTGTTCAGCGTTTTAAAAAGGGTGCCTTTTACACAGCGATAAAGGCCCAAGTGCCCATCGTTCCAGTGGCCATTAGCTCATACCATACAAATTTAAATTTAACGAAATTTAAAAGTGGAAAGATCGTCGCAAAAGTTCTCGATCCCATATCGACTAAAGGACTTACACACGATGATATCACAGAACTTTCCGTAAAGTGCCAAGAGATCATCGCCAAAGAAGTCGAACTTCTAGATCGCGAGCTTCAGGCCTAGGCCCAGTCTTTAATTGTCGAGAGAATCTCTTCACGCATATGGGGCTTATAAATATAAGCATCAAAGCCATCTTGTGGTCCACACATATGATAAAATCTCTCTTTTTCAACCCCGCTTAAAGCGACAATAGGCCTTGGAGATAAACCGTTATCCTTTTCATATTCTCTCATCGCCCGACAGGTTTCCAATCCATTAAGCTCACCCATATCCAAATCAAGAATAATGATATCAATAGGACTTCCTTGACCTAACAACTCTTTATAATCTTCAAGTGCATCCTTGCCGGTAAACGAATGAACGATATTGGGCCCAAGGTCTTTAAGAGTCACTTCCATGAGAAGATGGTTGTCATCGGAATCATCTGCATAAATAATCGTTGGATTAATTAGCTTTTCGTGGGCCTTTAAATTGTTAACAAAGGCCTTAGAGATAACATTACTAACATCGCTAAATTGGCAAATGGGTTTTCCTTCAATTGAAAAAGTCCCATGATTTTCATAGAGTTTCTTTGCATTATAAAAGACGACCGGAATGTCGTAACTTTTCTCATGAAGCAATCGCGCTAAATCAAAATGAAACTCATAGGCACAGTTGTAATCACAAATAATCATATCGATGACTTTAGAATGGATAAATGAGAAAACATCCTCAATTGTAGAGGCCTTATAGAAATGACATTCATATCCATCAAATTCTTTTCCTATGGCCACACAATCTTCATTACTATGACCAATGACAATAAGATGCTTTTCCATATCCCTCTCCTATTTTGACTATTTTAATCAACAGTTCCTAGTGACCATAATTCCGTGACATGGCCCGATTGAAGCATTAAAATTCATTCATACTCAAGGCCAATATATTCAATGTGACACAGAAGTGTTGCAAAAGAGGAAAACGCATGAAAATCAAAAAAACCTTTAGTTTGAATCGACTGGGAAATGAAATTCTCTTTGAGAGAAATCAAGAAACAGGCCTAGTCCACATTGAAGCTTTAACACAGAATGATTTCTCATACGGCCTTGGCTATTTGCATGCTCATGAGCGATTTGTTCAAATGGAAATGCTTCGTATTATCAGCAAGGGAGAACTTAGCGAACGCTTTAAAGATAACGATGAAACTTTTTCGATTGATTGCTTTATGCGACAACTTGGTCTTTCCCACGAAGCAAAAAAAGAAGTCTCAAAACTCTCTCATGACGAACTTGAGTACCTCAATGACTATTGTGAAGGGGTTAATTACTTTCAAGAAACAAATAGACGCCCTCTAGAGTTTATTCTCATTGGTCACAATCCTAAAAAATGGGAGCCTGAAGATACTCTTTCTACCATCAAAGTGATGTCTTATGTAGGCCTTGCACAAACACAACAAGATATTGAAAAACTCATCATAGAACTCGTGAAAGAAAATGCTGATTTAGAAAAATTAAAATCCATTTTCTCTCCTCATCTCGATGAGCTTGATCAAAGTAAGGTCAGCCTTATAAAGAAGCTAAGAATAAAAGAGAGAACTCTTCCTAAAGAGATTCGCCTTTTAAAGGCCCTTCCAAAAATAATGGCCTCGAATAACTGGGTCATTTCAGGGGAACTTTCAAGCTCAAACTCTCCTATTCAATGTAATGATCCACATCTTGAGTGTAATCGCCTTCCAGCTATTTGGTATGAATTTTCGGCCAATGTAAAAGAGCTTGAGAGTTTTTGCGGAATTAGCATGCCAGGGGTTCCAGGGCTTATCATGGGAAGAACAGAGCATCTTAGTTTTGGCTTCACCTATGGCTTTATGGATATGATTGACTATTTCATTGAAGAAGTTCGCTCCAATACTTATCGCAGTGAAGATGCTTTTATTCCCTTCAAGATGAGACGAGAAATGATTAAAAGAAAATCGCATCACGATGTTGAGTTCTTTATCCGTCAAACTGACAATGGCGTATTAGAGTGTGATGGTACAAACCCTATTTTATCAAAAGGTCACTACCTCTCCTATGCATGGAGTTGTTATAAAGATGGTGCCGCCGATTCTCTGCGTGCCATTAAAAATCTCCTTACTTGTAAAACAGTCGAAGACTTTCAAAACGTTGCCTCTAAAGTGACCATCTCCTGCAATTGGCTAGTCGCGGACAATATGGGTAATATCGGTTATCAGCAATCAGGAAGACTTCCTGTGCGAAAAGGTTCAGGTCTTTGCGTCAGTCTTGGATACAAAAAGGAAGAACAGTGGCAAGGAATCCACGAAGCTAACAGACTCTCTCGTTTTACAAATCCATTCGAGAAAATGATCGTAACAGCTAATAACTATATTCACTCTGAAGGGGCCGCTCGCGCCATCAATATGCCTATGGGTGATTATAGAAAGAGGCGAATCGAAGAGCTTTTAGAGCAAATGAAACCGCTAGATAGTAAAAAGATGCAAATCATTCAAAATGATCTGGTTTCCATTCAGGCCCGAGAATTTATCGATATTATTAAAGAAGAAAATATTCATCTAGAAGATGAGAATTTTAAAAATCTCCTCCTTTGGGATTTACGCTATAACAAAGAATCTAAAGAAGCTGTTTTCTTTGAAAAGTTTTATTCACTCCTTCTTGAAGGTGTTTTTACAGAGTCTTTTTTAACAGAAGAGTCATTTCAATATTTAAAAACTGAATGTTCTCTGTTTGTCGATTACTACAAGAATTTTGATGATTTAATTTTTAACGAGAATCCTTTGTGGTTTGAGAACAAGTCGAGAAAGGAATTTTTCTTAAACGCGCTTCAAATGACAGTCGAATATTTTAAAGAGAATGAACTTCTCCCTTGGGGTCAAGTGAATAAATTAAAAATGACCAATATCTTTTTTGATGGAGCTCTTCCCGAGTTTTTAGGCTTTGACTCTAAGGAAATCCAAATCGAAGGAAACCGAGCAACAATCGTACAAGGAGCCGTCTATCGCGCTCACGGTCGACAATCAAGTTTTTGCCCGAGCTATCGTATGATTAGTGACCTTAGTACAAAAGAAATGCAAACCGTTCTAGCGGGCGGAGTTAGTGGTAGTCGTTTTTCGAAGTATTATCAAAGCGATGTTGAGATGTGGCTTAGTGGAAAATACAAAACATTAACTTTAAAATAGGGCCCTCATAAGCTGAAGGCCCACATTATTTAATAAACTGTAGCTTTTGCTTGAATGTATGAATAATAGAACACAGCATTTGGATCATTGGCCACTTGCTGTAACTCATCTTTGGCCTTTTCTACTGTCTGCTCATCAACATATTCTTTTTCAAGTAATTGATCTGCGGCAGAAAGAAGAAGTTCGTGCCAAAAATCGATATACTCTTTTCTCTTTTGTGGGCGCCTATTATCTAAGTGCCACGTCTTAGTTTCAACTTTAATATCTCTAAAGCCTTGCTGTAAAAGAATATTTCCTAGCTTTGCGCCAATAAAAGGATCACCTTTCATGTCGTATTGATAGTCGTTAAAGGCCATCCAATACTTCCAAACATTCGGACTATAAGGCTCTAGAAAAAACGATGAATTGAGAACCTCCGTAATATAAACACGACTCCCTGGGCGAAGAACTCTTCTAACTTCTGAGAGGACTTTTGCAGGATCAGGAATATGTTCGAGGACCCAACAAAGAAAAGCGCCATCAAATTGAGACTGCGCAAAATTAAGATTGGTTGCATCCATTTGAAGAAGATCAAAACGATCCTTTGCATAAGGCAAGGTGTTTAAATAATCCGTGGCCGTTTGAAGTTGTGCCGTTGAACGATCAATTCCTGTTACATGAAGATCGGGAAATCTTCTAAGAAGAATTTCCGTTTGGGCACCAACCCCACATCCAACTTCAAGTAATTTTTCAACGCCAGAAAAATTAATTCCTTGATAGACAGAATACTCTGTAAAACGTGACTGCATTCGAAGTCGATCTTGTTCTTTTTGATTAAAGCCATGCAAGTAAGGAAAGTCCGTCTTTTTATTCATTTTCACCTCTTATTTAGAAATTATCCGCTATTTCCTAATTTCTCTCAAGCATATTGACGTCAATCCCTAAGATTGTTAATTATTTTCCTAGTATAAGAAATGAACGCAAATAACAAATAAGGAATATTGATGCCAAAAATTATCTTAGGGAGTTCCTCGGCCTTTAGGAAAGCTCAACTTGAAACGCTCAACCTTGAGTTTGAATGCTTTTCTCCTGATATCGATGAAGATGCCATCAAAGACCAAGGGCTAACTCCAAGAGAAGTTTCAATTGAACTATCAAAGCAAAAAGCTCTCAAAGTAAAAGAGAAATATCCAAACGATATCATTATTGCCGGCGATCAAGTCTTAAACTTTAAAGGTGAAATATTTAACAAACCTTTAACAAAAGAAAAAGCTATCGATCATCTCTTAAAGCTTCAAGGTCAAACACACGAGCTCATTACAAGTGTCACTATTGTTTTAAATGAACAAATAATCGAACACACAATTGTTGCGACAATGAAGATGAGAGAGTTAACAAGAGAACAAATTGAGGCCTATGTTACTAAGGATGAGCCACTATGGAGTTGTGGAGCCTATAAATTGGAGACAATGGGAATTGCTCTCTTTGAGAGCATTGATTGTAATGATCACTCTTCAATTATTGGCCTGCCTCTTTTGAGTGTCTCAAGTTCACTCATGAAATTAGGTGTAAAGATCTTATAAAAAAAGGCCAATAAAATTGGCCTTTTTTTTATTTTTCTAAAATTTTAAATGTCCAAGGATGGGAGTTTTTCTCATCTTGCACTTGAAAGCTCTCTTGGACAAGTCGCCAAGATGAAAGATCAACTTTAGGGAAAAAGGCATCTCCTTCCACATCAGCGTGAACATCAGTTAAATAGAGTCGATCGACTAAATCAAAAAAAGAAGCATAAACTCCAGCACCACCGATAATAAAAAACTCGCTCTCTCCTCGCTCACGGGCAAAGTCGATGGCCTTTTCAATGTGATCGAAAGTAAAAAGATTTTCATCTGAAAAAGTGGCCGTTTTAGAGAGAACTAAACTCGTTCTTCCAGGCAGGGCCTTTCCAATTGATTCAAAAGTCTTTCTACCCATCAGCATATGATGGCCCATTGTGATTCGTTTGAAATTTTTCAAATCACCACTAAGTCGCCATGGGAGCTGGTTATCTTTGCCAATACAATTATTTTGAGCTTTCGCTACAATCATCGAAATTATCATATTGCTATTGGCGCCTTAATCGTTGGGTGTGGTTCGTAGCCTACAAATTCAAAATCTTCTAATTCGTAGTCAAAAATGCTATCTGGTTTTCTCTTGATCACAAGCTTTGGAAGAGCACGTGGTTCTCTTTTTAATTGTTCGTATACAATCTCATCCGTTAAGTGATTTTGATATAAGTGACAATCGCCAAAAGTATGAACGAAGTCTCCAACTTCAAGATCACATTGCTGGGCGATCATATGAGTTAGAAGAGAGTAAGAGGCAATATTAAAAGGAACCCCTAAAAAGAGATCCGCACTTCTTTGGTAGAGCTGACAAGAAAGTTTTCCATCGGCCACGAAGAATTGAAAAAGACAATGACAAGGGGCCAAGGCCATTTTACCATTCTCAACATTTTCCTGCGGGGAAATTGTTTCATCAGGAAGATCAATTGGATTCCACGCAGAGATGATTAATCGGCGTGAGTTTGGTTTTGTTTTAATTTGTTCGATAAGGTTTGTGACCTGATCAACAACTTCACCGTTAGGACCGGCCCAAGAGCGCCATTGCTTTCCATAAATTGGACCGAGGTCACCATTTTCAAGGGCCCATTCATTCCAAATAGAAACCTTTCTCTCTGTGAGCCAATTATTATCCGTGCTTCCTTTTAAAAACCAAAGGAGTTCTTGGATGATGCTTCGAAGGTGAACTTTTTTCGTCGTCACAAGAGGAAACCCCTGCGATAGATCAAAGCGCATTTGTCTTCCAAAAACAGAGCGCGTTCCAACCCCTGTGCGATCTCCACGATCGTTACCATTCTCACTAACGTCCTTGAGTAAGTCTAAATATTGTTTCATTAATTTCTCCGTGTGTTATCTCTACAGCTCATTTTGGCCTTAACGCAAGGAGCTTGTCTATATTCACTGCCAAATTAAGAAGATTATTTAGAAACGTGTCGGTAAATAAATTCTAGGAGTTCTTTTTTAGAAAAAGGCTTTTCTAAAAATGAGGTCACATTGAGATCAGAATCGCTTAAAAGCTCCTCTTTTTTATTGGAATAGCCTGAGCAAAAGGCCCAAGGAACATTAGAGCCGTGCGACCTTATACGTCGTAAAAAGTCGATTCCATCACTACAAAGCTCTTCGTCATCACAAAAGCCAATATCGCATACCACTAAACTTAATTGATCAGACTCATTGAGAATCAACTGCTCGGCCTGATCCATCGTTGTAAAGTAGTGCATCTTTAAATTGGTAATACGGCTCAAATAAATATCCACAAGATCGAGGATATCTTCTTCATCATCTATAAATACGATATTTACTTTATTTGCCATGTCTTGATTTGCCTTTCAAATAGAATAAGTTCTCCCGCTTTGCAGGTCAACAAATCTTTGAAATAATAGACTCTTCGTAACTTAGACCCTACAATTATTCCAAATTAACTAAGGAAGGTTAAACGTGTCCTCGACAATTATTGGACTAGAACGTCTTTTAGATTCAAAAGAAGAACAAAGTAAAATTAAAGGCAATATCGCCTACTTGTGCCACAGTGCTTCAGTTGATCGAAATTACAATATCGGTATCATCGGTCTTAAAAAAGTTTTTGGTGATCGCCTAAAAAAAATTTTCGGTCCACAACATGGACTCGTAAGTGATGTACAAGACAATATGGTCGAAACAGACCACTATATTCACCCGTTTTTCCAACTACCAGTCTATTCACTTTACAGTGAGACAAGAGTTCCAACTGACGAGATGCTCGAGGGAATCGACACTTTTATCGTAGATCTTCAGGATGTGGGAACTCGCGTTTATACTTATATCTCAACAATGACTTATACAATGGCGGCCTGTGCAAAAAAAGGAATTCGCCTCGTCATTCTCGATCGTCCCAATCCCGTTGGTGGACAAATGATCGAAGGAACTGTTTTACAAGAGGGTTACGAATCTTTTGTTGGCGTACTTCCCATTGCTCAACGCCACGCAATGACCATGGCCGAAGTCGCTCTCTTTGCAAAAGAGCAGCAGAAGATCGATGTCGATCTTGAAATCGTACAAATGGAACACTGGAACAGATCAATGCATTGGATTGAAACGATGAGAGATTGGATCAACCCCTCGCCCAATCTTCCAACCCCACAAAGTAGTCTCACATTTTGTGGAACCGTTCTCTTTGAGGGAACAAATATCTCAGAAGGTCGTGGTACAACGAGGTCATTAGAAGTCGTTGGTCACCCAGCTCTTGGTCCCTACCAGTTTTTAGATAAAAGAGCTGATCTCTTTTCTAAGTTTGAAGGAATTTCTCTTAGACCCCTAGTTTTTATGCCGACATTCCAAAAGCACGCGGGCTCTCCTTGTGGCGGTCTTCATATCCACCTAACAGAAAATTCAAAGGCGCAAACATGGAGACTTGGTCAGGTGCTTATGCGAGAGCTCTATCATGAACTTGGCGAAAAGTTTGAATGGAATAAAAAACCATACGAGTACGAATTTGATAAAATTGCCATTGATTTAATTAACGGTACAGATTCGCTTAGAAAGTGGATTGAAAAAAATGGATCACTCGAAGAATTAAGTGCGCTAGAGGCCCTTGGGCTTGAGCCTTTCTTGAATGTGAGAGAAAACTCGTTGATTTATAAATAGCTAATATTTCTAAAGAGAAAACCTTTACAAAGCAATCTCCCTTTCCTAAACTTTATATGTTTTAAACATCCAAGGAGAGGGAAAATGAGAAAGTTTTTAGGGAAAACTCTTTTATTGTCATCGCTGCTAATGCCTTCAATTATTGGTCAAGCGCATGCACAAGAGAAAGAAACTGAAATTAAAATCGGAACTGTTTTTGCTATGACAGGTGGCATTGCTACTTATGGTCAAGAAAGCTTAAACGGAATCAAGCTTGCGCTAAAAGACATCAACAAAAAAGGTGTTCTTGGAAAGAAAATTAAAATCATTAGCGAAGATAACAGAAGTGAGCCGACTGATGCGGCTTCAGCAGTAAAAAAACTTATTGAAGTTGATAAAGTATCAATCGTTATTGGCTCTGTTGCTTCAACAAATACACTCGCTGGTGCACCTATTGCACAGAAAGCACAAATTCCTCTTCTTACTCCCGCTTCGACAAATGAGAAAGTCACACAAGTTGGAAACTTTGTTTCAAGAACTTGTTTCACTGACGAATTTCAAGGTGTCGTTATGGCGAAATTTGCAGCAGAAAATCTTAAAAAGAAAAAAGCCGCTATCATCATCGACACTTCTTCAGACTATTCAAAAGGTCTAGCTCGTGTCTTCAAAAAAGAATTTACAAGACTTGGTGGAGAAATCATTCCTGATGAGTTCTCTTACATTCAAAAAGACACAGACTTTCGCTCACTTCTAAGAAAAGTAAAAAGAAGAAAGCCTGATGTTATTTTTCTACCAGGATACTATACAGAAGCAGGTCTTATCCTAAAGCAAGCTCGTAGTATGGGAATTGATCTTCCATTCCTTGGTGGTGACGGATGGGACTCTCCAGACCTTCAAAAACTTGCAGGAGATGCTGTTAAAGGTAACTACATTAGTTCTCACTTTGCAGCAGATGATAGTGATAAACTCGTTCAGTCGTTTGTAAAAAACTACACAGCAACTTTTGGTAACAAGCCAGGGGCCATGGCCGCTCTTGGATACGATGCCATTCTCGTTGTAGCCGATGCTCTTAAAAGGGCCGGTTCAACAGATCCTAAGGCCCTCAATGCCGCGATTGCTGCGACAAAGGGTTTTCAAGGAGTCACTGGACTCATTACAATTGACTCAAATAGAAATGCTAGAAAGAGTGCTGTTGTTCTCGAAACAACTCCTGCCGGAAACATCTTCAATTCTAAAGTTAATCCATAAAAAAGACATCCTCAAAAGGGCGAGTTCATAACTCGCTCTTTTGTCAATTGATAGGAGATCAATGTGACTGGAGAAGAGATTCAATTCTTTTTTTACGATCTATGCCAATTCCTACTTAACGGAATTGCTCAAGGTAGTATCTACGCCCTCATTGCCCTTGGTTACACCATGGTTTATGGGATCATTAAATTAATCAATTTCGCCCACGGTGAATTCTATATGATCGGAGCTTTTATTGGCTATTACATATGCCGATATCTTATCTCCGTCGATATGGACCCAGCGCTGGCGCTTTTAATAGGTCTTCCACTTGCCATGATTGGAAGTGGAACCATTGCTGTCATTGTCGAAAAACTTGTTTATAGACCAATTCGTGGCCACGGACGCATTACTCCCCTGATTACCGCACTAGGTGCTTCCCTCTTTTTTCAATACCTAGGACAAGGAACAGTAGGAGCGGAACCTAAGGCCTTCCCAAGCCTCATCTCATCGGATGGAATTGGTTTTTTTGATGACAATATTTTTATTTCCTATGTTCAAATACTCATTATGGCCCTGACTCTTTTAATCATGACTTTTCTATGGTGGCTTGTTACCCACACTAAAATAGGAAAGGCAATGAGAGCGACAAGTTATAATAGAAACGCAGCTGAACTTATGGGTATTGATACAGATAAAGTTATTAGTTTCACATTCTTCTTAGGTGCTTCCCTTGCGGGAGCAACCGGTGTTCTCGTTGGAATGTATTACAACACAGTTGAACCGATGATGGGACTCATTCCAGGTCTAAAGGCCTTCATCGCCGCCGTCCTTGGCGGAATCGGAATTATCCCAGGCGCTGCCCTTGGTGGACTCGTGCTCGGAATTGCTGAAAACCTCGTCGTTGGTTTTTGGATTTCTACTTATCGTGATGCTGTTGCCTTTGCCATCCTCATTCTCATCCTGCTAATTAAACCGGCCGGACTACTAGGGAAAAACGTTAAGGAGAAAGTTTAATGAACTTAGAATATATTGCTCACCTGGCAGCGATCTCAGGAATCTTTATCATCCTCGCTGTGAGCTTGAATTTAATTAATGGAATCTGCGGAGAGCTCTCTCTTGGTCACGCTGGTTTTTGGGCCGTTGGTGCCTATGTTGGTGGCGCCTATGGTGTTTTTATGCCACTGCCAATTCCAGACTTTATGAACCTTTTTATTTCTTGTGGTCTAGGCTTTGTCGGCGCGGCTCTTGCTGGACTTGTTATTGGTGTTCCTTGCCTGCGTCTTCGAGGCGACTACTTGGCCATTGCCACCCTGGGCTTTGGGGAGATCATACGAATCATCATTATGAATATGGATATTGTTGGAGGACCTAGAGGTCTTACGGGAATTCCAAAATGGACCAATCTTCCCCTACTTTATTTCATCATTGCCCTAACGGTTATTTTCATGGCCAATCTCATTCGTGGAACTCATGGCCGTGCCATCATCAGTATTCGTGAAGATGAAATTGCAGCTGACTGTATGGGAATTTACACTTTCAAATACAAAACCCTTGCCTTTGTCATTGGCGCTGGGTTTGCTGGTGTTGCTGGAGCACTATACGCTCACTATCAAGAATTTATTAGTCCAAACTCATTCACATTTATGTGGTCAGTTATTATTTTGATTATGGTTATTCTTGGTGGTCTTGGTTCAATTTCAGGATCTATTGCTGGAGCAATTATCTTAACTGTACTGCCGGAGTTGTTACGTTTCTTTGGAGAGACAATCTCCCAGTGGCGTATGCTCATTTACTCAGTACTTCTTATTGTTCTCATGCTTGCAAGACCAAAGGGAATTTTTGGTAAAAAAGAATTTAACCCTCTCGCACTCTTTCAAAAGAAAGGAACAAATTCATGAGTTCTGTATTACAAACAAATAATATAACAATGCGCTTTGGTGGTCTGGTTGCCGTCAACAATTTTAAAATGGATATTGGTGCCAATGAATTGGTTGGGATTATCGGGCCTAATGGTGCGGGAAAGACAACGATCTTTAACATGATTACTGGCGTCTATACACCAACGGAGGGAGATGTTCTTCTAGATGGGAAATCGATTGTTGGTGAGCACGTGGCCCACATTACACAAAAAGGAATTGCCAGAACATTTCAAAATATTCGTCTCTTTAAAGACCTAACGGTTCTCGACAATATCAAACTCGCCTGCCACTACAGAACTGAGTACAACCTTCTCCAATCTATATTTAGAACAAGGAAGTATCACTCTGAAGAGGAGCGTATTGAAAAAGAGGCCATTGAACTTTTAAAGATCTTTGGACTTGAGAGTAAACTCCATACGCTCGCAAAAAACCTCCCTTACGGAGAGCAGCGACGACTAGAGATCGCCAGGGCCCTTGGAACAAAACCAAAAGTCCTTCTTCTCGATGAACCGGCAGCTGGGATGAACCCAAAAGAGACGGCCGATCTAACAAAACTTATTCGTTGGGTTCGCGACACATTTAATATTGCAATTCTTCTTATTGAACACGACATGAAACTCGTTATGGAAGTTTGTGAGAGAATCTATGTGGTTGATCATGGCGAAGAAATTGCTGTGGGTGGGCCAAAAGATATTCAAAACAATCCAAAAGTTATTGAGGCCTATCTAGGAACAAGTGATGAAGAGGAGTTGGAGGCATAATGAGTACACCATTATTAGAAGTTAAAGGAATGCATGTTCACTATGGAAATATTCATGCCATCCACGGAATTGATCTCCATATTAATGAAGGTGAAATCGTCACGATTCTCGGTTCCAATGGAGCGGGAAAGACGACAACACTTCACACAATTTCAGGCCTGTTAAAACCAAGTTCAGGACAAATACTTTTTAAAGGCGCACCCATAGAAAGCCTCAAGGCCTTTGAGATTGTTAAGAAAGGTATTGCTCAGTCACCAGAAGGAAGAATGGTCTTTCCCGATCTTACGGTAAAGGAAAACTTAGAAATGGGTGCTTATCTTCGTGATGATCATGAGCAAATAAAAAAAGATTACGAGTATATGTTCAAGCTCTTCCCTCGTCTTGAGGAAAGAAGTAAACAATTGGCAGGAACACTCTCTGGAGGAGAGCAACAGATGGTTGCCATTGCTAGGGCCTATATGAGTCGCCCTCAGCTTCTGCTACTCGATGAACCAAGTCTTGGGATCGCGCCAATTCTCGTACAAAATATTTTCTCAGCAATTAAAGAAATTAATAAGCATGACAAAATGACAATACTTTTAGTTGAACAAAATGCCTTTGCGGCCTTGAAGATCGCTCACCGTGGTTATGTTTTAACCACTGGAGAAATCGCTATGCAAGGTGATGCAAAAGAATTAATATCAAATGAAGAAATTCAAAAGGCATATTTAGGTCATTAAGATAGGAGTAATCATGAATATTACTTTTGATCAAGCTGTTGAGCTGTTAAAAAACGCAGTTAAGTACTCAACGATTGAAAACCAAAAGCACCTTGACCTCTCACTCGTCAACGCACCAGAGAGAGTAAAATATCAAGAGGCCCTCATGGTCGTTCAATCAGCTGTCAAGCGCGGAGAAATCTCTGATCAAGAATTAAAAAGTCTACTAGGTCTAGTTTAAAACTAGACCTTAGTAGGTGTCACTTTGTCCTAATTTTCTCTAATTCACTAAAAAATCATTCATATTCGTCTCATTTTGCTGTTAGAAACTAAGAGTTTTATTCACTCTTCATATCCTTTTTACTCAATTATCATTTTAAGTGAGTTTTGATCCATGAAAGGATCGTTAACTAAAAAAAAGGGAGCAAGGGAATGACCAAAAGACATGGAGTTCTTCTCGTTTTACTACTAACCCTCTTCTCTTGTGGAAAAAAGGACCACACGGAAAACTCGGCAAAACTAATGAATTCAAGCATCATTATTGGAAGCTTGGATTGGAAAGAAGTGACGACCCTCTTAGAGACAGATATTAAAAGAGTAAAGTCAAAGGCCGTGGCCACAATCGATCTGCCCGCTATGGGTTCACGTTGTACAGGTTTTCTTATTAGTGAAGATCTCCTTATGACAAATCATCACTGCATTCCAACACCGGCCCACGCAAGTGGTGTAACGGCAACATTTAATCGCTTACACGGCGTTTCTGCAACAGAGTACATCCCCTATGATTGTTCTGAATTTGTTCTTAACAATCAGGCATTGGATTTTGCAATTCTTCGCTGTACGAGTTCACCTGGTCTTGAATACAACACAGTAGAGTTAGCAACACAAGAAGTCTCTGTTGGAGAGCCAATCTATGTCGTTCAACAAAATTGCGATTACTACAATCAACGCTCTTGTAACTGGACAAAGAAATTTAGCGAAGGACAAATCACAGAAGTTGCATCGATCTACGCCCACAATGCCGACACACTTGGAGGAAGCTCAGGAAGCCCTGTTCTAAGTCAAAATTCAAATACTGTTGTCTCAATTCATAATGCAGGATCAGGTAATAATGGTATGGGTCGAGGCTTTATGAACTACAGTGTGCCAATGAGCAAAATCACAAGTTTTCTTCAAAGCGCACACCCAGATATATATGCACAGATAATAAGTGATGATGCAGATACTGATCCCAGGCCAAGTGAACCAACAGATCCAAGCGATCAAAGCAACACATCAATGAGTAGTGCTCTTGTTCTTACCAAAGAAAGAGAAACTCATTCAATGAGTATCAACTCGAGTGGAGAAAAACGCTACTTCAAAATGATTATTACTGGGCCAACACCCCTGGAGGCCACTCTTTCATTCACTCATTCCCAAGGTGATCTCGACTTGGCCCTCGTTAGTGAAAGTGGCGAGAAGATTAAGGTTTCACAAGGAACAAAAGATAGTGAATCAATTTCAAATGAACTCGAAGCTGGGACATACTTCTTAGTTGTCTACGGCTACTCTAGTGCAACTGGAAAATTTAGCTTAACAACAAAAGTTGAAACTCAAAATCCGACAAGTAACGACACGATGGAAAGCGCTAAAAAAATAAAATCTCCATCTATAACAAGCGCGAGCATAGAATCAGGAGTTGATCTCTACTACAAAGTTGATATAGGGATTAGTGCCAATGCTACTTTAGAATTTGTTCATGCCAATGGCGACTTAGATCTCTTCGCGCTTGATGCAGCAGGAAATGTGGTAAGAAAAAGTGAGGGAATTAAAAATACAGAGTCTATTACCCTTACGCGCTCATCTAATATTCGCTACCTCGTCGTCAAAGGATACAACGGAGCAGCAGGTGATTTCAAGCTATCATTAAATTAAAAAAAGGCTCCCAATGGGAGCCTTTTCTAATCTTTGATGACAGTATATTCAGCTTCAAAAACATCCGACTGATTAGCATTCTTATAACCATTCTTTGGCCCAGGTGTCGTTTTTTCAAAAGTTTTAGACAGGAGATAATAGCGAACACCATAACGGATGAGACGATAGATACAATAGAAAATAACAAACTTTACAAGACCTGCAAGAAACATAAATTCTCCTTGGAAGGAGATTACTTGATTTCCTACTTTTCGGCAAACCTTTAGGAAAATTGACGCTTCAAATAAGTATAAAACATCGAAATCTTTGAGAAAAAGAGTTCGCCAAGAAGACTTGTGCGAGAATAATTAGAAGAGAAAAAGAGCATAAACTCACAGCCTAACCTATAAATAAAAATGTTTAATGAGCTTAAAAAAAGATAGCTTAAAAGACTTCTTGAGCCAGTTAAATGACTTGCAAGAGAGCGCGCCTGAGAGAGACCTAAACTAACGCCTTCACCAGTGATCCCATCTTTAAATTGACAAGCATCACCGACAAAGTAAACCCCCTCTTTTCTAAGGACAGGAGACCTGCTTAGAGGGCCAAGAACTTTGAAATCTAAGAGTGATCTTCTCGAGTTCAGACCTAGTCCTAGTCTCAAAAACTCATGTTCAAATAATTGATAGAGTGATTCTTTATTCTTTAAAAATTCTTTGTGATTCGCATTTTCTTGATGCCAAAGAAAACAGAATTCAACTTGATCCTTCGATACAGGAGTTAAATAACATTCAATCTGCTCATGATAAAACACGTGAACCCGCCCTAGTTCTTTTTCAACGACAAAATGCTCTCTTGCACCAAATCGCTTTAAAGATGATTTATTCAAAACCCCAAGTAGGCGTCTCATACTTGAATTAATTCCATCGGCAGCGATAAGTTGATGATAAGTAATCTCTCTTATCCTCTGATCTTGACTAATTTTTATTTTCTTAGAATGTAGATCAACACTTCTTACAAGTGAGGATTCAAGAAGTGTCACTCCCATTAATCTTGCTTTTAAGTACAATTCATTTGAAAGATCACTTCTTTTAATTCCCCTAAATTTTGATCCGGCCTTTAAAAGAAAATCTCTTTCTTTAAAATGAATTTGTATTCCTTCAAGACTAAGACCAAGATTTTTTATTCCAACTTCCTCTAAACACGAAACACCTTTTGGAAGAAGTCCTTGGCCACAAACTTTATCCTTTGGCCATGAGCTCTTCTCGATGACACAGACACTTTGGTTGGGAGACAAAGTCTTTATATAAATTGAAAGATAAAGCCCAACAGGACCCCCTCCAACAATGACAATCAAATTAGGATCGCTTGTCATAGGCCATCTTCTTTTTTAATGGATAAAATACAAAGAGTTTAAAAAGGGCAATATACTTAGAAAAGAAATCTACAACGGGCCCTCCTTCTAACGATAAATACTTTCCACTCTCATAAAGCTCCTTGGCCTTTACACGCATAAGCTTGCCTGAACTTGTACGAGGAAGAGAAGATTTTTTAAAGACGTGAATTTCACTAACTGTCAGTGCCACTTCTTTTAGAACATCTTTTTTTATTTCATTTTTTAAGTTCGAAAGACCCTTGTCACTCATGGAATGAGCTTGTTCTAGAAAGACAATAATTTCTTCGCTGTCTTTTTGATTCTTTGTTGAGCTGAAGGCCATCACAGTTCCTTCACGAACACCAGGAATCTTCGAAGCTACTTGCTCGATTTCTACAGGATCTATATTGCGACCGTTAATAATGAGGACTTCTTTTTTCCTCCCTAAAATAAAGAGTTCTCCCTCATAGAGAAGGCCAAAGTCACCTGTTCTAATTCTCCCAAACGAGTCGCGCTTTACATTTGCACACATTGAACTTCCAAAAAAGGCCACCTCGCCAACATGAGCTTCACCAAGAGACTCTCCACAATCATCTAAGATCTCTATTTGAGTTCCTTCCACCGGAAATCCAACACTAAATAGCTCTCGTCCATGATCAGTAGCGATGGCGATTTTATCAACTTTAAGGGCGGCCTCATCAAAGTACTTTGCTTTGGCTACAGAGCTTGCCTTAGAAAATGTCGCAGCAAGAGTATTTTCGGCAAGTCCATAAACGGGAGTAAAGGCGAGCTCACTCAGTCCGTATGGAGAAAAAAAACGATAAAACTTAGAATAGGTTTCATTGCTTATATGCTCGGCCCCACACATGAGAACGCGAAGGCTAGACAGGTCGACTCCCTCATAATCACTTTCTTTAAATCGTTTTGAAAGAAGACCAAGCGAAAAATTAGGCGCCACACTGACAGTGGCCTTCATTTTAGAGATGGCCTTAAACCAAAGTGAGGGGCAGGCCAAAAACTGAGAAGGTTCAATAAGTGTGAGAGAAGCCTTTGCATAGATGGCACAAAGAAAACCACCAACAAGGCCCATATCATGGTACAAAGGGAGCCAACTCACGCAACTCTCGCTCGTTCCTTCCTTAATATTAAGCGCTTTAATAATGGCCTTAATATTGGCATAAAGAGCAGAAAATGGAATTTCAATTGGTCTAGGACTTCCGGTTGAGCCAGAAGAGAATTGAATAAAGGCGATTTCCTTATCATTAATTTCAATTTCTTTAAGAGAAAAAGAGCTAGGATAAGATTCAAACGAATCAATCTCTTTTAAAGACACTGAAAAATGCTCAATAGGCAATGAATTACCCGTCATTTTTAAAATATCGTGCAAGATGAGAAAACGGGCGTCTACTTCTTTCAAACAGTGCTTCGTTTTTTCTAGCCAAAAATCAATTTTTCCTAGCCTAATAGGAGGATAAAGAAAAGTTGGAGTGGCGCCGATCTTCCAAAGAGCAAAGAAAGTCGCAACAAGTTCTAGACTAGTTGGGAACATCAAAGCGACAACATCACCTTTTTTAATTCCCCTATTTTTAAAATCTGTCTCCAAGTAATGAATCGACTGAATAAGACTAGAATAAGAGTAGGAATTGACGCCTTTTTTAGAATAAAAGTGAATTTTTCGCTCATTGTCTTTATGCCAATTTAGTATAGAGAACATGACAGGCCCTTTTAAATCGATTTTTTTATTAAACTAACAATATCTCCCACCGTTTGCGGTGGATCGAAGGTATCTTCAATTACCATTTGAAAGTGATTTTCTAGGGAGCTTAAAAGAGTGAGTTGATTAATCGAATCTAAAAAAAGATCATCAATGAGTTTTGATTGCTTAGAAATCTCTAAACTGCTATCAACGAGACACTCGTTCTTTAAAATCTTTTCTACAATATTAAAAATTTCAGTTTCGCTCATGAAGGATTTCCTTTTCCATTATAGAGACTTGCTCTTTCATAATATAATTTATTTTCCACACTGATTCTATGAAAGACAAAGAAGAGATTTAAAAGCGAAAAGACACCTGCAGTAAAATAGAGTTCAAAGGCCAGTGGAAGGGCAACAAACTCTAAAATGACACCTAAATAATTAGGATGGCGAATAACTTTATAGACACCACTAGCAATGGGCATCGCCCCTTTCATATCGATTACCTTAGTACACCATCTCCCCTTTAATTCAGTAATGGCCAGATAGCGAAAGAGTTGACCAAGAAAAAAGAAAAAGATAAATGGTGCAAAAATAACGATATCGAATTGAACGACTTTCATATTGAATTCGACTAGAAGAGAAACAAACCAAAGGGTATGCAGGGCCATCATAAAAGGAATATCCTTTTTATAAATCACCTCCCCTCCACTTGCGATCATCGATTTCTCATTTTTCTTTGATAAACGTAATTCAAATAATCTTTGAATCACTGTGGCAAGGAAGATGACATAAAATAGAACGATCATGAATCTCTCCAAATAAAATGAGACAGCTCAACACAAAAGGCCGGCCCCATAGCAAGAGCAAGACAGTCTTCTCCATCATTTTTAACTGAGCGAGAAAAGAATTCTTTAAGAACAAATAAAACGGAAACAGAACTAAGATTGCCATATTCTTTTAATGTTTCATAACTCAGGCACAAAGCTTCCTGAGAAAGTCCCAGTCCCTCAACAAGTGCCCCAAGAACCTTTGGACCTCCAGGGTGAGCAATATAGTGGCGAATCTGATCCTTTGAAAGATTTTGATCAATTAAAAACTCATTTACCACAGGAGGGACCATTTCTTTAGAGATCGTAGGAACATCACTACTTAAAACAACTTTCATTCCTGAGTTTACAAAGTCCCATCCCATCACTCTTTCAGTATCAGAAAAGACCTCACTTCTCGATCCTTGGTAATCAAGCCCTGGGCGATTTGCCAGAGGGTGTTCGTCACCGACAACTAAAACACAAGCGAGTCCATCTCCAAAGAGACCACTTGAAATGATATTGGCCATACTCAAGTCTTCTTTTTGCATTGTTAAACTGCAAAACTCGATTGAAAGAAAAAGGGCCGCACTCTTAGGTGATCCTTTTAAGAAATCACATACTCTGTTTAAACCAGCTATTCCCGCCAAACAACCTAATCCAAAGATTGGTAGACGAATCGTACTTCTTTTTAGACCAATCTCATTTATGATGATTGATTCAATCGAAGGAACACTTAATCCCGTTACACTATTGCTACAAAAGAGATCGATAGAATCAGTATCAACGCCAGAATTTTCAATGAGCTTAGTAACAAGTTTTGGTGCAAGCCTTCTAGCAGCTTCTTGCCAAGCATTGTTCTTATCTTCAAAAGTATCGAGAGTTTTATATCTTGATAGTTCAACAGGAAAATAGCGCTTTCCCACACTAGTATTTTCAAAGATCTTTTCAATCCGATCGAGATTAAAATACTTCTCTTTCCAAAGATCTTTTAAAACATCGAAGACTTCTTTTTGATCGTATTCGTGTTCACTTAAAAGAGTTTCCACATGGATTATTTTTGGCATAATTTCCTCTTAATGTTGAAAGTGAAATCTAATTGTAATTTCATCAGAAAGTTTAGCTACGGCAATACTAGGGTCTGGAATGGAAAGTTCTTTTAAGCTAAAGAGTCCCGATCCAGAAATTTCATAACGTCCTTTTTCAAGTTCATTTATTTTAAGAGTCAATTTAACTCTTTTTGACTCTCCCCTTATGTTGAGAGTCCCCTCAACTATGTGCTCTTTCCCATTAAAAAGAACCTCATCCGTGATAACAAGACTAATCGTTGGATGATCTTTTTTTGCCAGACAAAAGTTATGCAATTTTTCATCGCGACTTTCACTATTAGTGTCCATCATCTCGACGGGAAATTCAACTTTCATATTCTTAGAAGAAATTAGATCTCCCCTTTTTGAAATGACTGCCTCAGTGTTAAATTTTTTAACATGACCGATAACCTTATCAGACCAAAGACCTATTTTAGTTGAGACGACTTGAAACTCTAGAAAATTAGAACTCTCTTTCGCCTTTTCAAAATCTTTGAATTCATATTCTTTCGCACTCGTCCCTAGACAAAGGAGAACAATCCCAAATGACAAGAAAATTATATTTTTCATAAACGCTCCTCTACCTTCCATTTTAAAGGAAAGACTTTTGAAATTTCATTGTAAAAAGGAATCATCGAGACTTCTTTTTTGTATTCTTGAAAAAGTTTCGACTTTTGCAATCTCTTTTCTTTAAGAAGCATCCCTACATAAAGATAAACACTCCAATAAACGCTTAAAATTAATTGATCCAAGCTCATTGAAGGTCTAATCCAAATCATTAGAAAAAATGATATCAAAATTGGATGTCTCATATAGCGATAAGGACCTTGAAAGGGCTTAATTTTTTCATAATTTTTCTTAAAGACGTAACTTGTCCACTGAGCGATACCAGCATGGTGAAAAAGTCCAGAAAAATGCAGTGATACACCCATAAAAAGCCAACTCAACAACATAAAGAAGATCACTATGACTTGGCCTGGGCCAAAGTGAAAATTCCAAACCATTGCTGAGCTCGAATTCCAAAAGAAATACATTAAAATAAGGGTACTCGTTGCATGAAAACTATAAACACTCATAAATATTTTAGCTGGAAAAATTTTAGCAACCCACTTTCTTGGCCCTTTCTCCAAGAGCAGGCTGTGGGGAAGAGTAAAGAGTGTCAAAAGAGACAGATTCACAATCCACTGTCTACTACTTAGAACACCTTGATTCATCCAAGGTAATAGTTGATTCAAAAAGAGAAAAAGACCTGCGATGGCAACGAAGTAGAAGGCCGTAACAAGGAGACCAAAAATAAAGATGAGAGCTCGCCCTGAAATGAGTGCACGCTTTTGATTTTTGCTCTTTTCTATTGTTTGACTCATGATTTTCTCCTTCACTAGAGATATCATCGCAAATAAAGATGAATTTTCGCTAATCCCAAGATGAAGATTTGATGAAATCTAAAAAACCTTATGTTTTCAAGGTGATATATAATGGTAAACTATCTTTATGAAACTTTTAATTATTGAAGATCAGGAAAAATTGGCCCATTTTCTCATAAAAGGGCTCAAAGAAGAAGGCCACGTCGTTGAATATGCTCCCGATGGAGCGAAGGCCATTGAATTTACAAAAACCCATCAATTTGATGTGATTATCAGTGATATTATGATGCCCTACATCGATGGTATGACATTTCTAAGCTCTCTTAGAAGTTATGATAAGAAAACGCCAGTTCTCTTTTTAACGGCAAAAGATGATATCGATAGCAAGTTGAAGGCCTTTAGAGAGGGAGGTGATGATTACCTAACCAAGCCCTTTGCCTTTGAAGAATTGCTGGTTCGTATCGAGGCCCTCGCTAGAAGATCGATTAACGATATTAGTGAAAAAAGAGAAGAACAATACCTTGTTCACGATAATCTGAAAGTTAGTATTGATTCACATAAAGTCTATTTGAATGAAGAGATCATTGAATTAACAAAAACTGAATTTGATTTACTCGTTTATTTACTTCAAAGAATTAACAAAGTCGTTACACGCTCTCAATTTCTTGAAAATGTAAAAGGCTACAATTTTGATAGCGCCACCAATATTGTCGATGTTCATATAAAATCACTTCGTAAGAAGATTGATCAGGGAAGAGAGAACTCCCACATCAAAACGATTCGCGGCTTAGGCTATATGATCGAGCAGGATTAATACTTATGCGAAAACTTCAGCTTTTTATTTACTCACTTATTCTCTTCATTATCTTCTATGGCATCAAGCACTATGGCCATATTAATGAAGCCAGTATTCAAGCAGAGTTTTATCGTGAAAATTATAAAAAGCTCATTCTCACCCGCTCCCAGATAGAAAGACACTTCGAACACATCTATCTTGGACTTAGATCAATTAGTGTCTCACTAAACTCCCCTTCAGAAGTTAAATATCGAAAAGAGCTCTATGAGAGTCTCTATGCTAATCTTGAAGAGAAGACGAAAATTTCTGAAATGTACTACACTCCCGTTTCTACCGATTTCAATCAATGGGATGATTCGACAAAGCTTCCTCGAGGTATCGTTAAATTTGAAAACGAACAACACCACGAGCACGAAGAAAAGGCCCACAAAAGCGATCACGGTAGCAGTGAAGTTGAAATCTACGAAATGAATGACATAAAAAAGCAATTGTCATTTTTTAAAGAAAAATTCCCAAAGTCTAACTCCTTTGAAAAACTCGACTACCCTGCAACCAGTGGAGATGAACTCATCACTTGTGACAATACTAAGAGTGAGAGCCCCCATTTTGATAAAATTAGAACAGATGATCGTCTCGGTATTATCTACTCAATTCCAACTTATGATAAACGAGGTGAACTTCATGGAATTTTATCGGCAGTCATTAAAATAGACTCCCTTATAAAAATCTTTGATGGACCATTTTTCACTCTTACACGACCTGATTCTTCGTTTAATCTCGATTTAACTAAGCTTGGACAATGGTCAAAAAAAGAAGAGCAGTATTTTTTCTATACCGACAAAGTTAATATCCACGACAATCGCCCATGGCACCTAGAAATGAAAATTCCAATGACCATCTATCAAAAATCTCCTTTTTACAAAGAGATTAAGCGCGGAGAGCATATAAAGATTGTCTTTGCCGTTGGCATTTCCATTCTCTTTGTCATTACCTTCTTTTTACGATCGGGAATCGAACAGCAGCGCGATCTCAATAAAGAACTACAAGAAGAAATAGAAAAAAGGCGCCAATCCGAAGAACGCCTCGCTCAATTTACAAGTGATGCCTCTCACGAACTTCGAAGCCCTCTGGCCGCTATTCGCGGCGAGGCCGAAGTTGCCCTTCGAAAGGATCGCCAAGCACAAGAGTACAAAGAAACCATTCAACAAAATCTCGAGAGTGCTATAGAGCTTCAAGAAATTCTCGATCATCTGATGATGCTTGCCCGCTTTGACAAAAATAAGGCCAGTGAAAATCTAGAGACTCTTCATGCAAAAACTATTTTTGATGAACTCAATTCCATTTATCAAACACAATTGGAAGATAGGTTTCATTTTGAAGGCGACAATATTAATTTTCTAGGCCACGAGAAATCTCTTTATATGGCCTTTAAAAATATTATTGAAAATGCCATCAAATATGCTGGTCCCGAGTGCCAACTGACTATGACATGTAAAAAATCAAATGGAACAATCAATTTTAGTTTTGTTGATAATGGTCAAGGAATGAGTGAAGAAGTTCTCTCCAAGGCCATCGATCGATTTTATCGAGATGACAAGACAAAACATTTGGCCAAAGGATTTGGACTAGGCCTTAGTCTTGTCCACAAAATCGCAAAAAGTCACGACGGGAATCTTGTTCTTAAGAACTCTACGCCAAAGGGGCTCATTGTCGAGCTTACAATTAGAGATTACTTACATTCACAGAGCTAGGGCCGATAAATTCTTTAGAGGCCCTCTGATTATATGAATCAAATAATTTACTCATAGCATTTTCCCTGTTAAAATCGCCCTTTGTAACCCCTATTTAACTATAAATAACATTCATAAATGAGGTCGAAATGACTGAACAAACGAAAAAACCACTCATTCACTGGGCCGATATTACGGCCGACCGTATCATTCGCCAAAAAGGTGATAAAGACTCTTACGTCGTCGCTAGTGGAATTACACCTTCTGGTGTTGTTCACTTTGGTAACTTCAGAGAGGTCATTACTGTTGATCTCGTGGCAAGAGCTCTAAGAGAGCGCGGTAAAGAAGTTCGTTTCATCTTTAGCTGGGATGACTACGACACATTCAGAAAAGTGCCACTCAATCTTCCAAAACAAGATGAACTGAAAGAATATCTCTTTCAACCAATCGTCGATACTCCAGATCCATATGGAGAGCACGAATCATATGCTGCTCACCACGAGCATTCATTCGAAGCACAACTAAAGAAAGTTGGAGTTGCGGTTGAGCCAATTTATCAAGCAAAGAAATATCGCGCCGGTGATTACAAAGAACAGATTAAGCACGCTCTCAATAAGAGAATTGAAATTAGAGATATCCTAAACCAATACCGTACAACTCCTTATGGAGATGACTACTATCCAGTTTCAGTCTACTGTGAAAAATATAAAACAGATCAGACAACAATCACAGGGTGGGACGGAGAGAGCATTCTAACTTACAAGCACAATGAAACTGGCCATGAAGGTAAGATCGATCTCAATGACACTTCTCTAGCAAAACTTCCATGGCGAGTTGACTGGCCAATGAGATGGGCGTTTGAAAAAGTTGATTTCGAACCAGGTGGGAAAGACCACTCTTCTCAAGGAGGATCTTTTACAACGGCAAAAGACATTGTAAAGATCTTTGACTGGGAAGCACCAATCTATGTGCAATACGACTTTGTTTCTATCAAAGGTCTCGGTGGAAAGATGAGCTCTTCTAAAGGGAACCTCATCACAGTTAACGATGTCCTAAAGATCTATGAGCCAGAAATGCTAAGATGGATCTTTGCCTCATATAAAACAAATGTTGATTTCGCAGTAAGCTTCGATCTCGATGTTTTAAAAACGTATGAAGACTTTGATCGCCAAGAAAGACTTGCTTATGGTGTTGAAACAGGAAACGAAAAAAAGGTCAACATGGCCAAGAGAGTTCTCGAACTTTCACAAATTGGTGAAATGCCAAAAGAGTGCCCAATTCAACCATCATTTAGACACCTTTGTAACGTTCTTCAGATTAATGAAGGAAATATTGAACAAACAAAGAAGGCCTATGAAGCCGATATTAAAAATGATAGAGATCTTCGTCGTTTTAATGAGCGCTCAAATTGTGCCCTCTTCTGGCTAGAAAACCATGCTCCAGAAGAATTTAAGTTCCAAGTTAATAAAGAACGTCCACAAGTTGAAACAGATGAGCTACAAGAGAAGTTTCTTGCTGAATTTGCTCAATATATCGAATCAGATGAGTGGAGCGAACTAGAGTCGGACAAAGATCTTCACGAAAAAATGTATGAAATCATCCATGCTGTTGAAATCACGCCAGCAGATGCCTTTTCTATTCTCTACAAGATCTTAATCTCTAAAGAGAAAGGGCCAAAACTGGCCGGATTTATTCGCACTATCGGTCGCGATAAAGTACTCAACCTCATCAAATAATAAAGCCCCCAAGATCTTGAGATTACTCAGATCTTGGGGCTTTTTATAATCTTGATTCATTCTTAATTAAATATTTTGGCCCAAGATTCGATAAAATCTTAAGTAAATCATTTTCAATTACTTTGAGAGGCCTAAGTGAAGACATTAAAAATTCTAATTGCTGAAGACGAATCGATGCTAAGTGAGTTTTATCAAGAATTTTTAGAAGATTACTTCTCTCAATTTTTTGAAATACAATTTGATATTTACGATAACGGAATGGAGGCCCTTAATACTTCATTCAACGAAAAATATGATCTCATCATTAGTGATGTAAACATGCCTTATATGAACGGTCTCGACTTCACAAAGAAATTAAAGTCCGCTTCAAACCCTAATTCAGAGACACCACTGATCCTCATCACAGCTGTCCCTCAGGCGCTCAACTTTACTCAAGACAATCTTTGTTATGTCATGAAAAAGCCTATGGATCCGAGCCGTTTTGAAAAAGTTTGTAAAATTATTCTTGCTGAGGATATCAAAGCAGCTCAAAAAGCTGCTTAATCCAGGGACAAACTGCGCCCCATAGTCAAGAAATCTCGCAAAAAGTAAATTTGTTTTCTTACAAATTATTACAAACAGCGCCTTTTTTTGAAAATATCACCACCTCTCCTAGTCTTATGGTCAGCTCTTTTCTATTTTGAACTTAAGCAACCAAAAAGGAGAGACCACATGATGAAAGCATTAGTAACAGGAATCGTTTTAGCAGCTTCAACATACGCAAGTGCTAATTGTACAGCTAGACTAGAGTCGAGAACAGGTGCAGTAATCGACACATATAGAGCTTATAATTGTCGTGACGCTAAAAGAGAATGTAACAGAGATCTTGCAAGAAGGAGCAGGAGGGGTACAGATAGAGGCCTAAGGTGTGTTTCAAATGGCGATTACAACCCATATCCAACTCCATCACTTGATTACTGTACAGTTAATTTAAGAAGAGGAAATGGAAATATTATTGATTCTTTCATCGGTGAAGCCTACTCACAAAGAGAAGCTTGTCGTGAAGCGCAAAGAGAATGTGAAAGAGACCTAGATCGTAGACAGAGAAATGGAAGAAATCCAAGAGCATACTGTGACGGTAACGGAAGAGATAATGGTAACCCTGACTACGGTCAACGTGTTACAAGAACTTGTACTGTAGAGAGATACAACTACAGAACAGGAAGATTTGTTGATTATCACACTGCAACAGTTACTGGTAGACGTGGAACTGGTGTTGAGGCCAAGGCCTGTCAAGAAGCTCTTCAAGACTGTAACTACTCTTCAGGGTTTTACCAAAGCTGTCGTCAACTTTAATAACAAGACGCGACATACTCAGACAACACTTATATCATCTAAGGGCCCAAACTGGGCCCTTTTTCAATTCTTACCAATGTGTATTTAACGTGATAATTTAGTTAAAAATACAAAAACGGAGTAAGAATGCTTACAACAGATTTCAAAAAAAGAAGAGAAACACTCAATGATATGATCGCCAAAGGAATCGCCATTATTCCTTCAGCAGAGTTAGTGACAAAAAGTAACGATACAGAATTTCCTTTTCGCCAAAATAGTAATTTCAAATATCTTACAGGATACCCTGAGCACGATGCCATTTTAGTACTCACAACTTATCCAGAAAAAAAACAGATCCTCTTTGTCAGAGAGCGCGATCCTTTTATGGAAATGTGGACCGGACGAATCATAGGCCCTGAACGTGCTCTAGAGATGACGGAAGTTGATGAGACCTACCCGATCAATGAATTTGAAAAGCGCATTGGCGACTACCTCGTTGGTCATGAGTCTCTCTATATGGATATGTTTGATAACACGGACCTCTTTATGAACGTTCGCAAAGTTTGTCAGGGGCTCTTTAAAAAGAAGAGAACAAAAGAAACGGCACCTCCACTTAATTTCTTTCATCTTAATCCATTCATTGAAAAAATGCGCTTAATCAAAGATCAAACAGAAGTGCAATTTATGAAGCTTGCGATGGAAGCAACAAACAAGGCCCATCGTGCGGCCATGGCCTTTGCAGCACCTGGAAAAACAGAAAAGCAGGTCGAGGCCTTAATGCAATATATATTCAATAAAGACCGCTCAGAAG
Organism: Halobacteriovorax sp. GB3; assembly: GCF_028649655.1. NCBI lineage: Bacteria > Pseudomonadati > Bdellovibrionota > Bacteriovoracia > Bacteriovoracales > Halobacteriovoraceae > Halobacteriovorax > Halobacteriovorax sp. GB3. The sequence continues at coordinate 279,194 of NZ_JAQSLN010000003.1, forward strand.
GAAATGCCTACGACAACATTGTCGCCGGTGGCGATAATGCCAATATTCTTCACTATATTGAAAATAATCAAGAGCTAAATGATGGTGATCTTCTGCTTATCGATGCAGGGAGTGAGCTTAACCTTTATGCTACAGACATCACCAGAACCTTCCCTATCAATGGAACATTCACTGGTATGCAAAAAGAAGTGTACTCAATTGTCCTTGAAGCGCAAAAAGCATCACTTGCAAAGTCAAAGATTGGTTCATCACTAAAGACAATTCACGAGCAGTCTTGTCGTGTTTTAGCGCAAGGTCTTATTGACTTAAAAGTCCTCGATCAAACACTTGAACAAGCACTAGAGACACAAAGCTTTAGAGAGTTCTATCCACACGGAACAGGGCACTGGCTCGGACTTGATGTCCATGATCAAAACCCTTACCAAACAGATGAATTTGAAGAAACGAAATTCGAGCAAGGAGTCATCTTCACAGTCGAGCCAGGTCTCTATTTTCCTAAATCTAACGCAAAAATTCCAAGTGAATTGCGCGGAATTGGTGTTAGAATAGAAGATAATATTCTTATCACAGATAAGGGTTACGAGAACCTTTCAAGCATGATCCCTAAAGAGATTAAAGATGTTGAACTCGCTTGCAAGGAAGATTATCGCGACTTCATTCTATAATTGTTTTGGTGGTGAGAAACTTAAGGGAGATTGCATTGAAATATTTTATCTCATTTTTTCTACTTCTAAGCATACAGGCGAGTGCTCAGTACTATAAAGTACGTCACCAAAGCTGCAACTTAAAAGTCTATGAAAAAACAAACGACAATGCCCTTCTCTATCAACAATTTATCGATTTACTTAAAGAGAGGAACTACAATGTTTCTCTCTTTAATAACGAAAAAGAAATTCGACCAGGGGATCTCTACGCAAACCTAACCCAAATCATTCGAGGTACAGGTTTCAAAGAGTGCTATGTTGAGGTTGAAATCCTTAAAGCAAAGAATAATTTTCCCGCGGCGGATGATAAATCAATGTTCAAAGAATATGTCTTAAGAAAATTCCCTAGACATTCCCCTAGTGCGAAAGATCGCTGTAAGATGGCCTTTAAAGATATTTCATTTCGCGTACCGACTTGTACGAAATAGGAATTAATATGAGTACAATGAACGAGCAGAAGAAAATAGCCCTCGTTGCCCACGACCAAAGAAAGAAAGACCTTATTAATTGGGTTAATCGCCACAAAGAAAAGCTTAAACACCACCAACTTTTTGCCACTGGAACAACTGGTGTACAAATTGAAAAAGAAACGGGACTTAAAGTCATCAAGTATAAAAGTGGGCCAATTGGAGGAGATCAACAATTAGGGGCCGCGATTGTTGAAGAGAGGCTCGATGTTCTTGTATTTTTTTGGGACCCTCTTACTTCCCAGGCCCACGACCCAGATATCAAGGCACTCTTGAGAGTTGCCACTCTTTGGAACACGGTTCTCGCTTGTAATGAAGCAACTGCCGACTTTGTCGCTGAAAGTGAGATGCTTAGAAAACCTTATAAAAAAGATCTCCACTTAGTTTGGAATTACACAAGAGATAGAAAAATCTAAAATTTTCTCTTTGCGAGATATTCTAGAATCTTTAAAAGAGGAAGTTTGGCCTGCTCGTAGTGAGCACTACCTGCTTCATCAAGATCAAGTTTTTCTTTCATTGAATCAAGTAGCTCTCTGGCCTCTCTTAGAAGATCAAGCGCTCTATTTTCAACGATTGTACAAGACTCGGCGATATCACTTGAATCAAAGACCTGGGCCATAGATTCTCCGGCCTCAAACTTCGCTTTCGCCTCTGGGTGAGACTCGAGCCACTCGAAGAGAACGGAATTGATAATGCCGTTTTGAACATCTAATAAACTATCTTTCTTTGAGTCTTTAGAAAAATCTAAGGTATCGTCCATCAACTGAAATGCAACTCCAACTTTCTCACCAAAAGTCTTTGCATCCCTTTCCAATTCAGATCCCTTCTGTGCCTTATAAGCACCTACCCAACAGCACCAACCCATAACACTTGCCGTTTTTTTCATAGCAATCGTTTTGATTAATTCACGAGTATATTTTTTTGAACCTGAGGCATCAAGCTGTATCCACTCACCTTCGGCAAGGGCCTGAATGACGAGACTCATATTTTGAACAATTGTCAGATCACCTTTATGAGCAAGAGTATAAATGACATCTGCAAGAAGATAATCTCCAGCGAGAACTGCCTTTTGATTCGAAGCTAGCGCATTAATTGAAGGCTCGCCACGACGTGTACTCGCATCATCAACAACATCATCATGAGCTAGACTTGCAGCATGAACTAACTCAATGGCCTTTGCAAAAGGAGAAAGCTCACTCGCACTAACCTGAAATAGGTTACCCATCAAGTAAGTAAGAAGAGGACGAAGTCTCTTTCCACCGACAAGAACAGACTGTTGAAGAAGTTCTTCAATGGCCTTGTTGCAGTTTTCAGACTCAATATCAAGATTTAAGTCTTGAACTTCATCGAGGACACTTTCTGGAATGGATGCTAAAAAATCTTGAAACATAAATAATTTCTAACGAGTTAATGATGTAATATTGGAAAGTTGTAACATTTTAGTTGGGCCTTTGTAAACTTAGGAAATGCATGGGGCCGCGACAATTTATAGACCTTAACGCATATGGAGATTTCAACTTGAAAGAGGGCCAAAATAAGGATAAAAAGCATTAAGTATTCATAAGATAGAAGGATAAGACATGGCCGATACTCTGGATAACAGAAAGAAAGAATCCTATAAAATTTTTGACGAGATTGCAGGAACGTACGATTTTCTCAACCACCTGCTTTCTTTTGGAATTGATATTTATTGGAGAAATAAGATTAAGAAAAATCTTCCAATGAAAAATGATTTAGAAGTTTTAGATCTTGCCACAGGAACAGGTGATGTTGCCTTAACTCTTATTAAAGATAAAAAAGTAAAAAAAGTAACGGGACTTGATCTTTCTAAAGGAATGGTTGAGCTTGGTAAGAAAAAAGTTGCGGCAAAAGGTCTAACAGATAAAGTTGCCCTTCATATTGGTGATGGCGTTGAGATTCCTGCGGCCGATGAAACTTTCGATGTAGCGACAATTTCATTTGGAATTAGAAACTTCCCAGACCCACAGAGATCCCTTGTGAATATTGAAAGAGTTCTAAGACCTGGTGGTCGCTGTATGATTATGGAGTTTTCACTACCAAAGAATGCTTTAATTCGCGCGATCTATTTTTTCTACTTTCGCCATCTTCTACCATTCGTAGGAAATATACTTTCAAAACACAAAGATGCTTATAGCTACCTCAATGAGAGTGTTGAAGACTTTCCTTATGGCGATGACTTTGAACAACTTATGAGAAATGCAAATCTTAAAAATGTTCACCGTTATGAATTAACATTTGGAATTGCCACACTCTACATTGGAGATAAGCACTAATGCTTCACTTGATTGATCTTAAGGCCCGCGTCTTAAATGCTATTCGCGACCTAAGTAAAGAGAGTTTTGACGAGTCTTTTCTAAAGAAGATTAAGGCCAATGAATACATCAGCATTGATCTTCCTCTAGCAAATCTTGATCTTATTGAGCTAACTCAATTTGCGAAGGCTTCTCCTCGTATGTTCTTTAAACAAAGAGGCTTCGATCAAGGATCGAGAAAAGAAGTTCTAGGACTTGGTTCAAATATAACATTCACTAAAAAAAGTGATTATAATAAAATTCTCGATATCACTGAGAAGTGCTCAAAGATTCACATTATTGGAGCGCAACGTTTTGATACAAACTCAAGTCGCGACACTGAATGGGGCGATCTTGGCGAATGTTTTTTCTTTGTACCAAAAGTTTGTCTCATTAAAGAAGCTGAATCGACACTTGCACGCATTCAATTTCCAAAGAAAATTTTAAGTAATCCAAGAGAGAAGGCTAAATACTCCTTCGCTCTTAACCACTGCTTAGAATTTGAAACACATGAAGACATTATTGAAAGAAGAAGCCCTTCTACACTTGAAGTAATAGAGACCCCAGGCAAACAAACTTGGGATCACATGATCTCAACAAGCCTTGATTTTTTTACAAGAGATAATCTCGACAAGGTAGTGTTAGCGAGAAAAAAAATTGTTATTTGTAACGATCAAGTAAACTCTCTCACTCTTTTAAAAGAGCTTCATGAAAAGGCCAATGAAAGCTATTTAGGCTTTATCCAAATAGATGAACAAAGATCATTCTTAACTCTAACTCCTGAGAGACTCTTTCTAAAAGAACATCACTCTTTAAAAATTGACTCTATCGCAGGAACGAGAAAGAGAAGTCCAAACGAAGCAGAGGACAAACTTCTTGAGAACGATCTTAAGAGTTCGCCAAAAGAAATCAAGGAACACCGTTTAGTAACGAATACAATAAAAATGAAGATGCAAAACTTAGGTCTAAGACCTGAAGTTAAGCAAATTGAAGAAGTCCTCAAACTTCATTACGTACAACATATTCATTCAAAGGTTGAAGCCTACACAACAAAGAAGGATAACTTTGCTGTGCTCATTAATACATTTCACCCTACTCCTGCTGTTGGTGGACTGCCAGGTCAAAAGGCCCTAAGTCTTATCAATGAGCTAGAGCCTTTTGATCGTGGCCTCTATGCAGCACCGATGGGATATATAAGTGGTGATTCGACAGAATTTGCCGTGGCCATCCGATCGGCCCTTTTTGAAAATGATCGCATTCATATCTACGGCGGAGCAGGAATTGTTACAGGCTCAAATTCTGAACAAGAATGGGAAGAGACAGGCATAAAGATGAATCACTTCATCTCCTATCTCCAAAGTTAATCTCCTTTCCAAAGAGAAATGCTATGAAGAACTTTGAAAACATTAATCGTCTCTGGTGTGCCCTCATTGTGGAATCACTCACGCGCCAAGGAATCACTGATTTCTATGTTGCCCCTGGCATGAGAAATGCACCAATGATTGCGGCCATCACATATAATTCAAAGGCCAATATAATTGAGGGTATCGATGAAAGATCTCTCTCATACAGAGCTCTTGGTTATTCGAAAGCAACCAATCGAGCTGCCTGTTTAGTTTGTACTTCAGGTACGGCCATGGCCAATTTCTATCCGGCCTTCATTGAAGCAAAAAGAGATAAGCTTCCCCTTATCGTCATCTCTTCAGATAGACCAAAAGAGCTCTCGCTCGTTGATGCTAACCAAACCATTGACCAGCAAAATCTATTTGGAAAATACTCACTGTATAATCTTAACCTTGATGCACCAAGTGACTCTTTTCCAGTTTCTGCGCTGACAAAAGCAATTGATCAACTAGTTCACAGAGCACATGCTCCTATTTTTGGACCGGTACATTTAAACCTTCCTCTTAGAGAGCCTCTCGATAAAACGAAGGGACCTATTGGAGAAACGTTTAAAAAGCATGCTCAGTCCTATTTTGAAAACGATTCCCTTGAAACGACTTATCACAAAAACTATCTCACAGTTGATGATTCGGCCGTTAATTTATTAAAAGAGAAAATTCAAAGAGCGAACTCTCCTCTTTTTATTGTTGGAAAAAATACGGCCAAGGCCAAAAATGAAATTCGATCTTTTTTCGAAGAGAATCAATTTGATGCATTCTTCGATGTTTCAAGCTCAGTGAAATATCTCTTTCCATTGAAATCAATGGAGAGGACAAGAGGTATTCCCAGCATGGATCACCCAGAGGTCTATGAATACTTTAACACTCACCTGCCCGATTTAATCATCCATTTAGGAGGGCGTTTAACAGGTAAGCACTACTATCGATATCTAAAAGAAAATCCGCAAATTGAATCAATTCTTATTAGTGAATCAATGGATTTAGAAGATACCGGTTTTTCTTATCATGAACGCTATGAGTGTGAATTAGGAAGTTTTCTTTCCTTATTAAGAAAAGAACTCACTTATTCTCATCAAGAAAAAGAATCATGCCCTTGGATAAATTTTGTCGAAACAAAAAGAGAGCTCATTGAAAATGGCCCTCTAAGTTTTCCATCGATCAGTAAAACACTCATTGAACAAATCCCAAGTAAGGAATCCGTTTTTATCGCCAATAGCACGGCCATTCGATCTTTTGACAGCTTCATTCATCCAAGTGAGAAAAAAGAATTACAAATTTTTTGCAATCGAGGCGTAAGTGGCATAGAAGGAATGGTAAGTACAACCCTTGGAATTAGTGATGCTCTTGAAAAAGAAGTCACTCTCGTTACAGGAGATGTCAGCTTATTTCACGATTTAAACGCCCTTCATTATTTCAAAGAGCATAAAAAAAACAACTTAATTATTTTAGTTAATAACAAAGGTGGCGGAATTTTCACTCTCTTGCCAATTGCAAGTGAAAAAGAAATTCTTGCGCCAATGATCACAGAGCACAATATTAATTTTGGGGCCATCTGTAGCGCCTTTGGTATTCAATATAAGAAAGTTCAAACATCAAATGAATACTCTCAAGCACTCAACAATTACTATGAGGACAAAGAAAAAACACTCATAGAAGTAGTCCTCGATAATAATGAGAACATCGAAGTGTACAAGAAGTTAAAAACGGTAAAATTATAAGAGGATATATGAGTAAAACTCAGGCCTGGCTTTTGGCCTCAAGACCAAAAACGTTATTTGCTGCAGCTTCACCTGTCATACTTGCAGCGGCTGCAGCGTATTATGACAATAAGACTCTTCCCGCACTCATCTTTTTTCTAACGATCATCTGCGCTGTCCTCTTACAAATTGCCAGTAATCTTATCAATGATTATTACGATGGTATTCGAGGACTCGATGACGAAGATAGACTTGGGCCAACTCGTGTTACAAGTTCAAATCTTCTAAGTTCTAACGAGGTTAAAAAAGGCTGTCTCTTTGTTATGACATTAGCACTCCTAGTTGGAATCTATCTCATGATTCAAGGGGGGCTTCCTATTGTAGTCATCGGCCTTAGCTCGCTCTTTTTTGCCTGGGCCTATACTGGTGGACCTTTTCCACTAAGTTACTACGGGCTTGGTGAAGTTTTTGCTTTTCTCTTTTTTGGACCAATCGCACTTTGGGGTGCAGGTTATCTTTTTGGATCGACCAATCACGAGCTGCTTTTAACTCTAGGATTAGGTCCAGGATTTATCTCTGCAACGATTATGGGAATTAATAATCTTCGTGATCTTTATAGTGACAAGAAAAAGGGTAAGAAAACCATTGCAACTTTTTTAGGAGAAAAGAAAGCACGCCTTTTCACGGTAGGACTTGCTTGGGTTTCTAGCTTTGTTCCTTTTATGGTTTATGCAAGACTACAAAAGAACTCAGTGCTAATTGCAACGCTTCTCTTTTATGCCTTTATTCTCGTATGGAATCATATTCTTACTAAGCCTATAGATAAGAAGTTAAACGATTGCCTGGCCAATACGGGGAAATATCTCTTTTTCTTTTGCTTAGTCCTCTCTGCTGGACTGGTTTTTTAAAAGACCTATGACTCATTTAAGATTTAAAGAAATTGATTCACTTCTCTTTAAAAATCCAATGACCATTGGTAAAAAAGTTCTAACTGAAAAAGAGTTTCTTCGCTTTGAATTTGATCATAAAGACGGAGTTTTAATGGGTGAACTCTCCTCTCTTGAAGGACTTCACACTAAAGGCCTTAAAGATCTAATAGAAGAACTGGGGCAACTTTCAAAGGAAGAACTTTATCAACTCGATGAATTATCAATCAGTGAATTAGATGTGAGTTGCCAATTAAAAGTCGCTCTCCAATGCTGCTTTTTATTTCAAAGAAAAGAGCGCTATACAAATATTCCCATTCAAATTAACTCTCTTCATGTTCCAGGTTTTAATAATAAAGAGCTCCTAAAGGCCAAAAGAATAAAAGTAAAAATTGGTCGCGATGAACTTGAAAAAGAGATTCACGACATCAACCAAATCATAGAAAATTGCTCTAAGGACACGCTCTTGCGTTTAGATGCCAATCGATCACTTTCTAAGAGACAGCTTGAACAATTTTGGAATGGAATTACTAAGAAAGAGTTTATTGAATACTTTGAAGAACCATTGTCTAATTTTGAAGAACTTTTTGCCATAAACGATATCCCTATTGCACTTGATGAAAATCTAGAGAAATCTCTTCGTGAAAAGAGAATCCCCTCTCAAGTGACAAGTTTTGTCGTAAAGCCAGGGCTTAATTTCGATCTTAAACAAATTAAAGAGTTGAAAAAAAGTCAAAAAAATATCATTCTCTCCTCCGCCTTTGAGGGCCCGTTTACGCTAGCTTGCTACTGCGTTTTTATCCATGAAAACGAAGAGTTAAAAGGTCAGTTTCATGGACTCGATACGATGAGCGCCTTTTTCATTCAAGAAAACCTATTTACGCGTACAACATGTGGGTCAATTTTTCTTATTCCATGAATTCAAATATATCCTAAGATATAATAAGGCCAAACTTAACAAAGGAAACGACATGAAATTAACAACACTTCTCTTTGCTGGAATGCTTGTACTTTCAACATCTTGTTCACATTTTGGTGGAAAGCACTGTAATAAAGACAAGAAACAATGCTCTTCAAAGCAATGTAAAATGAAGAAAGAAAAATGTGCCAAGGCGAAAAAAGACGGGAAACAGTGTAGTCTAGAAAAGAAGAAAGACTGCTGTAAGGGTGAAAAAAAGGCAGATTCTAAGAAGTCTTAATCAATTCCTTACAAATGACCTATCAAGTTTGTCAGTCTTTTGCCGATAAGATGAATAATTCATCAGGAGAGCAACATGAAAAAAACACTATCTGTCTTCTTTTTCTTAGCACTGGCAACTTTAGCATCTTGTTCTACAACGAATAGGAAACCAGCATCTTCATGTGAGGAACCCTATTTTGTCGATCAATACCACTATTTTGATCAATACGAACGCTGTAACGGTTATTAAGAAATACGGGGCCATAAGGCCCCATTTTTTTTCTCTCAGATTGTAAGAAGTCCACAAATCCTTGCAATTTCCAATCTTTATAGAATCCTAACAAAACAATTCATGGCCAAACTAAAGACACTCTGGTAAATCCGAGGGGCACTATCAACTTTCCTGGGAGACACCGTGAAACATTTGGCTTCTTTATTAGCGCTTCTTTCTGTAAGTACTTCTGTACTTGCAACTGACTTTGACGTTAAGGGCTTTATCGTTATTGATGCACTAAGCGTATCAAAACAAAAAAAGTTCGACACAGACAACAGAAACCTAACTGAAACAAAAAAAGACATTGAAGAAGTCTCAACTGAAATCATCACACTCGACTTAAAATTCTATTTCCGTCACGAAGACTGGTCAGCAAAAATTAAGCTTGATCTCGATGGCGATCTCTCTGAAAGAAATAACATCTACGAAGAAGCACTAATTAGCTGGCGTCCACAAAAGAACTTCAAGCTCTCAGCAGGTAAAGGAAAAGTTCCTTTTCACCAAATGCACTTTGGGGCCGCAAGACCAACTTATATCGATGGTGGATCGATCCTTAATTCTTCAAACTCTTGGAGAGATCAAGATAAGAAAATCCTTTTTACTGTTCAAAACGGAAGTTACAGATCAGGTTTTATTAACCAATTCACATACTACGGGAACTCTCTTTCTCCACTTTACACAAGAGAAGATGGGCCAGACTTTGGACGTGATAACTTCGGTACAATTAGCTACGAAACAACTGATACACTGGACAATAAAAAACAAAGAGGTTTTGCCAACAAATTCACTTACACACCTGCTTATGGTGTAAAGTACTCTATCGCTGGTATCTACCTTTGGCGTGATATCGATCCGCACGCAGACTGGGCCCTAGATATCGCTATGACTGATGCAAATGATGAAAGAGAAATCTGGTTTGAATATATGTTTGGATTTGTTTCAAAGCACGAAAACGATCGCTTCACAGCTAAAAAGCAATGGGAACAATACATTCAATTAGGTTACGAATATCGCTTCAACGAAACATTCTCTGTAGCAACAAGTGCTTCAGCTATTCTTGTTAAGGCCCTTGCTCACGATAAAGGTGATTACTCAACAGCAGATGCGAGAGATGGTGGTTCTGGTCAAGGCGATTACAACAATGGACAGATCTTTAAAAAGAATAACTACATGCTAGAAGCGGCACTTAAGTGGAGACTCGCTAAGAGAGTAAACTTTAAGTTAGGTCTAACACATGAGAGAAAAAGTGTGGAAGAGCCTCGCTTTCCAGGAGCAAGATCACAATCTAGCTATACACGTGAAGTTGTAGAGAAAGGTTGGGAACACGCTTGGCAAATTAATTCTGGAATATCTTACTGGTTCTAATTATACATTTCCTTAGGCCACTCTTAAGAGTGGCCTCTTTTCTTCCCGCTCTTTTTTCCCTATCTCATTTTCTCAATAAAAAAATTTAATTCTATTGTAAAATACCGAAAGTAGAGAAATAAAATTAAAAATAGAGGGAATCATGTCACTTCAGGGAAAGTCTTTAAAATTTAAAATCCTATTTAGCGTCATCGTTGGAATATTTATTCTTGCGGGATTGGTTATTTCAATTTCAGGAAAAATAAATCATGACCTCGCTTTTGAAAAGGCCGTGGCCGTTGCTGAGAGTAATGCCAGAGAAAGTAATAGAGAAATTGAAAAGATTCTTAATGAGAATATGAAAACCATGAAAAACCTTGCCCATACAATGGAGGCCGTTGTTAGCAAGGAAAATAATATGACCATGTCCCGTCACTCGGCCATTGATCTTTTGAAGAAGATCATTACAGAGCACGAATACCTTGTCGGATCTTATGTTGGATTTGAAGCAAATCAATATATCGACGAAGATAGCTTGTGGATTGGAAAAGAAGGGAATCAAGAAACAGGACGCTTCACTCCCTATTGGAATAAGGCCTCTGATGGAAAACTCGCCTTTAGTTCTCTAAGTGATTTTTCAGGAGAATGGTATCAAAAACCAAAAGCAACGCTAAAAGAAGTCTTCTCTGAACCGGCCGTCTATCCTATTCAAGGCGTAGATGTTCTTATGACTTCATTAACGGTTCCCATCATAAATGAAGGAAAGTTCGTCGGTCTTGCTGGTGGTGATATTGCTCTTAACGATCTTCAAAAAATTACAGATAAAATTGATCTCTATGAAGGTCAAGGGAAGATGCTCATTATAAGTGCAAAAGGAATCATTGCCGGAAAGACAAAACAAAAAGATTTAGTTGGGAAAGACATTATAAAAACAAATCCGATCTATAAAAAAATCTTTGAAACACTGACTAAGAATAGAAATAAAACATATATTCATGAGACAGAAAAGTTTCTACGCGTATTTCAACCAATCAGTCTTGGAGCGAATAATAATCCTTGGTATACAGAGATTGAAATCCCAAAAAGTATTATCAATAAAGAAATTGTCGCTTCAACAATTAAACTGGTGGCCATCGGTTTAATTCTTGCTATCGCAATTACAATTGTTATTTGGCTTATTATCAATAAGAGTTACGTGAAACTCATCGTTGTTGAAAAGCAACTTGGCGATACTGTTCAAGTAACGAATAGAAACTCAGTTAAGCTTCAACAAAGTTCAGAGAGTGTAGCCAGCTCAGCGACAGAACAAGCAAGCTCAATTCAAGAAACGGTTTCAACTCTCGATGAAATCAATGCCATGGCACAAAAAAGTGCGCTAGGAGCAAAATCCTCTTCAGATAAGGCCGATGAGAATTTAAAGATTACAAATGAAGGAAAGGAATCTATCGAAGAAATGATTCACGTAATTGAAGACATCCGCCTTAGTAACGATCAAGTCGTTAAACAAATTGAAAATAGTAATAATGAGTTTCAAAGAATTATTACCATTATTAATGAGATCTCTCAAAAAGCACAAGTCATCAATGATATCGTATCACAGACAAAGCTTCTAAGCTTTAATGCCTCAGTCGAAGCCGCCAGGGCCGGTGAGCAAGGAAAAGGTTTTGCTGTTGTTGCCGAAGAAGTTGGTAACCTCGCTCAGTCTTCAGGCGATGCGGCCACAGAAATTGGTTCCATGCTTGCTGAAAGTGTTGAAACAGTTCAACGAATTATTAGAGAGACAACTGATCAGGTTAACTCGCTCATTCAAGAAGGCCAAAAGAAAATTGATCGAGGGGTCAATGTGGCCAATCGCTGTGGTTCGACTTTAGATGTAATTCTTGGCAACGTTGGGGAGATGACAGGTGTTATGAGAGAAATTTCGGAGGCCTCTGATGAGCAAGCAACAGGTGTTAATGCCATCACTGATGCCATGAACCTCATTGATACTTCTATCCACGAAAATTCTACAGTAGCAGAAAATACGGCCAAGCTTTCTACCGAATTAACAGCTCAGGCAAAGAACCTTGAAAAAGCACTCAATGATTTAAAAAGAGAACTCTACGGAAGATAAGAGAAAAGGCCCTCATAGAAGGGCCTTTTTTTATTAGAAGATTTGTTTTAATGTTCTAATCATTTTCATTAAAGCATCCGGTTGGACACCTCTTTTATTAGCATAATTTGGGCCAGTATAACCCCACCAATCAAAACAACCCATAGGATTAAGAGGAACCATATAAGATCGGCTCGCCGATGGATAGAGAATGATAATATCGTTGCTCTCTGCCCATTGATTGTAACCAGAATCCCAAATAAAAGCATCACCTACAGTCTGAGGTGTTTGATCACAGCCATGAAGGGCCATATGAAGATCACATGTTGCGCCTTTTAGACAATTAGAAGGTATATAGATGTGACCATAACTTCCGAGCCCACTAGCAAAGCTAATAAAGGGAAGTTGAGAGAAAGTAAAAAGATTTGACCTTTTGGCCAGTGTCTTTGCTTTTAACTTTCGATCAACCATCGTCTCAAGAATTTCTCTAGAAAGATCCCGATTACAATTTAAAAGCCAAGGTCTATTATCAAGTCCTGTTGCATCACAAGCAGATCCCTGACTCTCTGTGACCATTCCATGACCAGCAGGAAATGAAAAATCGCTAATAACGTTAGTTACAGGATAGAGATCAAAAAAATCTTTTAAAAGAAGCATCCCCTTTTCATGAACAATAACATCGTTAGTTCCAGAAAATAAAAAGACGTGGTCATCTTTTAAGTATTCAAGAGGATCTATAAGACCGTCTCTTTCGTATTCATTAATTTTTTCGAGGGCCTCATTAAAATCTTTTTCAATCAGATCACCGGCCATGCAACCGTAGATTCCATGAACCATACTTCCATTGGCGCAGCGATAAAAACCTCCTGCAACGATAGCGGCTCCAGAAATTTCTTTTGAATAAGCAACCTGTAATTGATGGGCCATATAAGCGCCGGCCGAAAGACCAGAGACAGTAACACGAGAGATCTTTCCCTTAAAAGATTCAAGGTCGATTTCTTTTTCTAAGGCCACACTCGTATTCAAAACAAGGGGTGATAAAACAAGAAAAACTAGGAATCTGCGTAATTTAATTGCTATAGAATCAGTCATAAACCCTTTTAGCAAAACTCTCTACCTTTGGCCCGCTCTTTTAAACTAACACGGTCGATCTTGCCGTTGGCAAGTAATGGAAATTCCGAGAGTTTTTCAATTGTATGAGGATGTTTGTAACGAGAGAGTTTATCGCCTAAAAACTTACGAAGTTCATCGATTGAAAGATCTCTCTTAGATTTTAAATAGGCATGTCCGACCTCTCCCCACTTGTCACTGGCCTTTGAAACGACAACGGCATCAAGAATACTTGGGTGTGAGAGAAGTTGTTTTTCAACTTCTGCAGGATAGACATTTTCTCCTCCAGAGATATACATATCTTTGATTCGACCAACGACATAGAAAAAGCCATCTTCATCAAATTTAACGAGATCCCCCGTCTTAAAGTAACCAAGATAGAGGCTTTCGTGCCACTTTCTAGAGTCGCGGTAATAGCCTAAACAGAGATGATCTCCTTTAATCAATAATTCGCCTATCACGTGTGGTTCGGTTACGATCTTCTCATCTTTCATGACAATCACTTTAGAGTGCTTCATCGCTTGGCCAATTGAACCAAGTTTTGAAACTGAAAACTCTTCAGAAAGTTCAAAGCAATTAGGGCCAACTTCAGTAAGGCCAAAACCTTGTTTAAAACCAAGATTTTTTTCCTGATACTTTTTAATCATCTCAATAGGTGCTGCGGCACCTCCAGAGAGGAAGAATCGTATTGAACTAAAATCGGCCGTCTTAAAAGCAGCAGACTCTTGTAGCATTTGAAACATTGTCGGCACACCAAAATACACTGACAATCTCTTTTGTGTGATTGTTTCGATGACATTTGAAATATCAAATTTTGGCGCAATATAACAAGTTCCCCCAACAAAAAGTAAGGGCAAAAGTAAAACATTATATCCACCTGTATGAAAAAATGGTGTTTCAACTAGTGTCGAGTCATTGTGATCTAATTGCCAATTTCTACATGTTTCAATTTGATTGGTTTTTAGCATGCGCCCATGAAAGAGAACACCCTTGGGGCGACCTGTTGAGCCAGAAGTAAAGAGCATGAGAATAGGATCTTCATCTAAGGCATATTTTTTTATCAATAATCCCTTTAATTCGAGATCGATATCACTTAGTAAAACTTTTTTCGTATGAACAATGAGATTCGTTTTTTCTCTACTGATAAAAATCTTGCAATCAATTCTATCTAAAGTGTCTTGCAACTCCCCTTGCGAGAGACGAAAATTCAAAGGAACAAAGAGAGCGCGAATTTTAGCACAGGCCAAGAGTATAAGAACGTGTTCAAGACAATTTGTTGCCAAAAAAGCAACTCGATCACCGTCGCTTACATTTTGTGATTGTAAATAGAGGGCCCACTTATCGACGATCGCATTTAATTGCTCATATGTATAAGAACGATTTGACTCTTGCTCGATTATGGCCTCTTTTTTGGCGTAGGTCTTTGCATTCTCTTCCAAGAAATGTATCCAATTCATAGAATCCTCGTTTTATTGTTCGTTTAAAAAATTTAAAATGCGACGAGCGCTGCGATGGGGATATTCAATTGGAGCCGCATGACCACCATCAATAATCTCAAATTGACTTTCAAGACCTTTTTCAAGGCGCTTTAAGTGCATTTTTTCACATAGAAAAGGAGGCGTTAAAAGATCTTCTTTTCCTACGAGAAAAAGAACTCGGCAGCCAATGAGACAAGTATTGATATCCCCTTCTAGTGCTCCTTTAATAAGTGCACTTACAACATAACTCTCACGCTTTTCGGCCCTCTTGCGATAATAATCGACAAGCTCTGGCTTCTTGGCAACGAGACTCTCACCCCAAACCCAAGGAGTCGCAATGTCAAAGCGAAGAAGATCCCCACCAACTTCATGGGCCTTTAGCCAACTACCCAATTTCAATTTCAAAAGAGGGCTCGCCACATCAAAACCATCAGCACAAATAACAGCACGTGCGCGAGAGGGAGATTGACAAGCAAATTCCATCGCCACGCGCGCACCATTACTTAAACCAAAAAAACAACACTCCTTGATTTTGAGGAAATCAAGAAGAAGAGAAAGATCGCTGACGTGATCTTCAAGGGTATAAATTTCAAGCTTTGGGCAAGGACTCTCTCCCTGCCCGCGACAGTCATAGCGAAGAAGATTGAATTTCTCACTAAGAATAGGGACCATTTCCTGAAATGAATTTAAATCAGCAAAAAGTCCATTTATCAAAACGAGCCAAGGAGCATCGTCGTGACAGCGATCAATTTGGTAATTAAGCTCTAACCTAATACCAGACCTCCATCAACATTTAGGCAAGTCCCTGTAATAAATCTTGCATCATCACTTGCAAGAAATGCATAGGCCGCACCAATTTCTTCAGGTTCACCAATTCTTTTTAAAGGAGCTTTTCCCTCCATCATTTCAATAACCTTCTCAGGCATTTTTCTAACCATATCAGTTCCAATGAAACCAGGAGCAACAGCGTTAACACGAATAGCGTATTTCCCAAGTTCTTTGGCCATGGTTTTCGTCATCCCAATGACTGCAGCTTTTGTCGCAACATAATTAGACTGACCAAAGTTTCCATAATGGGCAACAACTGAAGCAGCATTTAAAACAACACCTGGTTTAGCATTATCTTTCATAATTTTTGTGGCAATTTGTGAGAGCTTCCATACGGCCTTTAAGTTAACATCGATAACAGAATCAAATTGTTCATCTGTCATTTTGTGAAGAGTCGCATCCCTTGTGATTCCAGCGTTATTGATTAGAACATCAACACCTTGATTCATTTGCGCTTCAATTTTTTTAATATCTTCAGAATTTGTTACATTGGCCTGAATGTAAGTCATTCTTTCAGGAAATTCACTTTCAAGCTCACTTTCTTTAAGAGAAGGCATATCAATGAGAACAAGCTCACTTCCTTCACTATAAAATCGTCGAGCAGTCGCTCTACCAATTCCAGATGCCGCACCTGTAATAAAAACTCTTTTTGTATTTAAACCATTCATATAATCTCCTTCTTAATTAAACTTTAAATCTTTTAAATCTTCTTCTTGAAAAATAGCTTCATCATATCGAAGAGAAACAGCTGACCACGTATAACCAATACCAGCACTTGCTAAAACAATGTGATCACCTTTTTTTAGGAGTCCATTTTTCTCAGCAAGTCCAATTGATAGGACCTGATCTGGAGCTCCAAAGTGACCGTAGTGATCCATATAAATACTTTGTGGGCCTTTCAACTCTAGAGCATCGACAATGGCATCGTGTGCTGATTTTTTCATATGTAAAAGTGCGAGATAATCAATTGGTCGATCGGCCATCGAAGAGCTCGCAGCATCTTTAATAACATGAAGAAAGTTTTCAATTGAACGATCAGCAAGTCGCTCTCTCATACCAACGATATCAGGACAAGTGAGATAGAATTCATCGGCCGATGGTTTTTCTCTTAGAGGTTTTTTTGTTCCACCCGCAGGGATGATCACATCTAGACTAAAGTCACCATCAGTTCTCATCGAAGTTTCTAAAACAGGATTTGACTCTCCTCTTTCTAAAAGAACAGCTGAACCACCATCAGAGAGATTATAGAGAAAACGACTTGTTTCATCTTTGTAATTCACAAGATCACCCGTTTTATGACCTCCACAAAGAAGAACGCGATTAATTTTTGAATCCGTTTGCATGAGGGATTTAGCAAGCTTCAATCCAAGAACATTTGAAGAACAACGTGCGGCACAGTCAAAGGCCCACGCATTCTTAAGTCCAAGTTCACGTTGGACAAAAATACCAGCAGACCACACAGGATAGTCTTTATATTCTGAACCAGTCCAAATCACCAAATCAACGCTTAGCGGATCAATACCTCTTAGAACTTTTTTCGCTGCTTGTATTGCCATGAATGATGGATCAATCTCACGAGGAGCTCGACACTTTCTTGTAATTCCCATTTTCTCACGGACAACGAATTCAGGAATTCCCGATTGTTCAGAAATATAGTGAGAGTCTTCAAACTCTTCGGGTAACCATACAGCGGCCCTTTTTAGTGACATAGAAAAGTCATTCATCTGTTATTCTCCTGTATAAAAGAGAGAAAGGCCTTAGCGCTTTGTGCTGATCTTTCTAAAAAGAAATGATGATCGGCCTTTTCAATATATTTTAATTGTGATGTTTTAATTTTTTTATGAAAGACCTCACTGGCCTTTGGGCAGACGAATCGATCCTCTCGTCCAGTCATAATGAGGGTTGGACTTTTGATTGTTTCAAGAGGAAGAACTTCATCAAGAAAAATATCCACGGCCTTTTGTTGCTTCACAACTTCTTCGACATCTTGAACATTTGAAACTCTAAGATTTACAATGTGATCAAAGATTTCACTACCCAAAAGTTCTGGATGAATTGTCATTGAACAAATCATTCTCTCGCGCACATCATCAGCAAACTCTCTTCCCTTTCGCACAGATTCTTCCGTCAGCTTTTGAATACTTGGAAAGTCCTCTCCCCCACTTAGGGTACATGCAAGAGTTAAGCTTAGAACACACTCACTATGATTGAGCGCTATTTTTTGAGCAATAAAGCCGCCCATACTAATGCCAAAAACATGAAACTTTTCAAACCCAAGCTCTTTCATAAGGGCCACTGATTCATTGGCCATATCATCAATACGATGACCTTTTGGAATTTGTTCAGAGTTCCCCATGCCACGATTATTAAGAAGGACTAGCTCTACATTTTCTGCGAGGAGATTTTTTAAAAGATCAAAATTCCAATTTGAACAACCAAAACCAGAAAGACAAAGGACTGGATCACCTTTACCAATACGTTCAAATTCTAATCCATTTATTATTGTCATGTTCATTTCCCCAAATTCCCGAGGAGAAATTCTCTTATTTGAGAAGAAGTGTCAACTTTTTTATACGTGCGTACCATTTTTCTTGACCTAGCGTTAAGTTTTAAGCATAGTGCTGTGCACAGAGAGGAGTTATTGTGATTGAGTACTTAGGAAATGAAACGATCTTTGGAAAAGAGCCTAGTAAGGGTGAAAAGAAGAAGATGGAAATCATTCAAGCGGCCATTGAATGCTTTTCTAGCATTGGATTAGAAAATACCACTTATCAATCAATTGCCGAGAAAATAGAAACGAGAAGAGCTCATGTGGCCTACCACTTTAAAGAGAAAGAGCTCATTTTTGAAAGCTCCGTTCGCTATATCCTATGGACTTATCAAAAAATTTCACTAGGACATGTTAAGAAGGCAAAAAGTGGTAGAGAAATGCTTCACCTCTATGTTGAGGCCGTTTTCGAGTGGGCCAAGAGATACCCAGAACAAGTAAGCGTCATGCTTCTTCTTTATTACCAATGTACATTAAACGAGAAGCTTCTCACTCTTCACGATGAATTAAGATCTCTTGGCGAGCAGAGAATCTACTACATTCTTAGTGAAAAAGTAGAAAATTTTCCAAAAGAAAAGTGCTCTCTTTTTTCTAAACAAATTCAAAACCTAACATCAGCGGCCATTTTAGATAGCTTCACAACAAAGAGTAAGGGATTAGATCAGGCGAAAAAAGAAACATTGGAGATCATTGATCTCTTATTAAAATAAAAAAGGCCCCGCTTTACGCGAGGCCTTCTGATATTAGAATTTAAACGGTGATGGCAGAGGTAAGATGGCCTCTTGAACAAATGGAAGATCCATCATGAGACCTTTATCTTCAAATGTTTGAACATCAGAGACACTTGAAAGAGAGTCACTAATGGCCGAATCAACAGATTGAGTTCTCGATAATTCGGCAGCGTAGACAGCACGCCCTTCATTAACAACACCAGAAGTTTTAACCTTTCCACCAAGCCAAGATTTAAGGTCAACTGTTCCCATAATGATCTCTTTAATCTGTTTTGGAGTTAGTGAGTTATTTTCTTCTTTAATTTTAGCAGCAACATTGGCCACATAGGGAGCTGCCTGAGAAGTACCAGAGATTCTGATATGCTCATCTCCAGGTGCAGCAGAAAGAATGTTTACACCAGGAGCGGCCACATCAACTTCAACTTCACCATAATTAGAAAATGGGGCAAGCTTATTAAACCCAATTGTCGCAGCAACTGAAATCTCGTTGTCTGCTTGAATATTTGTTGGGCTCGTTGGAAAACGGTCATTATCCATACCGTCGTTACCAGCAGCAAAAACAAAGAGTGTATTTGGTGCTTTTGCAACCATGTCACTTCCCTTATCAATGAGTGTCTTTAAAAAGTATTGAACATACTCATCAAGTTGCTCTTGTGTTGGCTTAACTTTAATTTGTAAAAGAAGCATTTCAACGAGCGTCTTAGCTTGCTTATAACCTGTTCCAAATGAACCGTTTGCAACATCGGCCTTATGTCCATCAACATAGTAAGCGATCTCATTCATTTGAGTCATTTGAGCTGTAGCAAGTTGCTTAAGACCAAATTTAACAAGCTTTGATCCAAGACCCTTTTCATCTCTTGCATTTTCTTTTCTAAGCTCGTCTAACTGGGCCATGAGCGCCTTTTGCCCTGGAAGCTTAACTTCAGTAGGTATGAGCTTTACGGCGAACATTTTTGAGTCTTGTAGATTCTTTACAGCAATTCCTGCAACGTGAGTTCCGTGCATGAAATTACCATAGATACCAAGAGTCTTTATGAACTCACGATCTTCAACCTTTGAGCGCAACCATGCAAGTTCTTCAGAGTTAACTGTTCCAAGCATCATTTTAGCTTGAACAGCAAAGAACTTTTTAATCTCATCATTTAATGTTCCAAGGTAACTATAGTCGATGACTTCGTTGTTGCTCTCAGCAAAGTTCCAACCGTAAATATCATCTTGGTAACCGTTTCGATCTTCGTCACGGTTGTTATTCGTATTATCAACTGGGTTCATCCAAACATACTCAGAAAAGTCTGTATGCTTCATATCTGTACCAGAATCAATAATAGCAATTGTTGCGGCCTGTGCGTTAAGGCCATAGATTGCACCAGCAATCAAAAGAGCACTTTTTAAGTTATTCATGAAATCCAAGCGTGCCTCCTTGCTTAATTTCGCGTATGATAGTTGTTGTTTAACCAAGACTCCAATTATGTCAAAGTCAAAAAGACTCTGTAAACAACTATCTTCTAACATCGCCTCAAGGGTAACTAAAGAAGGAAGCACCATGAGTAATGTTTTAATTACGAAAGAGATACCAAGTACGGCCAAAAATTATCTTGAAGAAAAAGGTCACAAAGTCAAAATTGCTTGTGGATTCGAAGACAACAAAGCGCTTTTAGAAGAGGCCAAAAAAGTTGATGCCCTTATAACAATGCTGAGCGATAAAATCGATCAAGACTTTCTCTCTCATGCGAAGAACCTTAAAGTCATATCCAATTACGCCGTTGGCCATAACAATATCGACTCCAATTTTGCAACCAAACTAGGTATCGCTATAGGCAATACACCCGATGTTCTAACTAATGCTACCGCTGAACTAGCAATGACTCTTCTTTTTGCTGTGGCAAGAAACGCCAAGTCCGCCATGAGAAATGTCAGCGAAGGCAAATGGCAAGGTTGGGAACCGATGGGATTTCATGGCGTGGAACTTAATGCTAAGACAATTGGAATTGTGGGCGCAGGAAGAATTGGACAGGCCATGGCCAAAATGTGCCATCACGGTCTCAATATGAACATCCTCTATACGGCAAGATCTAAAAAAACTGAATTTGAAAAACAAACAAAAGCACAGCACGTGGATTTCGAAAATCTTCTAAGTCAAAGTGACATCGTCTCCGTTCACTGTCCTCTTACAGAGCAGACGGAGCTTCTCTTTAATGATTGGGCCTTTAAGAAAATGAAAAAAGGTTCCATCTTTATTAACACTGCTCGCGGAGAAGTTCACGATGAAGGAGCGCTTTATGATGCACTAAAGAGCGCTCACCTCTTTGGAGCGGGCCTAGATGTGACGAACCCAGAACCAATGAGTCCTAATTCTAAGCTCTTAGAGCTAGATAGTGCCATTATTTTTCCTCATATTGGCTCGGCCACAGTGAAGGCACGAGAGGAAATGGCCCTCGTTTGTGCAAAGAATGTTGATTTAGGACTACAAAACAAGCCCCTTGTAGGTGATGTAAACAACATTTATTCGTAATTTTTATTTATTCTTTATTTACAATCATGTAATTTAGAGTAGTTATAATGAAAAATAACAAAATATTAAGGTTCTTTTTTTATTGGGCCAACTGATATTCATTTATAATTTAATTGTACTATTAACATTTACCAAGAGCTGCTTATATGTTGAAATCCAAAATTTTAGTCGTAGACGATAATGAGGATATTAGAATTCTCGTAAAAAAAATTCTCGATCCGAGCTACTTAGTAGAAACAGTGAGCACGGCTGAAGAGTGTTTAGAGAAGGCCTGGGAATACAAACCAAACCTTATCATTCTCGATATTATGCTTGAGGATGCCAGCGGTTATGAACTTTGTAGTCAATTAAAGTCCAATGATGATCTCAAGCACACACCGGTCATTTTTCTCTCAGCTAAGACTGGGTCCAATTCACGTATAACCGGTTACAAGCTTGGGGCCGTTCACTACTTAGAAAAACCTTTTGAACCAGAAGAACTTAGAGAAATTGTGAATACGGTTTTAAAGAATCTTAAAATTGATAGTCAACTCGAAGTCGTCGACTACAATGACATAACACTAAACATTCCCTCGCAAGAGGTTTCCATTCGCGGCGACAAAATTCACTTTACTTCAAGTGAATTTAAAATCATTCACCTTCTTCTTAAGAATGCTCAACGAGTTCTTTCGAGAGAGAAGATTCTCAATCACATTGCTCCTGGAAACGAGAGAGTCAACGATAGGATGATCGATACCTACATAAGTAGTATTCGCCGAAAAATTAAGCAATCAAGCTTTGCCATCAAGTCTGTCTATGGAGAGGGTTATAAAATTGTAACCCTCTAAGATCTTGTTTTCTTAAAACACTGAACAAGTCTTTACATTTCTTCACACAGGCCTCAGCTTCTTATCGTTAAATAATAAGTGTTACCAATGAGAGGTAAACTATTATGAAGAAGTTGATAATGCTGGTCGATGATGATCTAGATTATGTAAAACTTTTCTCACACCTATTAAGTGCTGAGGGATACGATGTCCTTTGCTATGGAAGTTCTAGTGATGCTCTGGCCTATCTAGAGTCTAATTCTAAAATGCCCGATCTCATTCTCTCAGACATTATGATGCCGGCCCACGATGGATTAGAATTCTTAAAGGTCCTTAAATCAAATGAACGCACAAAAAACATCAGTATTTGTATTCTTAGCGCCTATTCAAATGAAAAAGTTCTCTATGACGCCTTTCAACTAGGGGCCAATGACTATATCTTAAAAACTCAAAATAAAGTTTGCCTGTTAGAGAGGATCAATCAAAACATCATCACTCCCAAAAAATCCAGTGAATGCTATATCGCACTACTTGAAGTAACAGATGTCATTAGTGATTTTAAAATTGCTAATTTTGATGAAAAGAGAATTGAACTTATCACAAGCAGTGAACTCCCCATTAATGCCCAAATAAAAATAAAAAGCCGCTCTCTTAGACCCTACACCGGAAATAGTGACCAGTTGGACTGCATCGTTGATCAGTGTCAGCTAGAAGATGAACAAGTACGCATCATCTGTCGCCACAAACTCAAAGCGGCCTAACCAGGAAAGAGACATGCAACATAATGTAATGATCATTGATTCTAGAAATGACTACCTTGATGACTATCTTGAGAAGTTTAAAATTATCAATCAAGATATTAATACCAATGGTATTTCCTTTCATGAAAGTTATATGCCCTATTGCGTGAACTCTCTGGAAAATGCAACCGATCTTCTCTTCGAACTAGAAAGGGAAGGAATAGAAATCGAAATTTTAATTCTAAATACGCAAGGACTAACAAAAGATGATCAAGATGCCTTAAAAGAATTGAAGGCCATGAATACCTTGTTAGAAATCGTGCTCGTAACAAACGAGAGACCTGAAATTTTGGAGGAATTTATCAATGCTTTAGCAATTGGTGGTCAAATGACTTATCTTCCCTCACCTCTCGATTACCTAACACTCAAACAGCAGCTGTTAAATCTTGGAGAAAAATATAATGTCGAGAAGTTAAAAACAAAAATTTTAAACCGCATTTCAAATGAATTTAAAACTCCGCTCACGGCCATTTTAGGATTTGCAGGGCTCTCAAAAGAGCGAGGGGCCTCCTCAAGTGAGGTCATTCACAATAGTGATGTCATCATAAAGAATGCTAGACAAGTCAATGAGCTTGTTGACGATCTCATTAAGGCCATTCAGCTTGAAACGGGCGCCATCAATTTAAAAATGAGAGAGATTACGGTTTCAGATTTTATCCAAAACTTGAAGCCAGACGCTTATCGATTAGTGGCCACAAGTAACAAACATATTAATTTAATTTTTCGTGAAAATACACTAAACCACACAATCAATATTGACCAAGATCATTTTAAAATGTGCTTTCTTCAAATTCTAGGAAATACCATAGGTCAGACTGAGGAGGGAACAATTTATATAGGTTTTCAAAAGAATGAACTCTTTAATAAATTTATTATAGAAGATTATGGCATAAACAAATTTTTAAATAATGATAAAAATATTCAAGACAAGGGAACTCTTCTATCAGGCCACATGGGCATTGGAGAAACCATAACAAATCTGCATCATGGCCAAATTGATATCCAAACAGATGAAGATAAAACGACGATATCCATTAATCTTCCTAAGCTGCAAGCGGCCTAGAGAGATCGTTTTACTCTCAAGCGTCCAATCACCGTAGCAATAAGCCCAACAAGGAGTAGAAGCCCTAGAGCACCCTTTGGATCATCGTCTTTTGAAAATGCGACACTTCCACAAAAACCACTACTAGAAGAGGTTTGCATAATTTTGGACTCTCCACTTAAAGGCTCTCTTTGAACATTTGTTTCATCTTCTACAGAAGAGTCGGCCACTTCATTTTGTGCCATCAAAATGGCCTGGTAGGCATCAATGATTCCACTACCACATCCTTTTGAACCACACGTTATATCCGTATTGGCACTCTCTTTTATGATCGACTTATATTGGTTTGGATAAAGAGTATCGTTTTCACTCATCATCAGTGCGACAACACCAGAGACATAAGGAGCGGCCATACTCGTTCCCGAATAAGAAACATAAGACTCACTTTCAGAGGTTGTCGATCCCGTGTTTGAAAGAGAATAGATCCCCTCTCCAGGGGCAGAGATATCAATTCTTTGTCCGTAATTTGAAAAAGAACTTAAAGAGCCAGAGCGATTTGAGCTTGCGACACGAATGACGCCATTACAATTGGCCGGAGCAACATCACTTGAGTCGAGATCAAGAGATTCATTACCTGCAGCAACGACAATCACACTCCCTCTAGATCTAGCGTAATCGATGGCCGATTGAAGATATTGCCCACAACTACCTTGCCCGCCAAGACTAAGATTGATGACCTTTGCAGGGTTTTGGTTTGAGGGAACACCAGAGACTTCTCCCCCAGCGGCCCAGCGAATGGCATCGGCAATATCAGAAGTATAACCCCCACACTTTCCAAGTACGCGAATAGGAAGAATTTTTGAATGCCATGCCGTTCCAGCAATACCGATTCTATTGGCCGTTTTAGCGGCGATAATTCCCGCCACATGACTCCCATGCCAGCTGCTTCTTTCAAAGCTTCCCTGATAGCATGAATCCCCACTTTGCACCCAATCACCAACATCTGTTGGGTCATTATCTCGTCCATCTCCATCAACGGCAAAAGCGGGATCAGAAATAAAGTCATGACCCTGAACAAGTTGATCGTTAATATCTTGATGAGCGACGATTCCCGTATCAATAACGGCCACCACAATATCAGAGCGGCCTGTTGTTATGTCCCAGGCATCCACAGCGTTTATACCGTAACTTGAAGAGCCTAAGGCCCATTGGTTGTAATAGTAATAATCGCGAGTGCCCCCGAGATCCCCAGGGATTGCACTATGTCTAACAATGATATCTTCTTCAACGTATTCAATATCATCTTGGACCAGAGAACTTTCAGTATCTGAGCTCATCGTTTTGGCGATGCTATTTTGATACATGAACTTTCTAGGGTCTTGATTCATGCGAAGAGCATGTTTTTTACTTTTGTACTTAACAATGAATTTCTTGGAGGAAAAAGAATTGGCCTGCGAGAGAACAGGCCAAATTCCTAAAAGGAGAAGTGCTGAAAACACTTTGAGTCGGTTCATCCTGAATCCTTCAAAAAGATCTTCCTGATCTTTTGTTATTCTATAAGCACAAACCGTGCCAAAAATGGACCCTAGGATTTAAAGGCTTTAACACATTGCGGAGTCAAAATGTCTACGCTCTTTTGTCGTTATTTTGACACTAGAGCGCTTTAGCCCCAAACATAAAAAAAGCGGCCACTTCGGACCGCTTCTACAAGAAATATTTAAGTTTATTTGTTACTTTAAAGATTTTTCAAAGAGTTGATGATTGTGATTCTCGTAACGTCTTCACCGCGGCAAGCACCCATTTCACATTTTTTTGGTTCGCGACAACCTTTCTCTTTATTATAAACATAATCATCTTCACCGCGAACTAAGATCCCTTCAACAACTCCTGTTTCTGAGTTGAAAACGGGTGATCCAGAATTTCCTTGGAAAGAGTCTGTATTAGCTTGAAAGAAAACTGGGCTGTGATTTGCGCGAACATAAGCTCCATCAGCAACCTTTGTTGGTAGACCCGTTGGGTGACCGATAACTGTTAGTGGATCACCTACTTCTACTTTACCTTCTGTTCTAAGCTTAAGTGGCTCTCTTCCTACAACTTCTCTGTCCAGACGAATAACCGCGTAGTCCATTTGAGTTTCGCGATCTAATTTTCTGTCGATGATTTGCTTACAGTTATAAACATCATTCTTTGTTACTTCAATTTTTTCCCCTGAGTTATTCTCAGTGTGAGCATATCCAAAAACCCAGCTTTGTGAGTTACAGTCCCACTCGGTGCGAACACAGTGACCAGCTGTTACAAGAACGTCTGGTGCAACAAGAAATCCTGTACAAGAAGGAGCTGTTTGTTGGTTAGCAAACTTATCATCACTACAAATTCCTCTTTGAGAAAGTGTGCGACTTCTTAGTTTTACTTTGTCTGAATTCGGAGTAAATAGCAGTGATCTTTTAGAAACCATTCCCGCCGTTGACTTAGCAAGGTCGAGGTAGAGGTTGTCACTGACCTCGTAGAGATCTTGGCGAGCATCATCACCATAAATAACTTTATTACCGGCCTGAACATCCATACATAGACCAAGTAGTAAAAGTGAAACGATCATCCTTAATGCCATCTTATCTCCCCAGTAATAAGCATTGTGGTGTGTTGCAGGCATTAAACCCGAACACTAGTAATTATGGCAACTTACAAGATCTTACATTAGGAAAAGTCAAAGAAAGTAAGAAACAATCACACTTTTTGTGAACAATTACAACAACTTCACGCTTCGCGATAAGAGAATTTCCACTTTCGCCCATCTGTATCTGTCACGAAAAAGTAAGAAATAACATTGAGATTCTTTATATTACTAACAATATTTTCTATGCTTTGTTGGGATTCTGTTGGCCTTAAGCGATAAGTAAAGAATTGGGCCTTCTGGTGAAGCTCCTCTAACTCTTCCCTAGACTCTAGAAAGAAATCGACCATCATATTATTATTAGTGGCCACAGAGCGAGGCTCTTCAAAAATGATCATCGTAAAATGACCGTGAATAAGTCGAACGGCATTGTCGGCAGGGCGGAGTTCGGCCTCTAAAAGCTCGGAGAGAAAGGCGGCTAATTCATTAACATTTTTTGAATAAAGTGCGAGTTGTCCAAAATAAAGTCCCATAACAATAGGTTATAGATAAAAAATGATTGTGACAACATTCTAGAATTACTTAGATTTTTGGAGTGAAGACCAATATTCCTTCATGCTAGGAGCAAGAAGTGGATTGAGCGAGATGTAACTGGCCTTTTCACCACGGCATGCATCCATTTCGCATCTTTTATAGCGGTTGCAATTATCTTGTTTATCGAAAACAAAGTCGTCTTCACCATTGACGAGAATCCCTTCAACAAGACCTGTTCGCTGGTTAATCACGGGAGAGCCTGAGTTGCCAAAGAATGAATCGAGATTGGTTTCAAAGTAGAAATCAGCTAACTTTCTCACGTAAGCAGCATCAGATATTTTCAATGAAATACCGTTTGGATGGCCAATGATAAAGACATCATCATTGAGATCAGTGAGACCTCTTTTTCGAACTTTTAAAGGTTCTTTGTGAGCGACCTTGCGATCAAGTCTAATGAGCGCATAATCAATGAAGTTTCGCCCATCATTTTGCATTGTAATCACTTCTTTACACTTATAGATATTGTCATTTTTAACAGTGATTTCTTTTGTTTTAGAAGAGGAGTCCGTAATGCCAAATACCCAATGGTAACCGCGACACTTGAACTTATATGAAACACAATGACCAGCAGTCACAAGAAGATCTTCCCCTACGAGAAAACCCGTGCACTCACCCACAGCAAGTTCGTGCGAGAATGGTTGCACTTCATCTTTACAAATGTTTTTCTTAATACTGAGGGGGATACCGCGAATCGATGAAAATGATTCGACCCCTTCGATAGGAGTAATCTGTCGGGCCTTTACCTGTAGGGCCACGGCCATAGACATGAGTCTGGCATTTTTTGAAACGCGATGATCATCGTAAGAGCGTCTATTATCTTCACCATAAATGGCCTTTTTAACTGCAAAACTTGCTGTTGAAAAAATGAGAGAGAATATGATGAGGATGCGCGTAATCATGGGTTTAAACTAGGTCAATTTATCTAAATAAGAAAGCCCCAGTTGCTGAAATTAAAAAAATTACGGCCATGACATAGAAAGAGAACCAACTAATTAAAGGTACTTAAAGCTATTGATAGAAAGTTGAACAATCAGAGGGTCGTGAACACGAAAGAGATACTCCCCTCCCTTAGGTAATTCATGCATCCACTTCACAAGCAGGGAGTGGTGAAGAAACTCACTTCGCCTTTGCTTTTCACTCTTTTCAATCTCTTCCCCTTCAAGTGACGTTAGGTTTTGGAGAAATGACTTTTTAGAGATCCCAATGAGCCAACGAAAATTTGTGGATAGACTCTCTTCTGTAAAGCGAATCAAATATGGTAACTCTTTTAAAAGCTCTAAATTCTGTTTCTCACTTTTACTAAAGCCAAAACAAGGATCTAAATAAACGCGAGAAAGGACGCCCCATCCTTTGAGAGTTTCATGAGCTCTTTGAAAAACATCGACAAGGTCACTTATGGCCAGATCCTCTAGAACATAATCCATATGATGACTTGTCAACTCTCGCTTTGGCACATGAGTATGAGAAAAAACATACTGGGCCCGAGGGCAATTTAAAAGCGTTTGTTTGGCCTGCTCATCAAGCACACCTGAGACATCGTTCCAGATGATTTCCTTGTAATCAATATTTTCAAACCATGAGTAAAGAGTTTCAAAAACCGGTGCTTTATAAGTGTCTATCGAAATTCTCTTAGCTTTGAAAACGTCAGGTTTAGAATCGATAAGTGGTTTTAGAATTTTTTTAAATCGATCGAGCTCTTCAGACTCAGTGATTGATTTATTAAAAGGAGCAGTGCTTTCGGCCCCAAAATCGTAAACATCACAACCTAAGGCATCATAGGTCTCAATTGTTTTTAATAATTCATCACTTGAACTAAGGGGCGTTTGGCTTGAAAAAGAATTGGGAGTGATATTAATCACTCCCATTATTTGAAATTGTTTAATCATAGAAAGCTTATGCTAAAGACGGCTCGTCTTTTTTCGTCTCTGCATTCTCCTCTTTATTTTCAGAGTTCTTAACTAACTCCTCTTTTTTTTCAGAAGATTCTTTTGCTTCAACTTTATCAATCAAAGGAACACCAATATCTTTACCCTCTACAAGATCTTGCACTTGCTTAAAGTCCAGAGTTTCCCAAACAATGAGCGCCTCAGCGATACGATTAAGAGCATCACGCTTTTCTGTTAGAATTCTTGTGGCCTCTTTATAATTCTCATCAATAATACGGTGAATTTCAGAATCAATTTCTTTAGCCGTATCATCAGAGTAACCAACTTCTTTCATACCAGGTCCACCAAATGGACTAGCTCCAGCATTAGCATAATTTCTAGGCCCAAGCTTATCACTCATCCCCCATGAACAAACCATGTGGTGAGCAAGCTGAGTTGCTTTTTCAATATCATTAGAAGCACCGTTAGAGATTTCTCCAAAAACGATTTCTTCCGCTACACGGCCACCCATCATAAACGCAATTAGGTTTTCACCTTTCTCTTTTGTTAAATTGAGGGCATCTTCACTTGGAAGAGTTTGAGTTACACCTAATGCTCCACCACGAGGCATGATCGATACTTTGTGAATAGGATCTGTTTTTGGAAGTTCCATACCAACAAGCGTGTGACCTGCTTCATGGTATGCTGTTACTTTTTTCTCATGATCAGAAATAACCATCGATTTTCTCTCAGGTCCCATGAGAACTTTATCTTTAGCAAGTTCGAAATCATTTGTTGAAAGTGACTTCTTATTATAACGAGCGGCCATAAGAGCTGCTTCGTTTACAAGGTTTGCTAGATCGGCACCAGTAAACCCTGGAGTTCCTTTAGCAATTACTTCAAGATCAACATCTTGATCAAGAGGAGTTTTTCTTGTGTGTACTTTTAGAATTCCTAGACGTCCACGAACATCTGGAGGTCCAACAGTGACACGTCTATCAAAACGACCAGGTCTTAAAAGAGCTGGATCGAGTACATCAATTCTGTTTGTGGCGGCAATAAGGATGACACCTTCATTAGATTCAAACCCGTCCATTTCAACAAGAAGCTGGTTAAGAGTTTGCTCACGCTCATCGTGACCACCACCCATACCATGTCCACGGTGACGACCTACGGCATCGATTTCATCGATAAAAATGATACAAGGAGCGTTCTTCTTACCTTGCTCAAAAAGATCTCTTACGCGTGAAGCACCAACACCAACAAACATTTCAACAAAATCAGAACCTGAAATTGAAAAGAAAGGTACATTTGCTTCTCCGGCCACGGCACGAGCAAGAAGTGTCTTTCCTGTTCCTGGAGGACCTACAAGGATAACACCCTTAGGTATTTTTCCACCAAGATTAGTGTATTTTTTTGGATCTCTTAAAAAGTCGACGACTTCAGCAAGTTCTTCTTTTGCTTCTTCTACACCAGAGACATCAGTGAAAGTCACTTTTTTGTCGTTAGCAGAGAGCATGCGAGCTTTTGATTTTCCAAAACTCATGGCCTTTCCACCACCAGCTTGAATCTGTCGCATAAAGAAGAAGAAAATAATAAGAAGAATGATCATCGGTCCCCAGTTCACAAGAAGTGATTGGAAAAGACCTGGTTTTTCATCTTCTTCGTATTCTGGGTAGATGCTATTTTTTTCAAGAATCTTGAAGGTTTCATCCCCTGTGCTACCAGTTAAACGAAAACTTTTTCCACCTTCGTAACCTTCTTTGAACTTCCCTTCAATTTTATTGTCGCCACGGAAAGTTACACCTTCAACATGACCTTTTTGAACGGCCTGAATAAAGTCTGGGTATTTGATGGCCTTAACATTTTGTGGTTTCTCAGTAGCGACTTTTGCCACTAGTGCCATCATGAGTACGAGAAAAATCCACAAGAGAACTGTTTTTTGTTGCTGTTTCATTATTATCCTTAATTGATTAAAAAATCTCTTCCTTAAATTTTAACCTGATTTAAACCACTATTGTAAGAATGGTTTCACGAACAATCAAGGTCTTCTCATTTAATTTGGTATCGGTTGAAAAAATGTCAACCATGAGAAGTGTCGGTTTTTAAATAAAAGAAGGTTCTTTTTTCCACAGGGCCCAAGCCCCCTTGTAGATCACGTGATAGAGGAACCAGTTTTCCCGACAAATTTACACTTATTTTATTTTTATTCGACAATCGATCGAAGAATGGATGCTCTTTTATGGCACTTTTCTTGTTTTTTGCACTGCTCATGAAAAAAAGCGGTTGTCCCTCAGGAATCTGCGAAGAAGCCAGAGAGTATGAGAATTCCTTCTTCAAAAGTACTATTGTACGGTGCATGACATAGAGCTCAACCCCACCACTAAAGAGCAGAGGTCCCTTTTTGCCATTTTTTATCATCACTTCAACTTTATTAATTTGGGCCCGCGTAGTGCCACGGCCTTTAGAAGAGAGTCTTTTAATCTCATTTAAAAGCGAATATTTAAAGTTTTCATTAAAATTCGAGGCAACAAAGAAAGTGAAGTGATCGCCACGATGGAGATTCGAAAGATTCGTTGTATTATTCTGAAGTCCTCTGTTCGCCCCTATCTTCGACTCTTCATTTAAAGAATCAATCTTTTGCAAAGACCTCTCAACATAGTGCTTTAAATATTTTGGATATTTCGCCTTTATACGCTTAACAATTGTGTTACGAATGAAATTTCTATCGTAACTAATCGATCGGTTTGTTTCATCTTCAAACCACTCAAGCTGAGATTGGCGCGCGTATTTTAAAATATGATCCTTAGACAAGCACATAAGTGGCCTTCGATAAGGACCATTAATGATTGGAATACCCAAGGCCAAATTAGAAGAGCTTGAAAATTGCTGCATCAAAGACCACTCAAATGAATCATCCAGATGATGACCTGTTAAAATTTTTGTTGCAGATTTTTCCTTAGCTAGCTTTAAAAATATTTTATAGCGCTCTTTTCGTGCGCTAAATTCGATATCGGTCTGCTTTTTAAAATTAAGCCTAAAACTATAGAATTCAAATCCGCGCTCTAGGACAAGTTTTTCTAATTGAACTTGTTCGAGGTCTGCTTGTTCCCTAAGACCGTGATGAATATAGACAGCAGATAACTTCGAGAACACTTTTCTCTTTTTAAGAGCATCGAGAATATCCAAAAGAACAATTGAATCAACACCACCACTAAGGGCCAAAAGAAGATGATCATTCTCACAAAAGAGCTTATATTTTTGAATAAATTCAAAAACAAATTCAATCACCTCATAGCGATAGCGTTTCATTAACTCACCTTCTCACTAAAAACCTCATTAACATCCTTAACAAGGAAACTTGGAAAAATGAAAAGATCAAAGATAGCGCCCAAAAAGATGATAATGGCCAGATTGAGTCCAAACTCGCCAATAGGAACAAAAGAATTAGAACCAATCAACAAGAAACAAAGTACCAAAACAAATGTACTTCCTAGAATGGGGCGAATAATGGCCTTTTTATACAGTTCTATTGAACGATCAGCCTTACTAAAAAAGTGAACCAAATGAAAGCTACTATCAACAACGATTCCTAGGGCAATACTGTATGTCATCACAGTGGCAATATTATAACTTAGTCCCAAAGGAGAGCTAATGAGAAAAGAAAAGAGCACGGGGCCAACATTAACAATGGCAAAGGCCATAAATACTTTAATTGAACGATAGTAAACGAGGGCCAAAAAGGAAATGACTAATACTGAAAAGAGAAAGCTCTTAATCATTGTCTTAATCATTGATTTTTGTGAAATCATTAAGTGGTGATAAAGTCCGCCGGCCTTTATCTGCGTATTATTTTTCTCATAAAATTTGGTGATTTTTTCTAAATCCTTTTCATAAACATCAACATTAGTTGCATGGCCAATTAAAAAAAAGCGATACTTATTCTCAAGAGGAAATTGATCTTTAAAAAATACCGGTATTTTCGATCTCAAGGCGAGATAGGCCATTTCATTCACAGGAAGCGACTCACTCTCAGAGTACTCTCGATTAATCTCGCTTACTAATGAAGTCTCACTTACAAGCTTATATGACTTCATAAAAGACTTTTCTTGTAAACGTCTCTCCAGGCCTAGAAATTCGTTCAAACTCTCCATTGAACGATCTTTCAGATCAATTGTAATATCAAAAAGTGGTTGGCCACCTACAGTCTCACTAACTTTATGCATGGATAACGCTCTTTGATCAGAGTCTGGAAAATACAAGTTTGCATCGGTAATCGTTGGCACAGTTTGTGACATAAAAAAGCTAATAGCAATTAAGGGAGGAAAGAGAAAAACAAAAACTAAACGATTTGGAAAGCTGGCACAAAGATCCAGTGCATTAGTAACGATAGAGCTCACCTTTGTTTCGACTTGCCTTTTCCCAATGAAATGAAATCTTGAAAAATAAAAGTAGGCCCAAGTAAAAGCACAACTTAAAACAAGAGACAGGGCCCCCATTCGCCCAAAGTCTCTAATTGCAGAGATCTCACTAAACTCTAATGATAAAAGCCCTAAGCATGTTGTAATTAACATTAAAACGAGGGGTTTAATTTTATCACTAAAAACAGCATCCCAATCTCTATATTCAATATAACTATAGTAGAGATGAAAAACCACAGAGAGATTGACTACAAAGACAAGCAGAGGAGAAATTGAATTTACCATACTCATACTGGAATAAAATATTTTCAAAAGAGACAAAGAGATAAGAGCACTTGATAAGCATGGAATAAAGAGTGTTATTCCATCTTTTAATTTACGTGTTAAAAAGATTAAAAGAATAAGCGAAAAGATAAACATCAAAGGAAAAAGCTTTTTAGAAATATCTTTTGAATACTCATTTAATAGATAATTAGTATAAGGAACCCCTAAAAAGGAATAATCTTTAGTCGTTGTAAGTTCGACTAAATTGAAAAGATCTTGTTCGCTTTCACTACTAATAAAAACCGCTTCTTTTTGTTCTTGGTCTAGTTTCTTAGTTAGCTCATTTTTAATATCTAGTTCACTTGGATTAAATAGAGAACAGTCCTCACAATGACGAGTGACCAGAGTTGCAACTTCATTTCTCTTTTCTTTATCAACAAGAACAATGAGAGAGTTAAACTCGCCAAGATCTTTTACGCGTTCATTATAATGAGAAATCTCTTGATCTGTGAGAAAAATTTTATTGTTATTTTTTGTCTCTAGATTTCTCGTAAACAGCCCAAGCCCAATTAAAAGAACGACAGAGACACTTAAAGTTATGATTGCATTTTTTTTCATAACAATAGATTGCCACAGGCCTAAGTCAAAGTCGATTAAATGAGTTAACTTCCCATAAAACGGGGATAATTTTCTCGAATTTGTGCGCGGAGCCATTGGTGTTCTTGCGCATTGTCTAAGCTCTTATGCCATACCATTTGATGATTAAAACTTGGAAGCTCGATAGGTGGAGTTAAAATACTTAAAGGCAAATGGACCGCCATTTTTTTTGCAAAACTTAAAGGAACAATCGCCGCAAGATCCCTCTCAATAACAATCCATGGGATAGAGGTAAGATAAGGAGTCCTTGTATTGACCGTTCTTTTTTTACCAATTTTTGCCAACTCAGTATCCACAAGACTTCCCACTTTTTCAGTAGGTGTAAAGATAACGTGTTCATATTCTAAATAGCGCTTCAAACTCATGCTCTTAAGGGATTTCTTTTGTTTTCTAACAATAAGACAAAGATCTTGCTCGCTTAGACTTTCGATATGAAAACCACTGGCTTCTTTTAAATTGGCAGCAAAACTTAAATCAACTTGTGCCCCTTGCATACGCGCGAAAAACTGCTCTAAAACGATTGATCTAAAAGTAAAAGTCATAAGTGGTGACTTCTCTTTAAGATCTTTTAATAGTTCGGGAAAAAGAATCGTTGAATCGAAGGCCGTACCTGATAGCGTAAATTCTTTTTTAGATGTCATTGGTTCAAACTCTTCGTCATCAAAGAGACCACGGTTCAATTCGTTTAACTTCAAAGAAATAAAAGGACCAAGATCAAGTGCCTTTTGCGTTGGTATCATCACTTTAGAGCTTCTGACAAAAAGCTCATCATCAAAAGTTTCTCTTAACCGCTTTAGGGCATGACTGATCGTTGGTTGAGTCAATCCTAATTCGTAGGCCGTATTAGAGAGATTTCTCGTCTCATATATTGACTTAAAGACAACGAGAAGATTGAGATCGATATTTGCAATATTCATTTTATCTATTTCTTTAATTTAAATTATTCATTTCATTAATATATATTTTCACCCTATCCTCTTTAAAAAGGAGTGACAATGAATGTTTTAATAATCGATGCAAACCCTAATAAAAAGAGTCTAACAACTGCTATCGCCACAAGACTTTACGACAAATACCAACGAGAGCACCAATGTCGACTCATTCACTTAAGTGATCTCGATTTCGATCTTAGTTTCCAAGGTTATAGTGATAAAAAAGAGTTAGGGCCAGATCTTGTAAAAGCACAGTTGGCCATAAAAGAGGCCGACCATTTAATATTTGCAACACCAATTTGGTGGTCTTCTATCCCCGCTCTCTTTAAAGGCTTTCTCGATCGCTGCCTCACTCCGCACTTTGCTTTCTCCTACAAAGAGAATAGTCCCTTTCAAAATAAATTATTAAAAAATAAAACGGCCGATCTCTATCTTTTAAGTGATGCTCCTGCTTGGTATCGAAAATTTATACTTGGAGACCCTGCTGCAAAAATGCTCAAAAGAGATACCCTTGAATTTTGTGGAATTAAAGTTAAGAAGGTTAAGAGAATTGGAAATGTTAGAAATTTAAATCGAGAACAAGCACAAAGAATTCTGGAATCATTATAAAAAAGGCCCTCATTCAGAGGGCCTTCGTATAATTATAATCTTTCTAACACAGCTTCAGTGAAATCTGTTGTTCCAGCATTTCCACCGAGATCAGCCGTTGTACGATCTGCTGATTTGATAACATCTTTGATCGCATTTCTAATCTTATCGGCCTTATCGCTCATATCTAAGTGATCAAGCATAAGGGCCGCAGCGAGCATTAAAGATGAAGGGTTTGCAAGGTTCTTTCCAGCAATATCAGGCGCTGAACCATGAACAGCTTCAAAGATAGCAACATCATCACCAATATTAGCACCAGGGGCCATTCCAAGACCGCCAACAAGTCCGGCGCAAAGATCAGAAACGATATCGCCAAAAAGGTTTGTCGTTACGATCATATCGAACTGGTTTGGATTCATTACTAGTTGCATACAAGCGTTATCAACAATCATTTCTTTTGATTCAATATCAGTATTTTCACTAGCAGCTTTTCTAGCAAGCTCTAGAAATAGACCTGAAGTTGATTTTAAAATATTAGCTTTGTGAAAGGCGTGAATTTGCTTTCTCCCCTTTTTTCTCGCTAGATCATAAGCAAATTTTAAAACGCGCTCACAACCTTTCTTAGTCACAACAGACTTAGATTCAGCATACTCTCCGTCATTAAAAATTTCTTGTCCGGCCCCACAGTAAAGACCTTCAGTATTTTCACGAATAGTTAAAATATCGATATTCTCGTAACGTGCTTTTGTCCCTTCAAAAGTTACAACAGGACGAACGTTAGCGTAGAGATCAAATTTCTTTCTAAGCGTTACGTTGATTGAAGTAAACCCGCCTCCACTTGGTGTTGTAAGAGGCCCTTTAAGAGCAATTTTATTTTTTGAAATAAGATCAAGAGTATCTTGTGGAAGAAGATCCCCGCCTTTATCAAGGGAAGTAATTCCCGCCTCGGCATATTCATATTCAAAGTCGCATCCCAATTTATCGAGTACTTTGATTGTTGCTTCTGTTAAGCTTGGTCCAATCCCATCCCCAGGGATGA
Source organism: Halobacteriovorax sp. GB3 (assembly GCF_028649655.1). Taxonomy (NCBI): domain Bacteria; kingdom Pseudomonadati; phylum Bdellovibrionota; class Bacteriovoracia; order Bacteriovoracales; family Halobacteriovoraceae; genus Halobacteriovorax; species Halobacteriovorax sp. GB3. The sequence continues at coordinate 316,419 of NZ_JAQSLN010000003.1, forward strand.
CTGTAATCTTAGTTGCCATATATCTCTCCTTAAAAAATAAAGATGATCTTAATTTAGAGCGCAGTATTTGGCAATTTCAACAACATATCTTTAGGCCCTCGCTAGGATTCTCGAATATTCTCGTTAATGTAGTTCCAATAGATGATTTGATAGCAGAGGGTCTTAAAGCCTAGCCCAACATAGAGAACCTGAAACATCCAAAAGTTGGTATTGGTATGAAAGTAATTATTTTGCCATGATTCATAAAAGTTAAAAAGGATAATAGGATGAAGGACATACAAAGAAGCATGGACGAGACGTTCTTCTTTTTTTAGGCCCTGGTAAAAGAACTCATTCTTAATAATAGAGATCATCGAAAGTGCTGCGAGTGCTTTGTAAACAACGATCATCTCTTGTGAGAAAGGTACAAATGTAGCAAAGAGAATGACCACAAAAAAGAGGGCCGCATCTATAATGATACTCCAAATCTCTTTAACGGAGTGAGCTCTTCCTTTGTTAAAGTAATGCTCGTCAATATTCATCAAGATCACATGAAGACACATTAAAAGCAAAGTCATAGGGAGCTCCAAAACTAAAATAGATATTGGATAAATGATCTCATAAAAATTTGTTGAATTAAAATTAAGAATAAATAAAGGGGGTGGTGTTAATGGTAGCTCGGGGCAGAGTTGAACTGCCGAATATATCTATAACTAACTGTAATCTATGAACGCAAATATACTTGCACACAGAGTGCACACAACTTTTTGCACGCAACTTGATGTTTCTTATTTATAAAGAACGGCATTATTGATATGAACTCTTATTAATTTAGGAGAACGTAATGCCGGTAAAAGCAGCAATAGAAGACAGATTAAAACACCCTATAATTGGAACGCTTGTGCTCTCATACACTGCACAGTGTTATGAGATTATACTTCAGCTTATGTCGACAACAATTACGGTTAATGACAAAATTCTTCTGGTCCAAAACTATTCTTTTCTTGACCCATGGAAAGTTGGGATATCAATTCTTTTTACTCTCGCTTGGATCGGGCTATCCCTCGCAGGAGACTCAATATCAGGGTATGTCTCAGGCTTAAGGTCTAAACATTTCGTTAACGCTAAGCTTAGAGGCAGTAGCTATCAAGACTTGAAGTCACAGGCCGCCAAATCAGTAATGTATGATAAAGTCAGCAATACTTACGTGTACTATCTAAATCGAAGTAAAAGCTCTGGTCAAAAATCAACGAATGCGATTAACGAGCTTCAAAGAATAAGGGCAAAACTCGCATCAACAGTAAATTTAGACGTCGTTAATTCAATGCCCAGCAGAATCGACAATGTAATATCTGAAATTAAAGAATCTTACACACATGCTGAATATATTAAACAGTTACTTGAATTAAACAATGATGAGCAGCTGATAGTGAAACTGGATCGTCAGAGCGAGGTGATTAATTTTATTGATCATCAAAAGGTAACTAGAATACCTATTATTAAGAAAATTAAGAATAATCTATTCTTTAAAAAGAAAAAATAGTTTGCTAATGGACATTTATAGCTCTTCAAGTACAGCTTGATTTTTCTCTTAACACTATCTAACAATTATTAATCATTCCCTTCTGAGGAGTTAGTAAAGTAATTTAATATGGAGAGACGATATGTCTATTCCAAAGTTCCCATTTGTTCATACAGTTTTGATTTGAAGGATTACAAACGATTAGGACGGGGCGGCATTTTTCCGAGAAGAGCCTCTTTTTACATTCCTTGTGCCAAAGACATAGGTTACCACTGAATGAATATTTGGGCATATTTGGCAAATCATGCTCTTCTGTACACCACTTCCAAACTAATTTTTCTTTTGCTATTCCTTGCATTTTCCAAGATGAGCTATGAGAACAAGAGCTGAAAAACAACAATAATAATAAAATTGCTTTTTTATACATTTGATACACCACCTTTTTTGAGTTCCCCTACATATGCCTTTAGAAAGGTTTCAAGCTCTTCCTTAATTATCGCAACATCATAATCGGTGTATTCTCCAATGGGTCTATTTTCCGCATGGTTTAATCTTTTTAAAATGTCGTGATACTTATCTAGATATCTCGTTCTTCTTTCTTCGTTCCATGCCTTGGTCCCTTCGACAAGTAATTCACCAATGATAGGCAAAAGTGTAGCTGACATTTTCAACTCCTAAAAAAGGCCCTCGAGCTAAGGGCCTTTTGAAACTCGTAATTAATTAAGACTCTACCGGAATTAAGGCTTCAGTCATTAGGTAGCCAGAATAGGCAGCTGTAGCATTTCTAGTTCTGTGCTTCATTTCATCATCAATTTGATCATAGCCTTCTACGGCCCTCATAACATTAGGTAGGTTTTCAGCAGTAATCGTTGCAACGTCTTTTCCTTCTCGAATATCTTTAATTAATTCAGCAACAGCGACAGCAACTTCTTCAGACTCTTTTCCTACTTCGAGCTCAACTTTCTTTGTCTTTACCTCGGTCATAAAAACTCCTTATTTAGATTTTTTGATTTACAGAGTTTAAAAATATCCTTCTTGGAGAGTTAATTCCTTCTGACTGGAGTATTATAAATTTATGCACTACGAAACAGAGTCTAGAAGACTAACTCGACTTATAGATAATGCAAGTGAAGCAATTGTAAAAAAGGCCTCACGTAGAGCAATGTCTAGAACAGCTACCCACCTAAGAAAAGAATCTAGCAAAAAAGTAAAAGAATCGATGCCTGGGGCAAAAGCAAAGGAAACAAAGTCAGCAATTGATCTTGTTAAGAAGCTCAGAGGCCCTTTAGAAACATTTGAAGCTGGAGTTGTAGTCGAACATAAGGACTCTCCAATTAGTAATTTCAAGCACAGACAAACTAAAAAAGGAGTATCTGTAAGGATTAAAAACAAAGCTCTTTTAAAAGGTGCCTTTATCGCAACAATGAAGAATGGTCATGAAAGTATATTTAAGCGAGAAGGAAAAAAGAGGCTTGGAATTAAGAAGTTATTTACATCAACTATTAGAGAGGCAATAGGAGATAAAGAGGCTGAAATCTATAATTCTGGCTCTAAGTTCATGCGTAAGCAACTTACGAGTGCTCTCAAGTACTACTTATCCAAGATCTAACCACTCACAAAGAATTCTAACGAGCGTTTTCGTAAAGTCTCTATATAAATGGAGGCTTTATGTTAACAAAATTAATCAAGGCAATTCGAAACTTTTTTAACCCTAAAGTAAAACAACAAATCCCACAGTCAGAGATTGATCAAATAACTATCCCTGAACTAAATCAAGGAAGCTCAATCAATGTAGAAGCTCCGAACTTACAGGATTTGTTACTTAAGAAATTTAAGGAAGATCTAAACAAGCTTAACACAAGCAACGAGGCGATAGAGCTCATAAAAGAAAGAGAGGGTCTTTATTTGGACCCATATAAATGTTCCGCAGGAGTACCGACGATTGGATATGGAACAACATATTATCCAGATGGAAGTAAGGTGAAGATGAATGATCCTTCAATTTCAGAAATGCAAGCGTTGTACTTTTTAAAACATGAAATAATGGAAAAAGAAAAAGAAATTGAAACATTTTTCTATAAGAATAATATTCAATTTAACTGTAACGAATTCTCTGCTCTTGTCTCATTTGTTTATAACTTAGGAGCTGGCCCAGTTGTTAACAAAAGCAAATCTATGTCAAAAGCAATTCTGAGCCGAAACAAACTTAGAATTGCAGACACATTTCTTATATACAACAAGGCAAGAGTTGGTATTTTTAAACGATTGAAAGCACTGCGAGGCCTGACAATTCGAAGAGAAAAAGAAAGAGCTCTTTTCTTAAAGCCAATTAACTAATGATTTTTAGAATACCGTCTTTAATTAAGTGTAAAAGCTTACTTGCATGGATATGGGGGAAGGCAACATCCTCCCCCCCTCTGTTGACGACTAGCTTTAGGTATCCATCGTGATCACTAAGATCAATGATATTTACTCCGTCACCTTTTTCAATTAATGTTTCTTTTTTATTAGAAGAAATTATTTTACTATTTTGAGTGACTTGATAAAAACGACTTGTAGAGAGTGGATTCAGTCCGGGCCATAAGATCAGACAATCAATTGCAAAAATCTCGTCTTCTAAATATTCTTTTTTAGTGTGTCCGAAATTTTCTTGGCACAATTGTACTTTAACTTTGTCCTTGTTAATGCTCACAACCTTAGAAGGGCACTTATGAAGGGTGAAGTCAATTGAATCTTTTGGAATAACTAGAACAGTATCATTTACTTTTAAATTCATGATAATCTCCTTTTTTTAATTACACCAATCAACCTTTTTTTTAGTTTTCCCTCTATAGGGATAAGCTAGTTTATTCTTTAATAGAATATCTGAAAGGTTTTTTCCATCCACTTGAACATCTGCAACAATTCTAAAGTATTTTCCCTTTTTGACGTTGGTAAGATTTATTACTTTTCCATTCTTAAGGACAGATCTAACTAATTTCTTAGCCATTCTTCCCTTGCGTTTTTCACATTTATCTTTAGTTCTTAACTCTGGTGTATCAACTCCATTTACTCGTATCTTTGCCTTCTTTCCGAGCAATGGGTGAACATTTGGAATATTAACTGTTATTGTATCACCATCATAGTTATCAACATATTTCACGCATTTGAATTCTTTATTTGTGTGAACACAATCTGCCATGCAAATGGAAGGAAGTACCAATATTAAGAAGATAATGTGTTTCATTTGTCCTTAACCTGTCTTAAAAACTCTTCCATTGCAAAGTCTAAAAACTCAGTAAATTTACGACCCTTATCCTTTAATATTAGATTAACTTCTTCATACTTCTCCGGATCAACTTTAGTCGTAATCATTTTTGACTTATTGGAGCTTTCTTTAATGAATGTATTAAAGTCCATTATGCTGCCTTATCTTTCTTGAGTAACATTTCTTTCAGGTCATTTAGAGACTTCTCAACATTGCTATCAATATCAGCTCCAATTTCTTCTGCATCAGAAATAGCATTGTGAATGGTGTCACTTATTAGATCTTTTGCATCGTTCTTATTGAGTTCTCTTTTTAGTAAGCTATAAATTTCTGAGATACTTGCTTTCATATATTTCTCCTAGTTATGTTATCGGATAATCAGAGATGGCCCTTTAATTGGTGCCATCTCTTATCTTAATTAGTTGCCTCTTTAGTTTTTCCATCTCAGCTAAGTGATAGAAGTCAGTGTCTTCCTTGGCCCTAACGATTTGCTTATTACATTCCTTTATCGCCTCGTTAATGATCTCAACTTTTGATTTCTTCATCGCTAACTCCTTATATAAATAGTACAGTAAACGACACGCCACGTCAATATAAAATAAATACAAAATAAATACAATCTCGATAATCATTGTCTTTGCTTACACTTAGACACCACCCCCACCCCTTTGGGTCCTTCCTGTCTATATTTTAGACAGCGGGGCGGCAGAGTGCGGCACCTGAAAATTTTTTGGCCCAAAAATGTGTCGCCAGTCGCCACTCAAAACTCAAAGCAACCTTAAACTTGATAACTTGAGAACATGGCTCCAAAGGAAATCGAGGGTGTATCTCAAAGAGACTATGCTCGAAGTCGAAACATTACACACAAATCAGTTCAAAATGCGATTAAGGATGGAAGACTTAAAAGAGCCCTTATTCCATTTCGTAACTCATTTAGAATCGATCCAGATATCGCAGATGAAGAATGGGCGACTAATACAATTCACGACAAAAGACCGAATGATGTTACTGGCAATAAGAATGCTAACGATTATGTAGCTCCTCCAATAAGCCCTAGTCAGCAAGAAAAAATAGAGCAACTAAGAAGACTTGGAATTGATGAAGACATTCCTGAGCTTGCGATCAGTAGAAGAATCAATGAACACTACACTGCTCAAATTAGAAGACTGGAATTTCAGGAAAAAGAAAAGTCACTAATTCCAGCAGAAGACATATCAGAAGTATGGGGGGAACTATTAACAAATTTCGCCACAAAACTTAGAGCTCTCCCAGCTAAGCTTTCCCCATTGGTTACTTCAGTAAAAGACGAAGGTGAAAATCAAAAACACTTAGAAGATGCTGTCGATGAATGCTTAAGAGAACTCTCTGCTTATGAGTTTGAGGTTCATAGTGAGTAAAGCTTATGGACTAGCAAAAATACTTTTAAAAAAGATTGCTCCACCACCAAGGCTTTCAGCATCTGAATGGGCAGATGAACACCGTTTTTTATCAGCTGAAGCGAGTTCAGAACCTGGAAGATGGAAAACATCAAGAACCCCATATTTAAAGCTAATATTAGACTGTTTCTCAAATCCAAAAGTTAAAAAAATTGTTTTCATGGCCAGTGCACAAGTTGGAAAAACAGAGTGTCTTCTCAATGCAGCTGGGTACCACATGGACTATGACCCTTGTCCGATCTTATTAGTCCAGCCTACAGATGACATGGCGGAAGCTTTTTCAAAAGATCGACTATCTCCAATGATTCGAGATACACCGAAACTGAAAGAAAGAATAAATCCAACTAAAACAGGAAAAAAACGAGGAAAAAAAACACAAGACAATATTCTCCATAAAAAGTTTCCAGGTGGCCATATTACGATGATTGGTTCTAACTCACCTTCGAAACTTGCATCGAGGCCAATTAGAGTTGTCTTACTTGATGAAGTTGACAGGTTTCCTGCATCAGCAGGTGAAGAAGGTGATCCTTCTAAACTTGCAGAGAAAAGAACTAAGACTTTTTGGAATAAAAAAATCTTCATGGTTTCAACTCCAACAATTAAAGGCTCGTCCAAAATTGAAAAGGAGTTCGAGCTTTCAAATAAGCATGAATATTATATTCCATGCATGCACTGTGGAGAATTCCAAACGCTAAAATTTAAAAACATAAAATGGGATAAAGACAAACCTGAAACAGCTACTTACTTTTGTGAATGTTGTGGAGAGGCCTTTGACGAAAGTAAGAAGATCTCTTCTCTTCAAAATGGAGAGTGGCGTGGAGAAGAATCCTTAAGCGAAACAATGGGATTTCATATAAATGAGCTCTATTCCCCATGGGTTAAATTTAAAGAAATTGTAAAAGAATTTCTTGATGCAAAGAAGCAAGGAACTGAAGCATTAAAAACTTGGGTAAACACTTCTTTAGGTGAAACATGGAAAGAAAAAGAAGGAGATGTCCCAAAATGGAGAGAGCTATATGCAAGACGCGAAATCTATACTATTGGAAAAGTACCAAAGGGTGCTTACTTCTTAACGGCAGGCCTTGATGTTCAAAAAGGAAGAGTTGAATATGAGGTTGTGGGATGGGGAAAAAATTACGAATCATGGTCAGTAGAATATAAGGTTGAACATGTTAACACTGATGATCATAGAAAATTAAAAGAAACATTAGAAAAAATAATTAATAGAGAGTTTGTTGGAGAGAATTTTAATTCATATAAGATTGCAAAATTAGCAGTCGATACCGGATACAACACACAAATTTGCTACAACTCGATTCGTGAACTAGGTGACCCTAGGGTAATAGCAGTTAAGGGATTTGATAATCAAATGAGTGCTATATCTCTACCGAGACAAGTTGATGTAAATTACAACGGTGAAAAAATCAGAAATGGAATGCGCTATTATGGCGTAGGATCCTCATTACTAAAACGTCAAATATACGGTTACTTACGATCACAAGTTCCCACTGAAGCAGAAATATTGGAAAATGGTCACCCTTCTGGATTTATGCACTTCCCACAATATGATGAAGAATACTTCAAAATGCTTACAGCAGAAGTTTTAAAATCAAAAAGAAATAAAGCAGGTTTTACTAAATACTTCTGGGAAAAGATTAGAGATAGAAACGAAGCTTTAGATTGCCGTGTATATTCAATCGCAGCACTTGAATCATTAACTTATTCACAATGGAAAGAAAGTAAATTTGAGCAATACGCCAAACTATTCCAGTCACCATGCGCACCAAAAACGAAAAAGGTAAAAAAGAAGAAGAAAAAAAGTAATTCCTTTTTAGATGGATTTTAATGAGTGCTGAAAAACAACAATATCTGAAGAAACTTGAAGAAGCTCTTTATACAGGAGCTCAGAAGGTTAAATTTAAAGACCGTGAAATCGAGTTTCACTCACCAAATCAAATTAAAACACTCATAAATGAGCTTAAAGCAGAACTTGGCCTCTCTAAAAAGAAAAAGAAAACATACACTCCAAGTTACTCAAAAGGCCTTTAATGACAAAAAAAGAAACGAAGTTCAAAAATGTGAACGCGTTAGATAAAGTTATAGGTTACATCTCCCCTTCCGCAGGTCTTAGAAGAGCTAGAGCAAGGTCTAATTTTAATCAGATTAGAAGATATGACGGTGCTTCAAAAAAGAAACGACTCAAGAATTGGCGATTACAAGAAATGACAATGAATCAAATTCTTGATGCTGATGCAGTTACTTTAAAAGAAAGAGCTCGCGACCTTACAAGAAACAATGCTTATGGAAAAGCTGCTTTAAGAGTGTTAACTCATAGTTTAGTTGGTCCAGGCTTTACACCCGATTTCTCAAATAAGATTGAAATAGAAGATTCTTTTCAGACATGGGCGAAAAAGGCTGATCAAGATGGAAAGCTTCAGTTTAACGGTCTAATGAATCTGGCAACAAAACATCTTGTAAGAGATGGAGAATTAATCATTAGGCGATATTATAAAAAATCTTCGCTAGGATTAAGTGTTCCATTACAAATTCAAGTTATTGATCCCGACTTACTTGCTCGTGATAAAAATGAAACGAAAAATAATGGTAGTAGAATTGTTCATGGTATTGAATACGATAGTGAAAATAAACCTGAGTTCTATCATTTTTATAAAATGCATCCATCTGAAACAATATCGAGAGAGACTGTTAGAGTTCCGGCCAAAGATATAATTCATAAATACGATCTTGAGTACTCTGGTCAAGGTCGTGGTGTAAGTTGGTTCGCACCAGTCATTGTTAAGATATTTGACTTTGATGGTTGGGAAGATGGACAGCTTCTGAAAATGAAAATCTCATCTTGCTTTGCAGGTTTTTTAAAATCAGACAATGTAAGCTCCCTCCCTGGAGTAGACTCCGAAGAAGATTCAGAGTGGGATGAGACGCTCGTTCCTGGAACAATTAAAGAACTTCCACCAGGAAAGGACATAGACTTCACCAACCCACCTCAAGTTGAAGGCCTTTCAGAGTTTAATAAACGTGTACTACATGCGATTGCGACAGGTCTTGGAATTACATATCACCAACTGACACAAGATCTTTCAGACACAAATTACTCATCTCTTAAAGCGGGTACAAATCAATTTAAAAGAGACATTAAGACTTGGAGAACGGATTTAGTTATTCCTGCACTAGACGAAGTCAGTGAGTGGTTTCTAGAGGCTTATGAGCTTTCTACTGCAAAAATTCCGAAAGAACTAAAAAGAAGCTGGACTCCTCCAAGAGATGAAATGATTGATCCAGTAAAAGAAATCCCTGCAACAATCAAAGAAGTACGAGCTGGCCTTGCATCATGGTCAGCTACAGTTAGGGCACGAGGTCTAGACCCACGAAAACTTCTAGAAGAATTAAAAGAAGATAAAAAAATGTTCACGAAATATGGACTAATTCTCGATTGTGACCCTGAAAAAGTTAGCCTTTCAGGAAATATACAATCAAATACAGAGGAATAAATAATGCCAAGTAAAATCATTACAAGAAGTGAAAAAGAAAGCCCATTAGTAATTACGGAATCTGAATTCTCTCCAGAATCGATTGATATAGAAAACAGAACTGTAAAAACTGTTTTCACGACAGAGAGAAAGGTCTTGATTGATCCGTGGTTTGATGAGCCATATTACGAAATTTTGTCAACTGATCCAGAGCATATTCGACTTGAAAGAATAGATAAAGGAATTCCTGTTTTAGATGGGCATGACCGTTCTGGCTCAGTGTTAAAACAATTTGGTATTGCTGAAGGTCTAGATCTAGGAAATGAAAACCCTGAGACCCTGATGAGGTTCTCAAGAAAAGAAGAAGCTTTAAAAGCATTTCAAGATATTGCTGATGGGATTGTGAAAACTACTTCAATCGGATACCGCGTTTATAAGTACGAAGATATTAGTGAAGATGACGATAAAATCCGCACTCTAAGAGCAATTGACTGGGAACCGTTTGAAATTTCTCTAGTCCCAATTCCTGCTGATATTGACGCACAAATTAGATCTAACGAGCCTGTCGTTGAGCTTAAAAAACCAGATAACGATACAAATAATAGAGATATTCAGAAAGGAGATCCTCTCATGCCAAAAAAATTAGAAAATAAAAACCCAGAGACTGAAGTGGAAAAAGTAGATGTTGAACAAGTAAGAAAAGAAGCAACAGAACAAGAAAGACTAAGATCATCAGAGATTAGAGCTCTAGTGAGTAAAGTCGGCCTTGATAGTGAAATCGCAGAAGACCTCATCAAAGAAGGAAAAAGTGTTGAGCAAGCGAGAGAGCTGATTATTGACAAAGTAGCAGAAAGATCTGAAGAAAAAGCTCCTTCTACACACACTCCACGTATTGAAGTAGATTCAGACACGAACAGAAATGCCAAAGTTGAAGGTGCAGCTGAGGCAATTCTTCACAGAAACGGTATCGTTACCGAACTTTCTGACAAAGGTAAAATGTTTAGAGGTTTTTCATTCCTAGATATCGCACGAGAATTCACTCCAAATTTTGGACGTGGACTTGATCGTGTTGAAATTGCAGAGAGAGCCCTTGCCTCTAGTGATTTTAAAGCTATTACAGATAACGTAGCTACAAAAACACTTGAAAAAGGATACAAGGCACAGAAACAAACATTTTGGCCTTTTGTTAAAGAAGGTTTTTTACCAGATTTCAGAGAAGCAAAGCGTGTTAGATATGGAGAAGCTCCAAGCTTACTAGAAGTTAAAGAAGGTGGAGAATATAAAGATGCATCTTTTGGAGATAAGTCAGAGGGCGTGAAATTAAGTAAGCATGGTCGTGTACTTAAGATCACAGAAGAGACGATCTTAAATAGTGATTTTAATGTATTCGAAGATCTCGAAATGTTTGGAAGTGCATCAAGTAGACTAGAGTCAAATCTAGTGTATGACGTATTGACTTCGAATTCAAAAATGTCAGACGGTAAAGATCTTTTTATTCTTAACACAAACAAAGCTGCTGCCTCTGGAATTGAAGCTGGCCTTAAGAAAATGTTTGAGCTCTTTATGATGGCAAAAGGAATGGATGATAAAGACTTCCTAAATCTTACACCAGAATACCTAATGGTTGGGCCAGATAGAAGAGAAGAAGCAATGAAAGTCCTCAAGCAGATTGTTGCCTCTAAATCTTCAGATGTTAACATTTATTCTGATGAACTAATGCCAATTGTTGAACCAAGACTAAATGGAAAAGGATGGTTTACTGCAACGTCAAAAGAGCAGGCCAAAACAATTGAGCTCAACTTCCTTGAAGGCAGACGTGGACCTTCGGTTAAGTCTAGCTTTGACGGTGATAGAGATCTCATCAAAATCAAAATCAAACATATTGTTTCTGCAAAATCTATTAACAGAGAAGGTCTATTCTGGAACCCAGGGAATTAATCCCTAGGTTCTAGATAACTTTCTTCAGGAGTTAAAAATGAAAAATAAAATCACAGACGGAAAAGTAATTGAATACGCACACAGTGCTGCCGTAACTTCAGGGCAAGCACTACTTGTTGGAGCGCTTATTGTAGTAGCACTAAAAGATTATGACGCAAATGAACTTGGTATTTACGAAAGAGTTGGTGTTTATGAACTCCCTTGCGTATCGACTGATGTAGTTGCCACTCCAGGTGTTTCTCTTTATTGGGATGATGCTGCAAAAAAGATCACAGCAACATCAACTGATAATACATTTGCAGGTGTCTCTTACAAGGCTAAAGCAGATGGTGAAGAAACTATTCAAATCCTACTAAAGTAAAACTCTAGGCAGTGGACTATCCCCCACTGCCTCTAAACCTATGGACTTTTCAAACTTAGTTAATATCGTAAATAACATCGCCCTCCCTGTAACGGGAGACGATATTACACTATTTTCAGAAGGATCAGAATATAAAATCAAAGGTCATGTAAACAGAGAGACAATCAATATTGATGAGTTTGGAAATGCATCATATTCAGAAAGTATCGGATTAGAAATCTCAATGGAATTAGTAAGGCCCAAGGTTAATGATAGAGTCATTCTTTCTGACGGAGAATACGAAGTAAAAGAAGTTCGAGACACATCTTATAAAACAGTTGAGCTCACCCTGGGAAAAGTCTATGTCTAAAGTAAAGCAAATTAGAAAAAAGCTACAGACTAACTTTGAGCTTGCCCTACCAGAAGTAAATATTCACGCTAATAGAATTACAAAAAGACTAAGTCCAAATGATATGCCGGCCCTATTTATTTTTGTTCTTGATGAAACAAAGAGGGATTCAAGTGTTGCTCCATATGAAACGGATAAAAATGTAAGATTTGGCTTTGTCTATCAAAATCACGGAAAAGAAGATGAAATTGAAGATGAGCTTGATGACATAGCCGAAGTAATTGAAACAGTTATCGACTTTGACCCATTTCTAGATGAAGAGGATGACAATAGTTTGTTAACAGAAAGAGCCGAATTTTTAAAAAGTGAAAGAGATGTCGAGCAAAATGCTGCATATGGAATAGGAACTATCTCTTTAGAATATAAACTCACCTACATAAGGCAACATTTTTCAGACCTTTCAAACATTACAGAATTAAAAAAGATAACAGGAACAACGAATATTTATTCAGTTGATCATGAGCAAGAGATAGATCTTCCACAAGAGTCCCAGTCATAAAGCAAGCCCCCCTGCATTGATATATTCTTCAATAAGTATAAACCCTAGGGGGAAATGTGAAAAGCAAGTCACCATTCAGATTCATAGAAGTTATTCCAAGTAAAAATCTTAAAATTACAAATCCAGAAACAGGAGAAAGGCTTTCTGTAGAAAGTTCAACAAGAGTTCCCTTAAATGCCTACTGGACAAGAAAAATAGAGTCCGGAGACGTTTTAAAAGTATCTCCAGCTGAACAGAAGCATGAACCTGTAAACACAGAAAAAAATCAAAGAGTTTCAAATAAAATACTTACAAAATAAAAGGATAGTTTATGTCTATTGGATTTAATGAAATACCGAATCAACTAGCTCCATGGGCCTTTCTTGAATTTGATAATTCAGGAGCAGGTGCAGATGGTGATCTACAGTATAAAGCCCTCATTGTCGGTCAAAGACTCACTAATGAAGGGACGCATAACTCACTTACTAAAGAAAGAGTGAACAGTGCAGATCAAGTTGCCAAAATGTATGGATATGGATCAATGATTCACGCAATGGTTGATGGCTTTAGAAAAAACGATAGGCAAACAGAGCTATATGTAATCGCTCTTGATGACTTAGACGCTGGAGTAAAAGCAGTCAAAACTGTTACGTTCTCTGCTCAATCAGTAAAAGCCGGAGTAATTCAGGCATTAGTTGGTGGAGTAAAAATTGTCTCAGCAGCAACAACAGATGCAACAGGTGCAGAAATTGCAACGGCTTTTGCTAATGCTGTGAATGCAGAAAAGCTTTGCCCTTTTGAAGCAGTAGCCACAGATGCAGCTGTAGCTCTTACAGCAAAACATAAAGGAGAGATCTTTAATGAGTTGGAAATCTCATTTAATCATTACTATGGAGAAGTTTTTCCTGAAGGTGTCTCTGTAGCTATTGCTGATACAGTTAATGGAGCAGGGAATCCAGATGTTCAAGATGCCATCAACAAAATGGGTGATGACCAATTTAACATAGCTATTTTTCCATATACAGACACAGCAAATTTAATTGCAGTTGAAGCTGAGTTAAGTTCAAGATTTGGCCCAACAAAACAAACAGAAGGGTCTAATTTTTGTGTTAAAAATGCGACACATGGAAATCTTGGAACTCTTGGAGACTCTAGGAATTCTCAATTAAACACTATTATGAATGGGTATAAAGTTCCTACACCTCCATATGTCTTTGCTGCTCAATTAGCAGGTGTTGTTTCAAAGTACGGACAAATTGATCCAGCAAGACCTTTTCAAACTCTAGAGATCGTCGGAACGATCCCTCCAAAACAAGAACATCAATTCATTAGAGAAGAAAGAAGTATTCTTCTTGGTGATGGGATCTCAACTTTCATGGTTAGCCCCGGAGGAAAAGTCTTAGTTGAAAGATTGGTGACAACTTATAATGTTGGAGCATTCGGACAACAAGACCTCTCCTATCAAAATTTAAATACAATACTGACTTTGTCATTTGTTAGATGGTCATTAAGAACTCGTTTATTGAATAAATACCCACGTCATAAACTCGCTGACGATGGGACAAAATTCGGAACAGGTCAACCAATCGTAACTCCAAAGGTTATTAAAGGAGAACTTGTTGCTTTATTTAGAGAGTGGGAAGATGCCGGTCTAGTTGAAAATATCGATCAATTTCTAGAAGACATAATTGTCGAAAGAAATAGCTCGAATAGAGATCGTATTGATTTTCGAATTAACCCAGACTTAATTAATCAAATGAGAATTTTTGGTGGTCAAATTCAATTTATTCTTTAGGAGAGTTTATGAGTAATAAAAAATTAAGAGCTGGAACAGCTTACGTTAGATCTTCATCAGGAATGTTAAAGGCCAAGGGTCATTTTACATATAACCTTGGTGGAAAAAATAAAAAAGCACAAAAAGGTGTTGATGGTGTGCATGGATATGGTTTCGAGGTCCAAGAAGCTTTCATTGAAGGAGAAATTACCGTTGATGGAAACACTGACGTAAAAAAAATTAAAGATGAAGAAGGTACGGTTCAACTCGATTTAGAGAATGGCAAAACTATCGTACTAAGAGATGCATGGAACGAATCAGAAGGAACAGTAGAAACGGAAGAAAATAAGCTTCCAGTAAGATGGGTATCTGTTTCAGAGGGCGAGGAAATCAAATAATGAAAACCATAAATCTAGATGAGCCAATCGTTCATGGATCAGAACAGATAAGTGTACTAAGTTTTCCTTCAATGAAAGCTAAACACATAATGGATATGGATCTAGAGAACATTAAAATGAGAGCAATGATTGAAATAGCCTCAGAGATGTGTTCGATTCCCCCTACAATTTTGGCTGAGTTAAGCATAAAGGATACTGGAAAAGTCATTGATTATGTTTCAAAGCAATTGGAGCTCTTGGAGATTGGAGAAGACTCTCAGGACTCCTAGCCTATCACTTCAACTTCTCCTCAAATGAAATATTAAATTTTGGTGCCAAAGAGTTTTCTTTTTGGCACCAACGACTAGAGGAAATTGCAAAAGATGTCGAACAAGTTTCCAGTTAATCTCACCTTTAACGCCATTGATGGTACAGCAGGAACTTTAAAAAGAATTAACTCTAGGTTCCTAAAGCAGACTCAAGTTCTTCGTATAACAAATATGAAACTGAAGAAGATGCGCGACCAAATGAAAGATATCGAGAAAGTTACTAAGAAGGTTTCTGGCAAAATGACCAGTTTTGGGAAAAGCATGAGTCTCAAGGCAACCTTACCGATTGCGGCATTTGGCGTCATGAGTTCGAAGGCATTTGGAGATTTTGAAGAGAAACTCTTAAATGTAAAAGGACTTCTTGATAATAACTCATTTAAGGGCAAGACGATAAACGCCGGCTTCAAAGACATCTCAAAAAAAGCAAAAGAACTTGTTGGAGAACTACCAATAAAAGACATTAGCCAGATAGGTCAATCTATATTTGACTCGATTTCAGCTGGTGTTGACCCTGCTAACTTCAAAGGATTCGTAAAAGAGGCCGGAAAACTAGCTGTAGCAGGAGACACAGAAATATCCAAATCAACAGACGGTATGACATCGGCCATGAATGCGTGGGCGATGAAAACAAAAGATGCATCGAGAATAGCATCAGTTTTCTTTGCTGCTCAAAAGCAAGGAAAAACAGACATTGCTCAATTGTCAGATGGAATCGGTAACCTTGCCTCCGTTGCAGCTGGAGCTGGATTAGGTTTCGAAGAGACTATGGCCGCAGTATCAACAGCAACAACAGCTGGTATGAAAACAGCTAGTGCATACTCGAGTATTAAAGCTTTAATCTCTAACGTGCAAAAGCCTACAGCTGATGCGAGGAAAGAAGCAAAGAGGCTTGGTATTCAATTCGATGCTACGGCCCTACAAACGATGGGACTTAAAAAGTTCTTAGATCAAATAAGTAATTCAGGAAAAGCAAACAACAGAACATTTGCAAAGCTATTCGGATCTGTTGAAGCTCTTGGTGTTGCTCAGTCTTTAGCTGGTAACCAAAGTGAACAATTTTCAGCTACATTAAAAGTAATAAACCAGGATGCTAATGAAGCGACGAATGCACTAAAAGAAGGGCGTAAAGCAAATACGCTTTTTGCTAAAGGTTTTAATGACAACATGAATGGTCAAAATAAAAAGCTGACTCTTGTCCTTAATAAAATAAAACTTCTTATGATAAATCTCGGTCAGAGACTAAAACCAATTGTTATATCAGTTGGAGAGAAAATAGCAAAAGCGCTCGACTTTCTAAATAATAATCCAAGATTAGCAAAATTTGTTGCTATATTTGCAGGTATTGTAGCTGTCATGGGTCCACTTATCTCAATTGCGGGAGTTCTTATCGCACTACTTCCCTCTCTGACTATAGGATTTGCGATGTTTCAAGCATCTATTCTTCCTCTCTTACTTGTTGCAGGAAAGTTCTTACTTATTATTGGAGCTGTTGTAGCAGCTCTCTATGGTCTTTATAGAGTTGGTAAGTTTCTATATGAAAAGTTTAATCTTGGTGAAAAATTTGATTCACTCATAAGCAAGGTTAAGAAATTCAAAGATCTCATAATGGGAATTGGAGCAAAGTATCTAAAGAAAATTGGGATTGATATAGAAAGTAATATTAATAGCAATAACACGAAGCCAATTTCTAATAAACTAAAGTCAGTCACATCGACTTCAATAGTTGGAAAAAAAGAAGAGAAAACAATAAATCATGAAGTAACGATTAAAGACACTAAGGGTAACCCCCTTCAAATGTTCAAAACTAGTGAATCATCAACATCGTCACTCGGTCTTGGTAGTGTAATGGGTGGGATTTAATGAGTTGGGAAAAAGACTTAAGGCCAGCATCTTTATCCGGTATTCAATTTGGAGTGAAAGCTTCTAAAATTCAAGGCGGAAGAAAACTAAAGGATGGGCGTGATGGCGATGAGGAAGGTATTCCAGGAATACTAGATGAAGGTATTGAAATTAAAAAATTTGACATTCAAGCATTTATCTTAGGAAGTGATTACCTTAAAAAGAAAATAGATCTCATTAAAGAGATTGAAAAGCCTGGAGTAAAAGACCTTGTTCACCCTTTTTACGGTAGAGTAAAAGTAAAAGTTGGAAATATTGATATTTCTGAAACAGATTCAGAGCTCGGAATTTGTAGAATTAATTTTCAGGCGTGGCGTTTTTCCCCGTTAAAGTATCCATTTTCAGAGAATGACAAGGTAGGACAAATTGAACTTACTCAAATCGAAGTAGATAATGCCATCAAAGAGGATTTTTCAAATAACTTTTCGATTAAAGGCTTACCGCAAAACTTAAAAGACTCTGCTCTTTCTATGATAAATGAAGCTGCTGATTTATATGAAGATATGACATCTTCAATAAAAGAATGGAGTGATACGATTGGCGAAGCTGTTCTTGCTGCTAGACAAATCAAAGCAAAGGCAAAAGACTTAATAGAATCTCCCCTAGCATTGATTGAAAATATACAAAGAAATTTAGACTTGGCCAAAAACTTTTCTTTCTCAAGTAAAGAGCTCTTCGAAGCTTATCGCAATACGGACAAATATGGACGAAAAAAGAAAGAAGTATTGTCGGTTACACGAACAAGGGAGCAAGAAGAAGAGAATACAAAGCAAATGACAATAGCCGTCAGATGCAGTGGTATATCGAGGGCATGTGTTCAGGCAGTAAAGATGGCTGAAGAAAACTCCATTGAAACAAGTCAAGAAGCTCGAAAGATGAAAGAGCAAGTAATGAGTTCCTTAGATGAAATAATGGAACAAACGACTAGCCCAATAGTATATTCTTCACTGCAAAAATTGAGAACACAGTTTCTTGAAGCCGTACCAGGTAACTCTAACAGACTCCCCAATCTTTCAACATACGAACTTGAGCATACGACTAACTCAATCATGTTGTCTTATGAAATATATGGGACTACAGACCTTGAGCGAGATATCATTCAAAGAAATGAAATTGAAGATCCAATGTTTATAACACCAAAAGAATTGGAAATTAAAATTCTATGATTGAAGTATACTGTAATGGAAAGCTATATAAGAATTTTTCAGATTATAACTTGTATAAGTCGCTCAACTTTGTAGCCAGATCATTTGAATTTTCATTTTTCGTTGACAACGAATCCTTCAAAAATCTTCAAATAAAAGAAGATAGTAAAGTTAAAATCAAGATAAAGTCAACTCCATTCACAATTGGAAAGATCGATATTATTGAAGATATATCCGACGAAACCGGCACACTAGTTAAAATAAAAGGCCGTTCAATAAGCTCGCTAATTATAGATTGTCCTTGCCCTATAAGCCCAGGAGAGTTTAAAAACATCTCTTTATTAAATCTATGTAAAACTCTATGTGGACCTTACAACATTCCAGTATATTCTGAAGTAATAATCAACGCTAAACTAGAGAAGTGGTCAATTATTCCGGGGGAAACTATTTGGGAGAATCTGGAAAGAGCATCTCGCAAGCTTGGACTACTTATTACAGGCTCTGACGATGGAGGCCTTGTCATCACCAAAGTTAAGTCAACTCAGGAACGTACACAACTTATTGAAGGACAAAATGTTAAAAGATGTAGAAGAGTCAGAAACAGCTCTCTAAAGTATTCTGAATATAGAGTCGTAGGACAAGATATAGATGGACTTCATGATGCAGAAGGAATTGAGTATGACAGCTCTGTTAATTATCATAGGCCATTGTTAATAATCTCGGAAAATACTGAAAACAATGATTCAGCAAAAAGAAGAGCTCTTTGGGAAAAGAAAATAAGAGAACAAAGATCAACTTCAATCAGAATTGAAACAAACAATATCCTCACATCTGATAATGGTGATCCCTGGGAAACAAACAAGACGACAAAAGTAATATATCCAACATTTGGAATTAATGAAGTAATGCTTATTTCTTCTACTAGATACATTAGAAAAAATGGTGGTTTCCCTTACACTGAGATCGATCTAGAAGAAAAAGATTCATATTCAATATAGGTGAATAATGCAAATAATAAGAAGACTTTTATCAATGATTTCTCGATCAAAAGTAAATCTTGTTGATGATTCAACACCTATACAAAACCTTCAGCTATCACTTCTAAAAGGTGAAACAAAGTCCAAAATTGAAAGAATTCAAAACTATGGCTTCACTAGTGTACCACTCGAAGGAGCTGATGCGATTTGTGTTTCGATTGGAGGCAATAGAGACAACTCCATTGTGATTGCCGTTGATGATAAGAGATATAGACTTAAAACATTAAAAGATGGAGAAGTCGCAATATACACAGATGAGGGAGACTACATTCATTTTCAAAGAGAGAATAAAATTGAAATAAAAACTAAAGAGCTAACTGTTAACTCGGAAGTAAAAACTATAATCAATACAAAAGAAGCCCTTGTCGAGACTGAACAAGCAACAATTAATGCCACAGCAAAAGTTGATTTAACGACACCTGAACTAAAAATTAACTCACTCACAAAAATAGAATGCACTACTCCGCTGATGGCGGTATCTGGCTTGATCCAATGTTCCGGAATAGCAGCTGGAGGAGCAGCTCCTACCCAAGGGAAAGTGACGATAACAGGAGATATCGAAGCATCTGGAGAAATAAAAGACAATAAGGGAACAATGTCTCAAATCAGAACAAGCTACAACGGACATAAACACGTCCAGACAGATCCCCAACCGACACCACAGATGTAGGACTTTTCAGATATATTGTAGGCTATGGATATTGCCCTAGCGTTTCAAAATAACATTTTCGATATTTCTGAAGAACCTGAAAATGGCATAAGAACAGCCATAATTATTTCTTTATTTACAGACAAAAGAATTAATGAAAATGAAAAGCCTTCAGACGAAAGCTCTCTTGCAGGTTTTTGGGGAGACGACTTTGAAGAAAGGCCATATGGCTCAAGGCTATGGCTCTTGCACAGAAATAAAATCAACAACGAAACGAGGCTTAATGCTATCGACTATGCGAAAGAAGCTCTTGAATGGTTAACAGAAGACAAAGTTGTTAAATCGGTAAATGTTGATGCTCAAATAATTGATAAAAAAATTGCACTTCTGATTGGTATAGAACTACCAGGTAACAAAGATTACAAATTTAGATTTACAGATGTCACTAATTACGAAAGGAATCGAGATCAATGGAAAGACCAACTCTAAAAGAGCTCGTAACTCGAGTAAAATCTGATTTCAACTACAGACTCTCTGGTGAGTCGATTACACTTAGATATACACTTGCTACCGTCTTTAGTTATGTAATCGCTGGAGTAGCCCACTTGTTATACTCTTTCATAAGCTATCTTGCAGACATGCTAATGCCAGATAAAGCAAAAGGGATATGGCTTGAAAGGCATGGTTCAATATGGGGAATAAAGAAAAAGTCTGAAGATTATGCTACAGGAACAGCTATTTTTACAGGGTCCGAGAATGCAGGGGTCGGTGTTGATAAAGTTCTAAACGCAGGAACAGGTCTTCAATATCGAACAACATCAAGTGGCTTTATAAAAAATGGTGTTCTAGAACTTCCAATAATTTGTGAAGATCCTGGCGAACGTGGAAACCTCGAAGATTCAGATTTTTTAGAACTTAACTCCCCTATACCTGGAGTCAAAGATGAAGTTTCGATTGCCTCTCCAGGTATAACTAACGGCCTTAACCGAGAAACAGAAGAGTTTTATCAACAAAGAGTAGTAGAAAGAATTAGAAACCCAATTGCGGGCGGGAATGATGGGGACTACGAGAGATGGGCAAAAGAAGTTTCAGGAATTACTAGAGCGTGGACTTTCCCAGAATACCTTGGTGGATGGACAGTAGGAGTTACTTTTGTTCAAGATGGACAAGAGGACATTGTGCCAAACGCAGCAAAAGTCCTAGAAGTACAAGAATACCTTAATGAAAGAAGATGCGTTGGCGCAGAGATATTTTGTTTTGCACCAGAGGCTAAACCGGTAGATGTCGAACTCGTAGTTGATCCGGACTCACCAGAGGTTCGAGCAGCTGTAGAAAGTGAACTCAGGGACCTCGTAATTAGAGAAGCACAACCAGGTAAAACAATTCCCCTTACACATATAAGAGAAGCAATCTCAGTGGCCACAGGAGAATATGATCACACACTCATCTCTCCTACTGAAGATGTCACTTTTCAACAAAATGAAATTCCTGTACCAGGTAGTGTCGTATGGCCAAGCTAGACGAAAAGAGCTTTCTAGAATTAGCGAAGTCTCTTTTGCCTCCTGGTAGGGCTTGGTCTCGTGAAAGCGGAACTCGACTAGAGAAAATCCTTCTTGCCTGTACAGACGAGTTTCGCAGGATCAAGCTTCATGCTTATAAATTAGTAAACGAGACAGACCCTTCTCAAACTTCTGAAATGCTAGACGATTGGGAGAAGTTACTAGGATTTCCAGATGAAAGATCAGGGCCTTTAGAACTACTGTCTCTACAAGCTCGTAAAAAGCTTGTTTACACTTACTATACTATGACTGGTGGTCTGACACCTCAGTACTATATTGATCTATTAAAAAATTTCGGATTTGAAATAGAGATTGATGAACCAAGGCCATTTCGATGTGGAATGTCTTCATGTGGAGACGGACTGTATAACGGTAACTGGTACAGAACATTTTTTGTAGTAATAAAAGATGTTCCCCGACTCTATTTTTCAGCTGGTCAATCGGTTTGTGGAGATCCTCTCAACGAGCCAGTAGACAATCTAATTGAGAGCATTATCAATAGATCTAAACCTTCACACATGAAAGCACACTTTAGTTATATAGAGGGAGAGTAAAATGCAAAACCCAGATTCAATCGGAAGCGTTAATGGAAATTTTTCTGATGGCGATCCAAAACTAGGCCTGAAACCGACACATGTGCTGGCGAAATGGTTTAACAGTGTAAATAAAGAAATTGCTAATGTCATCCTTGCTGCGGGAATTGACTTAGTGCCAGCAGGTACAGAAGAAAGCGATGAAGACTTTGAAACTGATCAGCTGCTTAAGGCAGTAAAAACTATCGCAGGATCAACATTCTTGTCTTGTTCAATTGAAAATAATGCCGCAGTCGATACCGCTTTTATGAATGGTCCGGACGAGCTCTTTATCTTTGACTCGAGCAAAACAACTAGCTTTGAAATATCTTACGAAGCATACAGAAAATCAGTTGATACAGAGACAATTGCAATAGGAAAAATTGCCTACGCCTACCTTCCTTCAGCAGATAAATATGTAAGACTGAAAAGAGATCAAAACCAACATTCAGAGATAGGCTTAGACTTTCCTGAAGAACTCGAAAAAATCGAAGAAACGACAAACTTTATTCTTAAATACAAAACAAATGAGTTCACTGGCGGCTCATACGTTGGAAGATTTAAGTACAATTTATACAAATTTGACTAAGGAGATTAAGGTGAAATTATTTCTATTTCTTCTTTTGGCCTTTTCCTTAATTGCACACTCTTCTGAAAAACAGATCTATGAAGACACTGTTAAAGTTGGAAAATCGCAAACAAGGGCCATTAGATCAAACGAAACAAAACAAAAGCTTGAATTCACACACGATGGTACCAACTGGAAAACAATGGGATCTGGCTCTGGAGGTTCTGGTGGTGAGAACTACGATAACGCATTAACAGATGATGATAATCCAAATGCAGAAAACGGAACAGAAAAATGGACTGGCTCAGGTGGAGTTTTTAATTATGACGATCAAGATCCTCTTGAAGGAAGTCGCTCATTCGTTTTCACTCCGAGTGCACAAGGGGATGAAAGGTGTACTGCTTTTAAGAATTTCAACACAGATAGATTTAAAAGCCAATCTTGTGAAGCGCGTGTAACCTATGTCGGTGGAGACAAGAATCTTGATCTATTAGTAGTCGATGGAAACGGCGATATACTTAACCCGCAGGTAGATGGAGCGAATGAAGATTCCAATAATAGATCGCTCTCACCTTCAACAGTAAAAAGTTATCACAGCGTAAGCTTTCTTTGCCCGTCTCAGGCGAGCATTGTAGCTGATGCCAACAAGGGTAATATTAAAGTATGCCTAAAGAATACAGGGGCGACCTCAGCACCCTCTGTTAAGTTTGATAAGGTTTATGCTGGCACTTTATCTGGCTTAACAGAAGAGGTAACGCCAAGCTCATTTAGTTCTTTACTCGGTAGTGATGGCTCTATCACAAGTCAGTCGTCAACGTGGCTTAGTGGTTCTTGCACCGTTGGGACTGGTGTCTATACGTGTCCCGTCGTTACTGGTCTTGTTTCTCAGAAGCTCGCTTGTCAAATGACGGTAGACACGGGGACTTATCAATACTGGGGAACTTATGACTCGTCAAATTCAAGCCCTACGCAAGTCGTCTTTAGAACTTCAAATGATGGCGTAGCCTCTAATGCAAAGTTATCGGTATTTTGCCATAAGCAAGGGGCAGACTCTAACAATAAAGTAACCGCCTATAGAGCATTACCTAAAGCGGTTGAGTATTTTCCTATCCTTTGGGCGAAAACAAATAGAATTGGAGACTATCAAAACTCAAGCACTGGTTCAAAATGGTGGGACTCAGCATCTTGCTCAAGTGGCGTTGTAACTTTTAATTATGCTAGTCTAGGTCTACAGGCTCCCCCAGTTTTCTCGGTTAATGAGGCGATTCACTCACAAGTAAGAGTAACAAGCCCCTCAACAACAAACGTGCAATTCACTTTCTTTACAGAGGGCGGGGCTCTTGCGAGTTGTGGCTCTATAAACTCTATTCAAATATATTTAGGTAAGAGTGCTCTTGATTTTCAGTTGCCGACCTTGCGTCCTCTGTTAATTCCAAACGCAGTTTTTTATGGGCCCTATGATTTAACAGTAAGCGGGACTAACTGGACAAGTAACTATACGAAGGGCGTTTTTTACACTGTAAATGGCGAATGGTTTGCGTCTCTTGTTATCGGTGGCGACCTTTCGCCCTCGGGCTCATCTTTTTCAAATACAATCGCGGGCGTTTCGTTTGAATCTGGCATAAATCAACCTTGCTCAGCACTTGGACAGTCTGGGACATATAACAATGCGTGGACAGGTGCGGGCACAGGTGTGGTTAACTTTCAATCAGGAGTAAATAGCACAGGCGTAAGAGTAAATTGCTCGAATGTGAAACTCCTCTCTAAACCAACATTTATACCTTAAGGAGAATCAGAATGAGGTTTTTAATATTTTTACTATTGTCTTTTAACTGTTTTGCAATCGACCATTACATTCAAAAAAGTAGTGTTGCAGATTGTACCAAGTCGCAATCTGTATTCTCTGGGCCAATGGCATTTATTGAGTGTTCAAAACTTGGGGAGTGTATAGAGGTAAAGGAAAATCCTTACAACTGTAATTACTCTCAAGTCGTTCCCGAAATGATTGAAGATAAAACTAAGCCTCAATATTCGAAGCGAGTCACTTATGAGTGTGGAGATAATTGTCAATCTCTTTGGGATCAGGGAGCACCATATACGAACTGTTTACCAGGGGAAAAAGAGGCTATTTTAAATCTCGAGCTTGAGCAAATTTATTGTACGACCTTAACGGGTTATGCTCAGCTCGCATCTGGGCGTGAAATTGTAACAATCAACCCAGCGTTAAAAACAGCTTTCGACAATGCAATCGCTCAAAAACAAGCAATCAAAGA
Organism: Halobacteriovorax sp. GB3; assembly: GCF_028649655.1. NCBI lineage: Bacteria > Pseudomonadati > Bdellovibrionota > Bacteriovoracia > Bacteriovoracales > Halobacteriovoraceae > Halobacteriovorax > Halobacteriovorax sp. GB3. The sequence continues at coordinate 341,438 of NZ_JAQSLN010000003.1, forward strand.
CTCAATAGCGCGAGGTAAATTGATATCGTCAAAATGTCAGGATGCTTTGGCATATATTACTGATTACAATAATCAGGCAGGACGAACTATTGAAGAGATCACAAATCTCCAAGCGACATACTCGACATTCATTGATGCTATTACTGTTAACAGAATAGACCTTGCTATCTCTGAGTTGAACAATGTTACAGCTCCTGAAATGCAAAGTCTTAAGACAGCTCTTCTTTCAATTCTTCAAAACTAATAGTCGAAAAACTCTTAAGTTAATCTTTTGTTAAAATAGGTCCTAGATATTAACGTCTAGGGCCATTTATGTTAACGAAAGAAAAGACTCAATCACTGAAAGACTACATATTCATAGCAACAACGGCCATAGGTGTCGTTCTTTATATGCATAGAACATTTGCAACTCAAGAGGCACTCAATCAAGCTCGATTACTGATTAAACAACAAGACGTTCAAATCAAGTTTCAAAATAAGGTTCAGTGTTTGATTGCAAGAAGACTCGAAGTTGAAGAATCTAAATTAGATAAAATCTGCGATTTTACATTGGATAGATAATGAAAAAGCCATTTTATTCATCAAAAGTGAATATTGTTAACTTGATCATATTAGGACTTCTCTGTATTCCAAAAGTAAATGAGATGGCCGAAAAGAATCCAAATACAATTTTATTTTTAAGCTGCCTCTTGAATCTTGTTTTTAGAAACCTCAGAAGTAATACAAAGCTTATATCCTGCAAGGTTAAGGACGCGGATTAAAACATCTAGCTTGATTGTTCTCTTGTTCTTTTCCAGGAGACTTATATATGCCCTAGAGAATCCTAGTTCTTTTGCAAGTTTAGCCTTGGAACCATACTCTGAATTTTTAGAGAGGTAGAGATTGATTAATCCCCTAGCCTTCAAAAATTCTACTTCGCGACATCCGTCAATGACAACATTCGGGCAAGTTTGAATGATTTCTTCGACAAGCTTAGGGTGCAGACCATTAAGAAAAAGTCTAAGATCACTCTTCTCTTCACTGCTTCCATATTTTTGAATTATTTCTAAATTCGTCGCAAAGGTTTTCGCTGCGACTTTTCGCATCTCTTTTCGAGACTCAATGAATCGTTCTTCGATCTCTAAATCAAATAATCTTTCAAGTGCTCTCTCTACGATTTCCATATCTTTACCTCTTTCGATTCAATCACTTCAATTAGAAGCTTTTGTCCAAATTTCTTGTGTTGATACTGTTGATTGACCTTCCATGGTCCAGAGTAAAGCCATTTATCATCCATGATAACGCCAGCCCGAGTGAGTCCATCCACAAATGGCTTTAGAGCTCCTACAAAACCATCGTAGTCGAGAGCTTTACTAGAATACCTGCAGATCTTTAAAGTGTAGTTTGTGAGAGGTCGAATTGGAAGAGAATTTCTTACTTTAAAATAAACTAAGTCATATATCTCATTGTTCGTTTTATTTCGCTTTTTATAGTGAGTCCTAATATCTCTATTAAGACTCTTGCCTTTGAATTGCTCTAGATCGATTTCAATTTTCAAGTGGTACATATTTTTAAAATACCACCTATTTAAGATCGGAACTATTTGAAAAGGTCTATTTTTTTCTCTGCCAATTCCTTTCTATAAATTGCAGCTTGAATATATTCAAGCCTATTCTTAATGAGTGATGAAATTTTCATCTCTTCTGAAAAAATACGCTCCTGATTCTCATCAGCATCGTTACTTACATCCCATTTTGAATAAGACTTATTAAAATGATCAAGGTACTTTGTAATTGAAACGTGAATAATGCTATAGTGTGGATTTATCAGGTTGAAGCAAATAATTATATCTTCATCTTCAAAATTTTCAACTGCATACTTCATTGCATATGCTAATTGCTCAAGATAAAATTCAAAACTTAAAGCGTCTCCATTCTGAAGATTTACTTCACCAACATGATATCTCTCGTCCCCTTCTTTTATTCCATTGTCTAAATCAATGAGTCCGTTATCACCTTGATTATTATTAATGGTAATCCTGTCGCGAGCATACACTAGAGAGCCTAGAATTAACTGGAATATCTCAAGATCTTGATCACGCTTTCGATCTTCAGATTCTTTAATAAGTCTATCCTTGAGATCATTTTCTCTTTTTTTAGATTCTTTCTGCTCGAGTATAATAAAATACAAAACAAAAAAGCTTAAAATGGGACTGAGAACACCGGAGACATATGAGCCATATTGACCAAGCAAGTCTGGCTTAATAATAAACTTATCAAAAAGTGATAGCTTTGGACCGTATAACGGAAGAATGATTAAAGGAAGTGTAAAAACAAAAATTAAAGCAAAAAAAGAAATCCATAAAATATTAACGTGTTCTAATTTCTTATAGACCAAAGTTTGAAAACGATTGAATTCAGACATGAAAATAATCTCCCGATATACAATACAAAATATCGGATCAAGGAGGACCTTTCATAAATCAATTTATCTTAATGAGAAACCGTTTCTTTAGAATAAACTGACTTGACAAATTTATATTCTTTTTCAAATCGCTCTCTTATGCGATCAGACATGCAGTTACTAACAAAAATATCAGCACGAGGATTGGTGCAATAAACAGACCTAACCAATTCATTCATAAAAGATTGGTTTACCATTTCAATATTATCAAAATCGAGTTCATACTCATCGTACGCTTGGCCATCTAGTGCCTTTTCTACTAACGATTTTGCTAAGATTCTTCCTGAAAGCATTTTTTGATTTGCGACAAATAGTTTGATCTTCATAATTTAATCCTAAAATCAAGAGACGTACCTACAAATGGATTCTCAGTATGGAGCCTCGATACAATTTTACCACTAGTTGGAATATGAAAATAGCCATCATGGCTCTGGATCGTTATTTCCCCCTTATAAGCTCTAACAATATTACATACTTCATTAAGCCCGATACCTCGCATAGGGTCTATAATAGATGATACATGTCTCTCCATCGCTTTTTCAATAAGTTTATTTGATGCAAGGCCTAAAAGCTTGAAAGTTCTATTAAAAGCTCCCCGAAATCCAATACCTAAATCACAAAAAGAGAATTCAAACGTCCTTATACTGGGATAAAACTGGGCAGAAAAGTAACCCCACCCTTCATTTTCGCGATTTCCAGAATGGTAAAAAACATTGTTCGCAACTTCTGTGATCGCTGTATGCAAATCATCTTTAATATGGTCAATTGGTAGCCCGTTCAACTTAAGCGACTCCAAAACTAGGCCTGCAATATAATCATTGTTTTCATTATCTATTTTTTGTAGTTCGACTAATGAACGATTTTGGCGAACGATGTTAGGGTATGTGTAACTAGGGATAAGGTTAAATAGTCCCATTCTTCCACAGTAGGATTTTACTTTTTCGCACCTTGGATAAATGACATCTTTATGAATGCAATTTGAACGTGCTAAAAGATCGATTAGACACATAATATGAGTCATATCACTTGGATGCACATTTCTAACATTATAAAGACTCAGAGTAACCTTGGTTGAACTGTTTATTGTAGAAGGTGCTAACTTTCTATCGACTAAACTAGCCATATCAATTATTTTGATCTTCATAATAACTCCAGCGAGAACATGTTTCAAAAGAGCGAAATTGAGCTATTCACCTCAACATCCATCCATAATTTATTCTAAGTCAACTTTTTTGGCTTAAACAATGATTCACTTTCTTCTTGCTTAACGGTCAGGAACAACAATAGTTCAGACAATTCTTTCTTTACAGTTTTTAAATCTGAATCAAGTTCATAAATTTGATCTGTAATCTCTCCATAGAGTTCAATACCGACATCCTCAGGGGCATAATATCTCAACTTATTACTGTGCCTATCAAAATTCTCTAGTAATTTACTCATTCGACTCTCGGTTAAATTAAGACTAATAATTCTATTTATATGTTCATGAGTCTTTTCCTTTGCAAGTCCATTGTTTCGAATAATTCTTTTCATACGTGAAGCCATTTTTTGGTCACTATCAATAGGCGCCATTAACCTATCAATCAAAGAGAGAGCTCCTTCTTTAAAATTCTCTAGCATTCTAAATACAACCTCTCCTAGAGAAGCCACTAGCGCCCACATAGCTGCTAGTAACAAAGGAAACAATACGGTTTTTACTCCTCCGAATGTATTGACATAACTATTTATGGTTTCAATCTTCTGTATAGAAGACTGACTGGAAATAAGCGCCAAACTTATCGTGTAATGGAAAGAAAAGAAAATAATGACATAACTCCCTAACAAAGGAGCTTTAAGTCTATAGTTTACAGCTCCTGCAACCTCTTTCCCGAGACTTTTGAATTCATGAACCGTTTCACTCACCTTATTTAACATAACAACAACCTTAATTTGTATAATTGGAAATTTTTAAATTTACTTTTGGTGACTAATTACACATTGAATTTATACATCTTTGTATTTTTCTGCTCTAGCTAGCCCATAGAGCATCCATGAGCTCTTCTAAAACTGCGACTTCTTTTTCATCACGGCCCTGCTCATTTTGCATTAATTTTATTTGCTGAATAATTTCAAATTCTCTTTTTTCGACTCGGTTTAATTGAGCATAATCATATTTAAAGTCATCGTAATCTACAGCTTCTTCAAGCTCTACAAATTCGACATTTTCAAATAAGAATGTCTTTACTTTTTTAGTCTGATTACAAACGGCTCTAAAAAGACGGTCATCAACAATCTTGCGTGGTATGAGCTCTCTTACTGCACCTTTGTTACTACCACCGTGATATTTTATCTTGATCACTTCACCACTTTTAATGGCCTCTTCAATTCTCTTCGTAACTGACATATTCACTCCCTTGTTGTTTTTCTATATTCGGAGAGTGAAACAGAGTGATTGAGTCAATTTATCTTAATGTGGATAGAATTCCGTATAGTACAAAGTCAGAGCTTGTTTCATAGTATGAAATAGCTCGACCTACAAAGGCCAGAAACTCACGTCCAGAAGCTCCACGAGTCTCGTACTTGTGTAAGGTCTTGATTGAGACTTGGAGATCATACGCAGCTTCTTTAATTGTGATTCTTCTTTTTTCTCTAAGATGCCTCAATCGAATGGCAGTTTGAGTTGGGCAGTACTTCATTGAGAACTATTTTAGCCCAAGAAGATCAAGGAAACTTAATTAATCAACAAAATAATTTCTACATTCCGTAGAAAATTAAATTGTCACTTTTTTGATCAATTTCCAAAGCTCTACTTCATAAAATTCACATAGAGTTCTTAAATATGACAAAGAGACTTGTTTCTCTCCAAGTTCTATTGCGGAAAGATAGCTGATTGAAATTCCAGAGTAATCTGAAACTTGTTTTAAAGTGAAATTATTTTTACTGCGAAGCTTTTTTAATTCGGTCCCGAGCAAAATAAAAAAGTCATTATCGTTCATTAATTTATGATTTTACGTTTAAAAAATAGACAAATTCCTCTCTCAGAGGAATTGTGCATACGAAAGTTTTTCTTAAGTTCTATTCGGCAACTGATAAGATTTATTCACAGTTGAATATTGCGTTGAAGGAGAAGAAGGAAGATGAAAACCATTTTACTAGTTGATGATGAAGCGTTTATTAGAAAACTCATGAGGGAAGAAATTGAAGAACGATTCAAAGTTAACATCAAAGAGTTCGATTGCTTAAAGAAGGCCCTACTCTACTCAAAAAACAAAAGGCCTGATCTGATAATTACAGATTACAAATTTGAAAACTCAGATCTATTAGATGCAATTGAGCACAACGGAAAACCAGATTGCGAAATGGTTTTATTTACAGCAATGGGAATTTCAGATGTAAAAATAAAGGAGATTGGATTTAGCTTCACTGCTACGAAGCCATCTTTTCACAAGATGATTACTTTCTTAGGTACGGTCTGTACTAGTCACCAGAAGCTTTGCTCTTAGCTTTAACTTCTTTTGAAACATTCACAGGATCATCGTCTCTGGCCCAGTGTGCACGAACAAAGAATTTACCGGCCTTAGTGTACATATTTTCAAGGGCGATGATTCTGGCCCTATTATTTAAAGTCTCATTTCTAGTTAAGTAAGAGAACATTTCATCTTCATCATCAGGATCAATTGCGTGAGGATCTCTCAGGGCAAGATCAACAAGCTCAGCAATTCTCTGCTCAACTTCAAGAGCATTAGATAGTTCACGCAAATAGTTCGGCAAAATGAGTTCTTGGATATCAACTGAAGAGATACTGTTGCTCGCATGAACAGCTTCATTCCTTTTTTCCCTAAAGTCGTCTGAGTCAAGCAGTTTTGCAACAGGTACTTCAAGAATGCTCGATAGACTTTCTAAAATTTCAGCAGAAGGAAAGCTAACGCAATTTTCATAACTTCTAATAGTAGAATGCGAGACATCACAAGCTTCTGCGAGAGAGGCTTGCGTAAATTTCCCCTTCCTGAGGGCTTTTAAATTTCGTGAAAATGTCTTTTTTACATTCATAATGTAAGTTTAACCCATTAAAAACATTGTAAAATACAATTTAAATGTATTAACCTATTGCTCAATATACATTCTGCTTGTATGTTAATTTCATGAGTACACGAAACAGTAGAGCTACAAACGTAGCACTTTTTAAAGAATTGGTTGGGAAGCGCGAGTACGGAGAGTCCTATTTGGCGATTGGCACAGGACTCGCTCCTTCCACGATTACTAGAATTTTGCATGGAGGCCATGTTCCTGGAAAGCAGACTAGGAAACTTATTTGTCTCTATTTTAAAGTTAGCGAGGACCAGCTTTTCCCACTTTCTACAACTCAGGGGGAAGCTGCCTAGCTTACTTAATAATTGAAGAACATATTTTGCATTTACTACTTGTAAAACTTTCATAAAGCCATTTAAGCAAATCTTTATGAAGCAAATATAAAAACAAAGTTTGGATAAAAAATTAATGACACGAATTTCAGCAATAGAAGAAGTTTTTCTTTTAAGGCATTCGTGTAACTAAAATTTAAAAGAGGGGAAGTTTCTTAAAGTCGAAAGGTCCTGGTAATGGGTTACCTTCTTTCATTCGAATTGATTCCAATGATTGAAGACCTAAAACCATTTCCAGTTCCGCAGCTTAAACTTCTAGAGGTATTAAAGTAACCTGTCTCTACAGCTTGAATCAGTGCTACTAACACATCGACAAGACAGTAGAACCTGCAATTGCATTAACCTCTATTTATTCCCTCAAAAACCCAAAAGATGCAGACCGCTTTGGTTAGTAGCCTAGCTAGGACTTAAGATTGGGTAAGTCAACATGCCGTTCAAGAAGTACCTCCTTGTTCAGGTTATTAACTTAGGCGGAATGTATGGGTAAATAGAATATTTTGAAACTTAAATTGGACGTATTTGTAAATATTTTATGCGCTACAGAATTTTAAAAGGATTTTAATGGATTTAGTTCACCCAGAACAAATTTCAGCATGGATCTTGGAAGGCCTTAAATCGCAAAGCTGGTCTAAAGAGATCCTTGCTAAAAAGTCTGGTCTAAAACTAACTGACATTAAAAAAATAATTGATTGTTCACTCGTTCCCAACAATGAGCATTTGATTCGATTGGCAAAGGCCTTCGAATCAAAGCTTGTTGTGAAAAAAATCACTGATGAGAACAGAGAGATAAATCGATTACACGAACGTGTTGAAAAGCTTGAAGAGGTGATTTCATTTCTTCACTCAGAGCGAGACAGGTTAATTGACCTGGTTAAACTTGCAACAGAAGTTGGTGGTCTTAAGGATGATGAGCGGTTTAATTCACCTGGAGTAAAAAGAGAAAGAGATGAATCCAAAAACGATACCACGAAAAGAGTTAGTCATAAGACTTCAAAAAAGAGTGAACGAACTAGAAGAAAAACAACAAAAGAACCCGTGCCTTGCTACGGAGAAGTTCTTTACTTCAATTTTAATGCTGAACAAGATCATGCTAATGGGGATGAAATAGGAGTTAAAAATGCAAATTAAAGAAAAATATCAACACAAATACGTTGCTCAATTAATTAAATCAAAAAGAGAGCTCAATGAAATAAGCCAGAGTCAATTATCAACAACACTTGGATACAAGAATGGGCAATTTATTTCAAATGTAGAGAGAGGGATTTGTGCGCTTCCAATAAAGCACCATGTTGGAGTATGCACCTTCTTGGATATTGAGCCAGGTGAACTAAAGGCCGCAACAGTTGCAGACTTTGAAGAACAATATGAACACAAAATAGCACATAGCTAATTAGATAAATTTTTACCAACAACAACTAGCTGTCCTCCCCTTTTTTAAGGGGAAGGGATTCGTACATTTAAAAGGGAACAAAATGTCATCACAAGGATGGGTAAAAATTCATAGGGCGATTCGTGACAATTGGATTTGGACGGAAAAACCTTTCTCAAAAGGGCAAGCGTGGATTGACCTGGTAATTAATGCGAACTTTAAGCCGAATGAATTTGTCTTAAAAAACCACCTCTATATTTTAGAGAGGGGTCAACAAGCTCGTTCTGCAAAGACTCTTTCTGAGACTTGGGGATGGTCTCGTGGGAAAGTGCAGCGTTTTTTGAAAACTCTAAAAATGAGACATCAGATAGAAGTAGAAACGGACACACGCACAACTGTTATAACTATCTTAAATTATTCAGAATATCAGAGTACTGAAAAGCAGAGTGATACAACACTCGATACAGCGACAGAACAACAGACGGACATCGGACGAGCAACAGACGAGCATCAAACGAGCACAAACAAGAATGATAAGAAAGAAAAGAATGAAAAAAATGAAAAGAAAAATTCTCTCACAAAAGCTCTTTTGGAATTGGAGAAAGGGAAGTTTCAATCTGACTCAGGGTTAAAGCTAGATGCTGTTATCAAGCTTTGGAATGAGACGATTGGATCTGAATCAAAACTAAACAAACCATGCATAATGATTTCTCCGAGAGATATCGAACTTTTCAAAGAGGCAGCTGGAAAACTGACTAGCATTTCAGACTGGGAAAATCTTTTCAAGCAAGCTGAAAACTCTAAACTATTTCATGATAGACGTTTTTCTGGTTCATGGTTTTCATTTCCATGGATATTAAAGCTAGAAAATATCAGCGATATACTCAATGGAAAATATTCAATTGCTCACAGTGAAGAATCACGAGTTATTCAAATTGGCCGTGCAGAAAATGAAACTGATGAAGAATATTACAACCGTTTAGATCAAGAATATGAGCAAAGGAACGCAGTATGAATGATAAAATACTGGGCTTCGCAACAGATGCTCTAAGAGATCTTTCTTTGCACTATACGAAAGCTGTAGCAGAAAAAACAATATGCAATTATGCAAATATTCTTTCTCAAGATTTTTCACCGAGTGTAATCAAAAAAGCATGTGATTCAATCAAAGTAAATGCAGGATCTCACTTCCCTAGCATCGCTGAATTCAAATCTATTGCAATCAACTTCGTGCCAAAAGATAAGACACCAGAATATCAAAATGAAGTTACAAGATTGTCACAATGGAAAAAAGAAGAAATGGATCTTCAGAAGATTCGCAACATGCTCAAGAACAAGCTTGGAGATAAGTCACAATCGTTTCTAAAAGATTACATGAGCTCATATTGTGAACATGTATTCAATCTTACTCCTGAATCATGCAAGGACTTAGGGATCTCTCTTTCTCTATTTGAAAAGCCGGCCCTAATAGATCTTAGAGATGCAAATTTCCAACCAAAAGAAGCAATAAAAATTGGAATAAAAAAACACCAGGAAAAATCAACGAAGGACATCGCATGAACACAGAACAAACGAACAAAGAAAGAATCAAGGGTGGATTGTCAGTCTCAGTTCCAAATGGAAAAGAAGTTGAATTTCATCTAGATGGAAAACTTATAAGAGTAAGAAGAGACCGAGCAAAACTTCAGATTCTCGCACCTGAAGAAGTTACGATAATAGGTCCACGCTCAAGGAACTATATTAACAATCTCAGAAAAAGACTCACAGAAAACGGAATTGATTACAGTGACATCGATCGAGGAAAATGTGCATGAGTCAACAAGGGAAAGTGAACTGGTTAACAGTCTTTTTACATTGGGGTGATTTTGCACAAAACATTTATAGCATTACGAAAATAATCGACATGGGTTTCTTACCACTAACTTACACTTGGACAGATGGAACGCATGCAAAACTGGTTGGTAATACTAAAAATGGCACAAGCATTTATAGAATCACAAAAATAACAAAGACTCGATAAAGGGGAAAAAGTGGAAGCAGACGAATTAATAAAAAGAGAACAAGTATTTCAAATGATTATTAATGAATTTTATTCAAATTTGGATAGTGAAACTCCATTTTGCCTAAAAACGATTAATAGCATTGTGGAAGAAAACGTAAAAAAGCAATTTCCTAAAAACTACAAAGAAATTTTGGGAATACAGGAACATGAATAATTAAAAAATGAAAGAACGAAATACTCATCAATATTTACTTGAATCAAACTTAGAACATCGAATGAAGTTCGTTTATCTAAGATTTAATGTACCAGGTTCATTTGATGATTTCTTTCAAGAATACAGACTAACAATTTTAGATGGAAGGGCCAAATCTCAAACTCTTGATCAGTTTGCAATAGATTATTTGAGAAAAAAGCTTGGAAGAAATGGGGAACGACGCCAGGAAAGCATTGTTCTCGAATATTTCGATCAGCAATCAATTGAATTCCCACTTTCTTCCATAGAAACGAATAAGTTCATAAGTAGCTTAATCGGGACAGAAAGAGCTCTTTTTATTTTAAGATTTCAATTTGGATTTACAGAAGCTGAAATGGCCCACGTTTTTTCAATTACACCATCAAGGATTTCACAAGTTTTAAATCAAATTTTAAAGAAGGCAAGAAAATATGGAAGTTAGAAATTATATTGAAGCAAGGATGTACTTCAATAGCAATAGAAAGACATTAAACATCGAAAGACTCATTGAGCTGATAAAAAGCTTAAAAACACTTCTTAAGAGCTCTTTCTTTAGAGAAGAAAAAAACGAAATTCAAGATTTAATTGAAGATGTAGAAATTAGAATCACTGAGATACGAAAGTTTCAGCAAGTTATGAAGCAAAAGAAAGAAGAAAAAGAGAGGATACGAAAAGAAAGCACTTATCAACTTCTCCCCTCTTCAAGAGTCACAGTAATAAGAATGGCCCCAACGAATAGTCTTTTGTTTGATCTTGAATATGAAGCAATTAGTACAGCTCTTATCAAGACAAGAGGGAATAGAACTAAAGCAACTAAAGAGCTTGGAATATCAATTCGAACTCTAAGAAATAAACTTAATGAATATAAGAAGAAAGGACTTTGGCATGAGTATCACGTATCAAGAGTATGTTAAGGGAGCAAAAGAGCTCTTGAGTCAAATAGATTCATACCAATACAAAATTGCAGAAATGGCAATGGCCGTATGTCAAATAAGACATGGAGGAAGGTCAGAGGGTTATTACACTCTGACAGAGTTCTCTAACGATATTGGGATGAACAGAAAAACACTCTCCGAGTGGGTTCATGCATACAGAGATATTTGTCTAAAAATCGATCTCAGAACACCAACACAAGAAGAATGGAGTAAGGCCAATAAAGTCTCACGTCTTCTAAAGAGTGAATTAGCTACAGAAAAAAGTAATAACAACACACAAAAGAGCAAAAGCAACTCAAGAAAAGATGTTTCAAAAGAAAGGATTCAAAAAATTTATAATGAGATTACAAATGACCCTTTTGACACGATATCTAAATTTGAAAGGATCTATGAATCTACACTCTTCGCAAGCAAAACAATTAACAAGATAGATCTTCATAAAATCTCAAATCAAAAATTAAGAAGAACACTCAAAAACATTGTCTCTATAAAAGAGCAGCTGGAGCAATTCCTTTCCAAAGAGAAGGTGGCCCAATGACATGCACAACAGAAAACATGAGATACAAAGAAAGCAAAGAGCTCTTAATCCTAAAACTAAGAGAAAAAGGATTAAGCTACAGACAAATTGAAAAAGAGACAGGTGTTAGCTTTGCATCAGTCGGGAGAATTATTAGAGGTAGAAAAGAATACCCTGAAAAGTTTGAGGATAAGCACTTTAGAAAAGTAGTTTATGAAATTGAAAATCATTCTACCTCTCCATTCAGTGCATACCTACTTTGCTATATGGTTAAGCAATTATACGAAGAGAATTTAAAACTAAAGGAAAAACTATGAGTTGTGTTGTTTGCTTCAATGACAAATGCACTTGCTTAAAAATCAAAGGAAAAAAAATGGGATCACTATTGAAAAAAAACGAAATGATAACTGTAGAAGATATAACGGATTCAGAAAGAGATTCTTGGATCGAGGAAATAGCATCTATTTGTGAATCATATGGAAAATTTCTCGCTCTTGATCCAATGTTAGTATTTGAAGCATTAGAATCAAAAAGAACCTTTTGGTATCCAAACTACTATCATAAAGCGAATTTCCCAGATCTAGAAGGTGTCTTTAAAGCACGTGATATAAACGACCTTTTGAAGAAAATAGATATATCCCAGGGATTTAGATGCCCATTCTGCAAAGCCGTGAGCAAGTCTCCATATAAGTGTGATTCAGGAATTGAGGTCGAAAGAGGGGGGGGAATCATTAAATGCAATTGGAAAAGCTATGGTTTATTCAACACTCTCGGTAGAGGACTGAGAATCATGTTAACGGATAATTTTTTAAATAACCCTTTTGTTGACGAGATCTTTTACCCTGTCTCATTAGAGACAAACAATGCTAGACCAAATCAGTTTCCGGGAAAAATTGATGCACAGAGAGCGAAAACTATCATCCTCAATGGCTTGTTTAGAAACAGAAGCCCCAAAACCTTGAAATAAGAAAAAGGACTATAAATGAGAAAAGCGATTGCCTACAACTGGATGTACTTAAAAAAAATCAAGCTGTCTCCAAGAGGAGTTTATGTATTCTTTTTGGTTTTAAAAGATTCTTTAAAATGGTGCTTCACTATCAATATTGGAAACTTTTTAAAGCATGAAGGGAAGATAGTTTATGTGAACAATGGAACTAATCCTACGAACTGGTCCTGCCTAGAGGTAAATAAATCATTTCAGATAATCTACCCCGATGGCAAATCGGCAATAAGCATTATGGTTCCAAAAAGTAATGCAAGGAAAGTCTATCAATTATCAACTCCAATTCAAGACTTTATGAGAGGGTTTCGTTTCTATATGGGCTACTGGTATGAAATCTGGGTCTTTGGAACAATTAAGTACGGGGATAGATCGCTAAAGAGAACAAAGAAGAAATAAATAATTTCCAATTAAAGGCCTAAGTAAAGGTTTTATAGAAATAGAAAAATAAATAATGTCCGACATTTTTTAATCACTTACTGCGCTGAGTCTCAACGCAAGGGATTGTTATATGCAAAAAAACAACCTACACTCCGGTTCGCCAATATTTTTAAAGAACAAGGAGTTCCAAATGGACGGAAAAGTCTATCCGGACACTCGTGCACGTTGCACAGAGTGTGGGTCTTCTAGTTTCGAGAGCAAAGTCAAATTATCAGGTTTTACAATCCCCTATTGTAAGTGTGGTGGGCATCCTAATAAATTTAGACTTACTTCTTACTTCCCAGACGCTTCAAAGAAGTCAGGGAGATCTCGAACAGAAGACATTAGATTCACAGACACAGGAGAACGAATAAGCGATCCTGGAACAGCGGTCTACATGTTGAAGCAGATTGAAAAAGAAATCGATCTAGGATCATTTAAGCCAGAGAAGTACACATCAACCAAAAACAGGGCAAAGTTTCTCATCTCCAACATTGCAGCTGAGTACATCAAATTCAATGAAGCAAGAAGAGAAGATCCTGACGATAAAATCTCAAAGAGAACTCTCCGAGATAAAAAGACGATTATGAAAAAACATATCGTCCCTATTTATGGCCATCTAGATATTCAACAATTGAGTAAGAAAAACATTAAAGAACTCTTCTCAAAAGTTAAATCAAATAGAAGGAGAGTACACGAAGAACTGACTCAACTTTTAAAGTTTGCTAAACATGAAATGGAAATAGTCTTTACGATTCCTCCACTTCCAAAGAAGCCTTCAAGCTCTTATAGAGATGAAACAACAATTCCAGATATTGACTGTACCTGGAAGGTTATTGAGCACCTTGATGATCCTAGAGCTAAAGCAGTATCCATTATCTGTATGGTCTACCTCTTAAGGCCTTCCGATGTTCTGACAATCAAACCATGCGACATAGATAGAAAGTCTAGGACTCTGAAGATTCAAAGACATGATTCTGATGGAATTTGTGAAGAAGGTAGGAAGTCCGACAGTAAGAAGAAGCAGAGAGAGATTCATGTTCTGCCAATAGTAAACGAATTAGATATGGCTCTAGATTTGGTTGCAAGACCTCCATCGTCTGAAGATTTCTATTTCACAGGAACAAAAGAAGGAAGCTACTACCCTTACTCAACATTCAACAACGCATGGATAAGAGCGAGAAAAGCCGCTGGATACCCTGACCTTCCTTTTTATACATCTACTAAGCACGCAAGAGCTACAGACCTCATAGCTAAAGGTTTTACTTCTGAGCAAGTAAGACGTGTTGCTGGAATTGGAGCAAAAGCATTCGAACATTACAGCAGATTAAAGGCCCACCAAGTTGAGAATGTTGTCATTGATTTTGATAGAGAACGATTCAAAAGAGCTATCGGATAGTGCACACAAGTTCTGCACACAAGCTCAAAAACTGCACACAAGTTGCACGCAAGTTAGAAACAACAAAGGCTCCGCTAGGAGCCTCTGTTTTGCCAATATTTTTATATACTTAAGAAGTATTAAAAACTTCGATAATGGTAGCTCGGGGCAGAGTTGAACTGCCGACCTCCGGGTTATGAATCCGGCGCTCTCACCAACTGAGCTACCGAGCCATCTTGAAGTGTCATTGTTTGACTAGTGTGAATGGGATAATAAAGACCTCTGCGATGTCTGTCAACAAAGTTTTTCAAGTTTTTTTACTTTTTCTTCAACGATTGCGAGAACTTATCACTAAATTCGATTTATCGCTTAAAAACGACATGACAAGAGTGGGAAGGATTTTTTTCGCTTTTTTCAAGGCCTCTCTCTTGGTAGGATAAGGCAACTGACCAATTAGGCATATATTATGAAAAACCAATTAAAACTTTTAGTTGGGACGGCTTTTCTCGTCCTTAATATCTACTCTACGCAAGCTCAAAGCTACAAAGACAAGCCATTTCTCGATAGTGATTGGACTTTAATCTATGAAAAAGAAGGCATCACCGTCTCTGAGCATAAACCAAAAAACAGAGATCTCGTTGTGTTTAAAGCTGAAGGGGTTCTCAAGGCCCCTCTTAGACCGATTCTTTCTAATCTTAGAGAAGTTGAAAAGTCCACAGAGTGGACGCCAAAATTAAAAGAGAAATCCACTCTACTCGATGTCTCTGACGTTGAGGCCATTACATATAATGACAACGATCTTCCATGGCCTGTCAAAGATCGCGACATGGTTTTAACCAATAAGCTTTACCTTGATAAAGAGGAGGCCTACCTTATCGTTGAGACTCATTCAGTTGACTTCCCATCTATGCCCGCACGCCCTGACAGAGTGAGAGCGACAATTGATTATGGTACGATGGCCTTTCGTCCGCTTCAAGAAGACCGCACTTGGGTTCAATTGATTATACTCGTTGATCCAAAAGGTGCGATTCCAAAGTGGCTTGTCAATATTCTTCAACGAAGTATGCCATTTGATTTTTTAAAGGCACTAGAAAAGAGATCCCAAGACATTCGACCAGAGGTGAAACCTGGTATTCAAAAATTAGTTGATGGATTAAATGAAATTTTGAAAAAGAAAAAGGATCAAAAGACGACGGCCATGTAATGCCATCGTCTTTGTATTTTGCAATTAATCTTTGATTCTCTGGCAGAGACTTCTAACCGTATTCATTGCAAGGTTAAAAGCATTTGTCGTCTGCACACTCATGGCCACGGCCGGTGTTTTATAATGCTTGAAAAATGCCTTACAGCGAGTCCACTCTGGAAGAACCTTTTCATAAATATCTTCATCTCTTGAAAGGGCATATTTCGAAACTGTTTTTGAGGCCTCTAATACAACACCCTCATTAACAAGCCCTAGCTCATAAAGAGAAAGAGCAAGGTCGGCCGAAGTGAGATAAACTTTCTGTCCTTCATAAGGATTCACACCACGATCTTTTTCAAATATCCCTGTATTGTAAACCATATGGATAAACGAATGGACTTTCTTATTAGGAAAGAGCTTTTCTATTTCATGATAAACTTTTGGATCGTGCTCACCATTATCGCCTATCATGACAATATAATCGTATTCAGGAAGAAGTTTTAAGAGTTTTTTAATGGTTCTAAGTTTAAAGTCATGTGTAGACTCACGAGTACTCTCACGCCCTCTTACTACACCTACAGGAAAGCCACTCTCCTGCAAAAACTCTCGCCCCAGTAGACGTAGTTTTCCAGGTGCCCCTGTAACATAGTTTAACTGAACATCACGAGAGTGCATCATACCTTGATTTTGAATACAAAATTCATAAGTCTCTTGATCTAAGTCATAGCAGGCAAGAGCATTATAAACTTTACTAAGACCAGCATATTGATTTGTAACACGAAGGCCTCCGAGTTTATTTCCAACGACATAGGTCTGCTTAAGCGTATCATCAATATCTGAGATAATTAATGTCTTCGCGCTTATATTGAAAGCGAAGATGACATTGAATAGCAGAAAAAGATTTTTCATTATAATTCCCTTGTTTAGAATTCCCTTTACTCTATAGCAAATAAAGAAATGTGCCACAGAGTCGATAAATTCTATAAATGGCCTAAAGTTTCGTCCAGAAAAATATTTGATGAAATCTCGCAAAATCTGTCAAATTATGGCATAAGCGCTTATGGAAAATTTTAGCCCTGAAGACATTGAAATTCTTTTTGAAGACGAGCGCTTTATCGTCGTTAATAAACCTGCTCACCTTGTTGTTCACCCCTATCGTGGCCGTGGCGTGCCAAAGACAAAACAAAGTCTTATGGCCCTTACGAGAGATAAAATTGACCAACTCGTCTACCCGATTCACCGCCTTGATGGTCCAGTTTCTGGCCCTGTTCTTTTTGCTAAAAAAGGCCGCTACGTCAAATTGGCCCAAGATGTATGGCACGCTGAAAGTACGAAGAAAGTGTATACGGCCCTTGTTAAAGGCATCCTTCCAGTTAGTGGAACTTATGATTTTGCCCTAAAAGAAAAAGGGGGCTTTTTTAAAAAGGCCATTACAAATTTTGAACCCATTCGCCCTTATGGTGAAACGACTCTCGTTGAAGTAGAGATTTTAACGGGAAGAAAACATCAGATTCGTCGCCACTTTGCCAGAAGAAATCACAACTTATTAGGCGATGTTAAGCATGGAAGAGGCAATCTTAATACCTTCTTTAAAGAACACTACGGACTCGATCGCATTTTTCTTCACTGTCATCAATTGAGCCTTGAAATCGATGAACAAACCTCTATAAATATTTCATGCCCTATGCCTTGTGAACTTCTTGAAGTTCTAGAAAAGCTTGAAAAAAATCCCTTCTCACTGTGTCAATTACCCCAATCTTTCAATTAAATCAGGGAAATGGCCTGTAAATATTACTAGGTCTGTACGGAACTTAGCCATTCCCTGCTATAAAGCGTAGCTAATAGACAACATTAGATTCTTCTAAAGGGAATTTTGTGAAAAGACACCAACTGACTTTTCTTATGCTGCTTACGTTTATTTCAGGGGCCAATGCTCAAACGCTCACTGGAAAACTTGGTTCACCCAATAACTTTAATAAGGTAATTGACTCGGCCAAAGTAAACTTCAAGATGATTGGAACTGAACAGAGTGGAGATTTAAACAAATCAAGCGTTTTAAATTCTTCATTGGGACTAAGTGCCAAGGGTTCAATCTTTCAAAATACTGAAGTCATTTTTGATGGAAGTCTTTACTTCTCTAGTGGAAGCACAAGTAGTGTTTACGACAACAATCGCCTGACAGAGAGAAATGGAACTTCACTTAAAAATGCCTACATCCACTACAACTACCAAGATCTCTTATCTCTGAAGGCAGGGGCCATCAATCAAAGAGAACAAGAAAATCTCATTGTAGTAGGAAGAAAAGCATTCTTAGGAGCAAAAGAAACTCTTTCATTTAATCTCTTTGATCTAAAAGTCACAATGAATGCCACTCAAACAAGAGCAAGATCAGAATCGTCAAAAGAGGGCCTTGGCAATCTAGATGAAGGATCACCTCTTTTTATGCGTGAATCCATCTCGCTTGAAACAATCAATGATTATATTGGATTAAAAGTAATCGTTGGACACTTTGCTTACGATAATCTCAGCAATGATGTGGCCTATAATTCACAATTTCATGGAAACACAGTTTCTGGTTATACAAAAACAAACTCAGAATTCGATTACAACTATGTCGGTTGGGATTACAAGTTAGAAGCTTCGGCTTCATTAAATCACAACCTATCAGTTGGTGCTGGCGTGAGTTACGTGATTAACCAAGGAGCACCGGATTCAAAAAATAGAGGATCTGCCCTGATTGGTTCAACCAAATATACATCGGGAGATTGGACTTATAAAGTTACCTACAACAAACTCAATATCCAATCCGACACAGCTCCGGCCCTTTATCTCAACATGGCCCAAACTCCAAACACAACATCAGACTCTTTAGAATTAACAGCATTAAATATTAGTTCAGATTTTGAACTTCGTCTTTTCTATCAAAATAGCAAACCACTTGAACAAAACTTTTATCAAGACAATAACCAAATCATTCAACTTGAATTAAGGAAGGGATATGAAATTTTCTAAACTTCTAGGGTTTCTTTTAACTGCAGGTGCTCTTTATGGATGTTCTGCAAGCGTCGATGAAAACAAAGAAGAATCAGTTAAAACAATTTCAAATCTTGTCCAAATGACGAGCTTAAGAATTGAATCAATTCAAAAAATCAGAGAATCAGAAACATCTCTGCACACCATCACAGCAAAATCTTATACAATGAAAGCCTGCTTCAAAGAAAAAGCTCTTGGTAAGAAAATCCAATTTAAAGATGTTATCCTTGAAGGAAAGAGTTTTCCAAAGTCACTTAAAAGCACTGATGTTGAAGGGTGCGTAACTTGGGAAGAATTCACTGAAATGGACTACACTCGCTCTCGTGGTCTTATTGAATACACAAGAAAAATTTCAATTGCCGATACAAACCTTTCAAGAGAGATCAACTTTGGAATTGACCCTCTTGAAGATAAGCTTGTTCGCCTTGATCACTCAATCAATAGAACATCTACTATCATGAGAAAAATGGACGCCTCTCAGATTATCGATATCGCGCAAATCAATGCCTATTTTAAGAGTTATACGACTCCTCAGTACGGATCGATTCCAGTTGTTGGTTTCAAGGCCAACATCAAAACATGTCTTCGTGTTGGGGCCAGTGCCGATCGTCTTCAAGGTGAAGAAGTTGAAGCAACCCTAACAAATTTAGAAACTGGTGAAGAGATGACGATTCCACAAAAAACCGATAACTTCGGTTGTGTGGATTTAACTTTTGATTCATCTTATGAGAGATACTCTGTTCCAAGATACATTCCTTACAATCTTTCATTTAAAGCCGTTAACCCATCTTTTATGGGAGTGACATCTGAAAGAGAAATTTGTCTTTCTCCGTGGCAACCAAATGGAATTTTTGGACACGATACAAGGTCAGGAGCTTGTCCGGAAAACCCAATCCAACGAGCCCCAAAACTCCACTTCAATGACGTACGTTATGTGTATATGGGAAATAAAGACGATGGCTTCAATGTAAATAAATACCTCGATATGGAAATGACAAAATCTTTTCTTATCCGACTTCATCCAGTAATTGACTATGGTCACAACTTTTCAAATGAAAGACACTATAGTCAAATCTATTCGGGACGCTTTAAGCTGAATTTTATTTTGCTTTCACCTAAAGAAAATCATCTAGATATTACAGAAGAGAACATCGATGACTGGCAAGTTCTTTCAGGAGACGAAAAAGAAGTTGAGATTGTTGATGGGGTTATTAAGCAAAGAATAGATCTACCACTTAGTTTTCACAATCTCTCACGAGCTGTTCATAGAACTTATGGTGTTATCATGCTCTCTCCTACAAGAGATTCTGAATATAGTGACCTTAAGCCAGTTATGGCCGCGGGACTTTTTGATGCAGCGGCAAGACATTTTGGTACAGTTCTTCAGACATCAGTTGGGATTGGTGAAGAGTTTAAAACGAATTTTCTTTCTGAAAAGCTCTATGGAAAATTTAAAAATTTTAAACAGACACTTAAAAACAATAATCTGAAATCTAATTGGAAAGCTTCACCATTGGAAGTATTCTACGCCTTACATAATAAAACCGAAAATTATGATGATCTGGACTCACTTGAACTAAAAATGTTCAATAAGATCTGGCAACATAGAGGTATTAAACTATCTGAGAAAGATTTTAAAGACCTAACAAGTGGACTTGCAACAAGAGAGCAAAAGAGAAATTTCTGCCAGATTTACTACATTGAGAATCTCAAGTCTCTTCGCGGTAGAGCTCTCACTGAAATGAAATCGCAATTTAGAGACTGTACAATAGACCCTGATAAGTTTTTTAACTTCAAAAGTTTTGAACATATTATTGCGATTACTGGAAAAGCTGAAAAAAACGTTGGCGGGTATGGCTTCTCTGAAACTGATCGATTAAATGTTAATACAGGCTTTTGTATGAACTACAATAATTCAACAAGATTTTCGACATCCAAAAGAATTGGAACGGATCTTGGGATTGGAATGAAAATACCACTCCCACTTGATGCGCTCTCGATTGGTGGCGGAATGAAGCTGGATTACTCTATGATGTGGGGTACAGACGAATCTACGGGAAGCAGCAATAGAGGGTGTGTAAACAGAAACAAAAACCTAAATGTTGATAAGTTAAGCCTAAGATTTAAGGCGAGAACAAAATCGTGTTTACTCGTACAAGTAAAAGAATACGACAAAGAAGAATACTCTCCATCTTGGTTTGATTCAAATACTCGCGCTCTAAGAAAAGTTGTTTCAACAACAGAAAAAGAGCGAATCCACCTTTGTGCTAACAAAGATGAAGATAAAGAAATTTCTGAGAACTGGTATTTCATTGGAGAGGAAGGACAGCATGTCCATCCTTTAAGAGACAAGTGGGATATTAGAGAAAATATGCTTCACAAAGTTATCCGCGGAGAGGCCAATTACACAAAGTGGATGAAAATTATGACAGATGAAACAAAGAAGATCTTTCTTGTTAAAAAAGATAAATTTGAAGATCCAATGAAGTACTTTGATAGCATTTATTCAAATGATATCAATGTTCCACTAATGTATGATTCAGCTATTCCTGGATCAATTTGGAAATAGCTTTTGCTCCTAAGAATGGAAAAGTAAAGCCGTTCTTATAGAGACCTGTCATTGAATAAATATTACCAAAAGGCCCTTTTTCCAATTCACCGAAAAAGGGCCTTCTTTTTTGCCCCTTATGACGAAGACCTGTTTTAATCGTGCCCGATTCAAAAGCAGGAAGAACAAGGTCACCTTTTAAAAGATCACGAAAAAAATTATACTGACTTTTCAACTCACTAACGCTAGCACAGAGAAGGTCTTCTTTTACAGTCGAACCACCAATCATAATTTGTCTGCTACGGCGGCGATATATGAGATTATAGTGACGATTAGCAAGAACAAAACTCTTATTACCAAAGTCACAATCATCAAAGACAATATAGCTGCCAGAAACAAATTTTGATTTCGTTAGAGATTCTTGTTTTAAGTTATTCTGAAAGAACTTTGAATAGGCTCCACTAGCAATGATAACTTTATTTGTAACAAACGATTCACAACCGCAATCTAACTGGAGATGGCCCTCTTTTTTTAAGACCTCACGGCATGTGAGCTTCTTAATCGTTACATCAAGTTTTTCTATATAAGCCTGCTCAAGTGCACTTAAGCACTTTGAAGGATCAATAAAATAGGCCTTAAAACTAACGCCTTCAAAACTCTCAGACAAAGAGAGGTCTCCAAGGGTATTTAAAGAATCACAATGGCCAAAGCGGCGAATAAAATCCTCACGCCCCTTAGGACTTTGATCTGTTAATGAATGTTGAAGGCCTTGCTCATGACACTCAGGATGAGATTCATAAAAAGAAATGGCCTCTTCATAAGAGTCGAAAATGAAATCACCTAGATCAGAGATTCCCTTTTGCACGCCACTTCTGCATACAATACTTGTTGTATTGAGACTACATGGTGGAAAAACATCATCATTATAAACAACAAGTATTTTCTTTTTAGAAAAGTAATCAGATTTAGCGAACTCTCTTAGAAGACACCGGGCAGCAATCCCGTAACCTACAAGAATTATATCAAATTTTTCCACGTTGTTAGACTTTTTTAACGTATCACCCATTGCCAAAGGTACTCCAGCTCATTAACCTTATTAGTTCATTATAGTATGCGATAATATTAATCAAGTATACCTAATAAAAGTCATTGAAGACGCTATAGATCGAATCATTTGCTAAGGAGAATTTTTCTATGGCCATCGAATCAAACGCAGTTGTATTTGCTGCGACAGAAACTGGAATCAAAGCTGACCAGGCCATTGCCGTACTGACAATGCTTTATGAAGAAGATTGTACAGTGCCCTTTATCACTCGTTACCGTAAGGAAAAAACAGGCGGTCTGGACGAAGAACAAATTCGTGCCATACAAGAAGCCTACGATATGTATCTCGAAAGAGAAAAGAGACGCGCTTACATTTTAGAGACGATCACTAAAATGGAAATGATGACTCCTGAGCTTGAAAAACAAATCAAAGACGCTCAAACAATTAACCAACTAGAAGACCTCTACGCCCCTTTTAAATCGAAGAAAAAGACTAAGGGACAAATCGCTAAAGACGCTGGTCTTGAGCCATTTGCCAAAATGATTCTTACAACGAAAAAAGGCATGGAAGAGCTCGCGGCCGAAGCTGTTAAATTTCTTAATCCAGAGAAGAAGATTAAAACATTTGAAGATGCCATCAAAGGTGCTTGCGATATTATTATCGAAATGTTTGCTCACGATACTGAAATTAAAGAGCAACTTCGTAAAGACTACTGGGATAGTGCGACTTTAAAGTCTGAAAAGAAAAAGAATGCTGAAGAAGTTAAAGACTTTGACAAGTACAAAGACTATTTTGAATTTGAGCAAAAGGTTTCTGAACTAAAAGACAAAAGGGCCGCTCACAGATTTCTCGCCATGAGACGTGGGATGACTCAAAAAGTTCTTAAAGTAGATGTGAACTACTCAGAAGAAGCCTGTCTTGGCCTCCTAGAGAAGAAATACTTTTCTGAACCAGGTCTATCACTTGTTCACGTCATTAAAAACTGTGCGGAAAAGGCCATTAAAAATTACATCCACCCATCACTTGATCTTGAAATTAAAAGTGAATTGAAAAAGCTTTCAGATGAATCGGCCATTGAAGTATTTGGTGTGAATCTTAAAAACCTTCTTCTTCAACCATACCTTGGTCCTAAGGCCGTTATCGGTCTTGATCCAGGAGTTAGAACAGGTGTAAAAGTAGCTGTTGTTGATAATACAGGAAAGTTCCTCGTCGACACTGTTGTCTACCCTTTCCCACCACAGAATAATACAAAAGAATCAGCGCAAATAATCAGTGCAATCATCGCCCAATTTAACGTTGAATATATTGCTGTTGGTAACGGTACATACGGCAGAGAAACACTACAACTAGTTGAGTCTCTTGTCCCAGAAGTGAAAGATGGAAAGTGTAAGGCCACAATGATCTCAGAGGCCGGAGCTTCAATTTACTCAGCTTCAGCGATTGCAAAGGAAGAATTCCCAGATAAAGATGCCACTGTAAGAGGGGCCATCTCTATTGCAAGAAGATTCCAAGACCCACTAGCAGAACTTGTTAAGATTGATCCAAAGTCAATTGGTGTTGGACAATACCAACACGATGTTAACCAAACACGACTTAAGAAATCACTTAATGGCGTTGTTGAAAGCTGTGTAAACTTTGTTGGTGTTGATATCAACACAGCTTCAGCTCCACTTCTGTCGTTCATCTCAGGTATTGGACCAAGTGTTGCGAAGAATGTAGTCAAACACCGCGACAAAAACGGTCAATTTCAAACTCGTGATGAACTTTTAAAAGTAACTCGACTAACAAATAAAGTTTATGAGCAGGCCGCAGGGTTCCTTAGAATTTACAATGGAAAAAATCCACTTGATGGGACTTTTATTCACCCAGAGCAATACCCAACTCTTGAGAAGTGGTGTAGTGAAAATGGGACAACTCTAAAAGATCTCGTTGCCGATAAAGAGATTATTGCAAAATTAGAAAAAGATAGTGCCTTTAAAAATGAAATTGGTGATTTTACTTTCGCCGATATTGTTAAGTCACTTAAGGCCCCGTCGCAAGACCCGAGAACAGAGTTTAAAACAACTGAATTTAGAAAAGATATCTCGTCGATAAATGATCTAAAAGAAGGTGAATGGTATCCAGGAATCGTTACAAATATTACTCAATTTGGTGCCTTCGTTGATATTGGAGTAAAAGAAAATGGACTTGTTCACGTCTCGCAAATCTCTGATACATTCGTAGAAAATCCACTAGAGGTTCTAAAAGTTGGCCAAGAAGTAAAGGCCATGGTTCTCTCTGTCGATCTAGATAGAAAGAGAGTTGGTCTTACACTTAAAACAGGTCAAGATGCGCGAGCGCACCAGGCCCCTACAGGTTCTAGGCCTAGGCCAAATAGACAAGCAAAGAAGTCATTTGAAGATTCAAATGCACCTCTAAAAAACAAGGCATTTGCTGCCCTTGCTGGTTTAAAAATTAAATAAAAAAAGGCCCTTATCTGGGCCTTTTTTATTTCTCTTTATCTTTTAATCGACATAAATGCATTAGGACTATATAGCTTTCGCGAACCATGGGCGGAAGATCTTTATAGGAATGATTCTCCGTGTGTCTCACTCCAAACTCACTAAAATGTGACATTTTCTTTGCTAGACAGCTATTTGTATCATAGAGTTCATCTTCTAACGTCATTCCAAGTGCGAGCTTAAAGGTCTCTCTATCAAAGCTCTTATCACTACTTTCTTTATACGAGTTAATTTTTGAATAAAAATTCATCGCCTCTTTATGTGCACTTTTAAAGTCTTTTGTCTTTGTTACGGATTGAAAAAAATCAAGTACCTTCACTTTGAAATTTTCTTTTTCAAGTGAGTAGGATTGATGACAAAAAACAAAGGATAAAATTAATATGATTGACCGCATGTACCTGTTCCTTGTTTTTCTGTTTGCTTTAAATCACCATCTATTCCACCAGTTCCACCTACACCTGGAACATACTTAGCAACTTCATTCTTTCTGGCCGAAGAGCGACTTGGATAATTGTATTTAACATAATGAGAGAAATATCTTTTTAAATCACTCGCAGAAAGATCTGAAAGATAGCGCGCCTTGATCGTATTAGATTTTTCTGAGCCATTACTTGTTAACTCTTTAACACGGCCGCTTTTTAAATCCCCTACAAACTTAGAGAGGACTTTTTGAATTCCAGCAAGACCACCATTATATGACCATCTCGCAAAGATAGTTGCAAAAGTATTGATTTGATCTTCACTCATTGCCTTTGGTTGAGCATCACTTAGACCTCTTACAAAATTTGTAAAATACTTTTTATTTTTTTGATAATAAATCATCGAAATAAAAAATCCCTCTTGTGGATTTCTCGGCTTACAAAGCCTCTCATTCTCTCGCTTTCGAAGATAGTTAACAGCTTTTCTTGCACTCTTAGCTACATCGCGTGGAATAGGGACAGGGTTATTATAAAGATCTTTTAAACCAGAGCAATTAGGATCATTCCCCTTAACTTTATCAGCAATATCTGTAAGGAAATAGGCCGTATAACGATTAACAGGCCTTTTACTATTTAGACTTTCAAATTTCTCATAACCGGCCGGGCCACGATACTGTTGCATTTTTTTATAAAGATTATGATTGCCTTCTATATAGTCTTTTGCCTGATTTAAACGAGAATAAAAAGCGGTGTAATTATTTGCAACGATCTGACCTACTCCAAGAGCGTAGCTTGGACTAACGGCATTTGGCTGAAAGTGTGACTCGTGATTTAAAACAGGGAAAAACTCTTTTGGATCAAGCCCCAGGCACTTGGCCGCACTCAAATAACTTTTAGCAAGCCCTGTGGCAAGATTTTTTGAAGCACATGCTCTTGGAACTGGATCTTTAAGTCTCCAGCCAATATGCTTCCCACTACTATTTTTCTTCGAAGTTCTTACAGAGTCCTTAATATGACGACCTTTAGCATCTTTAGAACAACTAGGATTTGTATTTCTAGAAGTTCCATGTCTCATACTCTGACCAATACAAATGGCCATATTTCTCGTTTCATTATCATCGAGGGCCAAATCAGATTTCACATCACTAAGACCAAGAACTTCTTCTAAGTAGTTATTTGGCTTAATCTTTTTTCCTGATTTAGAAGTAACAGTACGCTCACGACAACTTTCCCATCTCTCATCGAGAGGATTATCGTCACTCTCCTGATCTCCACCACACTCGACTTCTCGATCAACGACTTTTGTCGCTTCGTGAAAGCCATCGTCTTCAATAATTGTTGCTGCCGTTTTTTCAAGATCAAAATTGACAAGACCTAATTCATTATACTCATCAAGTGCACTCGCTGAAACTCGGTACTCATAAGGCTCACCATTTCTTTTAACAATATAGGAACCATTTTTGTGACGGCCCACAATTGAAATTTCATCGTTTGCATCAAAGGGATAAGACTTACCTGTTCTTCTACCAATGGCCGTTAATTTAACGCCATTAGAAAGCTTAAAAGTCGAACCTTTCTCAAGGCCTACAACTTGACTTGGTTCATCAACTTCATGATAAGTTCCCTCTTTAAAATTTATAGGATACGATCCAGCAAATTGAGGAAAATCAGAAAGAGATAAGGTAGAACCATTAGGAAGTTTTAAGATCTTAAAATAACAAGCACCCTTTTCTGTTTTGATAACTTTTACGATACTGTCTTTAGGTACAGCATCAACTTTTCCGGCCATAGGTAAAATACTTATAGTGTGATCAAGCTTAATTGTCTTATTATTTGCAGGACAAGAATCTTTTTGTTCTGGCCTCGCGTCTTCTTCGGCCATTTCAAAAATTTCCTCATCATTTAAATCTTCATTATTATTTTTTTCTACATAGGATTTAATAAAAGCATCGAGATCATCATAATTCTTAATTTCTTTATGGGCCTTTGTTTCAATTTCTTCATAGATAGGAAGAACAATATCATCTTGTAAATAATTACTATAAGTCGCATCCCCGATGAAACCATTAGCATCGTTAAAACCATTTGAAGGGCTATTAATTCTTATAGATCTTTTCCAACCATTTTTCATTCCAACACTAAAAGTATCTCCAGCACTTAGAACATAAGTTTTATCATCGGGTCCAATGACTCGAATTGCTTTCGTTACACGATATGTTCTAGGCTCTTTAACAGCTTTTAAATGACCATCATTTCTTAAAACTTGATAGGTCTGATCTCCAATGACGGCAGGACCGATTTCGACATCAGGAGCACTGGTTTCTAAAATAACAATATTTCTCTTCCAGCTCTCTTGGTTTTTAATGTCAACGACATCACCTTTATTAAGATAAAACTCTTTGCCATCTCTCATAACACTGACGGCCTTATCACCGCCTACGATCATGACAGCAGCAAGAGAACTTTTAATAAAAGAGAAAGACATTAACAGCAATAGTGAAACAGACAAACGATAATTCATAGTATTTTTATCGGTCATAAAAGAGTTATCCATTAGAAAATTTTATGGACTAAATTTAACGTAAACTTTTGCTTAACGTTCTAAGGACCTTTAATAAGTAAGCTCTCTTTATTGAATCATGCTATGAGATTTTTTCAAAAGCAATCAAAACGCTTTCTTTAAAAACGGTAAGTTATAACTTTTCCTCTATAAAAATCACTGACATAAAATACTGTCGGCCATCGTTTTAACCTGCTCTCAAAGTGCTACTTTTCTAACACCTTCTATAATCCTTACAAAGCTAAACAAAATAATTATTAAACCTGAGAGAATGTATACAGACAAAGATTAAAAACCATTATTTAAACGAACAGGAGAATACACATGAAAAAATTATTAGTAGGGCTTACTCTTTTAGCTTCTATGTCATCATTTGCGAATATTGAAAACTATAAATGTGTTTCATCAACTAGTTCACTTGTTTGCTCTGATGTTATCGCAACAGAAGGTATGTTCCTTGGAGGATTGAATGTTAAGGAACTTAAATGTGCCCAGGATATAGTCTTAGTTGGAGATTCAGGAAGGCTTTATTCGGAAACAATTGACTTAACGACACATATTGATGAAAAAGTAGCTGCAAATCCTTCTGACTTATCAATAGCTATTAATTCAATGACTATAAGAATTCAAGATGAAATTAATGAGCTTGTAGGTCAATACGGAAAATGTAAATAACTAATTGTTTAGAATTTAGCTAAATAAGTAATGATCAAAACTACAAAAAACAATGAACTCAGTCTGTTCAATAAAGTTCAGACTTTATGAATGAAAAAATCAGTTTAGTCGAGAAAGTTGCGACTTAATGAATAAAAAGTTGGTCGGTAATTATGTCTTTTTCGGCGAGAAGAATAAAAAGACAAGAAAATATAAACGAGGTTTGAAATAAAACCATTAGGTTAAAGAACAAAGGAACTATTATGAAACAAGTTATAATCTGGGTAACTTTAATTTTATCTTTCAATATTTTTGCAGATGTAAGTCTTAGAGAAGGAACAGTTGCGGTTCAAAAGATTTCGATTTATTCTTCTTTGCCGGAGTATAACATCGCTTCTGTATTTTCAGGTAAGTACGAAATGCCAGAAGCTTATGGTTCATTAACTTATGGATCTGAGGTAACAATTTTGGAGTCGTACTCATTAAAAGTTAATAATGGAAAAAATATTTATTATAAAGTTTTGTACAAAGGAACAGAAGTAACAATGACGGGTTATATCTTCTCACATAACATTACTAATTCAGGGACTATAACTAGAACAAATGTCTCTTTACATTAAACCCTAGTTTAAAATTCGATGACTGCTCGACAGAGCACAGAAATAAAAAACATAAGACCTGTTCAAAAAACAGGTCTTTTTTGTATTCAAGAACACTCATGCAATTCTTTGAGTGACTGGCCTTTTTAAAAAGGTTAATCTTTTCTACTCAAACGAAGCGTCTGTGCGACTTAAATAACTTTGAAATAATCTAATTCACCTACTCTACTTCCCTTCCCCTTTAACTTGACGCTGTGAAAAAGGCATAAAAATAAACACTACCAAATGAAGTGCATTTCAAAACAAGAACTAAGAAACTCAAGCGGACTGGACACGTTCTAGCTTTATAAGAGACTACTCATTCATAGAGTGTACACTTTTTTACACCCTCTATATTGATTTCAAAACTAAACAAAATAAATAGCAAACTGAGAGGATGGGATTGTCGAACGATTAAAAACTATTAAGTTTAAAAAAGGAAATGAAAATGAAAAAAACATTATTAGGTTTATTTTTAATCACTAGTTTCTCTCAATAAGCTCTTGCTCATTCTATGCCAAAAACTGTAATAGCAGAGTCAGTTGAGTCCATTTTAATGGCACTATCTGAGAATTCGAGAAGCTTAATGATTACACTTAAGGAAAGGCCTACTGAAAAAAACATTACATCTTACATTCCCTTTAAAGGAAGAGGTGGAGATCCACGTCTAGTTGATAATGTTATCTCTCATGGTGCAGATTATGACCTTTATAACTTGAATTTAAGAGTCAACAATCCCGAAGATGGGCAAGACTATAATTTAAATTGTACGATCGTAACGACTGAATCAGACGAAATAGAACAAAGCTCAAATAAACTTAAATATACGACACGCCTATATGGTTGTTACATCGAGAGTGATTCTCCCGCGGCTGCTTTTAGTCATATGAATATTAATACAAACTTTCATCAAATTAGCCCAAACTTTAGTGAGGGTGTTGGTATGATTGAGTGGACACACGAGGAATACTAGTTTTTTACACCTCCTATATTGGTTTCTAAGCGAGATCAAAAAACTCTAGTTCTCAATCAATATATTGCTTATCAAGGCCGGCAATTTGTGAGCGGCTTTTGTATTTTTTAAGCCACTCTTAGAGTGCACATTATTTAAACACCCCTTATATTTATTTCGAAATTAAACAAAAAGTTCAATAAAACAGGCAAAATCTGAAGATACGAAGATAAAGACATATTAGATTTATAAGTAAAAATGCAAAAACAATTACGAAGAGAGCATGCCTCAAAGGAAATAATTATGAAAAAACTATTGATTGGATTAACACTTTTAACTTCAATGTCTTCTTTTGCGAAAGTAAATTATATGGAGTCTAATGATCTTGTTGTTTTCGATGAAGACACTGGAAATGCTCGACAAATAATTGTAAGAGGAGATTCTGCGAGCATGATTTATGAGTCATTGATTAATCAGAATAACGAAGAAAGAAAGACAGACTCTGAATTAAACGTTTCCGGAGAAAAAATGAGTTGTACAAAGTTTTTAAGCGGTGGAGAGACGACAAAGACCCTTTGTTCAATTGCAATAAAATAATTAATCTTAAAATAAGAAGAAGGCAAAAAGGCCGGCAATATACTACCGGCCTTTTTTTATTTTCACGTTCACTTTTTTCTATCTAGTGAAGTATCACTACTCATTTGCGATGCAATGTGTTTCACAAAAGAGAATATTCTATTTTATAGAATTTTTTAAGAATTTCTAAAAGCTCACATCGACTGCTTAAAAGTCCAAAATTCTAATGAAAAAAATCACTTCCTAGACTTTATCTTTTTTTCAACTCTAAACAAAAGAATCTTATTTTATGCGAAGCTCACAAGATAAAAGATATAGAAAAACTTTCGATCACCAACGAGGAGAGAATTAATGAAAAATTTAAGCGCTATAGTTTTACTTACAATGTCAATTACATCTTTTGCAAGCAATGGATCAGCACC
Organism: Halobacteriovorax sp. GB3; assembly: GCF_028649655.1. NCBI lineage: Bacteria > Pseudomonadati > Bdellovibrionota > Bacteriovoracia > Bacteriovoracales > Halobacteriovoraceae > Halobacteriovorax > Halobacteriovorax sp. GB3. Next base: position 372,664 of record NZ_JAQSLN010000003.1, read on the forward strand.
AATTGATACGTGCCTTATGCAAGAAGGAAAAAGCACATTTTTTGGAAAATTAACAATGGAGTCAATGGAAAAAAGAATCCAAGTAGTTGACTCTTATGAAGGTAAAGAAGTCGATGGTTTAATTAAGGGAAAGAAAACTTATTATATTAAACTCGATAATCCAAACTTTATCAGAAATGATCTCGCACCAGGACCAACATTTAAAAAACAAATACTAGACAATGGACTAGAAATTAATAGAGGCACTACAAATAGCTTCTACAGAGTTGTGACTCAAGATGAAAGAGTAAAGGATGCTTTTGCGAGCAATAGCCTTACTTCATTTTGTACTCATGGTAGTGAGCTTTATGGGCACAATACAGTTACATCTGAAAATCATCCGTGGCTAAATAAAGCAAGAGGAGAAGAAGTTCTCAGAGACTTTGGAGTTCCAATGCTTTATCAAGTTGTTAAAAGTGCTGATGATATAGAGGCCCTAGAATGTAGAAGTGACTACGTCGTTGGATATACTCCAGAATCATTTGAGATGTATAATCTTTTTCACAAGAAAAGAAATTATGAAGCTTTATATTTTGATGGACAAAGAGTTGCTGCGACTTGTTCAAACGTACAATAATCATAAAGAAGGAAATCCTTATGAAAAAAATTGCACTCTCATTAGCTTTGATTACATCGTGTTCAGCTTTTGCAGCTGGTGAAAATAAAGCTATTGATAAACTATGCACCGAAAATAATAAAAGAGCAGAAGTGAATCTAGAAGACCAAGCGGTTATGGTTCTTAAAGAATGTAATCCTAATGGCGATGGAGCTTTTGGTTTTGGTTACGATCCAGAAAACTGCGAAGATGCTAAAGATAGATTGGTAAAAATGCACAATGAAAAGCATCGTGTCTATCTTGCTTTCATTGATAAAGACGATGACAATACAGACGCATTTTATTATGAATGTGAAAAAGATGTGTTCAAAATGAGAAGAACGACATTCACAGATGAACTTGACATTGAGGAAGATCATTCAGCGACATTAAAGTATCATTTAGAAAATGAAACAATGACGATGAAAAGTTCTAATGTAGAATACATCTTCAATTTAATGACAACGAAACACGAAGACAAGAACGTAGTTGTTTTTGCCAGAGATCTTTTTTCGGGAATCTATAAAGCGACTCTCATTGAAAATGGAATTGAAGAAGATCTAACAAAACATGCACGCACAAGCTTTTCCGATACTCTTTTTCAAGATGGTCATGAGCTTACTAATGAAAACGTGCTTGATACCTATCACAAACAGTATGTTGATTATCAAGCTTTACTCTCTGCTCTATCAAAAAAATAACGATTTAAATGGCCGTTTATCATTAAGCGGCCTTTCTTTTTAGCCCCTTAGTAAATTCACATCTTTTTATTGAATAGCACAAATTAGACACAGTTTTTCTATTCCCAATTCTCGTAAATAAATAAAACACTGGTTAATTTTTTGACCAACTTTTAACCGCTTATTTTAAAAATCTTAATTTTTTAAATTAACTCTTCCCTAGATTCTAAGTTGTTCGATAATCACAGCTCCAAAAACGATATTTATACAGGAGTACGTAGGATGATACCTTCACAAAGTGATCCTTGCTGGAAGAAGTTGATAGCAGGAACAGACGAATTTAGCTTTAACACACTTGCCACCAAGATGATGGTAACGAGAGTTAGGCAGATGTATCGAATGGATGGTGATGGCGCTCTGGCCGAAGCAACAAAGGTTGCTCGAGAGTTTTTTGAAAAGAATGCCAATATTGCAGGTCCAGATTTAGAACTTATTAAAGGTTAATGAGAAGGGAGAAAAAAATGAAAAGTTTATTATCGATTGAAGAAACCAAAGAATTAATTGAACAAGGAAAATCACTACTCATCGCAGCTGAAGAAGAACTCATTGCAAAACTTCCAAAGGGTAATTGGATAGCGGGAACTATCCCCTATTTTATGGGTGATGACGGCGGGATCATGAGTAAGGAAGTTCTTCAAGTTACTGTCCTTCCAGAGTTTTCGGCCCTCAATAAAATAAAGGCCTACTCCAAAGAAGAACTTAGCTCAATTCCAAAAGAGTATCCTGAAAATGGCGCAAGCTTCATCATTATTCCAGCGGCCAGTGAAGTACACCAAGAGTTTGCCAATAACTGTATTAGTTATGAAGGTATATTTGATAGACCCCTTGTTGGGTGGATTTCAGGTGTTGATCTCGCTGAACTAGGGAAGAAAACACCAAAAGTGATTAGCGGAGTAGATCTCAAATCATACGAAAACGAAGCTCTTGTTATGCACCTTGATCTTGAGGAGAAATACTTTGCTCAAGTAGATATTATCAACCTCTTTGAACAGTCTAAGGGCGATGTCATTCAATTTGAGAAAGTTGGATTTGAAGTGGATGAGTGCCTCGTTAATGGAGAAAAGAGAAATTTCTTTGACTATATTAAAGAAAAAGAAATCAATATTGAATCTCCTCTTGTGGCCAATTTCTCTGGGGCCATGGTCAATGTTTCTTTTCAGGCCCTCGATGAAGAAAATAAAAAAGTAGCTCTTTATGCACCAGTATTTGAAGGTATTGAATACAAAATCGCTAATTCTGTGGCCGATTATGAAAAAGAGTTTCAGGCCTACTTAGATGAAAAAAATATTGTTCCGGCCTTTAGCTGTAACTGTATCCTTAACTACCTCTATGCGAATTTAGAGGGAAAGAAAACAGGAAATATTAAAGGTCCAATTACATTTGGTGAGATTGCCTACATGCTTCTCAATCAGACGTTAGTTTATTTAAGTTTTGTCGAGAAGTAATCTTACGACTCTTCTCGTTTTTGGCCTGCTAGCTTAAGCTTATAGAAATATCCCTTCTCCTCTATAAGCTTGGCCGGTGGGCCCTTTTCAATGATCTCACCTTTTTCAAACACAAGCAGTTCATCACAATTTTCTATTGTCTCCAAACGGTGTGCAATCATCAATGTTGTGCGATCTTTCATAAGCTTTAAAAGTGCTGAGTGAATGATTTTCTCCATAGTTGGATCGATATTGGCCGTGGCCTCATCGAGAATCAGTATGGCCGGATCAGTGAGAAAAATACGACAAAGACAGATTAACTGTTTCTGACCAACACTTAAATTGGCCCCACCATCAAGTAAAAGGGAATCCAGCGTTAACGAAGACTCGCTCATTACCTTATGAAGACCCGTTTGCTTAGCAAGCCTTAGAATTTGCTCGTCTGTCTTTGCAGGATCAAGACTCAAATTCTGCCTTAATGTCCCTTGAAATATTATGGCATCTTGAGAGACGACACCAATTTGCGAGCGAAGTTTCGAGCGATCAAAACTTCTAAGGTCGTGGCCATCAATGAAAATAGCGCCCTTTTGAAATTCATAGAGTCTAGATAAAAGAGAAATTGTCGTCGTTTTTCCACAACCAGTTGTTCCAACGAGACCAACACATTTTCCCTTAGCAATATCAAAGGTAATATCCTTTAAGACCCACTTTTCAGCTTCATAGCTCATTGATACATTTTTAAATTCAATATGACCTTCAATCAAATTGTCTTTTAAAAGAATATCATTTCTTTTAAAAACAGTTTCCTCTGTATCAAACTCAAGAAAATTAGCAACTCTCTCAGCACTTGTGAAGGCCTGAAAGATAACGTGAATCTCACGAAAGAGATTCATAATAGGAAAGAAAAAGCGTTCACAATAACGAATAAATGCCACAAAGAGACCTACACTTAAAGTTCCCTCCAGCACTCTTGATCCTCCCATATAAGCAAGAACCAGAAGAGGTGCAGAACATAGAAGCGACAAAAGAGGCCTAGACCAAGAGTGCAGAAAGTTAGCTTCAAGAGAGGCCTTTATATGTTGATTAATTGTCCCTTGATATTTATTCATCGACCAGCCTTCAAGACCAAAACTTCTAATCACAGCAAGTCCATCGATGTACTCAGTGAGCTTTGAATTAATGTCGCTTGAAAGACGTGACATCTTACGGTTGATATTTTTAACTTTTGTTCGAGTTAAATAGACAAAAACGAGGGCCGGAAGTACTGAAGCAACTAGATAGAATGAAAGAGTCACATCCGTTGTAAACATCGCCACCATGGCCATAATCGCCATAAACGTTGATGAGACAAGTCTTCCAAGAGAACTTGTAAAAAACTCCTCGAGTCCTTCCACATCATGAGTCATCCTTGTAATCACTCGCCCCTGTGGCCAGCGATCAAAAAAACTCAAAGGCAGAGATTGAAGATGGGTAAAGAGTTTTTTTCTAATATTTAATATAACTAAACTTGCTCTTGTCGAAAGGATAAGGCGTCCATAGTAATTTGAAATAAGAGCAAAAATCTCTAAAAGAACAACCGAGATAGCAAGACTTGTGGCCTTTTTAGCATCGAGTTCCAAAAGACCTTTATCTACGAGCTCCCCCGTAAGACGACTAGATAAGAGAGAGAGAACGCTAAACGAGATAAGAATTACGAGGGCCAAGATTAAAAAGAGATAATTGCCCTTTGCAAATTTTAAGAGATACACTAAAGAGCGCCAATCACTCATCTTTTTCTTATTTTCATTTCTCTCGTCTTGATCATCGAGTGCGAGATATTGATTATTACTCATAGGACTTAAGCTCCAAAATATGATCGCAATACTTCAACGTTGAATCTCTATGAGCAACCCAAATAACAGTTGTCTCACTTAAAAATTCATCAATACGCTTAAGGATCTTCTCCTCTGTCACAGTATCAACGGCGCTTAAACAATCATCTAAAAGAAGAATTCTCGGTTTTCTTGCTAGAGCGCGCGCAAGGGACAAGCGTTGCTTTTGCCCACCAGAGAGATTAACTCCCCATTCACCGAGTGGAGTTAAAAGACCTTTCTCAAAGCGCTTAACATCTTCATCGAGTCCAGCTATTTTTAGGTATGACCAAATTTCTTCATCACTCATATCTCGATCCAGACTAACGTTTGCTCGAATGGTATCGGCAAAAAGAAATGGTCTTTGGTGAACATGGGCAATCACATCGCGAAGTGATTGGTGGGAATAGTGGTGAAATTCTTTTCCTTTAAAAAAGACTTTACCTGTATAATTTCTTTCTAAACCACTTAAGATATCTAGAAGTATACTTTTTCCACTTCCAATAGGACCTTTGATTCCCATGCGCTCTTTTGCGTGAACTTTAAAATTTAAATGCGAGATAACTTCTTCTTTTCCATCGGGAAAAGTGAAAGAGAGATCAACGATATCAAAAACAACATTATGCTTTTCTACATGATGGGCCTCTTTATAAAGAAAACTTTCTTTAGGGGCGTCATAAATATTATTTAAGCGCGAAAGACTGGCCATCCCCTTTCTCCACTCGGCAATGATATAGCCAAGCTCAATAAGAGGATCTTGGAGAATAAAGGCCAGACCGTTAATGGCCACAAAATCCCCGACACTCATTTGCCCTTCAAAAACCTGGTAAACACCATAGCTAAAGAGAACCACGTAAACGAGAATTGTGCTTAGTCCAATGAGAGGCATATAAAGAAGATTAGTCTTAACGGCCAAGATCCAAGTTTTACGATAGTGAGAGGCCCCTTGAACTAAGAACTCAGTCCAAAACCTTCCAAGCTCACTGAGCTTTTGTAAACGGATACTCCCAACTGATTGACTTACAAGCTCGTTAAAATCATCGAGACTCTCTTGCGCCTTCGTGTAGCGATTTACTTGCAACGTCGAAAGTTTCTTAACTGACCATGGAAGAAAACTCATCACCAAAAGACAGAGAATCGTAAATTTCCAACTGATCGTTAACATCGTTGCAATCGTAATAATGCCAAGAAAGATTACATCCATCATCCCAACAAGAGTGAAACCAAAAAGAAAGCGCGATACTGAAACATCGGAGTTTGCAGCATTCATAAGTTTTCCCTTGGTGTAGATCGTCTTTAGTTCATGACGTGGGAAATATCTGGCACTTTTCCAAACTTTTTCTTTTAAAAACCCGGCAGCATGGTGAGTCTGTCTGGCCAAAGTGAGACGCCACAGCATTCTTCCTAAGGTAAGAATTAATCTCGAGGCCAAAAGAACAAAGAAAAGGGCCATGAATTTATCATGCTTTGTTCCATCATAAGAGATGGGAAAGGTATTTTTTGTGAAGAGGTCTAAAAGCCAACCCATAGCGCGGGTAAAAAAGACCTGACAAATATTTGTCAAAAGAACCGAAAGAGCTCCGGCCAAATACCATGGCCATCTCTTTCGAACAAAATTTGTCCAAAGCTTATAATGAGGTAATTTCAAGGGGGATTCAAATTTTTTTAACACCTATAGAGTGTAGTCTTGGCCCCCTTTATCGACAAGAACTTTATTTAACTTGTAAAGAAAGCCAGTCTGAAAACTCTAAGAGATAATCACTAATCATTGGTAATTCTTCCATAACAAGTCCAACTGCTTTAGCGACGGCCTTAGGATCATAGGCAATATCACAAAGCTGCTGCTGAAGAAGTTCAATCATCTCTGGATGGAGTGAATCGGAGTAGATCTTAACTTGCTTGATCATTCCCTTGTGCGAATCCAAGTGAACTTCCATCGTTCCCCAGCTAAATCTCTCTTCCATAAAATGAGAAAATTTAGGGGTCTCACCAAAGCGCCAATTCCAATCTTTAAGCTTTTCATAGCGCTCCTGCAACTCAGGAATCTCTTTTAACGTCTCATAGCTTAGGTGCTCTACTTCAGCCTTTGCTCCATATTTAGATTGAAAACTTTCAATAATCGCCTGGCAGAGTTCGTCGTGATTCATCATTTCATTTTCTTGAACCAAGTTTGTCACACGTGCGCGAACGGATTTAATTCCTTTGGATTCAAGTTTTTTCTTATTAGGATTAAGGTATTTTGATAATTTAGTTAGATCGGCATCAATAAGAAGCGTTCCGTGGTGGAAGGCCCTATCTTTTGTTTCTTTAAAAGCACTACCTGATATCTTCTTTTCACCCTCATCAGTGAGAACAACCATATCGTTACGACCAGAGGCCTCACACTTAATGCCAAATTTGCTTAGAGCATCGATGATTATGGAGTTATTGGTATTTTTATCATAATGTTCTTTAGCATTTAAAAATGTGAAATTAGTATTTCCAAGATCATGGAAAACGGCACCACCGCCAGACTGTCTTCGAGCGAGTTTTATGCCATCCTCTTCCATTTTTTCGACATTGCACTCTGTCCATGGATTTTGAAAGCGCCCAATGACAACCGTATTTTCATTGCGCCAAAGAAAAAGTGTTGGGACAACGGGATTCATATCGCGAAAAAGCCAATCCTCTGTTGCGAGGTTAAACCAAGGATCAAAAGTATCGGCCATGAAAATTCTAATTTTAGTCTTTGTCGTCATAGAAACTCCCTACAGGATAATTTATAAGGAGCAAAACGGCTTGGCCAGTTAATGTTAATCTAAAGAGAACTCTTGATCTTTAATTTCAAATGCCTCATCGAGAGAATCATCATCGTATTCAATATTCTCTTTCACCACGGCATCAGGATCTTGAGCGTAATAGGCATCAAGCTCATTTCCATCGGAGAGAAGCTTTCTCTTAGAGTATTTGAACTTCTTCGAAGGAATGGCCTTTAGAGACTTTCTAAATAGATCGCGCGAGAGCCAATACTCAGCTTCCTTTGCGCTTAAGACTTTTGCTAGGCGCATTTTTTCTATAACGCTTGAAACGGTCTTTTTACCAAAATCAGTTAATTTTCTCTGTCTAAAAGACTCTCCATAACGAACGGGGCTTGGTAAGAGCATCGCCAAAAAAGCACTCTCTTTAGGATTAAGCTTACTAGGATGTTTATTAAAGTAATATGAAGAAGCACTTCTTAAACCATAAACCCCATCGCCCCATTGAGCAATGTTGAGATAAACTTCAAAGATTTTATCTTTAGATAATTCTCGTTCCATGTAAAGAGTGATGACGCTTTCTTTTAACTTGCGCCACAAGGTCTTTTTTGGAGTGAGAAAAACGTTTTTAACAACTTGTTGTGAAATCGTGGATGCCCCACGGACTCGCTTGCCAGCAATCCCCTCTTCAATGGCCTCTTGCAATTGATTGTAATCGAGCCCATCGTGTTCATAGAAGGCCCAATCCTCACTTAAAAGAATTGCCTTTTTTGCATAGACAGAGATCTTTTTAAGCTCTACCCAGTCGCGAGGTTTTTTACTCGTCACTTGGTAAGTGACTTTCTTTTTATCTGACTTATCAAAGGTTTTTTGTACATAGCCGCTTTTTAAAAGTTGGATTTCTTTTTTTGGAATGATCCCATTGAGATAAAACACAGGTAGTGCAATAAGAACAATTAAGATCAAAGTGAATAGGAGTACTTTTTTTGTCACAACTCCTCCCTAAGTAACAAAGCGCTCTCATTATATCAAAATGAAATGAGATAGGGAGAGAGATTGCAATATTTAAAGTATTTTTAGCTACTTATACTTAAAATAGAGGCTCGTAAGTCCTACAATTCCTTGTGTACAGACACTATTTAGACGAGAAATATTGAGAGTTTGATCCTTGTAATCCTCATCGCCAGCGAGTACATGCTCTCTCAGTTTTTTAACAGGAAGACATGAGTTCTTATTAACCTGATAGGAAAGATAATCGGGAATAGATAATTCTGGTGAATCAATTTGACGAATCAACTCATCCATAACTTTTTCGTTTTTATCAAAATGCATCAGAGCAGCTCTCTCTTTAAGTGAGAGATCTCTGGAATAGGCCTGAATGGCCACTGTAAGAAAAAATAAACATACGATGAAAAAAGCAAGCCTCATTTTTTACTCCATTAAAAAACTAACTTGACAAAAATAGTTCTTTTTAAACATTGTGCAGAGTTTGAAACAATAATTCAAGTCTCTTTTGCAACAAATCGTAATTATCGAAGCACTCGTTTTTTGCTGTTGATAAATCGTATTGTCTTATCATGTGAAAAACATTTCCGTGAAATGCTAAAAGATCATCACTAACCTTATCTCCAATCATCAAATTACCTGTAGAAAGAATCGGCATTTGTTGAAAGGCCTTTGAAACCATACCTGGATAGGGCTTACGCAGATGACTTTTTCGTCTATAGGCACCTTGCCCTTTTGTTTCGTGATAAGGAGACTGTAGCCAACTCTCAATCTCCACTCCTCTATCATAAAAGTATTGTTTCATCTTCTTATGAAGAGTATCGACATCCTCACTAGAATAATAACCTCGCGCTACGCCCGATTGATTGGTCACAACGCACAGAAAATAGTTTTGATCTTGAATATATTTTAAAAGAGGGATGATCTCATCGTAGAATGACATGGCCTCGAACTCATAGAGATAACTTCCATCGTGGTTTAAAATGCCATCGCGATCAAGAAATAAACAACTTCTGTAATCACTTTTAGAAACAAACTTCCCTTGGCGACCACTAGTGATTGGATTAAATTTCGAAGGTGTTTCTAAAAATGAAATCTCACAAAGATCAGTAAAGACAAAGGCGCCGATAAATTCGAAACCATCCACAGACTTATCTCTTGCTACGAGCTCATTTGACTCACTAAGTGTGTAAGGGCCAGATTCAGTTAATTCAATGAGACAACTTGCTCTGTCACACTTTTTTAAAACACTTGGATCAAAGTCTAGAAATGATAAATCCCTAAAAAGAACGCAGGGAAAATCTGATTCTGTTAAATCTTCTAAATTTTGAATGACTTTAATTGATTCAAATCCAAAAGACTTTAACTGTTGTTCAAAGAGAGGGTCACAATTTAATAATAGAGAGAGCATGTATTTGTTTATCCTTTGATTGAACAATTCACTTTATAGGAGGCCGTTGTGAATTTATTCATTGGCTTAATTCTAATTTGTAGCAAAGTGTCTCCAAGAGAGATTTCAAAAGAGCTAATATTCTCTTTAAGTGGCTTCAACTCAAGACCCTTAAGAGAGCTTGCCAGGTGATCAAAATCGTAAACGTGCACACTGTGAAAGTGATAACGACTAAGATTTCCCTCTCTTTGTTTTTGAGAGTGAAAACATGTGGCCTGAATGATATTGGGATCGGCAAGTCCCATCAAAGGCCAAAGGCTACTTGCAAATTTCTCTTGATCGATGGCCTGTAATTTCTGCGTTAACTCATAGAGCTTTTGATTGATTTTGTAATAGGAGTTTAAAACAACCGATTGCATGGTCTTATCAAGTTGACCAGGAAGCTCGCTGAATCCCGCTTCTGTCCATGAACTATCGAAACGACCTTTAAAATCAAGTTCATTCATTTCATAGAGTTCATGACCCATTTGCAAAAAACATTCATCGACAGAGTCTGTGAATTCTTTTTGAAATTCTTTGGCCTCATCAAAGCGAGAAAAGTATTTGCTGATAAAACTTTTAAGTCCTGCGGACTTAGTATTAACATAAGCGCCACCTTTACATAGCTTTAAACTAATAGGGATGACTTGCTCTTTTTTTATAACAAGAAGATCAGCTTCTCCAAAGCGATCATCATGACTGCCTCCTGCACTCTTTCCCATTACCAGTATATTATCGACACCTTCACCCACACGCTTTGAAAGGGACAGGGCCGTCTTTTCACAAAGGGCAGGTAAGGCCTTCAATAATTCAGAGTCATTGAGTCGAAGCCATGTTTCGTACTCACTAAATTGCTTCTTTATCTCTCCTCCAAAAGAAGTGATAAAGGCCTTCTCACATCCCTTAAGCCTCGAAAGATAGGCGGCCACTAAATACTCAAATAAATTACCCTTAATTTCATTGAGTAGTGCCTCTTTTTGGGATGTTGTGTCTGTTGAATTGTAAGTTCTCATGATTTTAAAAAAAGTGTTTGGCTAAAAGATTTTATTGATTTACGATAATTATCAGGTTTACTTTTACACAATTAAGTGAAGTTGGAAAGGACGAGTATGTTAAACTTCCCTTCCATTTTTGAGAGCGTAAGTGATCTGGACAAAGGACAGATCGATGCCTTATTGCTTCTGGCCCACAAATTCAAAAATCGCGTGAGCCACACTACAGACTTCACCAAGGCTAAACCTACCATCTGCACTCTCTTTCTCGAAAATTCAACCAGGACAAAGCACTCATTTCAAATGGCCTCGGAACATCTGGGCGGTTACTTCTTTGATTTTGACGTCAAGTCCTCAAGCTTTAGTAAAGGCGAAAATCTCGAGGAGACTCTCTTAACACTCAAGTGTCAGGGAGTTGATCTTTGTATTATAAGAAGTAATGAAAACAACCACTTAGAAAGACTGAAGGCCGCCCCTCCCCTAAGGATTATCAACGGCGGCGACGGAACTAACGAACACCCTACCCAGGCCCTTTTAGACCTCTTCACAATGCAAGAAATCGAAGGCGATCTAAATGGGAAGCGCGTGTGTATTGTAGGCGATTCTAATCACTCGCGAGTAGCGAATTCTCTTATAAAGCTCCTTCCTCTCTATGGCGTTGAAGTTTCACTTGCAGGGCCAAAAGAGTTTGCTGATCAATGCGCAAAGAAGCATGGTTTAAAACATTTTGAAAAATCGAGTGAGTACCTAAAAGAGTGCGATATTGTTTACCTCTTAAGAGCACAGCTTGAACGTCACACGACAGGTGATAAAGCCGCACATCAAAACTTATTAATCTCTTATAATAAAGACTACGGACTAAATTCACAGGCATTGAAAGAGGCCGGGACAAATCAGAGTATTTACCACCCTGGCCCATGTAATATCGGTATCGAACTTACTCATGAGCTTATGAGAACTTCTTCTTATAAAGGTTATGAGCAAGTGAAGCACTCAATTTTTATGAGAATGGCCATTATTCAGTCCATTCTACAAAACGGAGATAAGAACGTTGGCAAATTTACGAATTTATCGACCAACTAAAATTTATCACTCATTGTATACTTGTCTTCATTCAATAGACTCTTTCCCTTTATTTTTCCCCATATTCAAACTTAACTTACAGCAGGACATTCTATGAACGAATTGGATTTTCAAAAAAGTCTTAAAAACACGCGTGCCTTTTTACACTTTAAAGATGGAACTAAGTTTCAGGGTTGGCTCAATATTGAGTCCGATGATCCAAGAATCAAAAATGGAATTTTCGCTGAAGCGGCCTTCACAACAGGAATGAGTGGTTATCAAGAAACGGCCACAGACCCAAGCTTTCTAGGTCAATTTATTATTTATACCAATGCCCATATTGGACAATACCCTTCTAACAAACAATGGGAACAATCTCAGTCTATTCATGCTAAAGCGTTAATTGCTCGTAACTTTTCTGCCAACGACTTTCTTTTAAAATGCGATGTCCCACTCTTTTCAGGGCTCGATACGAGAAGTCTTGTTCGCTACATTTCAACAGTGAGTGAGGATCAAAGAGCAATACTCACTTTGAGCGAACAAGCACCTAGCGAAAATGAATTCATCGATCGCATGCTTGAGTGTAACCAATTAAATAAAGTCAGCATAAAGGAAAAAAAGACAATCATTGAAGGAGAAAGGCCAATTGCTCTTATAGACTATGGAGTAAAAAATGGCATAATCGAACATTTAAAGCAAATAGGGCTTCCACTCATTCAACTTCCCTATAATTCAAGTTCAAAAGAAGTTCTCTCTCACAATCCAAGATTGATTTTTCTATCTAATGGACCAGGGGATCCTAAAGAGTATTACGATCAAATAGAAGTCGTTAAAGAGCTGTTGGAATCAAAAATACCTATTCGAGGAATTTGTCTTGGTCACCAACTTCTCACTCTTGCTCTAGGCGCGAAAACCATTAAACTCCCTTTTGGACAAAGGGGCGCAAATCATCCTGTGCTTGATCATACAAATGGGGAGATTCTTATTACATCTCAAAACCATGGTTATGCCAGTGACGAGAAATCCCTCCTGGATATAAAAAATTCTAATCCACTTGGAACAACTCTTCATATAAGTGCTAGAAGTTTATTTGATAAATCAGTTGAAGCGCTCTCAAGTGATGACCACCTAGTTAAATCTGTTCAATATCATCCAGAGGCCAATCCAGGACCTCTCGATGGGGCAAAGTTTTTTAGTGAAATTAAAGATTATCTTGAAAATGGAGCTAAAGAAAAACTCCCTGAAGATCTTTTACACCCACTAAAAGATCTTGAAGAAAAGAAAACCTACCATGGAGAAATTAAAAAGATTCTTCTCATAGGTTCCGGTCCAATTAAGATTGGTCAAGCGAGTGAATTTGATTACTCAGGTACTCAGGCGCTAAAAAGTCTCAAAGAAATCGGGCTAAGTGTAGTTCTTCTCAATTCAAATCCGGCCACCATTATGACCGACCCGAATATGGCCGATGCAACTTATATTGAGCCAATTACAAAAGAGACGATCATAAAGATTATAGAAAAAGAAAATGTCGATGCCCTCCTCTCAACAATGGGTGGACAAACGGCACTCAACTTGTGTGTTGAGCTTGAAAAAGAAGGACTTTTAAAAGAGAGAAACGTCACGCTTTTAGGGGCCAATGTCGATACAATTGAAAAGACAGAAGACCGTGAGCTCTTTGCAAAAGAGCTCGACGGTCTAGGCTATGCGACAGGAAAACGCTTTAGAGCAAAATCAAGACAAGAGGCCCTTAGTCTTTCAAAATCAAAAGTGGGCTTTCCACTCATTATTAGAAGAGACTTCGCCCTTGGAGGAAAAGGTGCGGCCCTTGTTCATGAAATATCAGAACTTGAAGAAGTTTTAGATGGTGATATCAAGTATCCAATCACCATGGAAAAATCTCTTTTAGGATGGAAAGAAGTTGAACTTGAAGTCATGGTTGATAGAGAAAAAAATGGACTTGTTATCTGCTCCATTGAAAATGTGGACCCCTGTGGAATTCACACAGGTGACTCTATAACCGTTGCTCCGGCCCAAACGATTAGTGATTACTGCTATCAAAAACTAAGAACAATGTCTCTTACCATCGCAAAACATATGAATGTCGTTGCAGGGGGGGCCAATGTACAATTTGCCATAAACCCTCTTGATGAAGATGATATTATTGTCATCGAAATGAACCCTAGAGTCTCTAGATCATCAGCACTTGCCTCAAAGGCCACGGGTTATCCCATTGCAAAGATCTCAGCACAACTTGCCGTTGGATACACACTTAAAGAAATTTTAAACGATATCACAAGAAACTCTCCCGTGGCCTTTGAACCAACACTTGATTATGTCGCCGTTAAAATTCCCATTTTTCCTTTTAATAAATTTCCGACAAGTTCTAAAACACTCGGTCCTCAAATGAGATCTGTTGGAGAAGTCTTGGCCTTAGGCTCAAGTTTTAACGAGGCCTATATGAAGGCCTTAAGATCAACTGAATTAGGTCTTGAAATTCCTCAACTATCAAATCTGAAATCATCTCCGACAGTTATTGATGAAGCTTATCTTGAAAAGAGGCTACAAACAGCAAACGAGCTCTCCCTTCTCACAGTAATGGAGGCGCTTAGAATAGGAATGGATAAAGAAAGAATTTGTGAACTCTCCAATATGACTGCTTGGTTTGTTGATCAAATGGAAATTCTAACATCCAAGGAAAATGAAATTGAACAAGACAAGGCCATTACAGTTGATAAAATTCGCTCTTTAAAAGAGCTTGGTTTTTCTGATAAACATATTGCCCTAAAGTGCGACAAGGGACTTAGTGACATTCTCTCTTTTCGCTACAAGCACAATATAGTTCCCGTTTATAAGGCCGTTGATACTTGCTCTGGAGAATTTGCCGCTAAAACGCCGTATTTCTACTCCACTTATCAAGTTGAAAATGAGGCCATCTCCTTATCTAAGAGCGACAAGAGTGTCGCCATTTTCGGATCGGGGCCAAATCGAATTGGGCAGGGAATTGAATTTGATTATTCCTGTGTAAAAAGTTGCACGCACCTTAGAGAAAATAGCATTAAAGCAATTATGATTAACTCAAATCCAGAAACAGTTAGCACAGATTATGACAGCTCAGATAGACTTTATCTCTCCCCGCTTTTTAGTGAGGATCTCTTTGACATTCTCTTCAACGAAAAGCCCATGGGAGTGATCAGTTCTTTTTCTGGTCAAACAGGAATTAATATCAGAGAACATTTAGAAGCGGAATTTCGAAAAGAAATCTTTGACATTAACTTCTATGGACCAAGCCTTGATCTTCTCGATTTAACAGAAGATAGAAAACGCTTTTACGAGATTACAAAGAAAGTTCCTCTTTCGCATACCAAATCTAAAGAAGTCGCTGGCCATAAAAAAGTTGTCAACGCCATGATCGAGATTGGGCTTCCTATCATCATTAGACCAAGCTATGTCATCGGTGGAGAGAGTATGTATATCTTTCACCAGCATAGCGAGATCGAGAATTTACCAGAAACGCTAAAAGAACAACTTCACCACTCTTCCACTCTCTTTCAAGTAGAAACCTATCTGGATGGAGCACTGGAGTACGACGTTGATCTCATT
Source organism: Halobacteriovorax sp. GB3 (assembly GCF_028649655.1). Lineage (NCBI taxonomy): Bacteria > Pseudomonadati > Bdellovibrionota > Bacteriovoracia > Bacteriovoracales > Halobacteriovoraceae > Halobacteriovorax > Halobacteriovorax sp. GB3. The sequence goes on from NZ_JAQSLN010000003.1 coordinate 388,135, forward strand.
AGAGATCACAAAGGCCATACTATTTTTACTGTGTGTGAACACATTGAACATGCAGGAGTTCACTCGGGAGATTCAGGAATGATCTCACCTCCAGTGCAACTTACATCAAAGATGTATAAAAAAATGAAAGAAATCTCTATTGCCCTAGCTAACGAACTCGATGTCATAGGACCTATTAATTTTCAATATGCTGTTAAAGGTGAAGAGATCTATTGTATCGAGGCCAATCCACGCGGTTCAAGAACAATTCCTTTTCTTTCAAAAGCGGCCAATAAGAACCTTGCGGCCCTAGCAACTGATGCCCTTCTTGGAAAGGAAATTGATAATTATGATCGAGAGAAGGCCAAATACTTCTGCGTCAAACAATCAACATTTCCTTTTGATCGCTTCGTTCAAGACAATATCATTCTAGGACCTAAAATGAGATCAACTGGTGAAACTCTAGGAATTGATTCCGATAAAGATCACGCCATCTTAAAATCTTATCTTGGAAATTACCCTGGCATTCATGAGCCAGGAGAGATCCTCTTTTCTCTTGCTGACAAGAATAAAGTGCAGGTTCTTCCCTACTTGAAAATGCTTAAGATGCTAGGCTATGAATTCATTGCCACACCAGGAACGTGGGAGTACATAAAAAAACAAGGCCTATCATGTAAGAGAGTTTGCAAGATTGGCCAACTTGAAGGTGTTCAGATGGGAGAGGTTTTAAAGAGTGATCGCTTGAAAATGGTCTTTAATACTCCTGAAAATCAAGGACAGTCAAAATCTGATGGCGAATTCATTCGAAATTCGGCAATCCAATATGGTGTTCCTTGCTTTACAAGACCAGAAAATATCATTGCCGTCATTGAGTCGATCGTTGGCTCGAGTGATAAAGAGCTTGCTCCAGTGAGTTTACAAGAAGTTATTAGGGAGGCTAAATGATGAATCGAATCATCGTTGCCCTTGATGGTATGAGTAAAGAGCAAATATTTACTTATCTCGATGAGATAAAGGGTGAGATCAATTTTGTTAAGATTGGAATGGAGGCCTATTATAAATATGGCCGAGAATTACTCATTGAAATTAAGAATCGATATGATGTAAGTCTTTTTCTCGATTTAAAACTTCACGATATTCCCAATACAGTGAAAGGGGCCATACGCTCGCTTGAAGGTCTCCCAATAGAGTTTCTAACAGTTCATCTACAAGGTGGAAAGAATATGCTTAGAGAGGCCAAGAAACAAAAAGACATCTCCCTTCCACGGACAAAATTACTTGGAGTCAGTTACCTAACAAGCTTAGATGAACAGGACTTTTTAGAAATCTGGAATACAGAAAAAGAGGATATTGAAGACTCATTTATAAGACTTTTTAAAATTGCCGAGGATTGTAAACTCGAGGGTATTGTTTGCTCGGCCGTTGAGGCCACTCTGGTTAAAGAGAGATTTAATCTTCAAGTCATTAGCCCAGGGATTAGATTAAGAGATGATTTAAAGGCCAATAAGATTGGTGATCAAAGGCGCGTGCTTTGTGCTAAGGACGCTTTAAGCAGAGGTTGTGATTATCTGGTGATTGGACGCTCCTTAACAACTAAAGAGCGCCCTTACAAAGAGAGTCTTAGTCTCCTAAAAAAAGAATTATAACTCCCAATACGATTCCTCGAGGCTTTCTTCTTTTTGAGGAAGGCCTTGAGAGAGTCTTGGCGAATTTTGCTTTAAAACTTCATAACTAGCACGGTTGGCGTACTTACAAATTTGGTGAATGGAAGAATAAGTTAAATAATTTGACTTATGCTTCGGTGAATTTGGAAGAACCATCTGATGATAAACATTAGCAGCGACATCGTGTAGAAGTGCAGACAAGGCAGCATCTCCTGCTCCATTTGTATTTAAGATCTCGCCAGGACCACCCATATATGGGTTAATATGGGTATAGATTTTAATTGGTTTTTCACAATCAGACTTTTTCTGCGCTCTTGAATACTCATGCAAATTATATTCAGCAATAGATTTAGTATGAATCATATCTTTTGTTTCACGAGCATTTTTTTCATCGACATAAGAAGCGATATAGAGGCCTCTTTTACCTACGGTTAAGAGGATCATATCCGTATATTCGAGAACCTTTTCACAAGATAAAAGTGGGTCGTCAATTCCCGTAAGAGCGTGGGCCTCTTGCTCGTTCATTGCAACAATGGTTGCATATTCATTGATAAAATCGAGAAATTCTTCCTTTCTTCCCTCGATGAGAAAGCTCGTACCAAGGGCGAAGACGACAGGTACATTATTTTCCTTAGCAATTTTACAGGCCTTGAGAGTCGATTGATACATTGGCGACTCTTTGTCTCTAAGTAAAAAGGCCGTTACTAAAAGGGCACTTGATCTAGCGACAACTTCCTCTGGAATAAATTCTTCTTTAAGCTCATTCATGATCCCCTTACCAATGGCAAAGGTTCTTTCTTTATCTGGAGTTAAAAAACACATGGCCCTTCCCATGTGACCCTGACAAGGTTGGAGATAGTTAAAGTCGACTTTTGAAGAAGTTGAACAAATATACTTAAAAGCATAGTCTCCAACTCGGATATTCTCGCAAATTGTTCCAAGAGCAACAGAGCGATCATCAGTTAAAACACAATAATTATGAAGTGTATTACCAACGGCTCCACCAGCATACTCACCAATAATTCGATCTTCTTTTTTCATCTTCCAATAGATCTCTTCAACAATATCGCTATCCAAAACGACAGACTCTCCTTTTGGAATAGAATATTTTTCAAGAAATTCATCATCCACTTCTACTTCAATATCAACGAGAAGTTGGTCAATACCAACGATATAGACGTTCTCTTTCTTTGAGAAATCGACTTCAAATGGCATACGTCCTTCAGTTTCGACGGGAAAGTAATGTTTAGTTTTTCTCTTACCTGGAAATTTCATATAGGCCTCTATAACTTAATTTGTAGATAGGCCAAGCATACGGCGGAGTCAGATTTAACTCAAGTTCTCTATGATATTTTTACACTGATTTCACCACTGATAAGAAAATGCCTAACCTAGTAAAATAATTGATTATTTTTTATAATAATCATATGAAAAAATTATGTTTATCGCTTATCTTAGCGCTTGTTTCCTTTCATGTTTTCGCTGCCAAACTGGCGACAGTCGTATCGAGCAAGGCCATCATCTATGCCGATATCGAGATGACTAGCCCAATAGGGTTTGTTAGCTATGGAAAAAAAATCAAAGTGGGCTCTAGCTCTCTTAGAAATGCAGAGATTTACCCCGTTTCAGTGGCCGGAAGAATTGCCTATATCAAGGCTAAAGATGTCAAAGTTGGAGATGAAATAAGTGATGTCAATGAGACAGGACACAGAAAGATTAGAGAGCACGATGTCGATGAACTCTTTAAAACGGATATTGATAAACTCTCTGAGAATAACTTTGTTTCCCTTTCTCTTGGAAGCGTTGGACTAGGATCTCAGTGGGAAGAGGTTTCCAACTCCTACAATGAAACGGCATCCTCGGCAACAAGCTACTCTCTTTCAATCGATCACCGTGCGCCTGAAGCAAAATGGGGCTTTGGACTTGGAGTCACATTCATGCAAGTTAAGCAAGAAGAGCTCAGCATGAAGACTCTTACCATTGATGGAATTCTTGGAAGAAATATCTTTTTTACGAACTTCATTTCTCTTGAAATTAATGGAACAATCAACCTGAGTGGAGATATTCAATTTAAAGATCCTAATAGTGATGCAAGTTTCAATCGAGGGGTTCTCTTTGGAGGCTCAATCGGTGCGACAGCTAGACTTTTTCCCGCATCAAAATGGGGGGCCTTTGCTCATACTGCCATGTACAGCTATAGCGTAAAGGAACTCGATGCCTTTGACTCAGATGAAGGTGAGCTTGAGTTAACAGGACTTAGTGGCATAAAAATGTCTATTGGAATTAGCTACAAACTCTAGGCCAGAGAAGGAAAGAGCTTCGTAATTTTGGCCACAAGATTATCGATAAACTCTTGAATCACTAGGAGCATGGCATAGCTATTCACTTGCTCAAAAAGACTCTTCAAAAGTTCATTAAAGATATCAATAATAGGCCCAAGTCCAAGCTTCTTAACGATAACTTCGAAAAAGTTGGCAACTTGTTCCACATCTTTTCCGTTATTTGTTACAACATATAAAGGGTTTTTCATCTTGCCCACTCCTCAATGACATTTGCTAATTTATCGAAACTTTCTTGAAGAGGCCTAAATTCTTTTGACTGAAAGCTATAGATTGACTTTCTCTGCCCAAGGGCCTTCACAAGTTGCGCTCTATTGTAAATCGGCTCCATGACCAGATTTTCCTCCAATCCAGAAACAATGGTCGAGAGATCCATCTCCTCTTGCTTTCTTCTCGCATCCACAAGATTTGGCACGTGAGCAATAATCTTAGGAACTTCTACGACACCCATATCCTCAATATTTTCAAGCACATCATTTAAAGCGAGAAGACCCTTTCTCGAAAAATCATCTGGTCTAAAAGGTACAATCACTCCATCACTTGCACAGAGAGAGTTAATGACAAGCAAACCAAGAGTTGGAGGGCAATCGATGATAATATAATCATAAAGAGTATTTAGAGCATTCTTTTCGATAAACCTTTTTAAAATAAGCTGTCTAGGCGAAGAGATGGCGGCCACCGTTAATTCAAAACCTGAGAGATCCCCACTTGCCGGAAGAATATCAATTCCATCTTTTTCTGTAAGTAGATCACTTACAAGGCAAGAGCTGTGTAGTCCTCTAAGTTCGCGCACAGAATTTAAAAGGAGGTTATATAGTGAATATCCTTGGAGTTCATCTATTCCAAAAAGATGGCTGAGATTGGCCTGTGGATCGAGATCCAGACAAAGAACTCTCTTTCCCTGCTCTTTTAGTGCATAGGCCGTATTGAAAGCAAGCGTTGTTTTCCCAACACCACCCTTTTGATTTAAAAAAGAGATAACCTTCCCCATCTTCTTTTGGTCAAGATCGGAATTGGCTTCATTTGTTTCTCGGTTTTTAAAAAATAGACCCATAAAAAATCCCTCCAAGCATGAAGGGATCTTATCACAAGAAATTCTCTTTGAAATATTAAATCTTAGTCAAGATAACCACCAGCAGGGATGACACAGCGAAAACCAACATCGGCAAAGCGCCCAGTGGTATCAGCATCATCTTCACATGGTTTTAAAGAAAAGTGATATGTTCCAGCACCATTTCCATCGAGATAACTACCACCACTAGCAAGACCTCCACAACGAGAACTATTTGTTGTAGCGCTTATTTCATTCATATTCACATTGATACTGTCTTCATGTAATTGAGAAAGCGTGATCCCAGAAGATGTTCCAATTTGAACGAAAGAGCTAAGGGCCTCAGATGTTGCGAACGTTGTTGGAATTGAACCATCAATTGGAAGTCCCATCGCAACAGAAAAGCGAGACGCATTGAAATTTAGACCTCTAAAGAGCCAGTTTTCAAGGTTAGCTCCACAGCCAGAACCATTGTCATCACAAGGTCCTACATCGCCATCGAAATTATAATTCACAACACTATCGCTTCCATCAGCATAAGTTAAATCGTTTGTCGTTGAATTAAGTTCGTAAACCGAGTTAGCAGAGTCGAGAATTGGTGTACAAGTATAAGCTCCATTTGCACAGATAAAGCGCTCGGCCGTCCACTCTGATACGTTACCAATCGTATCTTGAAGACCAAATTTAGAAACACATGTATTTGTATAATCACTCCCTGTCATAATAGAGCGTACAGAAGAGCTCTTTGTCGCCGTAATTGTAAAGAGAGCATTACTATTTGGAGAATCTGAATCAGTAAAAAAGTCACCAAGTCCATCAGCACTTGAAGTGTTACACTTGGCCTGAACATCAAGCCCTAATCCTGACTCATAGCTCGTTGCCGTCGAGTCGAGAAGATCATTAGTTCCAGATTCAGTAGAACTTGAAGTCAAATACCATTCAGAATAAGAAATTTGCTCTTTTCTTGAAGGAAGTTTCGCTCTACTTGAACCGGCCATGTTCGAGTTTAAACTTACCCATGTCGATCCGTCGGCCGTACCATAACAAGTTTTGGCAGATTCATCGTAATAGAAGTCCCCAGCGTTTGCCGTGTAGAGACCATTTGGATTTGCTTGTCCGATACAGTTTTCTCTTGTGTTTGGATTCGCTGCTGCAATACAAGACTTAATAGAGAAACTACAATTCCCAACAATATTAGAAACGCTTTGAGTTCTACAAAACATATCGGCCTGTCTCTGAGCAGTATGTACAAGCGGAGGTAATTCCATTCTGTTATAATCAGCAAGGTTTTGTGTTCCATCAAATTCGTTCCATGCACCAGCATTTCTAATTAAACACTTCCCCGATTCTCTAGCATAAAAGATTGTTCCATCGACAGCACTATCAGATGCACTTGGAACATTAATTCCAAGACAAGTTCCATCAGGAGAAAATGTACAAGCAGGAGATTTTGAAAAAGGACATCCCGCTTCAAAACGATCGACAATCAGATCACTTCCAAGATCATAGTAATTGGAACCAGGTACATTATGAGTACCACCAAACCCCTCGTATGCACAACGATAGTGATTTGAACTATCAGGGCTTAAGAGCATTTTTTCACATTGAGTTTTATTGGCCATCCATCTATGAACCAAAGACTTATTATCTCCTGGAACGAGAACTCTTAAGTTTTGAAAGATCTCTGTAGTAGGAGCAACAAATTGATTTGAAGTACCATTTTCAAGCACTATTGGCTTAACTTGATATTGATAAACAGTATTAGGAGTAGGCGCAATATGTGAATTTGATTCATTGTCATAGTAATAAGTCTGTATTGCACTAATTGTACTTTTATTTATTGGCGTTTCAAAATCATACTCTTCAAAAGGAGCTTTTCTATAAACATTGTAACCAACAATAGATCCACCATTTACACTGAAAGCACTCCAATCTAAGAAAACATTTCCAGTGGCCGTGTAGCTTTTCCAGTCATTATTCGTTGTACCTGTGGCCTGGTAGCAAATATTATTTGTACGATCCCAATACTGAGTATCGACCATCTGTGGAGTAATTGATCCAATCGGAGATCCATTTCCAATACATGATTCTCCGGTACACCCCGAAGCATAAACAGAAGCGGATGCCTGACAATAAGTTTCTACTTTCGTCCAATCACCTGTCGTTTGACTATTACTAACGTAACACTCATTAGTATCACTCTTATAATAAATAGCATTTTGTCCATCGGCTGCAATAGCATTGGAAACGACACTTGGATCAAGAGTTCCCTGACACTCGCCTCCACCGTTACATGAATTTTTACTGTAAGAACATGAATAGTTTTGATTACTAACAATTCCTACGCGGTTTACAAGCGGGCCATGGGCCTTTACATTTTCCCAGTTCCCGTGAGTTGCAGAGACATCGTTAACGACAACCTTAAAGCTAAGATCAACTGTATTTGTTCCATCACTTAATGTGAGAACGAGATCACTTTCACCAACAAGAGAAGAGACAGGTGTGATAACAATTTTTATATCTTCACTATCACTACTATTAGTTGTCACTGCTTCTATATTATTATTCGAATAAGCTCCCGAAGAGAGAACTTCATTAGTTCCATGATAAATTCTAACATTGAAAGCATCTGCAGGAATAAGGTTTGTATCCGAACTCGTTAGAGAAACGATTTGTAAAGATTCAGAATCTTCATCGATTCCACCGAGAGTTCCTCCCCCTTCATCGATGCGAATTCTCTTTATTGTCGCAACTTCACGCTGAGTTAATGTGATTGTTTCAATCCCATCATCAGTAGCAACTTGCCAGTCATTATTAGAACTTGTTCCTGTTGAAACATAGCAAGTGGCCGTTTGTTGCTCGTAATAGCGAATCCCTACGGTCTTTGGAGTTATTGAACCGACAGGAGATCCTGTACCGATACAACCGTTGAGGTTGTTACACTCTGGCGCTTCATTAAAACTAGAATACTGACAAAGAACAGGGGCATCGTTAACAGCACTTATATCAAGCATAACCGTTGCAGAGTGAGAACTAAGAGAGCCATCAGAGATAGAATACGTGAATGAATCAACACCATTAACTGGTATCACTTGAACATTGGCCGTCATCGCTTCACTAGAACCCATAGCTGAGACGAGAGTTGAGGGACTTGGTGATGTTACAGAAATGATTCCAGCGGCCCTTGGGTTAGCATTGATTGCATCTGCAATTTGCTGACAATTTGTATTTCCAGAGTCGATATAAAGTTGAATATCGTAGCCATCAACAGTAGCAAAAATCTCACTGGAACTCATATCAACTTGATCAATTGTTTGAATCGTAATGGCATTAGACCAAGTTCCGCCAACAAGTGCCGTTACTTCTAAACAGCTCGCCCCCGTTCCAAGATTAAATCTTGAAACTCCGGCAGTTGATGTTCCGAAGATATTTCCATTAGATGGAATATAAGTACAATTTAGAGATCTTGTGGCACCTGAACTTTGAAGAGAACATCCTGAAAGAGTTCCCCAAGTTGGAGCGCTATCAATTGTATAAGTATATACAGGATCAACATCACTATCGATAAATGCTCCCGTACTAACGCTAATGTAATCAGAAGTTGTCACAAGTGCTGTTGAACTCTCAGTTCCACTTGCAGTGTGATTAACAGGGTATGGAGCAAGAGTTGGAGCACTTGCGACATTGATGGTAATAGATTCTGAATCAGTTAAAGCAGGATTTGAATTTTGAGCAATTCCCAGTGTTAAACTTAAATTTCCAGACAACGAATACTTCGGTTTAAGATCAATACTACAAAGATTTGTTACATTAGAACAAGTACAGGCTGACTCCTCATGAAAACTCGTATTACTAGAAATGCTACACGTTGTATTAAGTGCATCACCTTCTTCATCAGTAAAAGGAACATTGAGAGTAAAGCTTGTAAAATGACTTGGAGTCGATGAGAAAGTAACGCCACTTGTATTTAAAACAGGAGCATCATCGTTAGCAACGATATTGATATTTGCAACTGCGTATTCTGAAAAACTTCCATCATTATCAAGAACTCTGTAACGAAAGCTTGTATATGCATCAACTGAAGAGTTTAAGACTACAGATTGATTAGGCACTTGAATAACTGACCCCTGAGAGGCCAGAGGAGCTGCTTGAACAAGCTTTCCAGCATAAAAGTCGGCATTAATCGCATCACTAATTTCTGTCGCAGTTTTAGCATTAGGCCAAAATTTAACATTGATCGTCTGTGCACTTACACTAATTTCAATTTCTTCTTTGAAATCAATATTTGTTTTTTCAAGAAAATTAATCTGAATTGAATCACCACTTGAACCATAAGCGATGGCCTCAAAACGAATATTTCCTAAGTTATTCGAGGCCACACCGCCCGAAACACCATTAGATATTCCATCAACAGATCTGTATGTACAAGAGAGATCTGTTCCAAAAATAACCTGGCAACCAGAAACACTTCCAAGTGCAGGTTGTTCAATATCAATGGAAACGATACTTCCATCAATATCATCGAGAGCATTTGAAAAATAGAGAGAATAATCTCTAGCAAGGGATGTTGTATGCTCCGTAAATGAAGCAACATTAACATTTGTTGCAACAGGGATATCATTTTTTCTTTGAACATTAATTGATATTTGCGATGAAGTTGACTCTCCATCGATTGGATCTACGATGACATAAGTAATTCCAAATTCTCCAAAAGCATTCTTGACTGGCTTAACGGCAATCTGGCAGACTCCCCCAACACATTGACATCTATTTTCGATATCACGTGAAACACTGGCAAAGTCATTCACTAAACTCTCAAGAGAATCCCCATAAGAACTTGTGACAGTGTATTGTTTGGCAACATTAGCAATCTGAGTCGCACGATTTAAAATCGTTTTAAGATGAGAGTCAATCTCACTGTTGAGAGTGGAAACTTTTAGATCTTCAAAGGCCGTTTCAACTTGCGCAATAAGAACATCAACAGAACCAGTTGAAGGAGCAATAAGAGCTTCTACTTTATCTTGAACAACATCCGCATAATTATAAAGCGTCTTTGCCTGAGAGTAGAGATCATCAAAGACAACAGGGGCCACGACTTCAATTTGAGCACTAGACTCTTCGACTCGACAGTACTCTGCCTTATCACCATTTGGATCATTGTATTGAAGCGTGTGAATAACTGGAGCTGAATCTTCTTCTAAAGTGATATTATCAATTGTCGTGGCAGGAGCAGATCGCGTACTAACACATTTTTGAGAAACCTTATCAAAGGCCTCACCAAAGTCACAACTGACTTTTGTTTTTCCCTTCTCTGGAGTACAAGAACTGAAAAGAGCTAAAGAAATAATGAATAAAATCCCAATTTTCATAAACCCAACCGATAATTTTCCACTAAACTTATCGAATATTTTTTCCATGGCCTTAGAAACAATTCCCTTTTATTTCAAAGAGTTTCACTCAACTACCCCTTTCATTGTGCCATCATTAGAGCGTCTCTATTAAAAGTCTTAACAAAATCAATATTATCGGCAACTTAACCCATATGCCCTCGTTCTATTAACAATTTTTCAATCCTCGCCTTGCCTAGAAAACTTTGCGACTGGACACATATGCCACCTTGGGAGAGGCGGCCCTTTTAGTTAAAATGAGTATATGACTAAATTATTTGCTCTTATAATTATCCTATTTTTATCAAGTTTCACCTTCGGCCAAGACCTTCTTGATAAGGATTACGATCCAAATGATAATCTCATTATCATCAAAACGATTAGTGAATCTAAAAAGTCATTTGTCATTCAACTTGGAAAATCTGATGGAATTTTACCTGGACAAGTTTCACTCTTTTCAACAAAGAACGTCACGATTCTCGCTAGAGCAATTACAGTTAACCGCGATTACTCACAGTGGACTATCACTGAAGAAGATGCCCTGATCCCTTTTAAGAGAAATCAATTTGTGACTTTATCAAAATCAGTCGAACGTATTTGGACAGAAATCCCTATTGTTCAAATGATAGAGAAGAGAAACAAGATCAAGTCATCTCTGCTAAGACAAAGTGGCCTAACTTTTGTGACACTTAAATCGAACTTCATCCAAGGTTTAAAAGAATCAACAAGTGAAGTTGAAGACGAACAGGCCACTCGCTCAGGAGTACAGATTGAGGGAATTTATTCTAAATCATTTTGGCCACAAATAGAGCTAGGCCTTGGTCTTCGCTATGACAGTGAGACACTGAAAAAAGAAACTGCAGATCTCGCCATCTCTACAGTTCGAACATTTGTCCTCTTCGATGTTCTCTACCACTTTAGTCACAGAAATGATGCGACCACATCATATTACGCAGGACTGAGTTTAGGTTTTGGACAAAGTAGTACGGCCGTCAATGAACAAACAAAAACCGGACTCGCCTACATTTTACCAAGTGTTCGCTTAGGCGCTGAAATTGACTTTATTAAAGAGACGGATCTTCTTTTTGAGGCGAGCTTAGAGTCTCTCTCTGCTAAAGAAGAGTTTTCGGATGGAGAAGCTCAGCAAACAAATATCTTGGCCGCCAAGCTCTCCGTTGGACTCAAATTCTAAGGTCTCTTACTTGTAGAGACCGATTTCTTTTAGCCTTTGGATCAGGAAGTCACCAGCTGTAATATCTGGATACTTCGCTCCTTCTCCTATGCATGAAGCAATACAGCTAAGAAGAGCATTTGAGTGAGGGTGCACAAAATAAGGCATTGAATAACGCTCACTATTGTCATCCTTAGGGTTTACTACCCTATGTGTTGTCGCAGGAAGAACATCATTAGTGATACGAGACATCATATCTCCCGTATCAACAACGATTTGGCCAGGAGCTGATTGAACAGGAAGCCATGTTCCATCTCTATCAAGTAACTCAAGACCACTGTCCGTTGCACCAACTAACATTGTAATCAAATTTATATCTTCGTGAGCTGCTGCTCTAATAGAACTTTTTGTATCTTCACCAACAGTAGGCGGATAATGGATTGCTCTTAGGATGGAGTTCCCATCAGAAACCATCTCAGCAAAAAAATCTTTTGGTAAATCAAGTGCCATGCCAATGGCCTCTAGAAGATGATTGGCCGTTTCATCCATGGCCGAATACAAAGACATGAAAGCATCTTTGAAACCTGGAACTTCACTATCTGGCCAAACGTTTTCAGGATAAACACCCTTATACTGGCTTGTCGCACTTAGTTCGCGACCAACGTGCCAAAATTCTTTGAGATCAGGATTCTCATTATCTTTTGCGTGCTCAGTTTTAAAAGGAGTATAACCTCTTTGCCCACCATTATCTCCACAGTAATTCATTTTAACTTCTACAGGTTGAGCATAGAACTTCTTTAAGAGTTCATAAGCATGATCAACTTTTTTTTGGTCAACAGTGTGATCAGTTAAAACGATGAAACCGTAATCCTTAAGTCCAATAAAAAGCTTGTCGACAAATTCTTTTCTGTCGCTTTCAGATCCATTTACATAACTTAAAAGGCTTAACTCTGGTACCTTTCTTACTGTTTCACTCATTTTATGATTCCCCTTCAAGAATTTATTTCTGATGGTTTTATAGGACGACTCAAAATTGAAGTCAAACGTTTCCAAACGTATTAACAGAACTTTAACATAGCGCTATATTAGTATAATCAATACATTACGAGTCAACTATCGATTTTTTTGCTATAAATTATCTAAAGAGAGGAAAAGTTAGATATTAATAACTAAGAATTATTGTTGGACTTAAAGATTTTAGAGCCAACGCGAATAAAATCGGCCCCTTCTTTTAGGGCAAGATCAAAGTCATTGCTCATTCCCATTGAAAGCTTGAGCTTGATAGGAAAGTCTCTTTCAAGAAGCTTTTTATAATAGACTAACTTTTTAAAACACTTGCTAGCATCATCTCGAAAATCATCTGTTCGAATCTTTCCCATAGTCATGAGCCCAGCGAGTTTAAGAGGCGTCCCACCATCAAACTTAAGAGCGTAATTAACGGCATCAGCAAGTTCATCGTAGGTTTGAAGGCCGCTTTTCTCTTCTTCTGCAGATGTATTTACTTGAAGAAAATAAGAGACATTCGAAGAGACGATATCATCTTTTCTTTGATGTAGTGTCTCGAGAAGTTTTTTTGAGTCCACACTATGAATGTAGCGCAAAGATAAGAGACCAAATAATTTTTTTACTTTATTGCTTTGAAGGTTACCAATGAAGTGCCAATTGATATCGTGCAGTCCTTCTTTTTCGGCCATCTCCGCCTTTTCAAGAAGATCGCTGACTCGATTTTCACCAAAGTCTCTATGACCGGCATCATAGGCCAGCTGGATATCATGAAACTTAGAATACTTTGTGACAGCAACAAGACAAACGTCTTTTCCCATGGACTTAGTATTTTCAATACGGCGATTGACGATCTCAAGATTAGATCCGATTTCAACTCTTCTGCTCATGATAACTACTCTTGATCTTCCTTTTTCTTGAAGCGAAACTTTGCTTCAACTTCAACATCATAGTTTTCAAGAACTTCTTCAATGAGCTTTTTAGGATCCACTTTTGCTAAATGTTTTGAAACTTCATCTCTCATAGAGACAATGAATTCTTCTTTGGCCTGTTTAGCATTGGCAGAAAGGCCTGTGACAATGTCCTTTGGAAGTGGGAGATCGTGAAGGATATTCTTAACCGATTCCTCTGTCATAAAAGCTGCCCCCACACCTATGGAGACAACTTTTTTTATAACATCGGAAAGTCCGCTTTCTTTTTTATCTTGCTCAGAACTCATAAGGTACTCCCTATTGTCCCTTAGCTCTTTGACAGTATGATTTCATCATGGCCGGAAGTGAGCTTTCAGTCAGCTTATTGATAATTGCTTTTGGAACAAATCCTTTTACATCAACTTCTAGAGAATAAGTTACATCTGTTGTTGAGTTGCCATTATCTTTAAGTTCCCACGAACCTGAGTTCACTTTAAAAAGATCACCTGATTCAAAGTCCCAGCTAACACGGTTTGGTTTATCGTGCTTAAGAGTAAGAATATAGCTAAACTTCTTAATGAGGTTTAAAGAGTACTTCACTCTTGCCCCTTGATCATTTTGCTCTAAAACTTCAACCGAACTCACCCCTTCAACAAACTCAGGATAAGAGGCGTAATCAACGATGACATTGTAAATTTTGTCGATTGCGACATCAAATGTTTCACTTCTTTGTGCTTTTGCCATTATGTCTTCCTTAATTAATAACGTGGCTTTGTATCAAAGTGGTGCTCAGCTGAAATGTGACGAATTGTTCCAGACTGTGATCTCATAACCATTGAGTGAGTAATGGCACCCCATGGCTTAAATTGTACACCCTTTAAAAAGTTTCCTTCTGTTACACCTGTCGCACAGAACATAACTGGTCCACTTGCAAGTTCTTCAATTGAAAAAATCTTATTAATATCTTCAACACCCATGGCCTTCGCGCGTACGATTTCTTCATCATTTCTTGGACGAAGAATCCCTTGAAAATCACCACCGGTACAACGAAGAGCTGCTGCTGCGATAACACCCTCTGGAGCACCACCTGTTCCAAAAAGGATATCGACACCTGAGTTAGGATTACAAGTTGCAATCGCTGCAGAAACATCACCATCACCAATGAGTTGAATACGAGCACCGGCCTCACGAACTTCTTGGATAAGTTCAGCGTGACGAGGGCGATCAAGAATAACGGCCGTTAAATCTTGAACACGACATTTCTTAGCTTCAGCAAGACGCTTAAGGTTCTCAGCGGCAGAGTCGCGAATATCGATAACGCCTTTTCCCTCTGGACCACAAGCAATCTTTTGCATGTATGTATCTGGAGCGTTTAATAGACCACCCTTTTCAGCAATGGCCATAACAGAAATTGAATTGTAACCACCAGTTGCACAAACAGTTGTTCCCTCGAGAGGATCAAGTGCGATTTCAAGCTCTGGCCCGTTTCCGGAACCAACTTTCTCACCAATGTAGAGCATTGGGGCTTCGTCTCTCTCACCTTCTCCAATAACGACAGTTGCGTTACACTCAACAGAATCGAGCATCGCTCTCATGGCATCAACGGCTGCTTGGTCTGCAGCTTTCTCATCCCCACGCCCCATAAGACGTGCTGATGCGATTGCGGCCATTTCTGTTACTCTTACAAATTCCAATGCTAAATTGCGGTTCATAAAACCTGCTCCTTAATATTTATTTCTTTTATTTGAAGTACTTAACAAAGTATAGAGATCGAACAGCAAAGTGGGAAGGGCCAAACAAAAAAAAGAGGCCTAATTGGCCCCTAATTTTAACAGTAAAAAGTCTTTAACTTCAGGCGTTAGATACTCGGTGGGAACACTTTCCACAATGCGCTTAGCGAAACTAAGTTTTTCCAGATCAAAACCCTGATCAATCGAGAAGACAAATTCATCCTCACTCATAAGAGGAGTGTCCAAATCTCTTTTTGAAAGCACTCTCCCTGACTTAAGTCCTTTGCCATCTTCCCATTCAATGAAGTGCTCCATAGTGATAATTTGAAACTTTGAAAGTTCATTATCACTATGTGACCAAACAAAAACTTCGAAAGGACCATCTGCTCTTAACCAAAACCTTAAATTACTTGGAAGGTCAACAACTGAGGCCTGAGCATGCAGAGGTCTCATGCAAGAAATAACATTATCGATTGAAAGAAAATTATGAATTTCTTTTTCAAAATCACTTTGCTCATCGAAATGTACACCTAAACGTGATTCACTTATCCACTTCACACTTCCTTTCATATTTAGAGAGGCACTCTTCCAGTGAATCACACCAGAGATCGTGTCATTTGTCTCATATTCATGAGTTCCAAACTTTAAGCGCAACTGCATACCCGTAAAAGAAATATCAACAACCTCAAAAACAAAATCCGACTGATCTGCTCGGTCGCTCTTAAATGTTAAAAAACTGAAGGGAAAGCGTGGGAACACCCTTTTTTCAGTCTCTTCAATTTCGTTTTTAATTAGGTTGAGATGTCTTTGCATATTTTTTCCTTTTAACATTGAACTCAATTTAGAATAAACCGATCACAGATCAATTATAAGTCGGAAAAAGGCACCACTGTGCGAGAATAACTCTTCACAAGAGGCAATCTTTTTTGCGAGAATATGGTACAATAGTTGAGTTTGAATAAAGGATTTTCATGACTGAAGCTCAAATCAATCAAGAACAAGAGTGGGAAATTGATAATCTCCCCAATCGATTAACAATATTTAGAATCTTACTCGTGCCCGTCGTTATTGGAGCATTATTTCTTTGCTCTCTCAAAGGCGAGTGGATTGAAAAATATCACAATCTCTTCGGTTACATTGCGGCCTGGACTTTTGTCGGTGCTTCAATTACTGATTTCTTTGACGGCTATATTGCAAGAAAAAGAGGAATTGTGACTGTCTTTGGTTCTTTTCTCGATCCCATTGCTGACAAATTTCTAGTGGTTTCAAGCTTAATTCTACTCGATGCCCTTGGAAGAGTACATCCCATCATTGTCGTCATATTAGTATTAAGAGAGATGTATATTACAAGTCTTAGGCTCCTTGCCAAAGAGCGTGGATTCAATGTTCCCGTTGGAAAATTTGGTAAGTGGAAAACGGCAACTCAAATGTTGGCCATTCCCTTTCTCATGGCCTATGACTATCCTTTTGGCATCCCTATGCCTCTTATTGGAACTACGCTTATCGTTCTCGCTTCAATATTTTCACTCTACTCAGCTCTTGAATATTCAACAGGCCTTCTAAAGAAGTTTAAGGCCCACAGAAAAGAGAAAAAAAGAATCAAAAATGAGGGACCATCTCTTAATGAAGATGACCTTCAAATAAAGGAATAAGACATGGCGATAAATTCAGGGAAGAATATCTTATTTACTGTTTCAGGTGCCGACCATCCTGGGATTACTAATAAATTAATGAGCATCGTCTCAAAGTCTGAAGTTCCCATTATCGATATGGGTCAATCAGTTACCTATGGGCTGCTCTCTTTAAGCTTTGTTTTAAACCTTCAAGACAACGATAAAGATGATCACGTCATTAAAGAACTTCTCTTTCTTTGCCATAAGCTCAATCTCAATCTCACCTATAAAATTCTTGAAGATAATCAAATCACATACCATGAGCACGGAGAGAAATTTATTCTTAACTGTGTTGCAAAAGATGTTATCACATCGGGCTTTATGAAAGATGTCTCTTTAATTTTAGCGAGCAACAACATTAACATTCATCGCATTGACCGAGTTTCACCCGATGATTTTTGCTCGGTTGAAATTTTGACGACTGTTCCAACAAATGTCGATATTAACAATGTGAAGGGGTCACTTATTGAGTGTTCCAATGATCATCGAGTTGATGTCGCCTTTTTAAAAGACAATATTTTTAGAAGAGCAAAACGACTGATCGTTTTTGATATGGATTCAACTCTCATCCAGGCTGAAGTCATTGATGAAATGGCTAAAGTCTACGGAGTAGGAGAAGAAGTTTCGCTCGTTACAGAAAAGGCCATGAACGGAGAGATCGATTTTAACGAGGCCCTAAGGGAGCGCGTCTCTAAACTTCAAGGACTAGAAGTGAAAAAAATGGAAGAAATCCTTCATGAACTCCCTCTAACTCCTGGAGTGGAAGATTTTATAAAAACGATCAAGTCACTTGGCTACAAAGTGGCCGTCATCTCTGGTGGGTTTAGCTATTTTGCTAACGCCTTAAAAGAAAAACTTGGACTCGACTACGCCTTTGCTAACGAATTAAAAATTGTTGATGGCAAATTAACAGGTGAAATCGAAGGAACAATTGTCAATGCCGAGCAAAAGGCCATGTTAACAAAATTAATTGCCCAACAAGAGGGCATCAATATGGAACAAGTCGTCGCAATTGGCGATGGGGCCAACGATCTTCCCATGTTAGCGGCCGCAGGCCTTGGAATTGCCTTTCACGCAAAAGAAGTCGTTAAGAAAAAGGCCTCTCAACACATGTCTCATGGGCCAATGACATCTATTCTCTACTTTCTTGGAATCCCTGGACCTGTAGAAGAAAGATAAGTGTTATTGCCAAGCCTCAAAAAAAGTGCATAATCGGCCTCATGAGAGAATTACTACAGTCTAAAATTCATAAGGCCACTGTCACGCAAGCTGACTTAAGCTACATTGGCAGCGTTACAATCGATCAAGACCTTCTAGATAAGTGTGATCTTTGGGCGGGACAAAAAGTTCTGATTGTCAGCAATACAAGTGGTGCTCGTCTTGAAACTTATGTCATCTCGGGAGAAAGAGGCACAGGAATGATCTGCATTAATGGTGCAGCTGCTCACCTGATAAAAAAGGGTGAAGAAGTAATCATTATTGGATTCCAATTTTCAAATGATCCCATCGAGCCCAAGTGTATTCTTGTAGATGAATCCAATAAATTTGTAAGCTATCTTTAAAGTTCTAGGTCGAGACTTTCCTGACATTTTCTTGGAAGTGTCGACTTCTTTTTAATAAGGCAAATTTTATAATCTCTTTCGGCCTTTTCTATAAAGGCCTCTAACTTTTTAGTGCTAATTGCTGAAAGCTGAGTGAGTTTATCTCTTTGAAGATGCTTATTACAGCCAACGGCTTCAATAATCTTTAAGCAATCTGCCACAGCACTTTTTCTAATAATTTCTTCTTGTTTAACCAACTCATTATAACAAGCGCGACTAATAACATTCTTACTGAGCAACTCTCTTTTAATAGTTGAAAAGTCGCAATCAGATTTTTTATTATCCACGCAATATTTTTGAATATCTTCCTGACAGCTCATAATATCCAAAACGGCAGCATGAGCAGAAACACTTATAAATAATGTTATAAAAATACCTATTATAAAAGATCTCATATTTGCTCCTAGAATCTAGCCTTAGGATAATCTCAATGCTCTAAAGAGCAAAAAAAATCCTTCAATCATTCCAATTTTCTCTCCTATCGGTTCTAAAATCCAAGACTTAGAGTTTTTTTATGTTTTTCAATCATCGCCAAAATATATTGCCGCTGAAACTTAATAAATTAGCAGTAAAAACCGACAAGTAAGTACAAGATATTACACAATTTTCAATATTCTTTATAAGAACACCTAGGCCCTAACTCTTCTTTAGTGAAAAATAGAGTTAAGAGATGTTGGATTATCGCTTGAGGCAATTTATGAAAACAAAAAAGATATGGACAAAACTAATTCTCACTCATGCATTACTTTGGTCATCACCAAATTTCATTTGGGCAATTGAACACAACGCCAAAAAAAATGCTGAGAGGATCGAAAGAGCAAAAGAAAATTTTGTTGAAAACGTTGAAAGAGAAAATGTTGGTCTCGACAAGTTGAGAGTCATTACAACCAATAATCCAAACATGACAGCTCTCGAACAGTTCAACGCCCTCAGTGAAGCAGAAAAAGAGGCCCTCGCCTCTGAAACAGAACAACTGGTAGCGACAAGTGGTTGTGAAGCAGTAAGCGTTCACAATGAAAAAATAAAGCAAGATGCTGAGGTCTTTGAAAAGCGTCTCACCAATCAAAGTTACTCCCGAGACTCAGGTCATTTTGAAACAATTGAATCACTTAGACAAAAACTCGATCAGCAAAGTGGAACAATGGGCGCTCTGACAGGTGGGATTGGTCCATTAGCAGGAAATCAAGAAACAATTCTTGCTAAGCGCGATGAGATGAGACGTGAAATGTACAAGCTTGAACAACTTATGCCAGCTAAGCACGCAAGGATTGATAAGGCCGAAAAGGCCCTTGAAAATTGCTATGACGACGATGGAAAAAGACAATCTTATAAATGTAACAATGAAGTCTATGCAAAAAGAAAGCAAGAAGTCACCGACTCCAAGCTAGACTTACAGCTGACCATCAACAGAATTAAATTTCTACAAAATGCAATTAGAAAAATTATTATGAATGATGGTAGAAGAATGACGGCCAATGCAGACCAAGCAGTATCTAAGGCCAATGCTCAAGGGAAAACCGCTGAACAGACCTATGAGTTATTGAATGATGAAATAGCAGCGAAAGAACAAGAAAATACAAAGGCATTAGAGGATGCCATGCAGAGACTAGAACTTGCTAAGAGAAAGTCACGTGAAAACTTACAAAACCTTCAAATGTCTAATAACGCCGACTTTAGAATTTGGGACTCACTAAAAACACAACTGGCCGAAACATCTGATCAAGACCCGGCCAATATCATGAGAATTGAAAATGATATTGATCTCTTAGCAACATCAAGCTCAGCAGTTAGCCAACTTCGTTGCCAAGATATCAGTGATGTCAAAGTAAAGTCATACCCACTCTTTAAAGCAGCATCTGCAAACTACATGGCAGCAATGATTAATGAGAGAACTGAGTTTACAAAAATGACAGCAGGCTGCTACCTCTCTTGTACAGGCATTGAGGACATTAAAGCTGATCAGGCCAATGGTGGCCAAAAGTATCCACAATTCATTGGTAAAGACCTCTCAACAATTAAACCAAATTGTCAGACATTTGCAGGTCGCGATGGAATGCTCATTAATGACCCGAATCCTGATGATGATAAAGATGAACAAATCAAGGCCATTGAAAGAGCGGCCAATTTACAAAATAATCTTGTAACAAATGCAAAACTTAAAAAAGTACACAGAGAAGAAGTAAAGACTATGTTTACTGATGCCTATAATGCGGCGATGATGGAGTATTCAACCAAGGTCTCTCGTGTCGCGGCCGCTACTGCTCAACTTGCAAGAGCAAAGGCCTGGCAAAATAAAGCTAAGAACTCAATTCTCATTTACATAGCCGTTGTTGCCATGCTTGCAACTTGTGCGAGTTGGAGTTGTCCAAGTGCTTACGCTGCAGCGGTAGCGATTCTTCTGTGGCATAGAAAGGATAAGAAAAAGGCAGATAAAGATGTTGCAAAGTGGGAAAAGAAGTTAAGAGAATCAAAAATGCACGGTCACCTTGCTTGTAACTACCCAGGAGAATCAACTGAGGCGATTACAGTCATAGACTTTGAAGGAAAAGGTAGAGATCCAATGGGACCAAGTGATGGATATTCTCTAATGGACATTACCGACGAGATCCCTTTTATTTACGATAAAAATACTGTTTGGGAATTGACAGATATGGCACCTCCTCTAAGTGGAAAAAAACAAATTATTGATAAGGCCACTTATGAAAAGAGATTAGATAAAGGGGCAACCAAAAGAAGATCTTATGGTGGTTCTTTCTATGATCGCTTAGATAATATGAAAAATGATGTTGGGCTCAACTCTCAGGCCAGATCATATGATGTCTACTTAACAAAAAAGCTTGGTGCTTGGAGACTACAAACATTCAATGCCTCTAAGATGATCGACTACAGACCGACAGTTCCAAAAAAGATGAATCTCATTCCAATGAAAAAAGAGAGTGAGACCACATACCAGTGGACATCATCGAGTTACAATGAAAGTAGTGGTAAAAAGATCGTCACAGACACTGGTTTTCCTGCTCCAGAAACGAGAATCGTCTACATGCAACAAATTATGAACCTTCTCAATACAAACCTTGATTATATGGATGATACGATTGCCATGTCGACAATCTATGCCAATCAGTACGCTCAACTTCTCGCTCGAACAAGAAGCCATTTGAAGCTTGGAGATCAAGGACTTGAAGAAGATACGAGCAAAGCTAAAACTGTTAAAACCATGGAATGTGCAAGTGGTGCTTGTCAAAAAGCAACGACGTTGAAAGGACTGAATTTTAAAGCTCCAACGATCGAACTTGATAACACGACGGCCAACAAGAACAAGGCACTCATTAAATCAAACTCTATGGGAGCGAATACAGCAGGCGCTGTTGATATACAACAGACAAAAAAGAGCGCCATAAGAAGTAGAAATACATCGAAAAAACTCAGTGATTCATCACAAGACAAAACAAGTGGCAGTTCATCTACTTCTAATTCTCAAGCAAATAAGAATCAGTTTGGCGATCTCAATCGTCGTAGAAATGCAAACGGAGATCTTTCTAAGTCGTTTGACTCTAATGGTTCAAATAGCGCTAGCAATGGAAATAGTTCTGGATCGAGTTCTCATGCATCATTAAATGGAACAGCTTCAGACTCAGGTTCATCAGCAAACTCGGCCTCATCATCGGCCAGCTCAAATATACCAAGTGCTATTTCTCTCTCTTCTTCACAAAAGAGCGCACTCAATAAAAAAGTAGATGAGCAATACCAGAATAGAAAAAAAGGAATTAATCTCGATTTTTCTAGTTATGATAAAACAGACTTTGACGACACAGGAAGTGAATTTAGCTTCTTTAAAAAGGACGGTGTCGATTATAAAGCTAAAACGAACGAGGATGGCTCAACGAGTATTTATGATATGCAAGGGAACTTAGTTGGAACAACTCAAGCAGGTTCAAATGGTTACGGTAGTTATGGTAGCTACGGAGCGAATGGAGCAGGAAGTTACGGATCAAATGGATATAATTATAAGAATGTTGCTCACCCAAAAGCGGGGCCTTCTCTTTTTAATATCGTATCGAAGAGATATCAAAAATCTGCTTACTCAGTTCTTCTACCTTAAATGAAGACTTTGACTATAAGATTAAAGAAAAACCAAAGGCCAGTGATCGAGACAAATCAACTTGACTCGATCACTCATATTGAAGTCATTGCCCGTAATCATCAACACGTAGATTTCTCATTTCTTAAAGAGCAAATCAATCCCGTATCAATTAGTGCACTGACAATTAATGTCAAGGATCTGCGGATCCCCCCAAGTGAAATAAGTCTTTTCTACAATTTAAAATACTTGAAAATTATCAACTCAAAAATTGAAAAAATAAATTTCAAGTACTCGCTAGAGACGATCATCATGCCCAAGGCCAATTTAGAAAGAATCCCTTCTGATATTTATGAAATGCGAGATTTAAAAGTTCTCGATCTCAACGGGAACCGAATCAGCAAAGTAGATTCGAAGATAGAGAAATTGAAAAATCTTCAACGACTTAATTTAGATTGTAACTTAATTGAAAATTTACCTGAGAGCTTCTACTATTTAGAAAAAATAAATCACTTAAGTCTTGATGGAAATCCTCTCACAGAAAAAACGAAACAAGAAATTTTTGATCACTTTGGAATAGAGCTTTAAATACGAATGCGCTTATTTGTGGCCCTTAAACGCTCTAGTAAAGTGACGATCAAAATACGATACCACTTTGGTTGTGCATCGAAGATTCTTTGAAAACGCTCTCTTGGAATAACTTGTAAAACGCAATCATTAATGGCCTTCACTGAGGCCGAGCGAGGCAATTGATCGAGAAAGCTCATCTCCCCTACAAGTTCACCTGAATAAATCGTGCCAATTTGCACTTCTTTTGCACTTTGAGCACCACTTCTAGTATCGAAGACGCCAAGAACCCCTTCTTTGAGATAAAACATGGTGGAAGACTCTTCTTTATGACGAACGAGATACTCTCCTGAATGTAGAACAATTTGATCACTCATAATTTTATTTTAATACTTTTTAGATACTTAGCAAGGGTTGTACTCTAAAAAATAAAGAAATCGTCTTTACTCATGACAATAGATTAAGTAGGAATAGCATAAAAGGGGATCGATATGATGAAGACTTTATTGTGCTTTTTTACTCTGATACTATTTGAAAGCTCATATGCTCTAAAATTAACAACTTACAACACAGGCCTTGCCCATGGCTATGTTCCGCTAGCGAGTAAAAGAATTAACCCTATTTTAAATTCTCTCAAGCAACATGACTCTGATGTACTGTGTCTGCAAGAGGTCTGGGAAAAAAATGATCGTTACCTCTTTCACGATGTATTAAAAGAAACTTACCCGCACTGGTTTTTTACAAAAATAAAAAATACAAAAACTCAAAGAGCTCCAAGCTGTAAGGTGAATAACCTTTTTGGAAAAGATAAATTTGTTACCTGTCTTCTAAAAAATTGCTCTAATCTTCCAAGCGATGAGTCTACAAGCTGCTTAATGAATAAATGTCAGCACTCACTTATTAAATTGAAAAAAGATAATAAAGATTGTGCCAACGCCCTTATGGCAAAAGTGGGACAATCTCCTGTAAAAGCAATCTTTACCCTTTTAAACCCACTCTGGGCCCAAGGTCTCTTTGCCTATGGAGGTTCTGATGGACTCATGGTTTTTTCAAAGTATCCAATCATTAAAAAAGAAGTCGTCGATTTTTCTAAAATCGCTACTCTCAATAGAAGAAGGGCCCTTAAAGTAACGATTGAAAAAGATCAAAAAGAACATGCTGTTTTATGTACTCACTTGACGGCAAATCTTGAAGGGGAAGCTCCTTACACAGGGGACTTCAAAAATTGGGAAGAAGAAAATAAAGAACAGTTATCTATCCTGCTCAATGATAAAGAACTTTTAAAAGAATCAAGACCCACTTATATTTTAGGTGATCTCAATTGTGGTTTTTCAAACCCAACAATTCCTCTAGAAGATGCCATGGTAAATTCATGTAACCAAATTCTAGAAAGTGATTTTTTCAATCCATTTTACGAATCACCTGTTGGATGTACCTTTTGCCCAGACAACAGTCTCTTGTCACCGACAGCTTCACCAATTGCCATTGATCATATTTTAACGAGAAATGTTATGATAAGAGAGAAAAGAAGAGTTTTTGATGAATTAATTTTTATCGATGACAAACCACAAAATCTTTCTGATCACTATGGTCTCCAAATAGAAACTCAGGAATAAAAAAAGCTCCTTTAAAAGGAGCTTTTTTTAATCTAAATCTTCTAATTGAGAAATGATTTTATTTTTAAGTTGATCGTAATTAATATCTTCTATTTCAACGATCACATCTTCACCATATTCTTTTGCTTCGACATCTTCTAAATTTGAATCACTTGCAATGCCAATCACCTCTTCTAGAGCAATAGAAACATCGCGATGAACAAAAGGATCAAGAGCATCAACACTTATTGTTACAACACTAGAAACAGCTCCACCAGAGCTTGTTCCTCCAAGAACTCCACCAATAGCAGCAACTCCCCCATCAAGACTTGCCCCAGCTGCAACATAGTATGCGGCCGTGGCCTTCGCGGCGAGAATCATACCAAAATAGAGAGAGGCGGCAACAATGGCAACATCAGCACCAGCAGCATAGTAGGCCTGTCTTTCATTCATATCAGCAAGAGACTTAATCTCTCGAGCTGAATAGGCCCTATTGATTCCTGGAAGTCTAGAACAACTTAACTCCTCTAGATATTCACCAGCACACTCAGAAAACTCATATAAACCATTCTCAAGCCTCTGAGTCACAATGTAGCGATACTTTGTTTCTTCGGCCTTGATAAGCGTTCTTGCATCAACCAATGAACACATAAGAAGCGAGTAAATGACGAGAAGCTTTTGTATTTTCATGAAAATCATCCTTTTTAGTCTTTTCATGAGAATATAAAGAATTCAAATAATTTAACGACACTTTTTGTAAAGATTATAGGAAATTCATTTAGATAAGCTATCAGAATTAAAAGAGTGCCCCCTTTAAGGGGGCCTTCTATGACAGGTTAACGGATAGAAATGGACTGATCTTTTTTAGACCAAGAAAGAGTGTACTTCCCACTTTTTAACTCATCTTTTAAAATAAGCTTAGAAAGAGGTCTTGTGACAAGCTTATTAAATACACTTTGAAGTGGTCTTGCTCCAAATCGAGGATCGTGCCCCTTTAGTGCAATTTCTTTTAAAGAGCATTCATCTAATTCAATCGAAACCTCTTTGCTAGAAAGCCTCTCATTAAGAAGTTTAACTTGTTTTAGAACAAGAGATTCCATGATCGACTCGTCCAATTCATGATAGTCTAAAACAGCATCAAGACGACCGAGGACTTCAGGTTTAAAATCGTGCTCAATATTCTTAGAGTTTGTCGTCAGAAGAATAATAGTATTTTTAAAGTCAATTGTTCTTCCTTTGTTATCTGTTAAGCGACCGTCATCAAGAATTTGCAACAAAATATCAGAAAAGTCGAAATGTGCCTTTTCAATTTCATCAAAGAGAATAACTGAATACGGTTTTCTTCTCACTGCTTCTGTTAAAATACCTCCGTCATCGTGCCCAATATAACCGGCAGGAGCACCAATGAGCTTTGCGACATCATGCTTTTGTGAATACTCCGATAAGTCAAATCGCAGAAGATTCGCTTCGCTATCAAAGAGAAATTGAGTGAGCGCCTTGGCCGTTTCTGTTTTCCCCACTCCGCTTGGACCTTTAAGTAAGAAAGAGCCGAGTGGTCGCGTAGGATCAGTTAATCCAGCGTGAGCAGATATAAGGGTCTCATGGATTTCGTTTAAGGCCTCATCCTGTCCAAAAACACGCTCAGTCAAAAACTCTCCAAGACGAAGGATATTTTCCTGTTTCGATTTAAGAATTTTTTCTACAGGAATTCCCTGCTGTCTTGAAATAACTTGAGCGATATTAACTTTATTTAAAACCCAATCGTGAGAGCACTCATTCAATTCTTTTTCGAGCTCGGGTATCACGCTATACTTCAATTCTCCGGCCTTATCAAACTCTCCTTTCCTTTCGGCCTGCTCTAATTCGAAACGGTATTTATCAAGTTGATTCTTAACATCACTAACACGCTTCAGGGCATAGACCTCTTTTTCCCATTTCTCTTTTTCGCTATTAAAATCAGCTTCGAGAACTTCGATATCTTTCAATTCACTTTCTTTAAGCTTGCCAACTTGGGCATAGATTTTTTTCTGACGAATCTCTGATTGGAGTTCAACTAATTTTGAAGGCATGGCCTCGGCCGATAGTTTGAGTGCCGAAGCGGCCTCATCAACCAAATCAATGGCCTTATCAGGTAAGTTTTTATCTGTGATATATTGGTCAGATAAAACAACTGCATTATAGATAGCATCTTCACCTATTTTAATCCCATGATGAATCTCTAGTTTCTCCTTCAAACCCATAAGTATTTCAATAGAGTCCTCTTTTGACGGTTCATTAACAGGAACAGGGCGAAAGCGACGATCGAGAGCAGAATCACCTAAAATAAATTTTTGATATTCATCATAAGTTGTCGCCCCAATACAATTGAGTTCACCGCGTGCAAGGGCCGGTTTTAGCAAGTTAGCAGCATCCATCGCACCATCAGTTTTACCTGCACCAACAAGCTGATGCATTTCATCGATAAAGAGGATGCTCTCTTGTGCCTTTGCTTTTAGAAATTTCAAAAGGTTTTGAAGGCGTTCTTCAAACTCTCCACGAAACTTTGTGCCCGCCATTAAAGAACCCATATCGAGAGTGTAAACAACTTTGCCCTCTAAAACATCGGGGACATTTCCTTTGACAATCGCCTCTGCAAGACCTTCAACAATGGCCGTTTTCCCGACCCCAGCAGGACCAACCAGTACGGGGTTATTCTTCGAACGTCTCCCTAAAATTTCCATAACAGCACGAATCTCTTTTGTTCGACCGATAACGGGATCTAGCTTTCCTTGCATAGCAAGTTCGTTTAAGTTCACAAGGAAGCTTGGGACCTCATGTTCTTCTTCATCAGAATCAAGAGAGAGTAATGCGTAGTCGAGATCTAGGTTTTTAAAAACTTGAGGTAAGAATTTAACTAAATCTTTTTCGCTAATCTCATCTCGCTGAGATTGAATCGCATGACTTGAAGCATAAGTTAACCACTCAGAAAAGCGAGCGCTCGCTCTTACCTGATCAAGCGCCATTTGATTGGTAACGCTTGGAATTTTATCAAGTTCTAAAGTGATATCCTTTTTATATTTTTTAAAGACACGTGAGAGATACGAAGAAGGGTGTGAAATTAACCCAAAGAGTAAATGCTCTGGCCATAGTTCAGAGTTCTTTCTCTTGAGTACCTCTGCTTGCGCTAAATCGAGCGCACCTGCAACGATTGAGTCAAATTTATTCATAAATCCTCCCTATCAAAAGTGATTTCTATTATTAAGATGTGTTCGAAAAAACTAATGTCAAGACTAGAAAATAAAAAAGCTTTTTTTACTTTTCAAATGATCTTCATTAAAATTTAAAAAACCCCGATTTTTAAGGACTTTTATGAAGATCGCTATGCTCATTTTTAATATCATTTTCTTTGCTCTTATTACTAAAGATACCCTAGCAAGTGACTATCCGAAGGCAACGTTAGAATCACCCCGCAGTAGTATGAACTTTTTTCTAAAGACGATGAAAGGCTACAAGACGGGCGACAAAGAAGCGATTAATCTGGCAATCAAGGCCCTTTCTAAAAAGGGGCTCGATCCTCAAACAAAAAAGACCACTTTAGAAACAAAAGCGAAAAAGCTTATTCAAACCATCGATAAAATTGAGTATGTTGACGTTAAAACAATCCCAAATGAATGGCCGGCCGCCCAGTGGGTTTATAGGAAAAGAAATGTCACACTTGGAGATGAAGATTACCAAGTGACGATTACTCTTAATAAAGAAGAAGATGAAAAGTGGAGATTTTCACCTGAAACGCTCTCATCGATTGATTACTATGAAAAAGCTCTTAGTGGAAAAAATACGGCAAAAGATGTTGTAGAACTTAACGATTTTAAAACAAAGTTTAAGAAGAGTATGCCGGTCTGGACATCAAACAAAAATTTCCTCCTTCTCAATGGCCAATGGATTGCACTTGGCGTAATTCTCTTTTTGTGTCTTTTAACAGACAAGTTAACAAGGCTATTTATCGCTAATCGAGTTGTTCTTTTTTTAAAGTCCCGTGGCGTTGCCTTTTCAGCAAAAAAGCAAAACCGCTTAACAGCTCCAATAGGACTCATGGCCTTCTCTGGCCTATGGAGCATACTTGTTCGCCCGCTCGAGCTTGAAGATCAAATACTGAGTATCTTTTTAAGAATTGGTATTGTCGCCTTTACATTGGGAGCAGTCATTACCGTTCACAATATCGTCGATGTTATTTGTTTTTATCTAGAGAAAAAAGCAAGAGAGAGTGAAAATAAGTTTGATGACATTCTTGTCCCCCTCATAAGAAAAACGGCTAAGTTTTTTGTTCTAGGCTTTGGAATCATCTTCATAGGAAATAGTCTAACAATTGATATGAAATCAATCCTAGCGGGGATGGGAATCGGAGGGATTGCCTTCGCCTTAGCCGCTAAAGATACGATCTCAAACCTCTTTGGATCATTCACAGTCCTTATTGATAGACCTTTTAGTATTGGCGATTGGGTTGTGATTAATGGCAATGTAGAGGGAACAGTAGAAGAAGTTGGACTTCGTTCAACCCGCATTCGAACTTTCTACGACTCTTTGATCTCTCTTCCTAACGGAACACTAACGAATGTCCATATCGACAATTATGGAAAGAGAACCTATCGCCGCTACAGTACGAAAATTTCACTTGAGTACTCGACTCCTGTAGAGAAAATAGAAAGTTTTTGTCAAGGAATTAGAGAATTGATACTGGCCCACAAGTGGACAAGAAAAGATTATTTTCACGTTTATTTCAACGATATGAACGCAAGTAGCCTCGATGTACTTCTCTATGTTTTCTGGCAAGTACCAGACTGGTCAGCAGAACTTCAAGAGAGACACCGTCTCTTGCTTGATATTGTTCGACTGGCAAAAGAGCTTGGAGTTAATTTTGCCTTTCCAACGCAAACAGTTCATTTGTTTAACGAACAAAAGTCAAATGAAGAGCGCGTGTACTCAATAGAAGAAATGGAAAGACTAGCTAAAGAAAAGGCCCATCAACTGAGCGTGAACCAATTAACTTCGACTCATGAACAAAGTGGCCAGAATAAGAATTATCAACGTGGACTTTGAGATTCATTGAGAATGGCCCGATAGCGGCCATTTCTTTTTAACTTTTTAAGACCTTCGTTAAATTGATCGATAATCAGTTTTGCTCGCGGATTTTTCTTTGAAACCATTAAGTAAACGAAATCATCTTTAACTTTATCCTTTAAAAAAGAAAATTTATCCAAATCACCATAGAGATTTCGAATAATATATTTTGCAAATGTAATATTAAGATTGATAAGATCAACCCTCTTTGCGGCCAAAAGCCTAAAGCACGTTTCAACATCTGAGGTTCTCGTCAATAAGAGCTGGTACTTCTCAACTTCTTCTTGTACTTGTTCAATATTCCAACCGAGAGGATGACAGATTACTTTACCTTTCCAATTTTTCTCTTTTTGAAAATCCTTCTCCATTTCCTTCACAGTAATAAAGTGCAACTTACCTTTGTGTAGTATATCGGAATAAAAAAAACGCTCTTCTCTCGAGCGGTTTTTAGCATAGGGAAAAGTTGCATCAAACATGGCCTGTTCTGTTTCATAACTTGCTCTTTTCCAAGGAGCAAAGTTGACCTTTTTAACCTCAACCCCTTTCGCTTCAAAAGATTCAATAACAACCTTAGTTAGGAGTCCGTTCTCACTTAGATGAGCACTCGTAAAAGGAGAATATTCGCCAGTAATAAGCCTGACAGAGTTCTCCTCACAGAAGCTCGATACATGGAAAAAGAAAAGGGCGAACAAAAGAAAGACTTTCGCCATAGATACTCCTCAGTTCACTACTATTATAATGAACTGAGGAAATTGTATTTTTTTAATTTTATCTAAAGGAGAAAGCTAAAGAATAATTCGATAACATTCTAAAAATAGGGGGAAAGAAAAGATGTCCTATTTCTTGTATCCAAAGAGATTCATCTCTTTAACAGTTTTTACAACAGTTTCTGGCACCATTTTCTCCCAAGCCGTATCCCCTTGCTCAATCATAGAAAGAACACGACGTGACCAAATCGCCGAATACTCAGGGTTGTAATCCTTGATATCCTCGATAAATTTATTGGCCAATAGATAATCAACGATACCTTGCAACTTAGAATCATATTTAACTGAATCTAATTTTCTAATCTCATTTTTATCATCATCCATAACCGGATATATATAAAGCCTTGTCGTATGGCCAAAAAGTGCCCCAAGAGCTCCTAAAATACCTGTCGGGCTATCTTCATAACGTTTGAGATCAAGGATCTCTTCAACATTAAAAATACCTGTTACAAAAGCTATTTTCTTGCGACTGTACTTAGAAAGATATTCATTGAGGGCAAAGTAGTTATCAAAACTTGTAATAAGAACTTTTTTACCAAGTGCAGAGAGAAGATCAACTCGAGCAAGAAAGTCATCATTGTCGACTTCCCCACGCTCAATTAATTTAGACATACTGATCTCAGGAAGAACGAGAACTTTATCACGCTCTTGTTTATCAAGAGATTTTTCAAACTTCTCAAGACCGCTGCGGAGCATGTCCATATTAACGTGTGTAGGCGGCCTGAACGAACCTCTTAGAACACAGAGATTCTTTTTATAAATTTCATCTGTTGCTTGAAGAACACGGCCTTGCTCATCGAACATGATGGCCTTGCAGAATTTCTTTTTAACTAACTCTAATGCGAGAAGTCTCGAATCGATTCCTTTAAAAGCATCTCCTCTCACTCGAATCATATCAATACGAATTCTTCTCGTACTTAGTCCATCCATTAAAGATGAAATAAAGGCCTTAGAATTGTCGATATGACGAAAACAAGCATAGATAAGATTGACACCGATGATCCCAAGGGCCTCTTGTTGTTGAATATTTTCTTGGTCACGCATACGAACGTGTAGAATAACTTCTGAGAAATCGGCCTTCGCTTTATGCTGAAAGCGAACACCTAGCCAACCGTGACACTCGCCCTTTCCGCTAAAAGATTTAGCTGCAACAGTATTAGCAAAAGCAAAAAACTGTGTACTCTCATCACGAACTTCTCCAAGTCGATTAATGATCTGATCATACTCACGATCGAGCATACGCACCAGTCGATCCTCACAAACATAGCGACCACTCTTTTCTTTGCCATAAATTGAGTCACTCACAACCATATCATAGGCAGAGATCGTCTTTGCAATCGTTCCCGCAGCTGCTCCCGCCTGAAAAAAATGGCGAGCAACCTCTTGCCCGGCACCGATTTCAGCGAGGTTCCCATATATGTGGTGATCGAGATTGATTTCTAAGGCCTTTTGCTTGGCCGTTAAGATTTGGCAAAAACTCATAGAGTCATCCTTAAGCTAACAAGTTGAAAAGAGACATTCTAACAGTATTTTAACCGCCCTAAAAAGGCGCAAAGCAGGAGCTAGAAAAACTTACTCTTTTATCGTTATATGGTGAACCTATCGGCAAAAAGAAGAAATAAATAAAAAAAAGAGAGAAAAATGAATATAACACCCCGAATCTATGTAAACTTCTTGTCAATTATAACTAAGCTCATTGGTTAATTTTGTCGAAAAGGGTTATAATGAAAGTGGGAAATATGGTGGAGGTGCCCTATGATTCAAGTATTCGACGCTCCTTATGTGCTACTAGCACTCTTAGCGGCTTTAGCAGGCTTAGCAAGTCTAGGGCAACAGCGAAGACTAAAAAAGAAGTATGTCCCAATTAGAATTGATGACAATAAAAACAATCAAAACAAAAGGCCACTTTAACAGTGGCCTTTTTTTATGTCTTAATTACTCATTGAAAAGTAGGTAAGCTTCAAGGATATCAAAATCACTAAGCTCCTGCTCAGGATTTAATTCTCTTGTTTGCTCAACAAATTCTTGAAGTTCTGGAGATAGATCAGCATCCATTCCCTGTCCTTCCATAGCTAGTGCCATTGCAATTTCACTATCGACGTAATCTTTCTTATATCCGTTGTTAAGAATATCAGATGTTAGAAGAATCGCAGTTGAAGCAATAAGACCATCAAAGAAACCATCATCGTATTGTCCACCACGATCAGATCCACGACAAACTCTTACAGTTTCACCGTAACGATTTACTCTTGTACGACAAGTTCTTGCCATTGCATCAACACATGTTACTAAAACGATTGCTGCTAAAACTAACTTTTTCATAAAACTCTCCCTTTGATTAATGTGCACTTGTTAGTGCCTCTTTAATAGTTGCGCTTAAAGATTTAGATTCCTCTAATCTCGTATATCTTTCTTCAAATAAATCTGTAAAAATATCTTTCATTGTTTCATTTAATTCAACTAATCGAGCCTCGGCCTCGAGAACAACTTCCGGAACTTGATCATCAGATAATTGCTCATCAGAATCATTACTTTGAAGGATTCCATAACCACTTTGCCCCACACCTGTTTCAAAGAGGATAATATTTTTAAGACGAACGATTTCCTGAAAAATATCAGCTGAAGACTCATCCAATAAATTGATTGAGGTTTCTTTTTGAATTTCTTCTAAAATCCTATTGGACTCTAAGTGGTGGGCCTGCATTTCAACGGGAAGCATACTAAGAAGAACTTTTCTCGAAGGATTTGCCTCTATAAGATTAGAGAGAACTTCTTTTCTCTGCTCTAATGAGAGCTCTAAGTATTCGTCGACAGTTTTCAAACGATCATAATAAGTCATCTCTCGTGACTTCTCTCCACCAGTTCGTCTTGTCTTTTTAACTTTGAAGTAACGTGGATAGCGATTATAAACATACTTGTAGCTTTTAGAGAGTGGTTCAAGAAAGCTTGGATAAAAAAGACCATGCTTTCTTGCATAACTTCTATCTTCTAAAACACTTGAATCAACAAGATTTTTCTTTTTTAAATACTTGAGAATTGATTTTGGACTTAAAACATTTTTCTCATACATCCACTTATAGTTGAAGGCAACTTGAAGAAGCCGAAAGGCTTCATCTGCACAATTATTAGTGAAGAAGTA
Organism: Halobacteriovorax sp. GB3; assembly: GCF_028649655.1. Taxonomy (NCBI): domain Bacteria; kingdom Pseudomonadati; phylum Bdellovibrionota; class Bacteriovoracia; order Bacteriovoracales; family Halobacteriovoraceae; genus Halobacteriovorax; species Halobacteriovorax sp. GB3. The sequence goes on from NZ_JAQSLN010000003.1 coordinate 421,889, forward strand.
ATACTTCCCTGCATATTCCCAATAAATACGAACAAAGTGATCAATGAAACGGTCGCGTTGCACTTTGTTAAATTGGAGAGGGTAACTTTCTAAATTTCTAAACTCTTCCCTATTATATTGCATCTTCATGCTAACAAGGTCACTAACGAGAAGTCTCGATTGGTACTTTCCAAAAATTCCTTTATAGAGATTTAGTTTTACATTAACGTTTTCGGCAAGGAATCCAAGAACAACACTCTTTCCTCTTCTTCTACAAGTATCGAGATCAACAGAGGGATCACATAGAAGAATTTTAAACATCGCATGTCCAAAGCGGCTATAAATAGCACTTCCCTCACTTGCAAAGAGGTAGTGAATCTCTCGAACTTTTGACTTGTCGATTTCGACGATTTCATTAGATCGAGTATCGGTCATTGAAACTTGATAAACAGATTTTTCACAGGAAACATTTGATGGATTAAAATTGAAGTGGTCACGAAAAAAGCGATAGAGATTAGGCCTTCGACACTTATATGAGGAATCCAGGATAAAGTACTCAAAATTCACAGCTGCGAACTCTCTTCTATTTTCATATTCGTAGCGATCCATAGAGCGCTTAGCAAAGTGATTGAAGTTCTTTTTTCCCTTCTTATTCCAAAAACCAAGAGAAAGAAGAGTTGGATTATTCTCTAAACGAACACTCTTGGCCTTTCTTAAATCATAGTAATGAAAGAGCTCGTGAATAAGAGTGGCCTTTAAAGTCTTTTCAAAAGTTTTGTGTTTACAAGAAAAGTCTTCACTATCCTCACTTTCCTCTATAGAGCTTTCAAAAAGAGCACGATCGATTAAAATCGTATTTCCTTCATAGTACCCATAATTATAAGGAAGATTATCACAAGGAGTATTTAGTGCACGTTGGTTGAGCGTGCTAAGTTCGATGCGAAGAGAGCTTTTTGAGATCGTCCTTTGCATGGATTCGGGCATAACTTTCAAAATATCATCGACTGCATCTTTCAATAAATCTGATTTTGTTACAAAGGCAAAGCTACTTTGAGCTCCAAAGACAAAACAGAGACAGAGAAAAATGAGTTGCTGAATTCTAAGCATGTTTTTACCAACTTAAATATTACTAAGACAGTTTTATTTACCTAAACTGAAACGCTTCATTAAGTTAGATGTGAATTTTTTACAGAGAATGAGAGAAGATGTAAGAACTGGCCATTTCTGGCCAGTATTCTTATTTATTGTTTTTGAATAAGGGTTGCCATTTCTTTAGCAAAGTATGTGAGAATCATGTCACAACCGGCGCGCTTAAAGCTTGTAAGCATTTCAACCATGATCGCTTCACCATCTAGCCAACCTCTTTCACTGGCGGCCTTAACCATTGAGTACTCACCTGAAACATTATAAGCAGCAATTGGAAGAGTCGTTGTCTGAGACATTTCTTTGATGATATCTAAATAACTAATCCCAGGCTTGACCATAAGAATGTCCGCCCCCTCAGATTCATCAAGAGCAGTTTCTCTAATGGCCTCACGAGAATTTGAAAAATCCATTTGATAAGTCTTCTTATCTCCGGCCTTAGGTGCACTATCAAGTGCATCACGAAAAGGTCCATAAAAACTTGAAGCATACTTAGCTGTATAACTCATAATCGCAACATCGCTATGACCATTGTCATCTAGTGCATCACGAATATAGGCCACTCGACCATCCATCATATCACTTGGACCAACAATATCAGAACCGGCCTGAGCTTGATTGATACTCATATTGGCAAGGATCTCTAGAGTTTCATCGTTTTTAATAATTCCCGTTTGAGGACAAACAATTCCATCGTGTCCATCACTTGAGTATGGATCCATGGCCACATCTGTCATAACAAGCATATCCGGAAGAGCATTCTTAATATCACGAATAGTCATCTGCAGAAGACCATCTGGATTCATGGCCTCACTGGCCATACTATCTTTTTTACGCTCATCAATAGCTGGAAAAAGAGAAACACATGGAATCCCCAGCTCATAGAGGGCCTTGGCCTCTTTAACAATGAGATCTCTTGTGAGCCTTGCATAACCAGGCATTGACTCAATTTCTAGACGTTGATTAGAGCCTTCCATAATAAATAAAGGGGCAATGAGATCATTAGGTGTAACAAGGTTTTCTCTTACCAGTGAACGAATCGCTTCACTCTTACGATTTCTTCTTGGACGATACATCATTACGCCATCCCCATTTTAATTTTTGTTTGAAAGGCCAAAGCATACATAGAAATTTGTTTAACCATGCTCGAGAGTCCATTGGCACGACTCATAGAAAGGTGCTGGCGAAGTCCAATCGTATCGAGAAAATCAGGCTTTGTTTGTAGCACTTCTTCAGGTGTTGAATTCGAGTACACTTGAACGAGAATTGAAACAATCCCCTTTACAATGGCCGCATCACTGTCGGCCGAGAAAGTAATTTTTCCCTCATTTAATTCTGCGAAAAGCCAAACTTGCGATTGGCAACCTTTAACTTTATTTGCTTCGTTTTTAAGCTCTTCATCCATAGGAGCGAGCTCTTTACCAAGACCAATAATATATTTATAGCGATCTTCCCAATCATCAAATTTAGAAAAATCACTGATTAAGTTCTCGACGCGCTGATTGATATCCATAACTATCCCTTATCTATAAATTGATTCTTCGACCATATACTAAAAGGTCTTTGGTTATCAAGGTTTAGGCCCTATTTTTCTCCCCAGAAACGACACTTTTTTTCTAGAAAGCATCTTCCCTTTTTCACACATTTAGAGCTATACTCAATAAAAATATCTTTTAAAAAGGCACGGAAAATATGTTAGTTGATTTTGATATTGATAAATTCTCTGGAAAATATCTCATTAAGTTCAATCTCGATCAATTTAAGGGTGAAGCCGATTACAAAATGGCCATTACAATCGTTACTTGTGTTTCTCTAGACTACGATCTAGATCCAGAAATTGAGGTGGGAGATATCCAAGATATCTGCGACAAAACGGAAGAGCTTGGAAAAGATGTCTTTACATTTGAAATTGGTGACGATGGAATTGAAGTCGACATTTAGTCGACTTCGTCAATATGTCTAGCTCTAGGCAGCTTTCTTCTTAATCTCATTTACCCAATCAGGGGCGATAAACATACTTTTTGGAAAAGGTAGTTTATTAACGACAATATCTTCAAAGAAGCTTGGTACATAATTACAAGGAACCATCTCCCCTAAATACTTTCCAGTCTCAGGATCTTTTCCCGTTTGCATCCAGCGAAAGATATCGCGGGTAATATAATTGCCTTTGCTATCAACACCAAGAACTTCAGAGATATGGGATGTTCTTCTTCCCCCATCATGATAGCGGCTACACTGAACAATAATTTGCATTGCTGAGCCAATCATTTTCTTTACAGCATCTGGTGGAATCTTGGTATCACCCATAAGACAGAGCGTCTCTAAACGCGTGCATGCATCTAATGGAGTATTGGCGTGTACCGTTCCCATTGAACCGTCGTGTCCAGTGTTCATTACCTGAACGAGGTCTAGGGCCTCATCTCCACGAACCTCACCAACGATAATCCTATCAGGGCGAAGCCTCATGGCAGAAATAACAAGATCACGAATGGTGACTTCAGTTAATCCACTATTTGGTTCTGCTTTTCTTGTTTCAAAATTTACAACGTGCTCGGCCTTCACTTGAAGCTCGGCCGCATCTTCGATAATAATAAGTCTTTGAGTTTTTGGAATACGCCCACCAAGAACGTTGAGCATCGTGGTTTTTCCAGACCCAGTTCCCCCAGAAACCAAAACGTTTTTTCCAAGATAAACACACATGTCTAAAAACCTTGCTCCAGCATCAGAGAGTGAGCCAAAGTTGATGAGGTCTTTAAGAGTAAGTTTTTCTTTTGAGAATTTACGGATAGCTACAGTTGTTCCGTTTTTTGCCATTGGTGGTAGAACAACGTGAATTCTTGATCCATCTGGAAGTCTAGCATCAAGTCGTGGGTTTTCTTCATCGATCACACGATGAACAGATTGAGCGATGGCCCTCATTGCAGAGACTAAGGCATCTTCACTTGAAAATTGATTTTCTACTTTAAAAACCAAACCTTTTTTTTCTACAAAAATTTCATGAGGCCCGTTAATCATAACCTCTGAAACCCCTTCATCATCCAATAGATCAGATATTGGCGACAAGAGGGAGCGAATAGCATCTTGAAATACACCAGACATGAACTCTCCTTACCTATCTACTATTCGTCTTCTGGAATCCATACCTTAACCTTTTTTTCAGAGGCCAGATCACGTGCTTTCCTCTTTTCAATGACATCGGGATGTTCGATAACAGTGATTGTACCGTTAATATTTTTCATGGAAGGACAATAGAAGTGATAGAGTCCAGGCTGAGTAAAAAAGACACTTCCCTCACTGATTTTTCCTTTCTTAGCCGCCATAAAGAGCTCTTTGTTCTTAACCATAAAACAACTGGGTCTCTCTGTGGTTGAAGTGACAAAAAAGTCGATGCGCTCACCAGCATAGGCCATGAACTTATTGGGATAAAATCCCTCATCGGTCACAATGATTGAAACTTCCCTTTGGGGAACAGTATTCATTTTGCCCTTAAATCGCGTCTGCTTCAGTGAGAATGAAGAAAGACTTAGTAGGCAGCAGCAGGTAATGGTAGCAAATTTTGACATCATCTTATGATTCATAAGACCTCCAAATACTTTATCGATACAATCAAGTATAAACTTTAATTAATGCAAATCAAGTAGTTGTAAGCAGTGAATTAATGCTTAATTAATTTCGATAAAATTGAGATAGAACAAGATTGATTTAAGATAAAATAGTTATTGATAGTGACCAAATTTTAAGGAGTTAGTATGAACCAACTGTTAGATCTACTCGATCACACAATCCAAGAAATGGGTATGAGTGATCCTAAATATATTCAAGGAAGCGACAGTTTAGAGAAGGCCATAAAAATGATGCAAGAATTTAAAATTGGATCTGCTCTAGTTATTGATGAAAAAGTTAATCTTCTTGGAATAATTACCGAAAGAGATTTATTGATGAAGGTGATGGGGAAAGGAGTTGATCTCTCAGATCAGGTTAGTAACTACATGACTGCCAATCCAAAAACGGTAGCTGCTAATGAATCTCTTATTGTTGCACTCTCTCTAATGAGCCGAGAGGGGTTTCGCCACCTTCCTGTTGTGAATCTTGATAAAAAACCAATCGGGATCATAAGTATCCGCGATATCATGAGCTATTTTACAAATCATTTACACGATGAATTGTAAAAATGGAATAGGAAGACAAAATGAATATTATGATTGTTGATGATGAAAAGATGATTACAGATTCTCTCGTTGCTCTTTTACAGGATACGGGTCTCTTTCGAAAAGTTGTCGTTGCTAATAATGGTATCGAAGCAAAGAACAAACTACAGGCAAATCATTACGATATCATTATACTTGATATTAATATGCCCAAATTCGATGGGCTTGAACTCGTTAAGCACATTAGAACTGAAACAACGAGAACACCCGAAATCATCATGATGTCAGGACAGTTTACTCCTGAAAATGTTCAAGTCGCAGCTGACTTTAACATTCAGTACACTCTAGCAAAACCTTTTAATGCTAAAAAACTTTTAGAAAAAATAGAAATTGTAAGTTCGAAAATTAAAAGAGCTGCTTAATTGCAGCTCTTTTAGATACTGAGTCCAAAGTCTTTATCAAGTGGTTTTCGCTTCTTCTTATCTTTTTCAATGCTTACTTTTTCAAGTCTAGCAAAACGAATCCAAAGCTCTTTACCTTTCTTTTCAAACTTTACCTTTTTATGTGAAAGCCCCTTTGGAATAGGGAAACTTTCATTAAATTGATATGTATACTGCCTCGTGCGCATGCCATTTTCACTTTGGGATTCCTCTTTCTTAAGCACCTCTCCTTTTAATTGGATCTGACCATTTTCAATCTTTATATCAATTGGGCGGTCTCCTTCACCAATCTCAATCACAAGGACTCTCTCCTCTTCTTTATCAACCCACTTTTTAGAAAGATTGCTCTCAAATTCGATTCCTTTAAAAAAATCAGTATCCCCTTTAAAAAAAGAATCTCTATTATTAAAGTCTTTAAAAAACTGATCCTTAAAAGAATCCATGGACTGAAAAAAATCAGAGTTCATCATCTTATCCATGATTCTTTTATTCTCTTCCAAGGCCCTTTTCATGGCCTCTCTCATTTGTTCCTGAGTACTTAACCCAGCTTTATCTTGATCCTGTGCTAAAGTTGATAAACTTACAAAGCACAAAATAAAAACAAAGAAACTTCTCACTTAACCCTCCAGTATACGATCGACTTTTGAAGCGAATATAAAATCACTTTCTACTAGTCCGTTTATTTTATGTGTCCATACTTCAATATCAAGATGCCCATGGCCAACATGCAACTCAGGATGATGCCACTGCTCTTCGGCCATTTTCCCTATTTCATTGGCAAACTCCATCGGTTTTAAAAAGTCATCGAAGCTCTCTTTTCTAAGGAGCCTCTTTGCGCCATGAGTAAGTCTCCAGCGAGGAGAGAGCTCTTTCATAAGAACCTCAATTTCATCTTTTTCAAGAGGGGGGACCCCTCCACTACAAGGTGTACACTTCTTTGTAACAAGACTCATAAGTACCTCCTTTTGGGTAGGATGCCTTAATTTTAAACAACTTTCGTCAAAATATTATGAAAATTCGGTCAATTTATTGAAGAATTTACTCGTCAAATTGACCCAATTTCAGAGATTTGCGATAGTCCAAAAAAATCTACGGGGGCACAATTTAATGAAAAATTTCACTTTATTTATAATGATGTCGGCCTTTGCTCTACAGGCACAAGCTGTACAAAAATCACTGTCACGCTTCCCAATTGAGCGCTCAAGCTTAGTTGGAAAAAAAGTTTTAGCTCTTACTTTTGATGATGGTCCAAATAGAACATCCACAAGAGATATTCTTGAGACATTAAAAGAGTATGAAGTTCCTGCAACATTCTTCGTTCTAGGAAGCCTTGCTAAGGAAAATAGTGACGTGATGAAAGAGATTTATGATGATGGTCACCTACTGGCCAATCATACATACTCTCATCAGGCCCTCGGAAAAGTCTCTTTTTGGTCGCGTAAGAAAACGGCAAAGAATCAAATTTCTAAGGCGCACGATATCCTAGCTCCATACTATAGAAGCTCGGATCGTCTCTTTTTTAGAGCTCCTGAAAACTCATGGCATAAATCCCTTTCAAGTTATTTAAACAAACAAGATGAGCTCTCAAAATATGTTGGACCCGTCATGTGGGACGTTGGTGGATCAATGAATGTAAAAGGAAATGAAATTACTCAAGCAGCTGATTGGGCCTGCTGGGTTTCTCCTTATAAGCTCTCTCCATCCGAATGCGCGCAAGGGTACTTAAACGAAATCAAAAGAAAAAAAGGTGGAATCGTTCTTTTACACGATATTCACGTATCAACAGCGAAAATGTTGAAAATTCTGTTACCGAAATTAAAAGAAATGGGCTACAGCTTTGTAACCCTTAATGAAGTCGAATCACTTAAAAAATAATTCTTTCGAACTCTCATACTGATCTAGTATGAGAGTTCGTTAAATAGATTGTATATTTCAACTTTCAAAGTATCATCACACTTGCCTTCTCTTTGATCAATCCACTCTTTTTCTAGTCCTTGCTTATAGATATGAACAAGACAGATTGAAAGAAAATCAACAGAGGATACGGCATAATCACCTTGCTTAACAACGTCCATACCAAAGACAAAACTTAACTCCTCACGGTCACTAGGATTTTTAAATAACTTTGATATGAAATCTTCATAGCTAAGAAGCTCATCTTGTGTGATGCCATCAACTTGAGTGATGCGCGTTACCTCTTCCCCATCACATCCATCATCTGCACAGGTATAGACTTCACGACAAAAGAGTCCATCTTTATTCACGTAGCGATAATCAGTTTCACCGCGAACGAGGATTCCCTCTACAATTCCGGTATCTGTATTGATAACAGGTGAACCGGAATTTCCTCCAAATGTATCAAGATTGGCCTTAAAATAAATATCATTATTTCCATCACGCACCTGTGCACCATCGGCGATTTTTAAAGGAAGACCAGTTGGATTGCCTATAACGGCAAGAGGAGTTCCACTTGAAACGCGACCACTAGTTCTTACTCGCAGGGGTTTTCTATCAACAACGGGACGATCGAGACGAACAAGAGCATAATCTAGCATCGTTGAGTGATCGAGCACCTGTTTTTCTATCTCTTTACAGCGATAGATTTGCGAAGAATCAAATTGTGTTGTGGAATCTTTAAAATCAAAGGCCCAGTAAAAATCTTCACAAGTCTCAAGACTTGTCATACAGTGTCCGGCCGTGGCAATTAAATCCTCTTCCACTAAAAATCCTGTACAGTTTCCAGGATTCATCTGAGCAAGAAATCTCTCGCTTGGACAAAGATTCCAAGACTCCTTGATCGTAGGTGCATCAATAAAGAAGTTGGCATCGATGTATTTTTTCTCTATCTGAGTTGCCACACTTCGATCGTACTCTCTAAGCTTTTGATTGGGATGTAGATCAACGTCAATTCGATTATCTTGGCCATAGACAACTTCAGGAGTATAGAGAATTTCTTTTTCCTGTGTTTTTTGAGAAGCGATGAAGTCTTTAATTTTAGCGTGAACATTTAACTCTTCACCATCGTGTTCACATAATTTATCTTCATGCTTTTTTAGAAATTCACTTAAAGAAACAAAGAACAATTCACTTTGTTCTTTTGTTGAATCGGATTTATGTAATTGAATAAACTGTTCTTCGAGATTTTCTTTATCAGCGAGAAAACTATCACTACAGGTTTCGACTTCCTCGCAAGAGACAAGTAATGTCGAAAAAAGAACAATTGAGAAAACTTTTTTAAACTTGCCCATATCTCTCCCTCCTAGAAGATAACAGACTAAGTTTAGAACTTAAAAAACGTCAATGGTAGTTGGGGGCACATTTTCTCTGCTTAGAAACTCGATTGTAAGAAAGAATGAGCTTTCTGGTGTCAGCTCGCCTCCATCAAATAAAGCTTAACTAGGGCGATCTCAAGATATCATCAGATTCATCACTATTTTTTCCAGAAGATTTGGCCTTTTTCAAAAAGTAATCTATCTTATCTTCATTACTTTCAAACTCTCCGTCTTGGATATCCACACGCTCATTTTTTGCCTTTTCATATTCAGCATTTTTCTCTTCATTAATAAGACGCTCTAGTTTTTGCTCATTTGTCTCAACTCTCTCACTGTCACTAAGCGAGAAATTTGTTCCATAGAGCCGATAGGCATAATCATAAAGGGCCTTCAAGTAGACCTGATTACCTTGCCCTCTTTCTAAAAAGCGAATCATCTCTTTTAAAAATTCTCTTTTTTCTGGCACGTGAGACCAAGCAGCGTAAAGATAAACCATTCCCTTTTGATCAATTCTCTCTCTGTATTCTAATTTCTTGTATTGAGCATAAATGGCATTGGTCGTATCCTCAGAGCTCTTTGTATACTTAAGCCCATCTAAAATACGAGCACGAATGGTTTCGGCCAAAACATCATACTGCTCATACTCAAATTTCATGCGATATATACGCCCTTTATGAGGAATGAGAAAAAGTTCAATGAGGCGACCTTCTTTTTGTGATTCTAAACGAACAACACCTATATCTCCCTTTTTAAAAAGTGAAAACTTCATCATATTGACGGGGAAATATCTCTCGCGCAATTTAAGTATATAGAGATTATAAACAAGTGTTCGATAATCAATTTCATAGAGCACTTTAGCATACTCTATATAACTCTTATTACCTTTATCTGGTAGAGTCACATTGAGAGTAAAAAGATCACGCCATATATCGTCTTGAGTTTTCTTTTGAATCATAGCCTTAAAATAAGGAAGATCAAAAATACGGTGACGATTCATAGAAAGCTCTAAGGCCTCACTCTTTAGGATTAAAAAATTTGCGATGTCCTTTTCTTTTCTCGTTAAATACTTTGCACCAAGTTCATTGTATGCACCATTAAAGTCGATATGAGGAATTAAAAGAAACATGGGGTGACTAAGAGGAAAGGGAACATTTAAATCACCAAAGTGAAAGTTTCTCCATTGATTTTCATTCTCTTTATAGACTAATTTTTCCGTGCTAAGGAATTCATCTTCTGGCTTAAGCCTAAGCTTATCTTGTCCCTTCATTGTTAAGTATTCCGAGACTAAACCTTCGTTCACAGTCGTGAAATAAAAATGGTAAGGAGCAAATGTCAAAAATACGACAAATGAAACAATAACTAATGTGGATGCAAGTAGAAAAAAAATGACCTTCATATTCATCTTTTCGGTAACTTAGAGCTAAACATGAGAAAAAAACTAAAAAAAAGACTATAATCATCCGAGAAGAACTGTGAATAGTTCTCGCTTTAAAAGGGTTCTTAATGAAAAAATTAGTTTTTCCATTACTTCTATCATTTCTGCTCTACTCATGTGAGCAACCCAAAAATAATCGCTCCTTCTATTCAGGGGCCATTACAAATAGTTCTACAAATAGCACGAATTCATCTACGGATGATGCCAGTGATAGAACCGATACGAAAACTGATACGGGTGACACAACTGATGACTCAACTAGTACTATCCCAGATGAGATTAAAGATTGTAATTGGTCAACTGACGCGACAACAAATTACTCTGAGTCCTCATCTCATTTAGGAAGCTATAATATTTGCCTGAAATCAACCAACCTATATATTCAATTTAAAACGGCGATTACTGAGTCTCAGGTTTGTTTCTTTCCGGCCTATGAAAATGGTGGGAAATCATTCTACATTGGTAACCCTAGATGTTTTGTCCCAGAGCAGTCGTCAAAAATTTATAAAGTAACTCTCCATAAAGATAGAGATAACGGTAGATACTCAGGACTTGCGATAAATGCAGTTATGATGATGAAAGATAAGGCCTATTTCTATGGTAAGCCTTTTTATCAGTGGGTACTTGCCCCTGATGCCTATATGTACTGCTCTAAATTTCTTGAGCTCTACAACAACAGTTCATACTGTAGCGCCTTTAAATCCAAAGGCGAATACTCTTACAAAAGATTTTAAAAAAAGGCCTCTTACTTAAGAGGCCTTTTTTTATTTTAATTTACTGGGCTACCCATAAGTCTTGTGCCTTGGCGATATTTTTCAACGATCGAACCATCCAAAGTAGGCACAGATATGATTGGCAAGGCCTGAACAATTTCATTCTCACTAAATGTCATAAAGACGATAATATAGAAAAAACTCTGTCCATTATTTTCACAGGCCTTAATATGTGAATATACCTCATCCCCTTCTTGATCTTTAAATTGGTAAATTTCATCAGGGTCTTCAAGGCACTGCTCGAAAAAAGGTTCATATAAGTGGAAACTTTCCATTTGAATATCACTTGGAAGCTGATCAACCATAAGCTCTGCTAGATAGGTCGATTTCTTTCTTTCAAGTTCGACTAGGACATCATCGTTGATTCCCATCTCTTCTAATTCACTTATTTCATCTGTAGAAAAGAAAGAGTCAATATCGTCAACAGACTCTCCAATCCTAAATTGTTCCAAGATAAAAGGATTGCTTGTAGCTGTCTGTAAAAAGATATAAGAGACGGCCCTATTAAAGAGAGTACAAAAAACAATATGATGAAAGCCATCACATTCATTGATTAGAACAAAGACTTCATCGCCAATTTTATTTTCAAGATGCCACATCTCATTAGGGCGAGAGCACGTCTCATTTAAAAGTTGAACATTGTCACAATGAACACTTAAATATTCTTCATCTATCCCTAGATCATCACGAAGCTTATAAAGAATTTCTTGATAATACTTGGCCATTGGGGAAAAGTATTGATCGATACATTCTTCACTACAAAATGATCTCGAAGAATTCTCTTCAACAAAGAGAAGCTCAGTAACGTCACTCATAATCTTTTTACAATTATGACAATGATATATAGGACTATCTAATCTTTTAACCATAATTAAATACTAAATTCAATTCCTGCAAAGAGCGTGTTCCCATATAAACCAGGAAGCTCCCATAATTTAGCAGGAACAAGTCTCTGCACATCTTTGGCCCTTCTTGTTCTAAAAGTCGCCCCCATATTGACATTTACAAATGGCGACAGCCCCAAGCTTAACATAGGAGAGACATAACTGTACTTAATATCTTCATCAAGTTTTAAACCCTCATCTGAGTCACTCGCCTTAGAAATAGAAACAGTTGCGCCCTCTAAAGAAAAGCGAATATCTCGTGAGACAACCCAACCAAGAGAAGCTTTTAAAAGTGAGACATTTCCAATTTTCATCTCTTCTTCACTATCAGGAGTACCTGTGAGCCACAATTCATAACCAAAACCAACAGCAAATTGATAAAATCTCTTTGTAGTCTCTACTCCAACAATTTTATCAAGCCTAGAGCTGGCCAGATCACTAGAAGAGCTACTTCTAATTCCACCAATAAGATCAATTGTCGCCAGATCGGCCACACTTCCAAACTGTAGCCAATTGAAACCAAGTAAGGCCTTACCACGACCTGCTTGCCAATCACCACTCGTGCCAATTTCTTCATCACTAGATTGATAAAAGTCGTAATCGGCATCGACGAATAAATTATAATGAGTCTGGAAAAGAGCATGAAGTTTCATTTTTTGAATATCAGATTGCCCAGATTCACCTTCAACCTTCATTGAATGATACATTGATTGTATATTAAAAAGGCCTAAGCTAGCGCCATTGGAGCTTGAACTTTGAGCCTGAGTGCTCGTATTTACCTTCGGTGCAATACGTCTTGCTGGTGCCGGCGAATTTCTCTTCACGCGTGGCTGACTTGGTGTCGTCTCAGTATAATCGACCAGTGCTTGCGCTGGAGAAAGTAGAGCTAATGTTAAAGTTGATAAGAGAATAAGGTCTGTTCTTTTCATTTTTCATCTTCCTTGACGATAACGTAAATTCCCCTCTCTAGAGGCATAAATATCATACACAAAGATTGGGTTATTTATCAAATCTAACCAATTCCTGAGGGCTTTAGTCAAATAAGCCCGATTATAAAAAATACTTACAAAGATTCTAATCGCTTGAAATCTCGAAAATGGAAAGTCTTTCCCTCTCATGAATAATCCTTAAGTTTAATAAAATAATGGAGGACTATAAAAAGGAGAAACAGTTGAATATTTTCCAAGCATCGAGACAAGAATCAATCAAAAAACTTATCGAATTCGGAAAGATGGGCTTCTACCCTCTTTTTGATGAAAGTTGGATGTTGGGTCTCTCTAAAAACAATTCTCCTATGTCACAAAAAGATCAAGAACGTGCTGCAGGTCTTTTAAAAAGATTGACTCAACATAGAACGATTGAAAGACAGAAGACGGTTCTTTTCACAATGAAAGAAACTGATAGAGAACTTGTCATGAAAACTCTTATTAAACTCGTAGAAGGAAAGATTCTCGATGAAACACCTATGCTTCATTAGTCTCTTCACTCTGTGTTTATCGGCAAGTGCAGAATATAGAGTCTACCAATATCAAGTTAAAAGTAAAATGGAGCGTTACTCTAAACAAGGTAACTACCTTGTCACCTCTACTTTAGATCCAGTTAGCTACTTAAGCTATCATGGGGGAAGTGATTCTATTAGAATAGACTTACTACGCTCGTGGACTTGTAAAGGCTATACTGGTAATAGCTCTGCACTTTGCAAAGCCCCCTTAGAGAATATCGACCCTTTTAAAGAAGAAGTCGCACTCCAAGGACAATAAATGAAAGTAACGCAGGAACAAACGGCCAAACAATACCTAAAAAAACTCACAAAGTCGCAAGAAGACCTCGTTAAGGCCAAAGAGCGTGAAATTAACAAATTAAATACTCACTATAATCAGAAATTAAAAACGCAAAAGCTTGCCAATGATCAAATGATCTACGAACAAAAAGAAATGCAAAAAGTAGATATCGCCAAGGCCATTGATCAAAAAGAAGAAAGGCTAGCAAGTATTCGTGACTCTCTCAAAGAGAGTGCAACAAAACTTCAAACTGAAAAAGATAATTTATCAAAAATAAGCCAACTTCAAATTGAAGATATGAACCTCGTGAATGAGGATAAATTTCAAAACCTCTATTCAAATGCTAAAGATAAGTCCGATGAAATTATTCAACAGACAGATCTTGAAGTCGATCGTCTCCAGTTAAAATCCGACGAACAAATTAAAGATATAAGCCTAAAGGCCAAGTCCAGATCAGATGAATTTGCTCGCGATACAAATAAGACTCTTCACGAACAACAAAGATCGTATAATCTGCAAAGAAGACACAATGAAAAAGAATTTAGGGATCGCCTGCTGATACAAAAACAAGATCACAACGATAAAGTTCACTACGTCGAAGCTAAAAATCAAATTGAAGTTAATCAAAGAAAGCAGTCTTACCAAAAAGAACTTCAGTATCTCGACCAACACCACAGAGAGATTCTTAAACAGAAAGACATTTCTTTTAAAGAGAAATTTGCCAATATGGAAGAGGCCCATCAGTCAATACTTTCAAGAGTCAAAGAAAGACTTAGTAGTGAAGTAAAAGGATTAACCGAAAAATACGGTAAATTCAAAGAAGACGTCTCAATGAAATCAGAAGATGACTTTTATAATGTCACGAAATTGAACCCAACAATTGAGCCAATGGAAAATGGATACAAAGTCCAACTTGAAGTTCCTTCCTATGAACAAGAAACTGTTTCTTTAACTGCTGAAGATAGAAATTTAACACTCACACTCACAAGAAGATTTAAAGATACGGCGATCGATCAAGATGGTACAGTGAATAAGTCCAGACGCTCAGAAGTGATGTCTAAAACGCTCAACGTTAAAGACTTAATCGACCCAAGAAGTGTTCAAAGAAAGTATGAAGACGGCGTTTTAAGCTTTCTCATAGCAAAGCGCTAATAAACTTATTCTTCCTCTTCAAGCATATCTTCGTTGACGTGAAATTTTACTTTCTCAACACGAATCACTGTACCAATTTCTTTAGTTAGCTCCTGCATGCGGCGCGGGTGCAACTTGAAATAGAAATTGAGAAGGCGAGTATCTTGATTAACATCAAGAACTTCT
This sequence comes from Halobacteriovorax sp. GB3, assembly GCF_028649655.1. Classification (NCBI taxonomy): domain Bacteria; kingdom Pseudomonadati; phylum Bdellovibrionota; class Bacteriovoracia; order Bacteriovoracales; family Halobacteriovoraceae; genus Halobacteriovorax; species Halobacteriovorax sp. GB3. Next base: position 437,061 of record NZ_JAQSLN010000003.1, read on the forward strand.
TCACTAACTTTGAAAATATCATCGACATAAGTAAGGATGATTTTCTTTGTCGTCGATTTCACTCGACCGCGAGAGAGGATCTCTAAGTGATAAGACTTGTACTCTTTTTTACTTTCTACAAGATTATAAAGAGGATTAAGAAGTTTTAAGACAATAAGAGTTGTGAGAGTGAAAATTCCTGCAATAAGAGGGTATCCAGAGCCAACAGTCATTCCGATGGCCGCGACAACCCAGATAGTGGCCGCAGTCGTTAGACCAATGACATTTCCTCTTCCTTGAATGATCGCTCCAGCACCAAGAAAACCAATACCACTAACAATTTGTGCCCCAACACGGTTTGGATCGGCCATACCTCCAGCATGTTGCTGATTGAGCATTGAGATGGCCGTATACAGTGCAGCACCGATACAAATCATGATATTTGTTTTGATACCAGCAGACTTCATTTTCTTCTCGCGGTCATAGCCAATTGCAGCACCAAGAATGAGGGCCGTTACAATTTCTATTCCAAGGCCAATATAGAGGGGCACCTCACCAAGAAATTCGATTTGAATGCTTGGCATGTTTGCGAGAGTTATCATAGAGTTTCCTTGTTCTATTGTTTAATTTGCACGAATCAAAAGAAATCTGATAAGATTTGATTTTGAATATCTAGTATTATGTTCCAAGAGTTACTCAATGAAAAGACCACATCTCGTTCATTTTTTGGCCATTAAAACAGACGACACGATCGCGTTAAAAGCATCAGTAACGATGCGCGAGACACTTCTTATGGATAAAGTGGAAGTTGATCTTATCAAACCACGCTTTCCTATTCAGGCCTATAAGCTACTCAATGCCTATGATTTTACCATGAAGATCGTGTGCTTGGATGAAAATCAGAACGAAGTTTACGTTAAAAGCTATGAGTCAGACTCCTATGGAAACTTTTATTTCAAAATTCCTCTTTCAACAGAACAGCGTAAAAAAGTACACGTTCTTCAGATATATGAGACAAGAAAAACACCAGGACTTGAATACCATCTTGGAAGTTTTATCCCTATCAATGTAGAGGGCCCTAAAAAACTTGTTATTTGCGATTTTGACAAGACTCTTGTCGATACGCGCTACTCGACGACAAAAGAACTCTACCGCTCTTTGACAAGCCCTATTGAGAGTTTTCCAAAGATCCCAAAGAGCATTGAAATTTTACAAAATTATACTCAAAAAGGATTTCATCCATTCATTCTCTCGGCTTCGCCCCATTTTTACGAGGATGCCATGAGAGACTGGCTCTACCAAAATAAAGTTTATACGGCTGGAATTTTTCTCAAAGATTATCGTAAAATCTTCTCTCTCTTTGAAGATGATTTAACAACCAAAGATTTAAAGATTCAAGGCCTCTATAAACTGAATCATCTTCTCGATATTCTTCATATGACAAGTATTCCAGATGAGATTGTCCTAATGGGTGATAATTTTGAATCTGATCCGTTAATCTATCTGGGACTAGCACGAATACTTGAAGGAAGAACAGAGCCAAGAAAAATGTGGAGTATACTGAAGAGTCTCGATGCCTTTCAATTAACTAAGAAGCAAGAGTCTCAACTTCTTAATAAGATCTATCAGCTCCAATCTCTTATTGCTCAGAGGCAACATAGAGCTGTCAAAGTGAAAATCTATATTAGAAAAAAAGCAAGTGAAGAGGAATTGATCGTTCCCGATGAATTTCTCCCCTACAAGCATACCATTGAACTCTACGAAGGGCTCAGTGAAAAAAGCCTCTTAGAAAAAGACACTCGGAGCAAACAAAACGATATAGCCAATGCTGAAAACGAGTCCCATTCGATGAAATGAATTGAGATCACTCTTTCCCTGCATTCGCGCAAGACCTTTTGTCATTGGAAGAGAATTGAAATCAAAACCCATAATCTCAAGCCAAATTCTCATGGCCGCAAGTAAGAGAAGGGCGATATTGATCATCTGATTGCTAGATGAAAGATCACCGTTTATGATATTATCCATACTTAAACTCCCGCAAATAGGAAGAAAATGAAAGGAAAACAGAGCTTTCCCGTTATAGATCTCATCGGCGATCCCCTCGAGTGTTTTTACCAATTAGGACTTCGCGACAAAGAAGAGGCAAAAACGATCATCTCTCATTTACAAGGAGTTCTTTCAACCCCCTCACCTCAAGCAAATCGACTAATTCACTCGGTTGCTCGAGAGCTCTCCGATCAAGTTTTTGCCAATGGCAATATCTTTGATCGCTATATAAGCGCTTACAGTGACGGGCTAAGTAGAAATAAAAAAGAAATCGCTTTTTGCATGCTCATTCCAGAACTGATGTGTTTTATGAGTAAGTGGATTCCAAGCATTCCTACAAATCTCTTAGGCTGTTCAAGTTTTTTTCACTTCAATGACGATCAATCAATCACACACGCGAGAGTGCTCGATTTTCCACTTCAAGGAACCTATGACCGTTATGAAAGACTTGTTCGCTACCAGATGAAAGATATGCCTAAGTTTAGCTCCTTCACTACAGCGGGACTTCCCTATCCCTCTTTGACAACAAAAAGAGAAGATGGACTATGCTTGGCCATCCATCAAAAATTTTCAGATACCTTTTGCAAAGAAGGGACATCTATTTTTCACTACGTTTATGAAATTCTAAGAAAATGTGAGAGCATTGAAGATATCATCAGCTATTCTAAAAAACATCCAACAATCACGAGTTGGAATATTAATATTGCCACAGCTGATTTTCGCGTTTTAGAACTTGATATTCTCGGCAATGAAACTCGTTCAAAAATTCATCAAAAAAAGCCTGGTCAAACACTCTATATCAATAACGACTTGCGAACAGATATTGAACAAAAGAGTATTCACCTTCCCCTTGGAATTGACTTTTACAATGAAATAAGAACACGGGCTGCAAGCGATAAAATTGAAGTTTATACTAAGAAAAAGAAGAAAACAGATTACGAATTTATAAAGATGGTGGCCACACCTCTTTATCATAAAAATAAAAAAGAGATCTATCTCGATCCTCTAACACCAAGTTCAGTGGGTGTTTCCAGTTTTAATACTCATAAAGATGAAAGTTACTATATTGCAGGCTCAGCTCCAAAAGTATATGAAGGAGAAGTTCACTTTTTAAAAGACCTCTTCTCTTTAAAGCCCCATATCAGCATAAAAAAACAGGCTGCGCCAAAGTATGATAAAAATTTTAAGAGGGCCTACGGCGCTCTCATGCAAGCTCAAGTGGCCTTTGATTTAAAAGACACACATGGTGCCTATCACAACCTTCAAATGGCCATTAGTGACTTTAAAGACTCTCCTCTTGGGAAAGTATCTACTTTTTATTTCAATGTTTTGCAGTTTATCCACGACAAGCACACAAAAATTAGAAAAGAACTTCTTGTTGAATTCAAATCACTTGAACAGGAACTTCCTGATTACCTGGCCGACCATTGTCGTCTCTTTATTTTTCGTCTTGAGAAAATTTTGAAGATGAAAATATCTGTACTGGCAAATGACTTTAAAAATGAAACTCTTAGAGAAATTTATGAACTAGAAAAAAAACTTCCGGATTTGTTTTTTCACTCTTTTATTAGCTGGCCGATGAATATCCGTATTGATCTTTTAGATATCATCTACCCACATGCTAAACTTCTTGGACAAATTAAAAATAATTAAGAGCAAGTTTAACATAGAATGAGCCCAGATCAGTTTCAACAGGAATAACAAAGATCGGATGTCCACTTGGAAGTTGTGCCGTTTTATCGGTCACAGGAATGGCCATGTCTAAGTGAACACCAACTTGTTCGAGAGTCTTCTTGGTCTGCCCATAAACCATATTGGCCATCTCTCCTGCAAAGTCCTCATTTTGTGCATTAATTTTTTCGTAAAAAGTTCCTACAACTTTTTCATAGAGATTCAAATAAGTTTCCTCTGGAAAACTTAAAAGAAGAGAACCATTAAAAAATTGGGACTTAATAATTACTTTTCCACGAATGGCAATTTCTAGCTCTTCACCCTTTTTAATTAGCCTTGGTCTTTGCACTCTAAGAACACCAAAGGCATCTAGTTTTTCGAATGTCTTACGACATGACTTCATAAGAATCTCAACAAACTCTCGATCAAAAGAGCGTTTATTGCCCTCTAATTCCATCGGAACAAGTTTCTTTTTTACAATGCTTGAAAAGTCCTCGATCACCATAGGGTGAGAGTACATGAGAAACTCACTTTTAAGTTCATCAGGGATATTAATTTTTCTCACAAGATCAAAATCGACAAAACTTAAAAAGACGAATTCAGGTTTTTTAATATTCGATGTGAGAAGAGCACGAAAGAGTGTATTGATATTTTTCTCACCAAATGAATCTTCAATAATAATGGCCGTATAATTTTTCTCAGATAAATACTTTGTAGCAACAGAGCGAATCCCTGCAACATCAGCACGAACCTTACTCACTCTGACAAGACTTTCACGCAAATCAAAGGCCCAATCAGTGTTGAGAGATAAAATAAGAACGTTTCTGATAAATTCCAATCCGACTCCTACTTCTTCTGTTGCTCGCCCATGGCCGAGTTCATTTTTTCTATGGCGAGTAGCCTTTGCAATACAACTTCATTTAGTTTTAATTGCTCTTTTTTTTGAGTTTCGAGCATTGCTTTAATTTCATTTTTAAACTCTTCGTCTTTCTTCTCTCTTTGAACAAGGGCCTTGGATAAGACTTCTTCTTTCAAGGCCAAAAGCTTCTTTTCGATGAAGAGTTTATCTTCTTTAGTCAGACCTTCTTTTTTAGTTTTCAAATACTTGTCGAAGCCCTGCTCCAAGTTCTTTATTTTTTTTTCAACATTATCTCTCAAATGCTTGGACTGACCCTGCAAATAAGATTCGATGTGAGATAATCTCTCCACCTTACCCATGCCCGTATTGTCGGTTTGCTTATAGAGTTCTAGACCATAAACTCTTGAAATAACGAGAAAACTAACTAAAATATATTTCTTCAACATATCTCCATTTTACTTGGAAATTCAATACAAGCAATTAAGGTCTTTTTTCCTCTCTCGCTCAAGTGCTTTAAGCCGAACCATTATATGATCGTGGGCCAAGGCCTGATCAAAGATATAACTCTTCTCCCGCTCCTCTTTCTGAGGGTCCATGCCTTCACTATCGGGCTTAAACTCCAAGCGCTTTTCAAAACTGACGTTTGTAGGATGCGGCCTTGGATAAAATGGAATTATATTAAGGGCCATGGCCTTATTATGCCCCATTTTCCACAGCACACCTTCGACTTTTCAGATACTTGTCTTTTTTTATCAGAAGATATTTGCAGACTCGTCTCTTTTTATATAAATAAGGGCCATAAGTTTTTAAAAAATAAGAGTTTTCTATGAATCATGGGTCTTGGATAATTTTTCTTCTTTTCATCTTTGGGATAACATCATCTCCAGCTCTCGCTGTCGAAAAAAAGAAAAACCTCCTCACTGCAAAAGATTATGGTCAATATGAACCAATTAAATATCTTTTAACGAATCCTATGGGACAAGGAATCTTTGATAAGTTCCCACTCAAAAGAGTCACTAAAACTTCTTACTATCCAGTTAGGGCCATTGGTCGCGTAGGTAGTCAATGTAGCGGTGTCCTCATTGGCCCATCACAAGTTTTAACAGCAGCTCACTGTGTTTTTGATGTTGAAAAAAATGAGTGGATTGATGACCTGGCCTTTACTCCAGGACTCGATCGCCAATACCATCCTTTTCACACTATAGACTGGGTAAAAGTTCACATGCTTGGACTCTACGCCAAAAAGAAAATTCAAGACCTCGACTTCGCCGTGATCTATCTTAAAGAAGATATTGGTATAAAAACCGGATGGCTAAGTATCAATGATAGCCGCCTTACAAAGAAATCATTTAACGGAAGCCTCTTTGGTTACAATCTTTCACAAAATGATGAGCACAAGCACGAACTCGCAAGAACAAGTTGTCCTATGAGTGTTGTGAATATGACAGATCTTCGATTCCATTGTGATGTCGTCAAAGGTATGAGTGGCGCTCCGATTCAAAAGGGAAAAAAGATTATTGGAATGAGTCTCTATGCAGGAGATAAATTCAATGGTGGAATCCTTTTTAGAAATCACCACATCAAAACGATCAATAACTGGCTAAACGATATGGCCGATGAGTTTACCATCGACCACTACAATCTCTCTCCGACAAACTCTCCGGAGTTTGATCAGATTATTTTAGAAAATAATTGCGACTTCCCTGTCTCTGTTCACATGGCCTACGAGCCCCTAGGAGAGAGTGCGATTAAAACAATTCGCAATATCAATATTCCAAAGAAACAAAGACACATCGTTGGTAAAACAGTTGATAGAGATTTTTTCATTTATGCCTTTAGTAATAAGGACCCACTTGAAAAAGGACCTTGGCGCTGTGATGAATTTCAAGATGAATATGGTGACTGCATGAAAAAAGTCCAAATTAAGTCTGCCGGTTGGGGCAGTTGGATTCATTCAATAAGCTGTCAAACTAAGTAGGAATAATTTTTATTTGCACCGTGTAAAAATGTCGTTGCCCCTAAAAAAAGGACAATTTTACAAAAAAAAATGAAACTTTGTGCAAATCCTGACTAAAAAAATTAAGAAATTCATGATATCTAGGGGCAATTTAAAAATTTACATAACTTGCTAAATTTATAAGGGAGTCACGCATGTTAAGAACGATCAAGGCAGCATTGCTTATAGCAACGCTTGCAACTCTTGGAGTTAGCTGTCAAAAAGATGAGAAGCTAGGAAGCCAGGGCAACCCAATTAAACTTTACTTCACACCATCTGTTGATGCCGACACAATTGCATCGAACTCAACTGAGTTTCTCATGTTCCTTGAAAAAGAAACTGGTTACTTTTTCAAATCAGGTATCCCAACAAACTACATTGCCGTTGTAGAGGCCTTTGGTTCAGAGAGAGCTGACATTGCTGTTATGAACTCTTTTGGTTACCTCATGGCCAACGAAAAATATGGAGCTGAAGCAAAACTTAAAGTTCTACGTTACGGACACGACTACTACCAAGGTCAAATCATTGCTCACGTTGATAGTGGAATCAACAGTGTTGCCGACCTAGAGGGAAAGAAATTCGCTTTCACTGACCCATCGTCAACTTCTGGATACATGTTTCCTCTTAAAATCCTTAAGGACAACGAAGTAAAGCTTGGTAACCAAACTTTCGCTATTAAGCACGACAACGTTGTAACAATGATCTATCAAAAACAAGTTGATGCTGGAGCGACATACTACTCAGCAGCTTCTGAAACTGGTGAAATTAGAGATGCGAGAGCTCGTGTAAAAACTCAATTCCCAGATGTTGAAGACAAAGTAAAAATTATTACAACAACTGAAAAAATTCCAAACGACCCATTCGTATTTAGAAAAGGTCTTGATAAAGAAGTTACAACGAAATTCATCGCTGCGGTAAAGAAGTTCATCGCAACTAAAGAAGGAAAAGACATCTTCACTAACATCTACAGTGTTGAAGGTCTCGTTGATACAAATGATCAAGAATACGATGGACTTCGTGGAATGATTAAGGCACTTAATTTAAAAACAGCAGACTTGCTTAAAAAATAAACAAAGAGAGTATAATGTTTAAGATTGAAAGTTTGAACAAAGTTTATCCTAACGGATGTCACGCCCTTCAGGATGTAAGCTTTGAAGTTCAAAAAGGTGAATTCCTAGTTGTTATTGGTCTATCTGGATCTGGAAAGTCTACAATGCTTAGATGTCTTAACAGACTTCACGAGCCAACTTCAGGAAAAATCCTCTTTGAAGGAGAGGATGTCACTCACGTTAAAGGAAAAACTCTAAGATCTGTAAGATCTAAAATTGGGATGATTTTCCAACACTTCAACCTTATTCCAAGAAGAACAGTTCTAACGAACGTTCTCTCAGGAACTCTAGGAAGAACGGGAATCTGGAATTCAATTTTTGGAGTCTATGCTGAAGAAGACAAGAAGAAAGCTCAAGAGTACATCAAAATCGTTGGACTCGAAGGGAAAGAAAATGTTCGCGCAGACAACCTTTCAGGTGGTCAGCAACAACGTGTTGCTATCGCTAGAGCACTTATGCAAAACCCAAAAGTTCTTCTTGCTGATGAGCCTGTAGCGTCTCTTGACCCTGCAACGTCACACTCAGTTATGCAATACCTCAAAAAAGTAAACGAAGAACTAGGTGTTACTGTTATCTGTAACCTTCACTTCCTTTCACTTGTACGCCAATACGCTAGCCGTGTAATTGCACTTAAACAAGGAAAGCTTATCTATGAAGGGAAACCTCTAGATATTGATGAAAACTGGTTTAAAACAATCTACGGTGAAGAAGCTGTAGAAGTGACAATTGACTAAGGAAAAGTGAGAAAATGGATATGAGTACAAATAATACACCTACTTTAAATCAAGACCCAGGTCTGACTTTCAAAACAGTGAAAGCTTACTTTTGGGCATTGTTTATTGATGTCTTTCTTTGGTCATACACGATCTTGGCCTCTTGGAAGATTGTTTACGAAAAAATTATTCTTGGGGAGAGATTCCCAGAGTTCAGTTGGAATCAACCACTAATCGCTCTTGGAGCTGGTGTCGTTGTTTCTCTCGCTCTCTTTATGACGAAAATGTCTGCTGGTAGAGCTTGTCTAGGACTTATGAAAAGAGATGAGAATAAGCCGATTATGAGAGAGCCTGCTTCTCTTTTTGGGGTCTTCATCCTTATTCTAACATTTGTTTCAGGACTTTTTGTTTCTCAAGTTTCAATCTCTGAATTCCTTTCGACTTCAGGTCTTATTGGAGCAAAGAGAATCTTTACAGCTCTTTTAAACCCTAACTTTGGAATTATTTCTGAAGCGGTTATGGCAGCTGTTGAGACAATTTACATGGCCTTCATTGCGACGGCTTTCGCTATTCCAGTTGCCTTTATTCTAGCTTTCTTCGCTGCAAGAAACCTCATGAATGGTTCAAGACTGACAATGGCCGTTTATTCTTTTGTAAGATTCCTACTGAACATTTCAAGATCAATTGAACCACTCGTATGGGCAATTATCTTCTCAGTATGGGTTGGGATTGGACCATTCTCTGGTATGCTCGCTCTTTGTCTTCACTCTGTAGCTTCACTTTCTAAGCTATACTCGGAGCAAATTGAGAACATTTCAAACGGACCAATCGAAGCAATTACAGCAACAGGAGCTCACCCAGTACAGGTAATTTGGTACGGTGTTGTTCCTCAGATTATTCTTCCTTACCTATCATTCACAATCTACCGTTGGGATATTAACGTTCGTATGGCGACAGTTATTGGTCTCGTTGGTGGTGGTGGTATTGGTACAATGCTTATGCAGTACCAAGGTCTTGCCAAGTGGAATGAAGTTGGTCTTCTTGTTATCGTTATCGCAGCTATTGTATGGCTTATGGACTACCTATCTGCGAAAATTAGAGAAGCGATTAAATAATCAACAAAGTCATTCTTTAAATAAGGCCCCTCTATTGAGGGGCCTTTTTTTTGTCTTTTTTTTAATCACATTTAGAACAATAAATGATTAGATTTTGGTCAATTTACTATTCTATAATTAAAGATAACTTTTGTTTGAAACTATGACGATAAGAGTGAAAATATCTAAAAAGACGGAAGTGTTTAAGGAAAATCTAGTGTCAGATGCGCAACGGCCAAATAGAACGAAGCTCCAATACAAGCTTCTTCGCTACATTCTCATTTGTAGTACGTTCTTCAGTTTCTTAGGAACGGCCTTTCAGCTATATATTGACTACAAAAAAGATATATCTACAGTCAATCGAACACTCGATCAGATTGAATCCATCTACACAAAGTCACTGGCAAATTCGCTTTGGCATCTCGATAAGAAACAACTTGTTATCCAAGCGACTGGAATGAAGAAACTTCCTGACATTGAATATATTGGTGTTTTTGAAATAAGAGATGGAAAGAGGTATTCATTCTATGAAACCGGTACCAAAGATTTGAAAAATACTGTATCGAGAACAATCCCCCTAACCTATAGAGAGCTCAACGAGGAAATAACATTAGGAAACCTCGTAGCAAAAGTGAATTTGAATAAGATTTATCAGCGTTTATGGGATCGAGTTCTCATCATTCTTATGACCCAATCAGTAAAAACATTCATCGTCTCTCTTTGTATTTTGATCATCATTAACGTTGTCATTACGAAAAAAATTGAGCGTATCGCTGATTACGCCGGAAAACTCTCTCCAGGAAGTTTAGATCGTCCAATTGAAGTTGAAAAAATAGATAGTGGAGAAGATGAAATTGATGACTTAATTAAGGCCATTAATAATATGCGGATAAATCTTAAAAACTATATCGCTATGAGGGATAAGGCCGAATATAAACTACAAGACTACAAAGAGCATCTTGAGGAACTGGTCCACAAGAGAACTAAAGAACTCCAAAATAAAACGTTTATTCTTCAAGAGAAAATCGATGAGATCAATACTATGCAAGACAAACTCATCGCCCAAGAGAAACTCGCCTCCTTAGGGTCTCTAACTTCAGGTATTGCCCACGAACTGAATAACCCACTCAACTTCATTATCAACTTTTCTGAGGCCTCACGTTTTGGACTTATCGATCTAAAAGAGATGATTGATCAATCAAATATTGAACAGGAAAAGAAGAAGGAACTTCTTGAAGAAATTTCAGAAATAAAGGCCATGTGCTTAGAGACTTTTACACATGGAAAAAGAGCTGAATCCATCATCACCAGTATGCTAGAGCACTCACGCGAGAGTAAGTTAAGCTTTAAAGACGAAAATATTGTTGAAGTTATCGAAGAAAATATCAACTTCGCATCTCAAGCAATTAAGTCAAAATACGATGGATTTCAGGCCATCATTCATCGAGAGTTCGAAGCAGAACTTCCACTCATTTCTATTAGTAAGGTTGATATAGCGACTGTATTTCTAAACCTTTTCACCAATGCTCTTTACAGTATGAAAAAGAAAAAAGACATACTGGGGCTTGAATATAACCCTGAACTTCTCGTTCGCGTTTTTAAAAGAGATCATAGCCTCTATTTAATTGTACGTGACAATGGACTGGGTATTAAAAAAGAGGATCAGGCCAAAGTTTTTACCCCATTTTTTACGACCAAAGCAGCTGGAGAAGGAACTGGTCTAGGTCTTTCGCTGAGTTTCGATATTATTAACAAAGTTCACGAAGGCCATATAGAAATTACAAGTAAAGAGAATGAATACGCCGAGTTTACTGTCATACTCCCTCTCATTAGAAATAAGAATCATTTATCTTAACTTTCCTTATATTAATTTATTCAATGAATTCGCCCATCTATTGCCACAATACGGCTAATAGAGTAAATATTGTGCATGGGCTTAATGTTTATATTTCCTGTCTCTGAAGAAGAGATAGATAGAGTTGAAATTAAAGAGAAAAATGGTGCAAAACAGATTGTACTAAAAACCTATGGTCTTCCTCTTATTTTTTGGGGTTACCTCGCTGCAATCTTGACAGTCATTGGTGCGATGTACCTGGCCGTCAGCGATCCTCTCACAAGGCTTGCTGCAACTGGGGATCAAATCAATATAGCACTCTCCTACACAGTTAGGGTGACAATTATTTTGGTGCCTTTTATCCTTACTTGCTTTTTCTTTTATGAGAAATTTATTTATAAGCAAGGAAAGGAAATCATACTAGAGCATAGACTGTTCTATGGACTACTCAAGATCAAATTTAAAAAGACCTTGAAGAATACGGACGAGCTCTACGTAGAGCACTTTATGGACACTCCTAACGTCGCAAAGATGACAGGTGATCCAAACCTTAGAGGTTTTCAAAATAAAGGTTACTTTCAACTTTGGGCAATTCTAGACGATGATAAGAAAATTGTTATCGACAAAGGTCAAAGAAAAATAGACCTTCAAAAAATTTCAGATGTATTAAAGAAATATTAAAAAAAAGGCCTTCATATGAAGGCCTTATTTTTTTCTCGATTTTCTAAAGTCTTTTTTAGGTTTTGGAAATCCTGCTTTCTTATCACTTGGATCTCTATTTGGACCTTTGTGACGAAAGCTCTTCTCTCTTTTTTCCCTAAATTCTTTTTTCTCACGGTGGGCCTCGCGCTCTTCACGCTCTTTTTGAAGTTGCTCATCTAGATTCTCAAGATGATCTGTTCTAAAAAGCTTAGGCTTCTTACCACCACCAAGACGCTTGATACGAGGAGCACTTTCTCCTTGTTCATCTTTGTCTTTTTTCCAGTGACCTTCCCACTCGTTATCGCGTTTGCGACGCTCATCACGAATGGCCTGTCTCTCAGTCATAATCTTATCGACATCTTCTTTCTTACGAACTCTTGTCGAAACCGGGGCCTTATTTTTTAAAAAGCCACTCGATTTATTTTGCAATCTTTTTTCAACTGCTGATTTGTCATGCTCAGAAATATCAATTGTCACTTGACCTTGAACATAAGTCTGGCATGAAAGTCTTTCTTTTGTGATGTGATAGACGTTACCCATAAGCTGTACTTCTTCAAATGGTGGAGTGTTAATATTGTCATCTCCATCAATGATTTTTACGATACAGTCAGAGCAACTTGCGTGGCCACCACAAGAAGATTTAACAAAATGACCGTGGGCCTTTAGTGCATCGAGAAGATTTGTCTCTCCATCAACTTCTAAAACTTGACCTGTAGGTCTGATAGTCACCTTATGCATTTTTATTATCCTTAAATCGTCTTTTTGAGCTTGTTCTCAACGGCCTCAAGAACCTTTCCCTTAAGGGGCTTAAGAAACATTGAGAGCTTAATCGCTACCTTACATTCATTCTCATCAAAGACAAGAGAGAGTGTAAAACCTTTACCAGTGGCCTCCATCTTAGCGCCATCTCTATCATAGGCGATTTCGGCCTTTACCTTAAATTTTTCTACATATTCAGGTGTAATTTGGGCCTTAGCTAGGTCCCAAGCATTGAATTTATCAGTGGCCTTATCGTAAGATACAACTAAATCCATTTAAACCTCTATTGTTTACCTGTTGAACCAAAACCACCCTCACCACGGGCCGTTTCAGAGAGAGCTTCACTCTCAATAAGAACTGCTTGAGTAACTGGAGCGATTACCATTTGAGCAACGCGATCTCCATGCTCAATCACTTCATCTTGGTCACCAAAGTTTCCTAAGATGATCTTCACCTCACCTCTATAATCGCAGTCAATCGTCCCAGGACTATTAACGACGAGAAGTGATGTTTTAAAAGAAAGTCCAGATCTTGGTCGAACTTGAACTTCATATCCTACAGGAATCTCGAAACTAAGACCTGTTGGAACAAGCACTCTTGCACCAGGCTTAATGACAAGACTCTCTCCAATTCCAAGTTGAGCACGAAGGTCAGCTCCCGCTGCCCCTTCTGTCTCATAAGAAGGAAGAGGATAATTATTATCGTAATGTGGTAATTTTTTAACTTGGAGATTTACCCTATTTGTCACAACAACCTCAACACAAGGAAAAACGGGCCCGAAGGCCCGCTTTTTTTATTCTTCTACTTTTTCTTTCTTCTCTACTTTCTTTTCTTCTTTTGGCTTCGCTTCTTTTTTAGCTGCCTCGGCCTTAGCTTTCGCTTCAGGCTTCATTGCAACAGGCTCAACCGCCTTACAAGAAAGTTTCATACGTCCCATCTTATCAACTTCAACAACACGTACTTTGACCATCTGACCTTCAGTTAGGTAGTCATTAACATCCTTAACTCTCTCTTCAGCAATTTCAGAAACGTGAACAAGTCCAGAAACACCATCAGCGATGTCAACGAATGCACCGTAATCTTTAATTGTTACAACTTTCGCTTCGTAGTCAGAACCAATTGCTGGACCATTGATTTGAAGAGAAGCTAGTTCGATACAAGCAAAGATTTTGTCTTTATCTGTACCAAGAACTTTAACAGTTCCATCTTCTTCAATTTCCATATTAACTTCGAAGTCTTCTTGAAGCTTTTTAATGTTCTTTCCACCTGGACCAATAAGAGCACCAATTTTGTCTGGCTTAATTTTGAATGTTTCAATTCTTGGAACACCGTCTTTAAGCTCCATTCTTTGCTCAGTAACAGTCTTGGCCATTTCACCAAGGATGTGCAGACGACCTTCACAAGCTTGTGCAATAGCTTTTTCAACGATCTCACGAGTAAGACCTTTGATTTTAATATCCATTTGAATTGCAGTAATACCAGTAGCAGTACCTGCAACTTTGAAGTCCATATCACCAAGGTGATCTTCATCTCCAAGAATATCTGTTAGGATTTTAAATCTTTCACCATCTGTTACGAGACCCATAGCAATCCCAGATACAGGAGCTTTAATTGGAACACCAGCATCCATAAGGGCCATAGAACCTGAACATACAGAACCCATAGAACTTGATCCGTTTGACTCTAGAACTTCACAAACAACACGTGTTGTATAAGCAAATTCTTCAGCGCTTGGGATAACTGATTTAAGAGCTCTTTGAGCAAGGTTACCGTGACCTTGTTCACGACGACCAACACCTCTTACACCACGAGCTTCACCAACAGAGTATGGAGGGAAGTTATAGTGAAGGTAGAATTTGTCGTAGTTTAGACCAACAATTCTATCAACCATTTGGTCCCCAGTTGCTCCACCGATAGTAACAGTAGAAAGAACCTGAGTTTCACCTCTTGTAAAAAGAGCTGAACCGTGTGGTGCTTTAAGAATATTTGTTTCTGTTTCAATTTGTCTTACTTGATCAAGCTTTCTACCACCAATTCTTTTTTCTTCATCAAGGATATCAGCTCTCATCATTTCATACATGAGCTCATCAACACCTTTGTAAGCTTCTTTTCCAAAAGAGCTATCAGCTGTTAAACCAAAGGCCTCTGGAGTTTCGGCCATTGCAGCTTTAACGTTAGCTTCAATTGCCTTAACAGCTTTTTGTCTTTCCATCTTATCAACAGTTTCAATAGCTGCTCTAGCATCTGCAGAGAAGTCTGCTTTTACTTTTTCTAAAAGAGTTGTGTTTGGAGCAGCAGAGATGAACTCACGCTTTTCTTTTCCACACTCATCTTGAATACCTTTAAGGAATTCAACAAAACCTTTGATTTGATCATGACCATAGAAGATTGCTTCAAGAACTTCTTTTTCAGGTACGATATTAGCTTCACCTTCAACCATAAGAATTGCATCACTTGAACCAGCTACTGCGATTTCAAGATCAGACTCTTCCCACTGCTCAAGAGAAGGGTTAAGAACCAATTCACCATTAATACGACCAACTTTACAAGTTGCAATTGGTCCTTGGAATGGAATATCAGAGATTGAAAGAGCTGCTGAAGCACCAAGTCCAGCTAGAACTTCTGGGTCACCTTTTGGATCATATGACATAACTGTACATGAAATAACTGTGTCATACATATATCCTTCAGGAAAAAGTGGTCTTAATGGTCTATCGATTAGACGAGCATTAAGCGTTTCCTGAGTAGAAGGACGACCTTCTCTTTTTAAGTAACCACCAAGGAATTTCCCTGCGGCATAGAATTTTTCAGTATATTCTACAAGTAGTGGGAAGAAATCTTGCCCATCTTTCATTTCGCTAGCTGAACATGCTGTAACAAGAACTTGAGTTCCTTCGCATGATACAAGAACAGAACCGTCAGCTTGCTTAGCAAGGCGACCTGTCTCAATAGTGACTTCTTTGCCACCGTAGTTAAACGTAAACACTTTTTTATTGCTATTCATCATAAATGCACTCCATTACATTAGGGCCCTATGCCCTAGTGTTAAATATAGTTTCTGAATATAGTTTGAGATTTTTTGGATTAGAATTTGGAAGATATTTCAAAATGAAGAAGTTCGTCCTTAATTTTCAAATATCCTTCAAATTCCCCTATTCCTTTTTATCTCTCTTCTATTCTAATAAGTTTAAATAAAAAGGGGAACCCTTAGGCTCCCCTTTTTTTGTAATTACTTTCTTAGACCGAGCTTTTTAATTAAGTTTTTGTACTGGTCTTCTGAGTTAGCCTGTACATACTTAAGAAGCTTCTTTCTTCTACCAATCATCTTAAGTAGACCTCTGTTTGAGTGGTAGTCATGGATGTGTTTTCCAAAGTGGTCTTTAAGACCGTTGATTCTTGTTGTAAGAATCGCAACCTGAACTGCTGCACAACCGCTGTCTTTTTCACCTTTACCAAATTCAGTTCCAAATTCTTTAACGATTGCTGCGTTTTGTTCTTTTGTAAGCATCTCTAATCTCCTTAGTCTTACAGATCTTATTCCCAGTATTCATGCTAGAGAAACATCAAAACCGAGAGTAAGACGAATAATATCAATGAGTGTTTTTAACCTAAATGGTCACTCATGTAAACCCTTAAATTCTTGAGAAGTCGCTCTTCAATTTGCCTAATGCGCTCTCTCGAGACCCCATAGTCATCAGCAATGCTTTGAAGGGAGGGAGGAACCTCGCTAAGTAGCCGTTTTTTAAAGATTTCTCTATCTCTTGGCTTAAGGCCCTCAATAAAATTCTTCAAATTATCCTGAAGAATTTCAACACTTTCAGAGTGTGCAAGTTTTTCAACGAAATCATCACTTCCATCGTCAATCATATCACTTAGAGTTGCCCTATCATCTTGATCACCAAGCGGCTTATCTAAACTAATTTCACCTGCATGGCCACTATCAAGTCTTTGATCCATAAGCGCGACGGCCTTTTCAGAAACGCCAAGATTTTGTGAGAGCGTTTTGGTATCGGGTTTAATTCCCATATTCTGCAAGCGCTCTTTTTCTCTCATAAGATTGTAAAAGAGTTTCTTTTGCTCATTGGTCGTACCAATTTTTACGAGGCGAAAATTATCTAAAATAAATTTTAAAATATAAGAGCGAATCCACCATGAAGCGTAGTATGAGAGCTTAGCACCCTTTTCAGGGTTGTACTTGGAAACGGCCTTCATAAGGCCGATATTACCTTCCTGAATAAGGTCCATGACATTTTGATAAGCGCTGCGATACTCCATCGCTATTTTCACAACTAATCGAAGGTTTGCTGTTACAAGTTTCTTAGCTATTTCGATATCACCTGTTTCACTGAGGGCCTTTGTCAAGGCCTTCTCTTGATCCAGTGAAAGAAGCTCATAACGACTAATTTCTTGAATATATTGTCTTAGAGGATCTCCAGGCTTATTGACCTCTTGGAGATCACCCTTTTCATAGAGGGCCGGAAGATTGGATTCAGCGAGAATCTCTTCTACTTTATTAAGTTGCTCATCTAAAGAAAGAGCATCATCAATTGAGCTAATGTCTATAACATCATCCTCGGGCCCTTTTGAATGTTTTGATTGTACGAGATCCTCGAGGTCTTCTTTTGGAAGGACTTCTACAAGAACATCATCTTTTTTTCCAGTACTCATGCGCAGGCATCATAACATGGAGGTATGAGCTTTCCAATACTCACTTTCTCTTTTTAGATTGTCTGATTTTTTCTTCACGCTCTTCTTTTTCAACGGCCTTTTGAGTAAGTTGTTGATAACGCATGTACCCAAGAGCGAAAGGAGCAAAATTAATCTCAATTGGAATGGTAATGATTCCAGAGTGAGTCCGACTAAAATAGTCTCCACTATAATGAGAAATTTGATAGAGGATCTCTTTTAGAATTATCTTTTCTAATCCTTGTGACCAAGGAGCAAAAACAAATTTCTTTTGTATCTTTTGAACTAGCGGAGCAATTCGAACAAGAAATTGTTTATCGAGTTCTTCTTTTACCTGAGGTTCACGAGGATCATAATTTTGCCAAACTTTTCTCGCCCACTTTAAGAACTTCAACGTTAACTTTATTTCAAATGAACTTTTCACTTTTCCGGCAATTTGATTTACTCTATCAAACTCTCCTAAGTTAACATCGAAAACAATCTTAAAATCAGGGCGACTTGGATGATAATATAAATTTCGATCAACAAGCTCCATAGTGAGAGCTTCTTCATAGTAAATATCTTTTCCTAATTTATCCGTGAAGCTTTGGGCCCATCTCGTCCAGAATTGTTCGAGACTTAAACGCGAGAGCGTTTCAAGATCTTTGAAATCCCTTTGCCACAAAAAGAAATCGGGAACTCCTGTAAGTAAGGCAATTAAGTGGGAAATCATAAGATTTTTTTCATCAAAACTTGTTGAATCTATGAATTTCTTTAAACGTTGATCCTTAATTTTGAAATTAAAATCCATTTTAGAGAAGTCTTCACAGTAAAGCCCATTTAAATCGTTTTTTATAGACGAATGACCTACTGACTTTGGAAACTGAATATTAAATTGTTCGAAAGTTTTTTTGCGACAAATTAAATTCTGACAACCAACTTGAACAGTATCCTCCGAGCGCTCTAATTTAACGCGCGAGTTAAGTTTGTCGTATGTGAGTTTTTTTCCGGTTAACTGTCTTTCTACAAAACTGTAGAACAGAGGGTTTTGAATTAGATGAACCATAATTCCTAAATCATCAGCATCTCCACTCCATGAGCAAAATGATTTAAAAAGATTAACTGTATAGTAGAGTTCTCTTCTTCTCTTTTTATCTTCCGTTTGAAGCCCTTCGACTTTTTGAGCGAAGTACCTATTTCCCTTAACTGTTGGAAGAGCAAGAGCGCCAGAATCATCTTTAAAATGCTTGAACATCACTTTTCGAAGCTGTCTCTTACTGATAACAGAAAGGTTTTCTGAACAATAATTACCAACGAGATGATTTGTTAAATTCTCATATTCTTGTTCACTAAACTCAAAAAACTGTCCGTATTTTGCTAGCGCACGAACGGTAATATCAAGGCCTATATACTGGGCGGTAGAAACAAGTGTTCTCTTAACCTGATCGCGATCAAAAGGAGCAGAATAAATAACGGGCTCCGTTTTTTTCTCACAGAAATTAACTAAGTTTTGACCTTCTTCATAGAATCCACGATAGACAACCAAGTGTTCTTTATCTTTGTTAAATTCTTCTTCGTTGCTAGCATAAGAGGCGAAATTATAAATGTAGTGGAGAGGATCAGAAACAGCGAGATCATATTTTTGACTAAAGTCACCAAGAATTAAACTCTCTAGGGGAACGAGCGCGTTTACATTGATACTGAATAGGAAAAGGCACAAATAGCCGATCTTTTTAATCATGATTCATCCTTGAAATCTACTTAAGTTATCGGAAAAGATTCCGAAATTATTAGAGTGAAGACATTTTTTTTAACTCTCCTATTCATCTTTTCCCTTATAGACATTTCTCTTGCAAATGAGTCAATTTCCCATAGAAATTTAAAAGAAGTAGAGACCGACTGGTCCCTTCTTGCCAATCACGAAATCGAGGAGTTTATAAGAAAAGGAGATGTGCAAAAACGAGAGAAAATCATCAAAATTATCAGTGCCGCTAAAGAGATGTTGCTTCGTGGAGATACTAAAAAGGCGCACTATCTTTTAAGTAAAATTGATATTAAAAGAACAAAACTTCGTCCCATTGTTCTAAGGTTTCAAGCACTCACCTACTTTATAGAAAATGACTACAACAAGGCCCTAAAGATTTTGTCTCATTACGATTTCGATGATCCTAAATATTACAAAGAAGTTTGTATGTTAAAAATTATCGCTCAAATACCAAAGGGACCGAGTAAGAATCTTGAAAAAGATATTATTCTTTGCCAAAATTCGACATTTAAATACACAAACAATGATCACTTTTGGCTTGAGACAATTTACTCTTTACACTTTGATAGAGAGAGACTTCTTAAAGGGAATGCTCTTAGTGATTTTCAATGGATTCTCTCAACTAAAGAGTACGTTAGAATATGGCTTAAAACAGGACTTTTCATCAACAGAGAAAACTATGTAGAGAGTTTCATTCACACATTTCCTGCCTATCTCTATGAATCAGAAGAGCTACGAGAGCTTATTGGTCTCATGTACTATCGAATGGGGAATAAAGAAAAGGCCATGCAATTTATTGAAGATCTCAATGGACCGAACGCTGAAAATATTAAGGGAAATATCAATTTAGAAGAAAAGAAATACGAGCTGGCCTTTGGTCACTTTCAGCTGGCCCTTCAAACAAAGAAAAACTCTAAAAACGCCCTAGAAAGAGCAATCCCTCTTGCTTGGCTTCTTGGACAATGGGAAGAGGGAATCAGGCTTTTGAAAAAATCGATCAACCCTACCCTTGATCAAAGAAAGAAATTCGCACTTGATACGGCCTTTAAAATTAAGGCGAAAAAATTTGAACAGGCCAATGATCAAATTCTTATACTTAATAATCTCTACGAACTTAAAGCTCCGTTTGAAATTGAACTTATGATCGGTCATATGAATATGGTGGCCAACGAGAATGAACTTCTTAAAAAGAGTATTGAAAAAACTTGTAAGCTCTATGATGGAATGAGTTGTTGGCTGCAAATGCAAACTCTCATTTGGGATAATTTACCTAAGACTTCAAAACGAGAAGACAAGCTTCACCCTGAAATTGAAAACTTCGTCGATGAGCTGAAGTCAGCTCAAGGAATCACACCTCTTGAAGAACAAGTCAATATTGACCAAAGAGATATAGAAGAGCTCGATGGCGAACTCCTCTCTCTCTAATCTAAAATAATCTTGTATAAGATAGCTTAAGTCCGTTTGTCGCATGTTTTTGAGTAGAGTTTAAATTATCAGACTCAATATCTTGCTCATAATTCTCACTTGCGATATTGAAATCAAAGTGACTCATACGACTAGACCAGTAGCGAATTCCAAACTCTAAATTAAGACCGAAAGTCATATCTGTCGTAAAGTCTCCCGATTCTTTTTCAGGAATAAGAAGAAGACCAGCAAGACCTGTTAAGGCAAATCGATTCCACTTAACAATTTCTCCAGTGATATAATTTCGCCACTTAAAAAGAGTGATACGCTTATATTTATTTTCATCAAAGCCTTGGGAATCATCAACAGAGTAGAAGAATTCTTGTTCCAAAGAAAGCTTTGAAACCACAAGGTATCTCGAAGTGAGATAGCGACGAAGACCAATTCCCATAGTAACAAGCGTTCTTGAATCTTGTGAAAACCCTGATTGATCTTTATTAATATCGACTTTTCTAAATCCTAATTCATTTGTTAATTGCCATGTTCCATCAGACTTATGATAGTAGTCTAAGAACATTCCTTTTTGACCACCTTCTCTATTTTGAAAATTTGAAGAATTAGAACTACCTGAATTTGTCAATTCGTATTCAAATCCAAAGTATGTCAGTTTTATTGCTTGATGAGAAATGGCCTCTCTAAGAGATAAGAGAGAGAGCATATGGAGTTCTTCTTCATTTTTCTTTGGCTTCCAAAGCTCCATGGCACTAGACTCGTTTAAGCCTTCAGACATCGCAAGAAGTTTATCATCACCTTCAACCATAGGAAGAAAGCCTGCTACAGGATCGAGCTTAAGACCCTTTGGAGCGACATACTCTCCAGTGACAACATCAATTCGCCCTTCTTTTGTTGGAACGTAAACTTTGTTTTTAGGATCGAAAGGAGCATCTTTTGCTGGAGGAATATAAAGACCAGAACTTAAATCGAGAAGTCCACCAGACTTTGGAGCATACTTACCCGATTGCTCATCATAATAACCCTCAGGAGGAGCTGTCTGATCCGCTTGAGCAATTGTCTTAGACTTATCCTTCTCACTAAGTGAGACGACCTTAGCTTTAAGTTCACCCTTTTCTCTAAGTCCAGTGTTCTTATAGAGAACAGTGAATTGAACGGGAGAAATCTTAACAGGCTCACTGGCCCTTGTAAGAGTTTGAGAAACACCAGAGAATTGTCCCTTTTGCACTTCTACAACTTTCTCTGTCGAAAGAGCTTTTTCCAAGTGTTCAGGAGAATCTTCTAATAGTTCTTTTTTATACTGCTTTTTTGATTCTAACTTAGGTCCTTGTCCCTTTTCTCTAGAAACTTCTTTTTCTTCACGCGCTTTTTCGTAACGAAGGGCCTCTGTTTTCTTATCAACTTTGACCATGGCGACCTTACCTTCGTAAGTAAGTAGACTTGTCACATTATTTTGAGGGTTAAACACGGTTTGAAAATCAGTTCCTCTCACACCTAGAGCTGCCGTTTTGGTTTTAATGAAAAGCTTGTTTATATTTTTACTCTTATCCTTTTCTACTTTAGAACGGATCTGACCTTTTAAAAGAGAGATGACACTAGGGCTATTTGCTTTGACGCTTGCAACAACAAGCTTACTTGAAGGTCCAAGAGATACTGTGGATTTATTTTCAAATGAAATTCGAACAAAACTCTTGCTCCCTGTAACAATTGATGTGTCTTCAGGAAGACGATCTCCTACCTTAACTGTATTGGCCCTAATAGCTCCGGGAAGTAACTTTGTGACAGTTCCACGCACCTTTAAGACTTTCGCATACATGAGCGCATGAGAGCTGATAGAAAATAAAAATAGAATACTAGTGAAGACTAATTTGTTTTTGACATTCATCCATGAACCTTAAATAGTTTTCAGTTATTTTCTCTAATCTAAGGTTCATGGTCAAATATAATTTTATGAAATTTAAAGTTTGATCTGTTGAAACTCTTTACCATTGAAAGAATAGGCCACAGACGCCTCTTCTACGATTGTATGAATATTAACAGGGCGCTTCCAGATTTTATAAATATTGCGCATAGTATCTGCAGCGTAATTAATATCCAAGTCAACTCCCTGGTGAACGTGTTTTAGCATTAGCTCACCGCGATTTTGAAAGTTTGCTGATTCAACTTCAATAAGAGGAGTCCCAAAATTTGTCAGCTGACTTAAGAGTTTTGATTTGATCTCTTGAAAATCGCGCGAATCAATTTCATTGCGCCCTGTTCTTGGGTTGTATTTATACGTAAAGAGCTTCTGTCTTTGGCAGAACTCTTCAGTAAAAAACTCATCAATGAAAGTAATATCATTATGACTCTTTCTCACCTCGAAAATTTTCTCACGCCCAAGATTTGTTTCTTTATTCCAATTCTCTTTGGCATGCATATCAGTGCATTCCAGATAGTCTTTACCAAACTTTCCAGTGTCCCAGCGATACTCAATATCTCTAAAGAGTTCAATTCCAATTTTATAAGGGTTGATTTGCTTTTGGCTCATAGCCATAACACCTGAGTGAACCTCAGCAAAGTCAATAACCTCGCTGTCACGTAGAGCTTTTTGAGTAAGAATCTTCGAGTGCCAATAGCTGGCCCAGCCTTCATTCATAATTTTCGTCATACGTTGAGGAAGAAAATAGTAGGCCTCTTCTCTAAGTATTCCGATAATATCGGCCTGCCATTCCTTTATAGGAGCGCAGTCCATGAGAAATTTCATAATATCTCGAGTACCACGAACCTTTTCATCAATACTCTTTAGTGTTGAATCATCTTCATCTACCTTAGCAGTCTCTTTCGTGTTGCGCTTATCAAGCTTGCTATTCATGAAAGAGCGAAGGGCCTGAGATCTTTTATCAATAGGCTCGAAGTCATCATCAAGCACTTGTGATTTCTGAGCTCCTGGTCCTTGAAAGAGAACATTAATATCAAGAAGGTTTTCAAGAGAAAGGACAGTATCGATAAAGGCCTCAACCTTATCGTGACCATACTTTTCCATATAGCGACGTATCTTCGTTCCATGGTTGGCCATAACATCCATCATCTTCTTATCAGTATTTTTAAACCAAGAATTATTTTTGAAAAAATCAGCATGGCCATAAACGTGGGCCATAACAAGCTTTTGATCAACGTAGCGATTTGAACTTAGAAGATAGGCATAGCAAGGGTCTGTGTTAATGACTAGCTCATAGATTTTTTGAAATCCATAAGTATTACCCTTTGAAAGCTGATCGTAATCCATTCCA
Organism: Halobacteriovorax sp. GB3; assembly: GCF_028649655.1. NCBI lineage: Bacteria > Pseudomonadati > Bdellovibrionota > Bacteriovoracia > Bacteriovoracales > Halobacteriovoraceae > Halobacteriovorax > Halobacteriovorax sp. GB3. The sequence goes on from NZ_JAQSLN010000003.1 coordinate 460,938, forward strand.
AAACGCCAATGAGGATAGCGACTTGGAAAGCCTCCCTGAGCAGCGAGGATACAGACTGTATCGTAATTGCAAACTTCAAAAACAACAGGATAGAAAGAAAGTCCATAGTCGAGAGCATGACCTTCAATCTCGTTTTTAAGTTCGAGTAGTTCTCCCCTAATGGCCTTTGTTCTCTCCATATTACTTACCTTTTCCTAGAAAATCTTTGATTGAATCGAGAATTGATTCCTTATTTTTAATCTTACTCAATGTCACTCGTTCGTGGTTTTCAGTATACTTTGCCGAAAGATCCTTAAAGAACTGGCCAGAACCGTAACGACTTTCAACCTGTCCATAGCAGAACATGTTAGAGTGAGGGATAATGTCATTATCAAGTATGTCTAAACAGAGTTTTGTATCTTCTGTTGACCAGTTATCACCATCTGAAAAATGAAATGGATAAATATTCCATTCGTCGGAATTGTAATCGCTTTGAATAATATCTCGGCACAATTTAAAAGCTGAAGAAATGAGTGTTCCACCACTTTCACGCGTTCTAAAAAAAGTATCTTCATCAACTTCTTTTGCTGAAGCATCGTGAATAATATAGCGTATTTCAATATCTTTATATTGAGATTTAAGCCACAGGTTGATCCAAAAAGATTCCGTACGAACAATCTCTTTTTGTTCATCTCCCATTGAACCTGAAACATCCATCATATAGATAACAACGGCAGAGTTTTCAAATTCTACTTTTGATGTCGAAGATCGATAGCGCATATCGCTTCGAATTGGAATAATAACGGGATTCTTAGCGTTGTAAGTTCCCATTGAAATTTGTCTTTTTAAAGCTTCTTTATAGGTTCTCTTGTAGTGGCGAAGTGAATCGGGACCGACAGTACCAATGCTTGTGTACTTATCGACAGTCGATTCCATATTCTTTTTGCCTTTAGGCTCAATATTAGGAAGAGAAAGTTCATCACCAAGAATGTGGGCCAACTCATCAAGAGAAAGATCAACTTCTAATTCTTTATTTCCTTCACCTTCACCGGCCTCACCTTGTCCAGGTTGACCTTCACCTTGTTCACCGCCTTCTACCGGATCACCTGGTTGTCCTTCTCCCTGACCTGCTCCCCCTTGGCTTTTATCACCAAAACGAAAACGAGGTGTTTCAATTTGGGGCATGGGAACTTTGAATTGACCATTGCCCTTAGGAATAGGCATTTCACCTTGAGAGACATATTTTCTCAAATTATCTCTAATTTTCCCTTTAATAATTTTTCGAAACCTGGCGTGGTCCCTTTTGATAGGATGGTCCATTTACCCTCCGTGGAGTGTATGTGAAACGCAAAGCCCCTTAGGACTTCGCGCTATCACCTTTAGCAAAAATACTAGCGACGTAGTTAAGAGCATCTGTAGCAGAGATCTCATCATAGCCGTAGTTTTTAATTAGACGTGACTTGATAACATCAATCTTCTCTTGTGTTTCTTTATCAACAACATTCGCAATGATTGATGTAAGCTTAATTGAGTCTTTTTGATCTTCAAAAAGCTTAAGCTCTAGTGCGCGGTGAAGTCTTTCATTTGTCTTGTAATCAAAACGTTTTCCTTCAATCGCAAGAGCACCAATATAGTTCATGATCTCACGTCTAAAATCTTCTTTACGAGATTCAGCAATATCAATTTTCTCTTCGATACTTCTCATGAAACGCTCATCCGCATCCTCAAGTTTGTTCGTGTACTTGTTACGAACTTTTTCTTTTTGAGTATAGGCCTTAACGTTATCAATATAATTTGAACATAGTGTTTCAATAGCACTTTCATCGAGACTGATTGCTTTTTGAACATCGTTTTTAACTGTATCTTCATACTCTTGACGAGTAATCGCAAGCATCTCTTTGTAGTGATCAAGCTGATCTGGAGAATTGATCAGAGAGTGATTTTTAAGACCACTTTCAAGTTCATTAAAAACCATGAATGGGTTTAACGAACCTGTATGTCCATATTTTACAAGAGCATTAGATAGTTTATCTTGGATAAAACGTGGTGATATCCCTTCTAAACCTTCACGAACAGCTTCTTTTCTAAGTTCTTTAACGTTGTCTTCATTGTAACCTGGAAGAGTTTTTCCATTATACAATTTCAACTTTTGAACTTTTGTAAGGTCAGCTTTTTTTGGTTCTTCTAATCTTGTAAGGACCGCCCACATTGCCGCCATCTCAAGTGTATGAGGAGCAATATGAACGTGAGGAATTTTTTCAGCGTTAAAATCTCTTTGATAAATCTTTACTTCATTATCTAGTCTCGTAATATAAGGAACATCGATTTTAACTGTACGGTCACGGAGGGCCTCCATGAACTCGTTGTTTTGTAGTTTTCTATACTCTGGCTCATTTGTGTGACCTAAAATGACAAGGTCAATATCTGTTTGAGCAAATTTCTTAGGTTTAATTGAATGCTCTTGAGAAGCTCCAAGTAGATCATAAAGGAAAGCGACATCGAGCTTAAGCATTTCAATAAATTCAATAATACCACGGTTAGCAATATTAAACTCACCATCAAAGTTAAAGGCCCTTGGATCAGAGTCTGAACCGTATTGAGCGATCTTTCTATAGTTGATATCCCCTGTAAGTTCAGTTGAATCTTGGTTCTTCTCATCTTTAGGTTGGAAAGTACCAATACCAAGGCGATCTTTCTCATTAAGAGTTAATCTCTTAACTCTTACGTGATTATCCATAACCTTCATCCAATCACCATCATATTTCTTGAGATACTCACTCATAATATAACGATCGGCCGGACAAACTTCACCCTTGATTTGAACCTTATGACCATCAAGGCCTTTATTAAGTTCTTCAACAAACTTCTTTCTAATATCAACAGGAATTAATTTTAATGGCTCTTCATGCATTGGCGAAGGAAAGATTTTCTGACCACCAAGAATGTCTGATTCTTCAGCGTCATACCATTCAAAAGTGAAGAGCGATCCTTCATCAGTTTTTGAATAGTGCTCTAGTCCCTTCTTTAAAAGACGAGCAATCGAAGACTTTGCAGAACCAACTGGCCCGTGCAAAAGAAGAACACGCTTTTCAGTTCCATAACCCATAGAAGCTGACTTAAAGAAGTTAACTAATTTCATTAAGTGAACATCAATTCCAAAAACAGCATCTTTACCATTTTGAATTGGGTCATCAAAAAAGTGATAACGAGTTATTTCTTTTTTATATTCTGTATATGTAGATGTTCCAAACGTCATGATCATGTCATAAACGCGTTGGAAGGCATTGCGTGAACACTTTGGATCTTTAGAAACGATATCAAGATAATCTTGAAAAGATCCTTCCCAATGAAGATGTGTGAAATCTTCAATCTTATAATTTTCATTCATGAAACTTCTAATATCAATCTGGGCCATCCTGAATCCTCCATCCTTGAAAGGTTCGCCTATCTACTAATATTATGCCCCGAATTTAAAGATATACAAAGGAAATAAATAATAAATATAAGAAATTCAAAGGGACAAAAAGACACCAAAACCCTCAATTAATGCCAGTAAAGGGCTATCAGCAGAGTTTAAAAACTTCTTACACGAAATCATTTGTATTCTCAAAAATAACCAAGCATTAACCTCAGATAACAAAAGGCTTTTTCTTCCCATTTTTGACAAGAAAGCAAGGACTTAACAAAATATAAAATATCATTATTAAAGATTCGGAGAAATAAATGGCCCTCATCTCATCGGGAAAAACTGATATTGGAAGGAAAAGAAAAACAAACCAAGACTCAATTTTTCTAGACCAAAAGAAATACCTTTTTGTTGTTGCTGATGGAATGGGTGGGCATAATGGTGGAGATATCGCTTCAGCGATGGCCGTAAAATATATTCCAGAGCATTTCGCAGATCACAAAAATGACGATGTTCTAAACGTTAGCAGCAACTCCATTTTATATGCCAATGAGAAAATCCAATCTCATTCAAAAAGTGATCCCAACCTAAAAGGTATGGGAACAACGGTTAACTTGTTGAAGTTCAAAGGCGACACTCTCTATGTTGCAAACGTTGGTGATTCTCGCAGTTACCTCGTTAACAATGCTCGTATCTATCAACTATCGAAAGATCACTCATTAGTTCAAGAAAAGTTAAATCTTGGAATTTATAATCGTGAGATGGCACAAAAAGACCCAGAAAAAAATGTCCTGGTTCGCGCCGTTGGTTTTGATACAGATGTTGAAGTCGATGTCTTCACTTATAAAGTCTCAAGAAACGATATTTTTCTCTCTTGCTCCGATGGACTTCATGGAAAAGTCTCAGACGCTGACATTTTATTTCTGATCAACAAATACATTCCAAGTCCTTCTAAATGCACTCAGGATGATGTTAATCAACTAACAGATGCCCTCGTTTCTCAAGCGAATGCCAATGGTGGACAAGACAATATTTCTGTTATTGTTGTCGTTGCAAAATAAAGATTTAAAAAAGAGACCTAAGAGCATCGCCAATTTCTAAGTAAGTAAAACCAAATCCAACGCTCACTTGGTACATACTCTTTATAGAGCGATCAAGTTGTTGTACCTTAACATCCGAAAGATCAAAGCTTTCAAAATTCCAAGTAAAATAAACACGAGGAGAAAGAAAGGCATAGTAGTTAAGTGCCAGATAAAGGTTTGGAACAACCTTATCAGAAGACTCATCTAACTCTCTTACTTTATAATGTGAATACATGGCCCCGTAACCCAAGCTCGCAGAGAATTGCCCTACAGGAGTAAACCCTGTTAATTTTAGAGAATAGTTTAAATAAAAGTCATACCAATCAAAGTGTTGATCGTTAAAGGCGAGAGAATACGAATGCCCACCAATAACTGGAGCGAGGCTTATTTTATAATCAAAATTATTAAAACGATTTGGATGATCAATTGAAGAGACACCTAAAAATCGTAAGGCCTGAGGAAGAGCATTGGGATGATCATCGCCAGAGCGTGTTCTCTCGTCATCTCCAGCGAGATTGCTCGATTGAACACCTGGTTGAGAAGGAAAAGTTACTGTTAATGAATTTGGAAGTAAAATCAAAGAGTCTTTCAAGACATCTTTCCATGTTCTCTTTGGGCTTAGAGCATCGACAAAATCTAATCTTGGATTCCTTTTGACTTTCCCAGACTGGAAACTTACTTCATAGGCATCGAATTTTTTTTGATCTTTACTAAAATAAGTTAACCCACTTGTAGCACTATATTTTTTAGCGACAGGTAGCAACTTAATGACATCCCTTTTTTTTGCATTTCTATAAGAACCATAGACTCCATTCTTTTCATAGTCTTCGCCAAAATTAATCTTTTCAAATTTTAATTTATTCTTATTCAATTTTTCGTAGGCCATTTTTCTTAGATAACTTTCTTTAGAAAAATATTCTGTATCAAAGGGAAGAACGAGATAGACCTTTTCACGATCTAAAAGGGCCTGACTCGAATTATTTGCAAAGTCATTACAGTCAAAAAGATGTCCTGTTAGATAATCGACTCCAAGTGCACTAAGTCCAAAAATAACACCTGCCGATAGATTAAATACACTTAAAGCAACATCGGGAATAAAAGCTCTTGAGTAATTTATATTACATCGATGAATAACCTCATCTCCGTTACTTAGCTTTAGTTTTAATTTTCTTTGAGGATCAACTTCAACAATGCGTGGAAGAGTATATAACTTATTTTTGTAAGACAGCTTCAGGTCTCTATCTTTATTTATCGATAGATATTGAGGGTTCTGTCTAAGAGTTCCACAACCAACAAATAAAACAGCAACAAGAGTAACAATAAGAGAATTCAACTTCATGTGTACAGCGCACCTAACAGAATAAATTAATAAGTTTTTTCACTGAGATCTAAGCAAATATCAGGTCTATCAGTTGTAACAAAATGGACTTTCTTACGATCGATAATCTTTTTAAGGTCCTTTCTCTTATTTACAGTCCAGACACTCACTTCTTTACCTCTGCGATAAGGAATGCGACTCATATAACGTGTTTTATGATAAATATTCACACCATAGTCATCAAACAAAGAGGGAAGAAAACGGTAGATGCGAAGCATTTTTATCTCTTTCCAAAATGGGCGAACAACGGCATATGCATCAACGGCTTCTAGATAATCTTTTTTAAATGAAATGATACGTAGCGAGTTCATACGGTAATAGAAAAATTGTTCTAATAACTCCAACGTATTCACTCTTGGTCTATCTTTGAGTTCGACGAAAAAAAAGCTTTCAACATCAGAACTTCTCTCTAAGACCTCTTCAAGAAGCGGGATATCCTCACCATTTTTTAACTGGCAATGTTCACGTAGATCTGCAAATGAATAATCCGAGATCCCCTTTTTTAAATGACACTCTTTGCCCTCTTTCGATTCAACGACTCTCTTTAATGAATCATCGTGAAAAAGCACGGGAAGGCCATCCTTTGTATGCTGAATATCAAATTCAACACCATGGCTTCCAATTTCAATGGCCGCCAGAACAGATTCCATTGAATTTTCGAGATAAGCTGAGCTAAATCCTCGATGGGCAATACACTGAACATTGGCCATGGCCGACAATGAAGAGGTTAAAATAACAAACATCACTGTTATCTTAAAAATCATAGAAACTCCCTTTTAGGTCGTTTCGTCAAATGAGTGACAAATCTAAGTCAGAGCTCTTTTGAGATCAGCAAAGGCATGTTTTTCCCAAAATCAAATGCATAAAAAATGCATAAAAAGATAGTTAGTGTTTAAATACTTGACACCTCTTGCCAATGAATCTTTTACGCCCTCCCTATTCTAGGGGTATAAAATCGATTTAGAATGGAAAAGTTTTGGCATAGAAATTGTATTTAGAAACTCTAATGAATAAGCAATATTTTCTCTTCACATTCGTTATATTCTTAGGTCTTACCCTTAATTCTTACGCTGGTCTATTTAGCGAAAAAGAAAATGGTGATAAAGAAGTATTAAAGTCGATCATCAAGTATTCTCGAACGATTGATAAGGCCTGTCCTCAAGAAGACTGCTTTGTTCTTGGAATTGGTAGAAGCCCTACTCCTATTATAGATTTTCTAAGGTCTATCGACAGAGAACACATAACACAACTTCCTATTTCTAATTTTCGCTATAATAAACACAATGATCATATTCAAGGTCGAAATTTTGGTATGCGCCTCAACTCTAGTGAAAGAGACCGACTGATTCTTCATTTTGAAAATCACTTATTTCACCAATTAAGTACGGCCATTCGCTCTGGTGTTACAAAGATTAAAGTCTTAGACTTCTCTATACGAGGCTCCAGTGTCTTTTCAATTATAGGATACTTGAAAGAATATCTTGAGATGTCTCAGATAGATCTAGAAATAGAACCAATGATTATGACTCATCTCAACCGAGTAGAAACAATCAAAGAGACAGCGAAGCTTTATCACGTCGATCTAGACCCAAAAAAGCACATCTTGGCCGATATGCAAGACGAGCTCATCATTAGGGCCTTTGTCGATAGCCGCTTCGATAACCTTGCCCCATTTTTAAAATTCGATTTAAAGGTACACAAGAAACCACTCGAAAATGATTCGAAAGCAAGAAATGCATTTGTTAGTGTTATTGAAAAAATGGCGGCAACAACTCAGTTGAATGAAGGCGAAAAAGGAAAGTGTTTTGAAAAATAATAGACCTTTCGTTAGAAAGGTCTATTTATAGCGTAAAATAAGGTGATACCCAAATTGTGTTCTTACAATTGGAGAAGTTTGATCGACCTCTAAAGCAAAGGCAGCCTCTTCAAAAGGCTTTACCATCATTCCTTTAGAAAACTCTCCAAGGTCTCCACCATTTTGGCCAGAAGGACACATCGAAAAGTCTGCAGCAAGTTTTTCAAAACTCTCACCAGACTCTAATTTTTTAACAAGATCTTTTGCTTCAAATTCTTGAGCGACAAGAATATGTTTTGCAGCGATTTTACTCATAATCCTCTTCCTTTAAAAAAACATTCCAATAGTTACTTCAAGTGCTACATTAAATGCTGTGTAAGGATTATTCAAGACTGTATCATCTGTTTCAATTTGCTCTGAAAAAGTAATATAGCTAAAACCAAGCCCACCATCGAAGAAGTAATTCCCCTTCTTATAGCGATATCCCGCCAGAGCACTCGTATAGATGACAGTTTCACTCGTTTCAAAAGGAAGAATATTTAGCTCTTCTGTCGCCTCATAAGTAACCATTCCCATTCCAAGAACACCACTAACAAAGAAAGTACTCTCTTTTTGCCCATTAAAAGCATAGCTTCCTTTTAGACCGAGTGAATTATTTTTTAATACTACATCAGAACGACTAATGAGCTGACTTGAGAAGTTGAGCCCATAAGAGAATTTCTCGCGAAATGTTTTTCCGGCCTCTATAGAAAAAGTTCCCATCAAAGGGCCAGAGGTTCCAAGCTTACCAAAGTAATGTCCCTTTGAAGAAGATGAGCTCGAAGTGACTTTCTTTTGGCTTTTATTGGCAATATTTGTACTCGCTTTAGCAATTGTGCTCTTTGTCGAACGGACCTTCTTCGCCCCTCTCATAAAAACACTGTGTCCTTTTGCTAATTGGTAACCCTTTTTACGTCCAACAATCTGTGCAACACATTTTGTCTTCGCACACTTTGTAACTTTTGCTTTTGCAAAGAGACCATTTTGATCTTTAACAAAAATTACCGCTCCATTAGTCGCTTCAATAGAGTTGGTAAAAACCAGTTTCTTTCCTTTGAAAGCATCAACTTTCGTCGTATTTGCTTGAGCCTGCGCGATCGCAAAAACACTCAAAAGTAGTAAAGTTAATTTTTTCATATTCCCTCACTTATGTTTTTTACTTCATCGTCAAATTGCCCACCGCTCAAAAATATTTTTTATCTAATAAATTAATCCCGGTAATAAGCTCCATCGCATTAGATTTTTTTTATATAAATGACCATAATTTTTGCCTTTTTTAACGCTTATCATTATTGCCATGACCAAAAGGAAGCTCTACAATTTATACCTGATAACCAAACACGGAGTTAGTGTTGGAACGTTACGTTACCATTATGTTTGTCCCAGAAAGAGACAAGGGAGTGCGCTCTTTTCGAATCCCAAAGATTCTCTTTCATGCATTTATATTTATGTCAGTCATTTTCACACTCTTTTCGGGAGTGTTGATATACGATTACCTTAAAATCCTAAAGCAAGTTTATCAAAACAAACACCTAAGCTTAGAGAACCGACAATTAAAAGAGCAAATCCAGCTCTTTCACATGAAGCTCAATTCTCTCACAGGAGATATTGAAAGAATTAAGACGTTCGAAAATAAGCTTCGTATCATTACAGGTTTCCAAGAGGGCTCACACGGAAGTCCACTTGAAGCACCTAAGACGAATTCCTCGTCACCAAAAGATGTGAACGAGCGCGTACCAAATAGTATTGATGACTCACAGGATGGTGATCATAATCACGATCACTCACAGTCAAATGCCAAAGAGATTCCCTCGGTTTTAAATATCTTTAATAACTTCAGGGAAATGAATAATGATTCAAAATTTCTTGAGCTAAAGGATCTCTACGAGCAAAAGATCGCAACGAACTTTGGGCTCGTCACTGGGTATGCCTTCACTAAAGAGTGGAATGAGCTTACCAAACAAAGTTTCGCCCTTGCGCGTGACTTTGCTGAATTCGATTACAAATACTCAAAAATCAAGTCGCATATTAAAGACCTTGAAGTAGACATTCACCAACTTGATCAATTTTTGCTTGATCGAGAATCTTTTCTTAAGGCCACCCCCACCCTTCTACCGACAAAGGGATGGATCACTAGTTATTACGGCCCAAGAATGTCTCACTACTCAAAGAGAGTTAAGATGCATGAGGGACTTGATGTTGGAGCCAATATTGGGACGCCGATTATCGCCCCCGCCGATGGAATCATCACATTTTCTGGCCAAAAACCAGGTTTCGGACACTATGTTCAGATTGATCATGGATATGGAATCGAAACAGTTTTTGCCCATAATTCGAAAAACACTGTGAGAAAAGGAGACATCATCAAGCGGGGCCAGCTTATAGCTAAAGTTGGTAATTCAGGTCTTTCAACAGGTCCTCACCTTCACTATGAAGTGAGAGTAAATGGTACACCTGTTGACCCTCTATATTATATTTTAGATTAGTAAGGATTATCTTTCTAACCGTTATAGGGAGTAAAAATGTTAAACCCGCTTAAGGCCATTTTTGGCACAAAACATGATCGCGACATTAAAAAGATCATGCCCGTTATTAATCAGATCAATGATCTTGAAGAGAAAATGAAGTCGATGAGTGATGAAGAGCTCAAGGCGCAAACTCCAAAGTTCAAAGAGATGATTAAAAATGGAGCTTCACTAGATTCTCTTCTAGTCGAAGCCTTTGCAACAGTAAGAGAGGCTTCTGTACGTGTTCTTGGAATGAGACACTACAATGTTCAGCTTGTAGGTGGAGTTGTTCTCTATCAAGGAAAAATTGCTGAAATGAAAACAGGTGAAGGGAAAACCCTAACGGCGACTCTTCCTCTATATCTTATCGCCCTTGAAGGAAAAGGTGCTCACATTATTACAGTTAACGATTACCTTGCTAGTCGTGATGCTGAGGAAATGGGAGTGCTCTTCAATTGGCTTGGTCTGAATGTTGGCTGTATTGTTGCTGATATGGAAGACGAAGCAAGAAAAGCGGCCTATAGAGCAGACATCACTTATGGGACAAATAATGAATTTGCCTTTGATTATCTAAGAGATAATATGAAATTTTCTTTGGAAGATTACGTTCAAAGAGATTTCCGCTACTGTATTGTCGATGAGGTTGACTCTATTCTTATCGACGAAGCAAGAACTCCACTTCTTATCTCTGGACCTAGCGAAGGAAACACTGATGCCTACGCTATGGCCAATACAGTAATACCTAAGCTTACAATAGAAAAGCACTTCACAATTGATGAGAAATCTAAATCTGCTATTTTTACAGATGATGGAATCGTAAAAGTTCAAGAGATCATGGGAATTGAAAATCTATATGATATTAAAAACTCTGATCTTCTTCACCACCTAAACCAGGCCCTAAGAGCACACCATCTGTTTAAAAATGATATCGACTATGTCATTAAAGAAGGGCAAGTCATTATCGTTGATGAATTCACAGGGCGCCTTAAAGATGGTTCGAGATGGTCAGATGGACTTCACCAGGCCATTGAAGCAAAAGAAGGCGTTGATGTTAAGTCTGAAAACCAGACTCTCGCCTCTATTACTTTCCAAAATTACTTCAAAATGTATTCAAGTCTTGCTGGTATGACTGGAACGGCTGATACAGAAGCAGAGGAATTTGGAAAGATCTACGAACTTGATGTCGTTGTTATTCCTACAAATGAGCCTATCGCTCGTGTCGATGAAGCAGATGTCATCTACAAGTCAACTTCGGCCAAACACAAAGCGATCATCAATCTTGTAAAAGAGCTTCACGCTAAAGGGCAACCTGTTCTCGTTGGAACAATTTCAATTGATTCATCAGTTCACTTGTCAGAAGAATTAGAAAAAGCTGGTATCCCACACAATGTTCTCAATGCAAAACAACACGGAAAAGAAGCCGACATTATCAAGAATGCTGGGCAAAAAGGTGCTGTTACTATCGCAACGAACATGGCAGGTCGTGGAACAGATATCAAGTTAACTGAGGAAACAAAATCCCTTGGTGGACTCTATATTGTTGGTACAGAAAGACATGAGTCTCGTCGAATCGACAACCAGCTAAGAGGTCGTTCAGGACGTCAGGGTGATCCAGGTCACTCGAAATTCTTCCTTTCTCTTGAAGATGATCTCATGAGAATCTTTGGTAGTGATAGAATTTCAAAGGTTATGAGCACCCTTGGAATGGAAGAAGATGAGCCAATTGAGCATAAGATGATCTCTAATGCCATTGCAAAAGCACAAAAGAAAGTTGAAACACATAACTTTGAAATTAGAAAGCACCTTCTCGAGTACGATAACGTCATGAACGAACAAAGACGTGTTATCTATCGTATCCGTCGTGAAATCCTCTCTGACAATGACAATTTAGGTTTTGTAAAAGAGATGACAGAAGATGTGGCAAGCTTTCTTGTTGATATTCACAGACCAGACAAGAAAATCCCACTTGAGCAGTGGCCATGGGAAGAGCTTAAACAAGGTTTTAAAACAACATTCAACACAGACTATGAAATTGATGCTCTTGAGTGTTCTCAAAAATTTGATGGCGATCTCGATCACTACTTCTCAGAGGTAGCAAAAGAGCTTCTTGATAAAAAATTCTCTCAATACGATGAAGAACAAATCAAGCTTGCACTAAGAGAAATTCTTCTTTCTACATTTGATAACCATTGGAAAGAGCACCTTCTTGCAATGGACCACATGAAGGAAGGGATCAATCTAAGGGCCTATGCTCAAAAAGACCCGCTGACAGAATACAAGCGTGAGTCTTTCTCACTTTTTGAAAACGTAAGACAAGAGGTGAAGAAATCGGTTATCAGAAACATCTTCACAGTAAAACTTTATACTCAAGAAGAAATTGAAGAGCTTAGAAGGCAACATGAAGAAGAGCTTGAAAAACAACTTGAAGCCTATAAAAGAGCACAAGAAGAAGCTGAGAGATTAGAAGAGGCCAAGAAAATGGCCCCTCTAACTCGTGGTAGAAACAAAGTTGGTCGAAATGACCCTTGCCCTTGTGGTTCAGGAAAGAAATTTAAACAGTGCCATGGCGCTTAAAAAAATTAGGGGAGCTCATAGCTCCCCTTTCTTTTCTCTGCTATAATAATAGCTACCAACGAACCTATAGGAAGTAGAGATTATGTCTGAGGATAAGACAAAGCCAGATTTAACACGAATAGAAGATCTTTCTGAATTTTTGCACCAAGATGATCCTGAAACCGATGCCCTACTCGAGGGCCGAGACGATCAACAAGACGAAAATAATGCCATCGCAACTGGAGAAGACCTCTCCTCTATTGACTCTCTCGATGACGATCAAGATGGGGCCGAAGAAGAAATCTTCGCGCTCGGTGATGAAGATTCCTTTAACGACGATCAAGAAACACAATCCGACTTTCAAATGCCAGAACTTCCACAAGAGAATGATATGGAAGATGAAGTAGATGAAGAAGAATTTCAAACAGACTTTCAAAGTGATTCTTCCCTAGAAGAAGATAGTGGTTTTGAATCTAACTTTGATGACGGCTTCGAAACAAGTTTTGAAGACAATCAAGATGATGAGACAGAAGATGCCTTTGAAGAGGATGATCAACTAGAAAGTTTCGACCAAGAAGAAACTCTTAACTTTGATCAAGACGGCGAGAGTATTGAAAATGAAGATGACTCTTATGAATTTGATGAAGGTCTTGAAGAGGAGCAAGAAGACGATCAAGAAGACGAGCAAGAAGAGTCACTTGCTTTTGAACAAAGTAGTGATAATGAAAGTCCCTCTGAAGAAGATTATAATATTCAAGAGAGTGCTAGCGAACAAATCCAGCAAGAGGCACCGGCCCAAAAAGAACGAGAAAACTTCGAAGATTTAAGGCGCTTTAGTGAAAACATAACTTATGGAAACGTCGCCCAAGGAGGAAATCCTCCTTTTAGTATTGTTCTCAAAAAAATAAAATACCTTGAAGATGGTGAGCAGATCATTGAGATTCTCGAAGAGCACGGTCTTGTCAACACATCTAATAAAGCAGTTATGCAGCAAAGTATTCAGCATGGAACTCTCCTTCTCTCTCAACTAAGCGAATACGCAGCGATCTATCTTTGCCATAAACTTCGCCGATTTGACTTAGAAATTTTAATGGGACTTTCTGAGGAGATTCGCCCTTCTAAATCATATGAAAATGAAGAAAAGGGACTTATTGCCAAAACCAACCTCAATCAGAACAAAAACATTTTTCAAGAATTTGAAGAAAAAGAAATTGCACCAAAAGATATTCTTGTAACTCTTGCACCTCAACTTGAGAATATGCAAATTGTTCGTTACATAGATATTGTTACGTCTCATAAGATCGTATCAGAACATGACTTACGTCGAAATCAAAATGAAGACGATCAAATGGAAAAATTTGAACTAGACCAGAGTGAAGTTTTTGACCAATTAAAGGAACAGCTTCGCCTCAAGGCCCATGCTCTTAAGGCCAACGCTTTGATTGGACTTAACTATCAAACACTTCGTCTGAGCGAAGGAGAGCAAAGTGAATTTAAAATCACATGCTCGGCCAATGCTGTATGGATTATGGACCGCCCGGGGAGCGGAGTTTACTAATGAAAAAAACATTTTTAGAAGCACCTCTACATTTTAATACTATCGTCATTGGCGGAGGAATTGTTGGTGCAGGTGTTTTTAGAGATCTTAGTTTACAAGGACAAGATGTTCTTCTCATTGATAAGAATGACTTTTCGTCCCAGACATCGATGTCTTCATCAAAGATGTTACACGGTGGGATTCGATACTTAGAGAATATGGACTTCGCACTCGTGTGGGAAGCTCTGCATGAGAAAAACCTATGGCTTAAGCTGGCCCCCCACTTATGTTATGAAAAAAAATTTTACTTACCAATCTACAAAGACTCGCTAAGACCAAAATGGATGTTAAGAGTTGGCCTCTTTCTTTATGACTTACTTTCAAGTTTTCAAAACTCTCCCCACTCAATGGCCAACACAAAAGAAACTATTGAGCACTTTAAAACAATTAAAGGAGATGGATTACAAGGAAGTGGTATTTACTTCGATGCCATAGTCGATGATGCCAAGTTAACTCTAGAAGTAATCTATGATGGTTTAGAAGAAAGTGGTTCAATGGCCCTTAACTATACAGAATATGTTAAGCACGAACACTTATCAGAAAATGAAATTCGCGTAACTCTTAAAGATGTAGAAACGAACGAAGAAAGAGAGTTCTTTTGCGAAGATATCGTTTTCGCAACAGGTCCTTTCACAGACAAAGTCTTAAAAGGAAACCACAATATCAACTGGCAAGATCATCTCCTCCCTTCAAAAGGTTCTCACCTATGGATTAAAAAGGAAGATCTCAATATTAATGATGCAATCGTTCTCACTCCAAATGATGGCCGAGTCATCTTTGTTATTCCACAAAAAAATATGGTTCTTGTTGGAACGACAGAAGTATCGATTCAAGATGTCGCCTTTAATCAAAAGGCCGATCAATCTGAAGTAGATTACTTAATAGAAAACCTTAATCAGTATTTCCCTCATGCGAAAGTGACAAGAGATTCAATTATTTCTAGTTTCTCTGGGATACGCCCACTTGTAAAAGAAGACAGCTCAACAGATAGAGCAAAAACAGCAAGAGATCATAAGTACTTTCAACCTCGCTCAAATATGCACATCATCATTGGTGGAAAGTATACAACTTTTAGAATCATGGCCCAAGATGTTAGCCGAATCATTTGCACAAGACATCACAGACTCTATGACGAAGGAAAAACACTCAGTCCACTTCGAGTAAAAAGTACCGTTCTTCCCTTTTCATTATTAGAGGAAATTACTAATGATCAGATCGATCAAATTATTCAAAAAGAACACGTTAAATCAGTTGAAGATGTCATTGAAAGAAGAATCAATAATCCTTTCATTCAAATAACAGACGAACAAAAAGAGTATATCAAAACTAAGATTAAGGCCTATCACCAACGATAGGCCAAACCAACACGAACTCTCGGTCCACTAACAGTCAAAACACTAGTATCTCCCTCATCAGTATCAAAAGATGTAGATGATTGAATATAGTCGACAAGACCAATGGCACTGAAATTATTTGAAAGCAGATAGCGTGTCCCAACTCCAAAAGAGAGAAACTGACTAGATCCAGTTAAGTCGTTATTAACAGAGTCGGGTACAGAAGAGCCCTCTGCAGCTTCAACGGTGTAACTTGCACTTCCAAGAGCAAATGAGCTTGTGGCATAGAAAACAACTTTTTGAACTTCATGAGGTAAATTATAAAAATAATAACTCACACCTGCACCAAACTCAGTCCAATCAACAGTCGTCTCTAACTCACCACCAGAAGTTGAAGATCTCTTCGTAGCAAATCCGTAAACTGACATATTTTTTAAAAAGCTAGTAGATGTTGGAAAGAATTTCTCTATCCCTGCGGAGAAATCAAGAGAGCTTGCACTTGTTGTTGTCGTTGCGGTTCCATCATCAAAGTCACCACTCAAACTTGTAAAATTTAAAAGTCCAAAAACCTCTAGGGAACGATCCGACGTTTTCGAAAATGTATTTGTTTTAGAAGGACCCTCGGCCAAGGATTTTAGCTCATCCATATCATCGCTCGAAAGATTTTCTGCCTGCGCTTTTTCATCCATCACCATTTTTACGCGATCAGAACCGCGAGTTGTTTTAACTTCAACCAAGCTCTTTGATGGATCTTCAGTAATTTTCACTTCGCTTGCAATTTTAAGATTCATCACTTTATTCTTTTCAATTTCTTCATCGTTAACTAAGCGATAAAATGACCAAACAGATCGACTTGGTGAAGCTTTCACAACAACACCCCTAGCAACAACTCCAGTTGTTAGAAAGAATTTGGCATGATCTCCAACAACCAGTCCATCTTCTAGACCACGATTAATAAGAGCTGTTTTCTTCGTTGAAGATAATTCTAAAATCCTCAATGTTAACTTCTCATCAATTTCGAGACCTAATGTTTGCACAGACAAGACGGCCATGATCAAAAGTAAACGTAAGCGCATAAAAATTACTCCTAAAAATAAACACTCAATGAAAGGTTCAATTTTATATCATTCAAAGTTTTAGATGTTTCTATTTCGTCGGCCGCTGTTTCAACAGCAGTCCACTTTGTCGTTTCACTAACAAGTCGCACATTAAGTCCAACCCCTGTAGGATTATCAATTTCATAACTTCTTGGCTCATCAAAGCGATACTTCAGACCAATCCAAAGAGCCGGCAAGACGACTTGCTGATAGGTGTAATCCTGAGAGAGATCAATTGAAGTGACATCAGCACTTCCTCTTTTTACACCCCCACCAAGATAGCCAATTACTTTATTTAATTTCGCAGGAGACTGAAGAAAGTAATAATTGATCCCTCCAAAGAAGTTTCCATAGGTAAATCTTCCATTGATACCACCTAGATCAATATTTGAAACACCTCTTTCTAAACCAAATTCCAGCGACCAACGAAAATGATCTGGAGAAACACGAATCAAGTGATATTCATAAGCAAGACCAACTGTGTAGCCATTTCCTTGGTGATTTGGGTCTTCAGCATTTGCATGAGACACTAGGGATGATGAAAGACTAATATCGACTTCATGTGAGATTTTTTCATTAAGAGCTAAATCCTGCATCCTTTTTTCTTTAGCTGCTCCGGTCTTAATGAGATAATTTCTAATTTCTCTATCATTGAGACCAGCACTCCAAAGGGCACCTTCTTTTTTAACTTTAGCAACAAACTTTGGATCGATTTTATTTTTGGCCTTCGACTTTTCCTTGTATCCTCTAAAAACATTCACAAAGCTATCTTTCAAAATCTGCCCTTTATCAAGATCACGTTCATGTTCAAAATAGAGCTGATTAATCCCCTTTTCCAAGGAATTCGTTTTATCGATTCTATTTTGACTCAAAGACTTTGAAATAATTTCATCGACACCTTTTCTTACCCCTAATGCTTCACTTTGAAATGATTCACTTGGAACAACTCTACGATCAATCATTGAATCAGAAAGCATAACCTTTCCAAATGACTTGAGCTTCTTTCTTTTAACTGCACTAATATGAGCGCTTTCTTTGGCCTCTTTGGGAATGAGGTTTTTTTCAGAATAATACTCGTTCGAATGGGCCAAAAGCTCTTTTCTCATACCATGAGTATCTTCATAATCGATATCTTCACGATCGAGACGACTGTCCTCTAGTCGAGTATGACTTCTAACTTCTAGAGTGGCCCTTCCCTGAACAAGAAAATCATCTTTTTCAATCGTTACTGAGTTATTTGCCCTGAGGGGAATTCGCTTATTTCTCTCAATAAAAACCCAATAAGATTTATTTTCCTCAGACCTAACGAGCTCGGCCCTACCAATGAGAAAGATTTTTGGTTTATCTAAAGATCCGATTTGAATTGAAATATTGGCTAAATCTTGGGCCTTCAAACCATAAAAGCTCCCTTTATCGAGGATAAAGCTCTTACCACTAGCGCTAATTGTAACAACTTTAGCTCGCACCGCAGTATCTGAGGCGAAGCTAATCGAGCTAAAAAGCTGAACAATTGTAAATATCAAGAGTAATTTCATCGCCTTCCCTAGCGAAAATCAATACATAACTTTCTTTTTATTCTACCACAATGGGTGGATTTGAAAAGGAGAGCGGAAAGATATGACATCGTGCAAAGTTGCACGTCGGCCCTTGAACAAAGGTGTAAATTCCCTTATAAATACTGGATAATTATTAAATTAAGATCAGGAGCCCTCATGGCCAAAAGAAGACAAAAAAAGCAGATTTATCGTTACGAGTGTACCATTACTGGTGAAACTTACAAGACGACTAAGCAAGCAAAGAATCCAGATGACCTCATCAGTGTTCAGGCCTATTACGAAATGAACCCTGAAGAAGATGATAGACCAGAAGAAATTAAGATCCAATTAGAACAAAGCCAAGGATAATTTAGCATGGAAAAGCGTAAAGTTATTATCGTAGGTTCAGGTCCTGCGGGTTACACAGCTGCCCTCTATACTTCTAGAGCAAATCTTGCTCCTCTCGTTATTGAAGGACATGAGCCTGGTGGACAACTTACGACAACAACAGATGTAGATAATTTCCCAGGGTTTCCCGAGGGAATTATGGGGCCAGAACTAATGGCCAATATGAAAAAGCAAGCTGCTCGTTTTGACACTGAGTTTTTAACGACTCATGTAACGAGTGTTGATCTTTCTAAAAGACCATTCCACGTTAAGTGTGAGAATGGAAATGAATACCTTGCCGAGTCTCTCATCATTTCAACAGGCGCTTCTGCGAAGTACCTCGGACTTGAAAATGAAAAAGAACTAATTGGTAAAGGTGTTTCAGCATGTGCAACTTGTGATGGTTTCTTCTATCGCGACAGAGTCGTTCACGTCGTCGGTGGTGGAGACACGGCAATGGAAGAGGCAACATTTCTTACAAAATTTGCTTCAAAAGTTTACGTTGTTCACAGAAGAGATGAACTTCGTGCTAGTAAGCCAATGCAAGAGCGTGCTTTTGCCAATGAAAAAATTGAATTTGTTTGGGATAGTGCTGTTACAGAAATTATCGCTGACCCAACTGGTGTTACGGCCATTAAGGTAGAGAATCTTAAAACTGGTGAGATCACAGAGAGAAAAACTGATGGTCTTTTCATGGGTATTGGTCACAAACCAAATACAGATTTCCTAGATGGTCAGATCAAATTAGATGATCACGGTTTCATTATCACAGAAGGTAGATATCCAGATACAAATATTCCTGGTGTTTTTGCATGTGGTGATGTTCAAGATTCTTACTACAGACAAGCAATCTCTGCAGCAGGTAGTGGATGTCAGGCCGCCATAAGGGCCGAAAGATTTCTAGAAGAAAACGAATAATGAATTAAGCGCTCACACACTGAGCGCTTTTTTTTCGCTTGTTAGACACGCTAAAAATTCCTCAAGATCAAACGGCTTACAAAATGTACGGTCAGCTCCGGCCTTAGCAGCAAGCTTTAAGTACAAATCTCCCGAATGAACGCGACCACCTGAGATTGCAATAATCTTGAGTGCCGGATAATCGGCCTTAAGTTTTTGGACAAGAGACACACCATCGAGCTTAGGCATGGCCATATCTGTGACGACGCAGGAATAAGTTTCATCAACGAGATCAAGGGCCTCTTTTCCGTCACTAGCGCAAACGACGTTGATTCCCTCATCCTGTAAAAACTCGTTGAGTATCTCTCTTAAAAACGCATCATCATCGACTAAAAGTACTTTATTTTCCATAGATAAATTTTAGCAAGGTTTTTACTTAGATAGATAATAAAGATTACCTTAACAAAAAATCAAGGTTTCTTACCTGAGCTCATTCCAAATCAAGAAAGATTGATTCAATCATGATAAAATATCAAATTAAGGAAGGTAGTCCTTGATGCCCCAGGCCTCTAACTCAACAATTGTTGCTTTAGAACGCTCTAAATTAATTGGAACTTTTCGAATCATATAGCCACCACGTATGGAAATTTCAAGAAGTCCTTTTGCTTTTGAGCCATCTCTAATTTTACCAGCAAGATAGAAATCAGCACTAGACTTATACCGAGGATCCTTAGATTTCATAAATCGTGTGTAGAATACGTGCCCCCCGCCAAACTCTCCATGACCATTAATTTCACTTAGGGACAATTTATAGTTTTTAGAATTATCGCTCATTTTATACTTTGAAGTTTTTAGAAAATTTAATCGAACATGAACAAGAAAACTACTTGAACGTCCATCAATATCACTTTTCTTAGACTGTTCACTTAGAAATTGAAACACTTTCCAAAAGACATCATTTTCACAGACGTATTCAACACATTCAATCTCTGCACCAGAGAGCCCCTGTTTTCGTAAAAAATCCATGTGTGGTCTTGTAAAGAAGGCCTGTTCACCGAGTTCGAAATTGAGATATTTTATACTTCTATTTGATGAGAACGGATCTGGTCTTTCTCTTTCTAAATAGTAATAATAATTTAAATGAGCAGAAGTTACAGGGACCGCCAAATCATCCTGAAGATAAAAAGAAAGACTTCCTGTATTGGCCAATCGAAAGTTCCCGACGACATTTAAAATCTTCACACTGTGAATATAATCTCTAAGCTTTTGATCGAAGAAAAAATCATTTCTAAGTCCAACGAGAAAATCTGAGCCAAAGAGCATATCTCTCAATTCTTTTTTTCCAAAGATAAAGTCT
The DNA here is from genome assembly GCF_028649655.1 of Halobacteriovorax sp. GB3. NCBI lineage: Bacteria > Pseudomonadati > Bdellovibrionota > Bacteriovoracia > Bacteriovoracales > Halobacteriovoraceae > Halobacteriovorax > Halobacteriovorax sp. GB3. Next base: position 481,881 of record NZ_JAQSLN010000003.1, read on the forward strand.
TTCACCTTACGAAGATAGAGAGGCACCTTAGCAATCTGGGTTCCCTGAAAAGGAGTACCCAAAGTTATGATGTGCTCTATACGATTTTTTACAATCTCATAGGAGTGCTGACTTAACTTTTTTCGAAGAGCAGCTCTAATCCAATTAAATGTAACAAGACCACCTTGAGAGTGAGCAATAACACTAACTTTATCATTCTGTGAAAGATCGAGATTTTCTTTTAAATAAGAATCTAGCATCTCTGTAAAGTCATTTACATCGTATTGATCTTGTCCAGTAGGATAGGAGAACATATATTTCTTATGGGCCCTTAAGGGATACTCATCTCCTAACTTCTTAAGCAGACCCTCATCCATATAGTCAAATGTTCCAGGTCCTGAAGCGATTCCATGGATAAAAATTAAATGATGAACACTCGCAAGAGATTGGAGCGAAAGAAAAAAGAAAAATAAAATAAATATTTTTTTCATATCTCTATTTTAGGTAAACTCAAGACCAGTGCAACTAACTGGCTAAAGATTCCGATTCCTCTAATATAATGCCAAAGTAATTTCGATATAATTCTCGTCCATGAAAAAGTCGTTCCCTAAAGGCATCAACTTTCATTTGAAACTTATCAGCGACCTCTTCAAGAGTAAGTCCTTTTTGCAAATGCTTATCCGAGAGAGCTGTTAAATAGAGTGTTTCTAAGTCTGCGTGAGAAAGAGATCTCAACTTCTCTGGTTCAACACCTTCAAGGATTGATTCAAAGATATGAAATTGTCCTAGGTCAACATCGATAACAGGAATAACATCCGGAGATATCTCTTCGATATAATGAAAGCTCGAGTTATAAAGAACTAATCGATCAATTGCGGTTTTTAACTCTTGAATATTACCTGGCCAATCGTAGTTTTTAAAAAAATCAACAATCTTAGGACCAAGCCTTTTGACATACTGACCTTGCTCGTGACAAACCTTTTCCAAAAAAAGTTTCATGAGTGGAATAATGTCTTCCTTTCTCTCTCTTAGAGAAGGAATGTGAATCATTTTCTTAGAGATTTCTTCAAACAAACTCAATTCAAAGTCTGAGCTATTTTTTAAGTAAATCAAACTCTTTGGACTCGTACAAATGAATCGAATATCTGCTCTTGATTTCATCAATTTTAAAAGTTCATTTTGACACTCAATTGTAAGAGAGCAAATATCTTTAAAAATAATTGTTCCACCAGAATAGAGATCTAGTTTACCTACCTTTTGATCGCCTCCAATGAGTAAATCATTTAGATCTTTGACATCGAGTACATCATGACAATTGACGACCCCACGGCCAAGATCCTTTCTTTCACTTTCTTGATGAATCATTTCTGCTAGTAGCTTCTTCCCTACACCATATTCGCCTGTAATTAAAACTGTTTCATCTGTAGACTTCACCATATTTACAAAGCGCTTAAGGTCATCGTTTTGCTTTGAAACACCGACAAGAGAGAAAGACTGATCTTGAACAAACTCTAACTCACTATCTTTAAGAGGTGTTCGATGAAAGTCTCTCCAAATTGATGTAATCGTAAATGAGAGGATTTCACAAAAGAGAATATCTTCTCCAGAAAAGAAGTCCTCTCCTTTTTTATTGGCAAACTCTAAAATACCAACAATAGAGCCCTGATCATCATATACCGGGATAAGCATCAAACTTGTCGTTTTAATGTCGTAATATTCTGTTAACTCTCGGTAGAGAGGATCTGTTGAAAACTTTGTTATTCTTGTATTAATGATTCTTCTTTCGTTTAAAACTTTTTCTACAAGAGAGTGACGAAAAGAGAAAACGTTATCTGAGAGCGTTTCCTTTTCAAAATCATACAAGACGACTTGAGAACGCTTTCTATTGATCGTATAGAAGTGATATCTTTTGGCCTTAATAACTCTGGCCGTTTCTCTAAAAATGACTGTTTGAAAACTTCGAAGCTGATCAAACTTTCTCATGTCTTGATAGAGACTTTTAAGAAGTGAGATTTTTTGTAAACTGGTTTGTTTTTTTACCATCCCTTCATTACTAATCAATTCAATGAGATGGTTTTTTAATCTCTTAGTAGAAAAGCTAGAAATAAACTTTTCAATGAACTTTTTACTCATCCCCTGCTGTTCAACATCGAACTCAAGGCCACAAAAATACTTAATACATTCACCATAGTCATTGAGAATTTGATTAACTCTCGTTAAGCGTGATGAGATGAAAAATTCAACGCCTTTGAAAGAAAGAGCAACATAGTATGTTTGATTTAGCTGCATATTCGTTCGACTATAGAAACCCACTCCCGAGAGAGACAAATTCACTAATTCAATCCCACCAATTAAATTTTCCTCAATATTGGAACTGGTAGATACTGAAAATTGGATTTTATCTTCACTCGTCACAGGGATGCGAAATGAACGATGTGACCTTAACTTGCTAATATTGTTTACCATATTCTTCTTCCTTAAAGATCGCTACACCCTCAACTTATCGGAAAAAATAAAGTCCTCTTTACTAAATCTTCCAGACCTTTTGACCGACAAGGACACTAGGAGATTCATATGGATAAAACCCTTTTAAACTACCAATTTTACAAATCTTTTCGTATGCCAATGGAAGAGAAGGATAAAGTATTTGTAAAAATAACGAGAAAACAAGAAGGGAATATTGAAGAAGTCTTCAGTGGAAGAATTATCAATATCAATCTCACTGGATTAAATTTATCTTCCCAAAAGAAAATAGCAGATGGAGAGGATTTAGATATTCTCATTTATACCAAGAGGTTTTTTAACAACTGGGATTTCAATGTTAAAGGGCGCGTTGTTCGTTCATTTTTCAGCGCCGAAGGAAAAAGTGAAATCGTCTACGGTGTAAAGCTAGAGACTCAAGATAAAGACTCTGAACTTCATTATTTTCTAAAAGACTTTATCCATCGCTTTTCAAAGTCTAGACTTAAAAACTATCTCATTGAATCGGCCATAGCTGAAAAGCGCATCTCGTCAGAAGAAGGAATAGAGCTCTACTCTCTCATGTGTGCTCTATATGTCGGAAGTACAAAAGATCCACTTCAAGAAGAATTAGAAAATGCCTGTCAGATTCTCGATGTAGAAATTGGAAGAATTTATAAAATTAATATTAACAATCAAACTCTAGAGAATATAGCAACAACAGAAGAGAAAACGATCAAAGAAAAAGATTACAGAAAGGGACTAACTGGTGCCGTCTTTTCTAGTTCTTCTCTTTATAATCTAGATTTAAGACGAGTCGACAAGCACCCTTTCAATCAGCCAAATATGAAAACGGCCCTTGCTCACCCTCTCTACAATAGGGATCATAAAACAATTGGGGTTATTGAATTTATTAATAAAAAATCCTCTAAGAAGTTTTCAATTAATGATGAGCGTTTTGTAAAACTCGTTGCAAGTTTAGTTTCACACCATTTTGATGACTTTGTCCCTCAATCGAGAGTCACTCAAATTGAAGAACTTAATCCTCTTGATCAAACATTCCAATCTCTCTACGTTGGGACAAGTCTTGAATCAATTGAGATTAGAAAAATCATTAACTCTCTTAAAACAAAGTCTGAAAACCTTCTGATCGTTGGAGAAAAAGGGGTTGGAAAAAACTTTCTTGCCACAGGAATCCATAATCAGGGATGTCAATCAAGTGATGAACTTGTGATCTTAGATTTTCAAAAAGACTCCGTTCGCGAGGAATTTGATAAAGAAGATTTTCTAGAAAAATTAGGACTAGACTCCCCAGGTACAATTATCATTAAAGAGGTTGGCAATCTTTCAATCTCAGAACAAAAATCACTTTATAACTTAATTAATCGATCTCAAAAACGATTTTTAACAACATCATCTAAGGACTTATTGAGTCTTGTTGAAAATGGTCGCTTTTTAAAGAAGCTCTACTTCTTTCTTTCTAAGGCCCTTTTACACCTAAAGCCACTACGAAACAGAGAGAGTGAAATCATCGACATCGCAGAGTATCTCATCAAGCAAGAGGCTCAAAAGCGTAATCTCAGAAGGCCAAAACTTGATGAAGAAACAATCGATCGTATCCTCTCCCACTCATGGCCAGGCAATTTCACTGAGCTTCAGAAAGTCGTTAAGAAGTCTATGATGAAGTACAATCCTGAGAATGACTTTTATTTAGATCTCTTACCTGATCAAAAAGTCTATGTCCCCACACGCAATAAGAAGATGTATAAGATCATAGAATCACTTGCTCAACATAGCGATTCCACAATCTTTTTTGACACTCATAAAAAGATTTTAGAGGAAATTATCAAGAGAAAAGTCTCATAAAAACCGAGTCAATGACGCGGCTATTAATTTTCTTTTGACAGACCAAGACCACCTTGAAAGAATATCTCTAGAGTTCAATGATTGAACTCATGAAGAATCACAAACCGAGGATTGGTCACATGGATATCTTTAACTACCAAACGTTTGATACGTCTCTAAGTAAGAAAACAAGAAGTCTCACTCTTACTTTTAAAAGGGAGACCATCAATAGAGAAATGCTTTTCGAACTTGAAGGCCTTTTTAATTGGCTAAGTTCAAAGATTGAGATCTCAACTCTCATACTCACATCTCATAGTGATATTTTTTGCCAAGGAATTGATTTAGAAGATTGGAAAGATAAAGGGCCATCTGAACTCCAGGCTTTCCTTAAGCGTTTTTCTAAGCTCACAAATGCTCTCACTTACTTACCTCAAACAGTCATTGCAGATCTTAGGACAGATGTCGCTGCCGAGGGAATTGAACTCGCTCTCTGCGCTGATATTCGCATTGCTCGTTCAGGCCTTTCATTGAATTTCAACTTTCTAGAAAGAGGTCTTATGCCGCAGGCGCCAATGTATGAAAGGGCCCACCAACTTTTTGGAATGCAGAATCTAAAAAATTGGATTTACTCTAAGAAAAAACCTAGTACTGAAACTCTTATTCACAACGGATTTCTTCTTTCAACTTATGCCGCCAATGAAGAAATATCAGAGATCCTCACCTACCTTCGTGATGTCTCTCCAATTTCACGCTTACAAAGTAAAATGGCCTTCAAAGTTTACGATGTCGACTTTGAAAAAGAGCGCATTGAAAAAATCGACTCATTTCAAATGGCCACTCTTAGCATTGAAGACTGGAAAAAAGAAAAAGAAGACTTCACTCCTGCCCGTGAAATTGGCTCAACATTAAAAAGAAAAGAAGTTGAAAAAAATTACGCTTAACGGGCCTTAATAATATCGCTCCATCTTGTCGTAAAGTTTTTAGATTTTTTCTCACACAACATCTTCCACATGGGATCGAGACCACAGGCCAAAGACTTAATGGTCTCGCTCCCATAGAGTAAATTGATGCGATCGATCTCTTTCATAAGCCTCTCTCTCTTTGGGTCGAGAACAGGTCCAAATAAAGAGAGCTGATTTTCTCTTTCATCTCTAAGATCACTTAAAATAATTCCAGCTTTTTTATAACTAAAACCCTCCTCAAAAATGTGATCGAGTAAAGAAAAAGCACAATCAATAAGAAAGAGAGTATCTTGTGATCCTGTCGTAAGGGGCATAAAAACTTGATTATGGTATTGAGGAGTGTTTGAAAAAGGATTTGTCGTAAGCCAAAGTCCCACTTGAAAGCAAACACTCTTTTGTCTTCTAAGTTTTTCACTGGCCCTTGAGACATAATTGGCGATGGCCTCTTTCATCTCACTTTTAAGAAGAATTGGACGTCCAAAAGACTTTGAACTAATAATTTGTTTTTTAGATTCGATACCCTCTTCCAAATTGAAACAATGAACCTCTCTAAGCTCTTCTTGAATCTGTCTTCCGACCTTTGTTAGTAGCTTCTGAATCATTCTTTCATTTTTGTATTCACGAAAATCATAGGCCGATCGAACTCCTTGAAAGATAAGTTTCTCTGCCGATTTTCTACCGATCCCCCACACCTCTTCAATGGGAGTTCTCTCCAAAGCAAGATCGAGATAGGGAGAATCAACTAAGTTTAAAACACCATTAGCCTTTGGAGATTTCTTTGCCAATCTATTAGCAACCTTTGAAAGAACTTTTGTTCGCGCACAACCAAGGCTAACAGGAATCCCGACTTCTTTTTCAACTCGCATTTTTATCTCATGACAAAAGGCCGATAGATCGTGATGCTCAAGGCCTGTTAAATCTAAGAAGGCCTCATCAATAGAATAAATCTCCATTCCAGGAACCATCGAGGCAAGAGTCTTCATCACTCTTGCCGACATATCTCCATAGAGGGTGTAATTAGAAGAGAAGGCCTTTCCTCCATGCTTATTTAAAATTTTCTCTATTTTAAAATAAGGACTCCCCCGTTTAATACCAAGGAGCTTGGCCTCTTTAGATAAAGAAACAACACAACCATCATTATTAGAGAGAATAACGATAGGAATATCTCTTAAGCGCGCATTAAATAGCCTCTCACAAGAGACGTAATAAGAATTACAATCGACAAGGGCATAAACTTTCTCAACCATAAGGCCTATCTCTTAAACTCATGGATGACAAAAGTCACAACACCCCAAATTGAAAAATCACGATGTTGATCAACATAAATATCTTTAAACTTCTTATTCTCTGAGACAAGAGCGCCCCCCTTGGAAGTAAGAACAAAACGCTTTATACAAAACTCTCCATCAAGAATACATAAAACGACATCTCCGCTGCGAGGAGAAATGGAACGATCAACAGTAACGAGATCACCCTCAAAGATCAAAGGCTCCATGCTCTGTCCCTCGCTTCGCGCGAAGAATGTCGAGGACTCTCTCTTAATAACATACTCATCCAAAGAGAGTCTCATCTCGAGGTAATCATCGGCAGGGCTTGGAAAGCCGCAAGGGATACGCGACAAATAAAGGCCTGCTCCCTTTGGTTTTAGATTCTTCATGAAAGCAATCATATCAAAAAAACGAAACTTACGCAAAACTTACGCACTTCTATATAGACGCAACAAAACGGATTACATAAATATATGGAATTATTATACTTTATGGGAAACGAATTAAGGGGCGAATTTCATGCCCAGAGAGAGAATTTGCCGCTTTATCGAAGTCTTTGGTCATCCCTAAAAGAAAACCACCTCCACCAGCACCACAAAGTTTCAGGTAGTAATCCTCTCCATTGATACCATTTTCCCAGATATCAACACACAGCTTTGGAATCATAGGAGCAAAGTGTCTGAATTGAAAATCAGACAATTCCTTAAAGTCTTCATAAAGACGATCCATATCACCACACAAGAAGTGCTCGATACAATTGTCGTTAATAGGCAGAAGGACCTGATCACAGAGTTTAGAGAAAGAGTCTGTCTTGCACTTTTCTAAAAAGAGATTCACAAGGGGCTCTGTACGACGAGGTCGTCCGGTATTAAGAAGAAAGATCGCTCCCTTTCCCTTTCCTTCAAAATTTGGCAAATCAACAAATTCAAGTTGTCCCTTAGAAACAATTTTAATAGGCCTATTGTAATAACTAATAAGGGGGTCAATTCCAGAAGAAGAGCCGTGAAAATGCGATTCAATTTGAGCAAAAGCGGCCTTCAAATCAACCTCACTTAGCGCTTTAAGATCACTATTGTGGTAGCGATCAAAAACAGCAGCACAAAGAGCTCCAGAGCTCCCAACACCATAGCCTTGTGGGATTGTTGAATTAAAAGAAAGTCCCTGTGAGATATCAAATTCGAAACTTGTGACATCGAGGTCGATCAAAAGTCTTTGTTCATTTTTTAATTTCTTTAAATATTGGCAAAGGGCCTTTAACTCAGAATCGATTCGCACGTTCTCTTTTGGAAATGTGAGATGGCCATCAAAAAGAGAATAAGGAAGACAAAGAGCATCCCCACTTCGAACAACAGAATATTCACCAAAGAGGAGAACCTTAGAGTTAAAGTTTGATTTAGAAGGGGTCATAAAAGCCTTTTACAGATCCAGAGGACCAGTTCCTACAAAGTCATGAATAACTTGTTGACCTTCACAATGCTCTAAAAGATCAGACTGAATGAACTCTCTAACTTGCTTCTCCACTGCCTTAGGATAAAGCAGGTGAACATTAGGTCCAGCATCGAGAGTGAAATAGAGAGGACACTTCGTCTGTGCTCTAAACGCTCTTACCTTTTCTATGATAGAGAGAGTATTTGGTCTCATTAAAATAAAGCTTGGATTTGAATTCATCATAAGACCATGAAGCTCGAGGGCCTCACGTTCTAAGATAACTCCAAACTCATCAAGTTCACCATTTTCTAGCGCCCACGTTAGTTTGTCTAAATTTGCTCTTGCATTTGAAAAGCGTACATCACTAAAAGGATGATCTTTCATAAGAGCGTGACCCGCTCGAGAAGAGACAGGCTTCTCTCCAGAAGAGACGATTAAAATAGAATCACAGTATGTTTTAAAGACCTCATGTAGCTTAGTATAAGCAGAGGCGTAAAACTTAGAACTTCCCTCTTGTCCAAATTCTCCCCATGTAGCAGCATGTGGATAAAGTGAACGACAAGCACTTCCTGAGCCAAGCCTAGCAATATAAGAGGCCTTTTGTAGAAACTCTTGATCAGTCAGCTCACCTGCTTTCCCTTCAAAAATTTCTTTTTCAAGAGAACATAGGCAAAGGGCCAGGGCACTCATGCTTGAAGCAGAAGATGCAATTCCCGCAGAGTGTGGAAAAGTATTCGTAGAATTAAACTCTAGTTCAAGTTGCTTTAAAAAAGGAAAAACATCTTGAATTGAGTTTAAGAAAGCTTCAATTTTTGTTTTAAACTTAGGAGCTTCTTTATTTTCAAAAAAGAAATCGATTTCAATATTCTCACTAGGCTTATCTTTCATGGCCCAAGAGAGGTCCATCGTAGTTGTTGCTTCACTTAAAGTGAAACTTAGCGAGGGGTTGCTTGGAAGTTGAACTCCATACTTTCCCCAATACTTAACAATGGCAATATTAGAAGGACTTCGCCAAGCAAAGCGTCCAGAACCGGCATCACCCTTGATACGTAGGTTCTTATTAATGTAATGTTTTTCCATGAAATTCCTCTGAATTGAGTGGTGAACTCAAGATGAGATCTTCATAAGGAAGAATGACATCATGTCCTTTGGACGTGAAGTACTCTTCTGTCTCAACTTGTGATCGCGTAGAACTAACCAAAGCAAAGTCCCCTCCCCATGCACCGAGAGACTTAACAGACCCCCAGTAATCATCGAAAAGATTCTTTTTGGCCGTCGTCAACTTTAAGCTGGAGGCAACAATATCTTCATGAGCGTTAATGAGAAACTCAAATTCCTCAAGGCCAGAGCAACGAACGAGATCATCAGTGATACGAGATATATTACTAATAACCTCAGGCGAGTGAGGGCGTTGAGCTTTATAGTACTCAATAGCTGTACGTGAATTTTGCTTTTTATTTAAATGAACGAAATAAAGATTTTCTTTGAAGCTTGGATTAAATCCAACTTGTGACCACTCTGGACCAGAGCTCTTTTTCTGATACATGATTGGTCCCTGGGACTGAGCACAAGCAATATCGTAACCTGAACCACCTTGCGTATTAAAAAGTAATTCAAAAGGTGAAATATAGGCCCACTGAGCAAGATTATAAATAAGAGTCGAACTTGAACCGAGTCCCCAGTCTCTTGGGAAACCTAGGTGAGTAATAACTTCGACATCGACTTCATCTCTAAGAAAATGAGCATTTTGTTTTCTGGCCTGAATGAGCAGTTGCTGAAGAACTTGAGCCTCAGGTGTCACCGTATCATTCGTACACTGAAAACGCCAAAACTCAAAACTTGCCTCAAACCAAAGGTTTCCATGGCAATCATAAGACTTCCACGTGAGCTTAGGATCAAAAGAAGGGCTATAACGAACCTGAAGTGATTGACCAACTTTAGTTGGAAGAGCAAGAGCACTTGCACCATCCATCACAAAGTACTCGCCAGAAAGGAGGAGTTTTCCGTGTCCAAAGAATTTTTGATCAGTCGTATGCGGATCAAGCATGGCACCACCACTACCAATATATTTTGATAACCTTTCGGAATGCGTATACATTTAAATCCCTATTATTGTAAGTCTCTTAAACTTGCTAGTTCTTCTCTCACGTCTTTATAAGAAACGATGCGATCTTGAAATTTGGCCCTTACAATCTCTCTCTCTTGTTCGGAAGCCTCAAGCTGATTCAAAATATTCACAAGGTGCATTTTCATATGACCTTTTTGAATCCCAGAAGTTACCAGTGAACGAAGTGCTCCAAAGTTTTGAGCAAGTCCACAAGCAGCAACAATCATCATCAATTCTTTTGCGCTAGGCTTATTTAACATATCTAAAGATAGTTTGGCCATTGGATGAAGCTTGGTTAATCCTCCAACTGTTCCAAGGGCGAGTGGGATATCTATCCAGAAACGAAAGAGTCCATCTTTTATCTCACAGTGCGTAAGAGAACGATACTGACCATCTCTTGCTGCATATGTATGACCACAGGCCTCTATCGCCCTGAAATCATTACCAGTAGCAAGAATCAGAGCATCAATACCATTAAAGATCCCTTTATTGTGAGTTGTCGCTCTATTGACATCAATCTCGGCAATACGAACAGCTTTTCTCATTTTTGTAGCAAAAAGTTCAGCACTCATTCCAAGACTTTTATCTTCTAAATCTTCAACTGGGCACTCAACCATCGCCTTCACACGACAATTTGGCGTGTAATTGGAAAGGATGGCCATGATAACCAGAAGATCTTTTTCAGTTTCATTGAAACTCTCATTATCACTAACAAGAGTTCTAAATTTTTGACCAAGGGCCTCTAGCACAGAATTGATAAAGTTAGCACCCATCGCATCACATGTTTCAAATGTGGCCCAGAGTTGATAGTAGTCATCTTCTCTATCTGTACAATCTTTAAGCTCCAGCGAGTTGAGACCACCACCTCTTTGTTCCATATTTGTAAGAAGGGGAGCTACTTCATTGAGTAGAAGTTCTTTTGCGCTCTCATTAAAAAACTTAATTAATTTTGAACTCTCACCTTTCCAAGAAAAGTGAACCTGCCCAACCTTCTCTGTCCCAACAATTTCCGCTTTAAAGCCACCACGGCTTAACCAAAAATTAGCTGAGCGAGCACAAGCTGCGACAACAGAGCTCTCTTCAATAACCATTGGAACACAGTAGAGAGTTTCATTGAGCTTAAAATTAGGAACCACCCCGTAAGGGAAAAAGAAATTCGAAACAGTATTTTCAGAAAAGTCATCAAGGATTTGTTGCGCTTGAGCATTAGAGTGCCAAAAGCTTTTAATCTCTTCGAGCTTGTGCTTAGAAGCGTCTAAGTAATTCTCAACGATGTAATTTAACTTCTCTACTTTTGTTAATTTAGAAAATCCCTTAATTGGTTTCAAAGTGAACTCCTTAGGGTCAAAAATTGCTTGGCCATGGAAAGTCCTAGCAATTGATAGCGGATATATGTTTGTAATGTTTGATAATCTTGATTAGCTTGCTCTAAAAGCGCCTTTGCTTGGCCATAAACAGCATTGCCTTCAAATAAGGATGTTAGATAATAACCGTCGAGAAAATCTTTCACCCCACCAGAGATAATGAAATCTTTCACTAAACAATCATCACCAAGACTACGGCGCACTTCATTAGCAAGGACGACCATGTCACTAGCGGTATGACCGACTTTTGCAAGTGGTTCGTAAGCTGTTTTTATCCCTTGGTGATCTCTAAGCATCTCAAGCTTAGAAAAATTAGTTCCCCCAAAAGCAGAAAATTCAATAGCGGCCAATGGCATTGTCATTAAGGCCTTAAGACTTTTAGGCCCCATTCCCTGTCCAACCTCTTTCACTATAACATTCATCTTAGAGCTAGAAATAAGCTCTTCTAGGATAGAAAGAGAGCTTCTCTCGAGGAAATCTCCTTCAGGCTGAAACCACTCTTGTAAGGGATTTAAATGGACAAAAACTCCATCGACATCCAAACGTTCTAAAAGATCTTCTAGGCGATGAATTTCTTTTGTTTTTAAAAGCTCGTCTACTTGTACAATTCCAATATTGGCATAAAAAGGAACATCTTTTCCAAGAATAGGACGAAGATTAAAGTCTTCAAAATATGTTTCACTCTCTAGCAGAGAGCGACAAGAGCCAAGTCCCATTCCAAGTCCAAACTCTTTTACGGCCTGGGCAAGGTTTTGATTGATATGTCTCGCAGGTCCTGTTCCCCCGGTCATAGATGAAACCCAAAGAGGGGCCCCCATCTTCTTGCCGAGAAATGAACACTGCAAATCAATTTCTTTAGGATGATGACCAAAAAGAGGTTCATAGTAAAAGCGCCCATCGACTTGTGCACTTTCTAATTGGGCCTGAACGGCCAGTTCAATGTGGTCTGTTTTTCGTTTATCTAATACTGTCATGACAGGCAGAACATAACATGTCTGACCCTTTACGTCATGACAAAAAACAGATGCTTAAACAAGCCCTGTAAAGGTTCCAAGTATCTGAATTTTTTACTCACAAAGATCTATTTAGCAGAAAAAGTCTAGAATATGCCTAGCTATTTGTGAGCTTTCCATGAGATAGATTGGACATGAACTTCCCTATCATTATTCAAATACCTCTTGGACTAGAAGAACTCGCACAAGCAGAGCTCAAACTTTTAACAGACACTAAAGTTGAAAAGGCCAAAGGAGTACTCGAAGGTCTCTTCACTTTAGAAGAGATAAGTGCCCTCATTCCAAAGCTTAAAATACCTACGCGCATATTACTTAGAATCGATCAATTTAAGTGTCGCGATCTTCCTAAGCTCTATAAAAAAACTACAAAAATTAAATGGAGTGACTATCTCTTAGGAGAAGTTCCCGCAATCAAAGTCACCTGTAAAAATTCGCGTCTCATGCACACAAAAAAAATTGAGTCCTCAATAATTAAAGGAATCGAAGACTTTTATAAAGCACAGGCGCCAAAGAAAAAAGACCTAGAGCTTGCGAGAACTCTGGGGAAATTTCAGTTGAATGTCAGAGTGACTGAAGATCTCGTAAGTCTAAATTTCGACTTATGTGGAAATAGGCTCGATCAAAGAGGATACAAACTCCACTCTAGTGAAGCCCCTCTTAGAGAGAATCTTGCCAGTGCCTGTTTATTTAGTTTTCTAAAAGATCAAAATAAAGAAATTGATCTGTATGATCCAATGTGCGGTTCGGCCACCTTTCTCTTTGAAGCATTAAGTTTTGCAAAAGATCAAAAGAGATCTTTTCAATATGAGTACATGAAAGCTTTTAAAGCTATTGTACCAAAAGATTTAAAAGAAAAAGTCCCCTTTAAATTAAATAACCTCTATGCCAACGAGCTGGATGCATCCACTTACCAAGGGCTCATTGAAAATATCAAGGCCTTTGAATCAACATATGAAGACACAACAAAAAGGATTCTTTCATCAAAAGGTGATGGACTAGAAAAAAAAGAAATCGACTCCACCAATCTCGCGATCATTTGCAATCCACCCTATGGAAAAAGAGTCAAAATAGCAGGCAATAAAGAAGAGTATTTCGAATTTCTTTTAAAGAAATGGAAAGAGCTATATGAGCCAATGTTTATAGGTATTCTCATTCCTAAAAAATTTAGAGATCCAAAAGTTAAAGGTCTATTAAAAGAAAAAGAACTTCTCTTTCAAAATGGCGGAATGGATGTGAAGTTTATTCTCTATAAAAATGGAGAATGAAAGGCCTCACTTGTAAGCTTCTCTTTTGTCTTAGGATGACGAACAGTTCTAAGCATAACGTAATGAAAAAGAAGAGGGTTTACGCCATAGATTTCATTAAGCGCCTCTTTCTCACCTTCTGTTAAGTAACCAAGTTCATACAACTGACTCGTTCGATAGATGAAGTTAATTGCAACTAATGGATAATCAGATCCATAACCAATGCGATGATGAACTTCTGGATGCTCAATTAATTTATTGAGAGGACGGCCAATTCTCGCGTGAATAAGAAGACCTGACATTTCAGAGAAGAGATTTTTTTCGTATTTTTTTTCTTTAAAAAGTCGCCAAAATAGATCGAAACATTCCACTTTCACATTTTGATGATCGTAGTCTTTACACTGACCACGACTAGACATGTGGGCCATGATGATTTTGACCCCAAGGTCGAGGGGGTATCTTAGTTTTAAAGGATTCGCAAGCTCTTGAAAGGCCTCTCCTTCAACCGCCTTCTCCTCACCAGTATGAGTGATCAAAGTCATGTTATTAGCGATGAGAGTTTTATAATAGCGCTCAAGTGACTGATCAGAAGGGTCCATTCCCATGGCATTTGGGAGCCACTTAACATGGCGAACCCCCATTTCAGCATACTTTTCAAGCTCTTCTATCGCCCCCTTTTTATAAGGGTGAACAGAGACAACAGGAACAAAGTATTCAGGATTCTTCTTTGATAGTTCGACAATATAATCATTAGGAACATAGAATTCAGAATGATGATAGTCTATCGTTCCATCTTTTTTATAATGATAATCAAAACCAAAAATATGAGACTTAAATACAAAAGGAAGGTTTTTATGAAGCGATACTAAACGAGTAACATACTCTTGATCGGCCTTATCAATGTCCTGAACACCACTTGCTGATAGATAAACATTAAAACGATTATATTTTCCAAGGTGCTTCCACCACTTTCTCATATTGGGATTGACCCAAAGACCAGTATTTCCCTTTCCAAGACCAGCAACGTGCATATGAAGATCTTCAATCTTTTTTAAATCTATATTAGTGAAACTCTCTTTGATCAATTTTTGTGCATCTTGAGATAGAACCTGGTTAATTTCATCTGGTTTATGAGAAAAATCACCACCAAGTTTTTTGTACATGACAGAACAAGAAGAAAAAAGAAAACAAAGTAAAAGAATAGATTTCATTAAAATAACCTCAATCCCTTTTTACCATTATAACGAACAATAAAAAGAGAGCTTAGATGATCCTTACCAAGAGAAGTTCTAAATTTACCAACTCCTCCTTGAAAACTCCAGCGCTCGATAGTCTTTTGAACGACAAGAAAATTCATCGAAGTAAAATTCTTGCTATGATGGGCCTTCGAATAGAGATGAAGTGCACCAACAAACCACTGATCTTTTAAATCTCGCCCAAAGATAGTCGTAAACGAATCAAGCTTATCACTTTGAGTTAAAATAAGGTTTGATAATTCCTCGGCAAAACTTCCTTGCTCATCTTTGTAATGAATTTGCTCTTGGCGAAAAAAGTGAACCAACTTAAATTTCTTATAAGCGAGGGCAATATTCATTCCAAAAACATTTTTCCTAACAGAGCTTGTGCAATTGACTTCAAGACAATCAAACCCCTGTAGATTCGTTAATGATCGATGTCCATATGATTTAGCAATATAAAGGCCAATAAATGATACCGGAAAGACTTCAAGCTGCGCTGTTGCATAGTTAACGATTGCACTTGTTTTTAGTTGCAAAGAAGATCTTACATATCCATAGAGAATTGGATTTTTCTTCCAAAGAAGCTTTCCGATTCCAAGGTCTGAATCAACCGCTCCCCCTTGTGGGTAAGAACGAAAGCTCCCTTGAAATCGATAATCCAAGTCTGTTCTTGCAAACGTACTAGTCAAAAGAAACAAAGCAAAAACAAGGAGAATGCGCAGGGATAAAATCATGCTAAATAGACACTCGACTTCACACTAACGCCACTAACATGAGAAAAGAAAACCACTTGTCCATTTGAAGCTTCCTCTAAACTTTCGTGCTTAGAGTTTTTAAGTTCGTGAATCACTGTATTTTTCACTTTTCCATCAGGTGTTCTAATTTCGATTTGATCGCCAACTTTTAACTGTCTTGATTCATTTCGAATGAGAAGGCCTAAGTGCTTTTTCTTATTCACTTCGAGAATATCTCCAAGATAGTTCTCATCATTTCTAAGAGTTCTCTTGTTCTTAAGTTTAGAGAAAAGAGCATCACTTTTGTTAACTTGATAGTAGCCACGAATGACCTTCGCTGGATACTTCTCTTTGATTGACTTTGCCAGTTCACTATCAAAAGAATCGTTGAGAGTTTGAATATCTTTTAAAAGATTCGTGTTTTGTTCAACGAATCGAAGATCAATTCGACAATAAGCAAGATTCATCTGCTGCAGTTCTAGAAAGTTCTCTAATAGACAATGATCTTTTATATTGAACATAAAAGTCCCATGTCTATTTTCAATGATTGGAAAACCACTGTGTGGTGATTCTTCACTTGATCCATAAACTTCAATAGGTCTGTTATGAACAGAGACGACTTCTGAATCATCGTGATCAAAAACAAGTGGACCGAGAAGACTTCTTGGCGTGTAAAATAACAAGATACGCCCAAGTCCCAAAAATTCTACAGAAACCTTGAGCTTGGTAATATATTCTTCTAGTTTAGCTTTTGGAAATTCAATAGATAAAATGATTCGCTCAACTCTCTCTTTGGCCGAGTCGATCCATCGCTGAATCCCTATGAGATTGTGATTTCCAGTTTCAAGATTAAGTTGAATTGGTAAATTTGGGTAGTGTTCTAAAATATAACCAAAGGCCCCTGGATCCTGAACACGAATGGCCTTAAAAGAGTTGAAATCGACTTCATTTAATTTTGGAACGATTATTTCAAATTTAGTTTGCACCATCAAAACATCCCATTCAAAAACAGGTCGTATTTTAAGAGCAAGGCACTTTTTTGCAAGATCATTGGCCTTATCAATTGTGAGTGAACCAAAGCGAGAAAAGACATCTGTACCAATGATTACTTCCTCTAGACCGGCTTCTTTAGCCCTTATGAGGTCTTCTTCTTTTTGCAAATAACTAATTAATTTCATGATAACCTCGCTCTGACGATGTTCCACTTTTGGGCCTCTTTTACATAAGGAATTTTAACTAAGTAACCAGGCTTAGTTTTTTCATAAGGTTCATCCATAATGGTCGTAGCAAAGGAAACTTCAATTTCTTGGCTTGGTCCAGAAAAAGGAACAAGCTCTAAGGTATCACCAGGTCTAAAGGCTGAGCGAACTTCAATCACAAGATGGTCATCTTCATGAACATCGAGAACTACTCCTACTACCACGTATTCATTTTCATCGTGAAGACGTTCCGTATAAATAGAGTCGGCACCAGCAGGTTCAATGAGAGAGGCTTGAGTATAATCACGATGAGTAATCTTTCTTAGCTCCGTTTCCCATTCCTTCATATCTTCACTAAGAAGATGCCCTTCTTTTTCATAATATTTAATGGCATCAGAATAAACTTTTGAAATCGTTCCAACGTAGTGATGAGATTTCATTCGACCTTCAACTTTTAGCGAATCAATCTCACAGTCAATGAACTCAGGCAGAACACGAATTCCTTCGAGATCTTTTGAACTCATGAAGTAGGCCTTCTTTTGTTCTTCTTCAAAATCTAAGCTATATTCGAAACGGCAAGAGTGAGCACAACCTCCACGGTTAGAATCACGCCCTTGAGTGTAATTTGAGATCACACAATTTCCCGAGTAGGCCATACACATTGAACCATGAATGAACATTTCAACTTCAAGGCCAGTTTCTTTTTTAATTTTTGACGCTTCTTTTAGTGAAACCTCACGACCAAGAACGATGCGAGTCACTCCCATCTCTTTCCACATTTTTGCTGCATAAACATTTAAACAACTTGCTTGTGTAGATAAATGGATTTCTATATTGCAATGATTTTGAATCGTCGTAATAACACCAAGATCAGAAACAATTAAGGCATCGACGCCAATACTTTCTAAAAATTCCAAAAACTCAGGAAGCTCATCTAATTCTTTATCATGTAAAAAGCTATTGAGTACGACATAAACTTGAGCATTTCTCTCATGAGCAAAACGCACACCCTCTTCTAGCTCTTCGTATGTAAAATTATCGGCGGCCGATCGAAGTCCAAATTTTTGGCCTCCAAGATAGACAGCATTGGCCCCATAAAGAATGGCCACTTTTAATTTCTCTAAATTACCGGCCGGAGCAAGTAGCTCAGGCACCCATCTTTTTGTCATAAGCAAAATCCAAGTCTTAAAAATAGGACAGAAAAACCCGTCTTTTAACTACCAGATTTTTCTAATACAATAAAGGTATAGATGCTTTTTTATACCCCAAAACATCGGATTTTAGCTCTATGCTCAAAAAGATTAAATATATTTTCTTGCTCTTAATTCTAGGTGCTATTGGAGTTGTGACACACAGGTTCATAAGTACTCAAAAGCAGATTGAGCCCTACCCATACAAATTCACCTATGAACAATCCCCTAACCAGGAAATTAACCAGAGCGATGTCCTCGTTTTTGGCGACCAAAAGGCACTCGAATTAAAATCACTTACCGATAATATCGTTAAAGTAACATCAAAAAACCTACGCTATCCTCTGAAAGTTGAATTTTGGGCACAAAGAGATGAAGGTCTCCACAGGATTCTCCACAAATTAAAATCTCTCAAAAAGCTTCCAAAGATGATTATCGTCTACCTTGGATCTTCAGAGCATACGGAATTGAAATTTCGTCCGAATCAATACCAAAAGATTCTAAAAAATATCGAACGCTACGATAATCAAAAACTTCTTTCACTCATAATGACACTTCCCGATTTAAGTCGATTTATCTATGAACCAGTGAAGCCAATTTTGCTATCGAAAGAAATTATCCCTTTTGATAAAGACATATCGACAAAGGCCAAGCAAATCATTCTAGAAGTTAGTTTTAAAATCTTTGAGCTGGAACTCAGTGAGTTAATTTACTTTGCCAGGCAAAACAACTCAAAGCTACTTTTTATCACTGATCCCATAAACTTTGAGCTTGCGCCTAAAGAAGTTTGCGACAACGCCAATAGCAACACCATTGTTATTGAGCAAAATGATATTAGAAGACTTCTTAAAGAATCAAAAGTTAAAGATGCCTATTATAGATCGAGAAAACTTCTCTCTGTGACCAATGGAAATGCCTATTCACACTATCTTGTCGGCCACAGTGCCATGAGACTTGGAAAATACGGGGAAGCAAAAAAAGAGTTAATGCTCGCCCATGCCTATGATTGTAAATTTTGGCGAACACACCCTGTTTTAAACTCTATTATTAGAAATAAAGCAAAGAGAGAGTCTATTCCAATTATCGACTTCGATCACATGGTTAACATTCAGCTTGGAAGAAAGGCACTCTTTCTATCTGATGATACGCCTCAGTCGATTTACTACGAGCAACTAGAAAAAGAACTTCTCTTTCAAATAGAGCAAACATTTAACTTATAGGGAAAGTAATGGAAGCTGGAATTAGAAAAACTTATAAAAAAGACGAACTCATATGCTCTCAAGGAGATGAAGACTTTGATCTCTATTGGGTTGAACAAGGTGAGCTCCTCGTTTTTGTAACAGAGGGAACGAAGGTTCATCCTGTTGCCATTATTCCTTCAGGACAATTTCTAGGGGAACTCTCCTACTTTGATCATCAAAAACGATCGGCCTATGTCATGGCCAAGACAGATTGTACTTTAATTCAATTACCTCTAGAGGAAAGCCAAAAAGTTTTTCCAAACTGGCTCTATCGCATGGGACAAGACTTAACAAAGAGACTTCGCCAAGCCGATGAGCTTGTAAGAAAGAATGGACTGAAGAAGAAAAAAGTCCATGAAATCGAGGCCTTATCAATAGAAGAACAAAGACATATTCTCTCAATCACAAAAGGCGACAAATAAGCTCAAGTATTAATCAAATATGACGATAAGAACTTAAAAAGGAGTTCTTATGAAAAAGCTATTGCCTTGTCTCTTCGTTGTGCTTGTAGTGAGTGCTTGTACATCAAATAATTTTCGCGTCCCACTAAGTTGGGTTG
This sequence comes from Halobacteriovorax sp. GB3, assembly GCF_028649655.1. Classification (NCBI taxonomy): domain Bacteria; kingdom Pseudomonadati; phylum Bdellovibrionota; class Bacteriovoracia; order Bacteriovoracales; family Halobacteriovoraceae; genus Halobacteriovorax; species Halobacteriovorax sp. GB3. Next base: position 501,712 of record NZ_JAQSLN010000003.1, read on the forward strand.
AAGATCATGATGAAAAGCAGGCCAATCAACAAGAGGCCCAATTTCAAAGAATGCAAATGTTTAATGAAATGCAAAAATAAAAGGCTCCCTTAGGGAGCCTTTTTTATTAGATAAGTCCGAGTTCTTTAACTGTATCTCTTTCTGTTCTTAGTTCATCAAGAGTTGCTTCAAATTTTTGTTTACCAAATTCGTTGTGCTCAACACCTTCAACAACTTTTAATTGACCATTCTCAACTCTACATGGAAATGAGAAAATAAGACCAGCATCAACTCCATATTCACCTTTAGAAGAAAGACACATAGAGAATGTCTCACCGGCCGGAGTATCGTGAGTAAGGTTGTAAACACCTTGAACACATGCATTAGCAGCAGAAGCGGCAGATGAAGCTCCACGAGCTTTAATAATCGCAGCACCACGCTTTTGTACAGTTGAAATAAAATCACCCTGTAGCCATTGTGTATCTGTAATGACTTCAGCAGCTGATTTCCCACCAATTTTAGTATTGTAGAAATCTGGATATTGAGTTGCTGAGTGGTTCCCCCAAATTGTCATGTTCTTAACTTCTGTTACATCAACACCTGCTTTCATTGCAAGTTGAGTCTTTGCTCTATTTTCATCAAGAGTTGTCATAGCAAAGAATCTTTCTTTAGGAAGACCAGAAGCTTCCATAGCAATAAGACAGTTTGTGTTACATGGATTACCAACAACAAAAAGTTTACAGTCATCAGCACCGTGAGCTGCCATGGCCTTACCAAGTGGACCAAAGATTCCACCATTTACTTTAAGAAGGTCAGATCTCTCCATTCCATCTTTTCTTGGAACTGCACCAATTGCAAGAACCCAGTTTACATCTTTAAAAGCTACTTCCATCTTATCTGTGCAAGTAATTCCTTTAAGACGTGGGAAAGCACAGTCATCAAGTTCCATCTTCACACCTTCAAGAGCACCAAGTGCTTGAGGTAGTTCAAGAAGAGATAGCTCTACATCTGTTTCAGGTCCAAACATTTGTCCAGAAGCAATTCTAAAAAGGATTGCATAACCAATTTGACCAGCGGCACCAGTTACCGCAACTTTAACTTTTTTATTTGCCATAAAAAAAACTCCTTGTGGCATCCTAAGTATCAATAGAAATCTCCCTAACAGTATCAAATTTTCACAGTTTGAACAGTCCCAATGTGTTATGGACAAAAGTTGACGGTAGAGTCGGCCTTGACTATTATTAAACTTTCAAGGAAGGTAACACACTATGTCTGAAGACAATAAAAATAATGGTTCGAAACCAAACCGTCCGGCCAAAAACTCGAACCGCCCAAATAGAAGTAAGTCGAGAAGAAGAAATAACTCTTCTAATAAACCACGCTCAAATAATCCAGAGGCTCAAAAAAGCAACACAGGAGAAAAGAGCGCCCAGGCGACTCGTCCAAAGAAAACTTCTGGTTCATCCAATAATAAGAGACGTCGTAGACCTCAAAATAGAAATAATAGAAAGGCCCCTAGCGGACCTCAGCGAGTTATTACGAAGTACCTCAATATTTTAGAACAACATCTCCATGCTAGAAGAAAGTACTTTTCTTTATACTACCGTGCTGATGAAAGACAGCTTGCGAAGCTTGAGCGCAACTACGAAGCCAGTATGAATAAAGTGAGAGAGTTTGAAAGTGGACTCAATGAGAAGGAAAAGGAAATCTTTAACAAGCATTTCGATGGCCTCTCTCCCGATCAAATCTATTCAAATAATCATGAACTTCCAAAGATGGGAGAGATCGAAGTTAAGTATGAAGATATCGAAGATCCTCACTATTTAACGACTCAGTCTGATTCTGACTACTCTGAAGATACAGAGGAAAGTGTGGGATCAATAGAAGACTACAAGGCCTACAAAGGTCTCTAAACTAAGCCTAAAAAACAAAAAGCCCCGCTATAAAGCGGGGCTTTTTTTCGCAACCATTTTTTTTAAATTACATAAGAGCAGCAGAAGACTCTTGTACTTCACTAGTTTGAGCAGCTTGTGCTCTTCCTTTCTCAAGGTAGTTATCTAGTGTTCTTTCGTGATCCTTAAGGATCGCAGCTTTAAGTTCAGCTGGATCGATGTCTAGAACCTCAGAAACTCTTGTAAGCATTTTTAGTGGAATGTTACAAAGTGCTCTTTCAACGTTCGAGATGAACTGACCATTCTTGTAACCAAGAAGGTGTGAAAGTTCAGATTGAGAATAACCTTTTGGGTGGTTGATTCTTTTTGTTCTAATTAGTTTTGCAATGTTTTCAAAGCAGCGCATAAATATTCTCCTGTAAAATCTCCGTTTATTTGTCTTAACTTAACTAAGACAATATCAAAAAACATATGATCAAATTCAAAATAATTATTAGTTAATCTTCGCATTCTCAAATTATTACTTCTAAATAAAACTCGAGATTTAGCCTAAACACCTTTACTTTTGTTTTAAATTAAGGTTATCTTACCTTACATTATTTTGTTTAGGTGATCAAGATCAAGCAAAAACGAACTTTCAACAAGTTAAGACACCTAACTAAAGACAACCTCAACTCTAACTCTATCATAAATCAAGTCTTTTTTTTTAGCAACCCCAATTTATTTAATAAATACTTTTGAAATAATAAAGCTAATTTGTAATAAATACCTAAAGAAAAACTAAGGATTTTGTATGAAAATAGCCTCATGGAACGTCGCAGGCCTTCGAGCTTGTGTAAAAAAAGGATTTTATAACTGGTACCTTAATTCGGCCCCTGACGTGGTCTGCCTTCAAGAGACCAAGGCCATGGTTGACCAGTTGCCAGAAGAAGTTGTCACTCCACCAGATCACGATACTTTATACGCCCCCGCAAAAAAGAGGGGCTATAGTGGTGTTTCTACATGGATTCATAAAAATCTCAAGGCCAATTCAAAAATAGGACTTGGCGAAGATATTTTTGATGATGAGGGAAGAACAATAATTACTGAGTTTAAGCACTTTTTTTTAATAAATTGCTATTTCCCCAATGGTCAGCGTGATCACGCACGCGTCCCCTATAAAATGGACTTCTGTGAGCTTGTTTTAGCGAAAGCAAAAGAACTAATGAAAGATACGGGTAAAGAAATTGTGATCACAGGAGATTTCAATACGGCCCATACAGAAGACGACCTTGCCAATCCAAAGACAAATAAAAAAACCACAGGTTTTCTTCCCAACGAAAGGGCCTGGATGGATAAGTTATTAGAATCGGGTTTTATCGATGCTTTTCGCCATTTCAACCCTAAGGGCAACGGCCATTACACGTGGTGGACTTATCGTTCTAATTGTCGCGAAAGAAATATTGGCTGGCGCATTGATTACTTTTGGGTTTCAAAAGGCCTAAAAGAGAGTTTAAAGGACTGTTACCATCAAATAGACATCTTGGGCAGTGATCACTGCCCAATCGTCTTAGAAATCGATACTAACTAGTTAGTCATTTTTAGAAAAAACACACTGGCCGAGAAAATAAGTCTCATTGACGAGTTTATCGTACTCGGCCCTTTTCTTTTTCATTGGCGCGATGATTTTCTTTAAAACTTCTTCGGCCTTATCTTTGTCTTGGTACTTAGGAGCATCTACTAGAATGAAGTTTGCAAACTTTCCACTCTCCAAGTTTCCAGTTTTCTTCTCTTTACCCATAATTTCAGCACCAGACATTGTTGCACGGTATAGTGCTTTAATATAAGTTGCACCCTTTACTTTTTTCTTTTCATTTTGCTCAACAAAACTTCTCATAACATCAAACATTGAAAGAAATGGTCCTCCTCCAATATCACTTCCTAATGCCCAACGAACTCCGTGCTTTTCAGTAAACTTGAAATCAAAAAGTCCAGAACCAAGACCTTTTTCTTTAACGGGTGCATTTGATGTTGGACAGTGTGCAACGGCCGTTTGTGTCTTAGCGAGCGTTTTCAACTCTTCTTTTGAAAGATAAATTCCATGACCCATGATTGTCTTTTTCCCAAGAACACCACTTTTCTTATAAATATCAGTATAAGTTGGAACCTTTTCAAAACCCTTAATATCTTTATAGATTGATTTTACAAAATCGATCTCATTGAGAGTCTCACTCAAATGAGTTTGAATAAAAGATTTATTTTGTCTCGCAATCTTTGCAGACTCTTTCATGACATCAGGATGCGTTGTGATAGCAAAGCGAGGAGTCATGGCATATTTTTCTTTGTACTTACTCGCTAATTTTGTAACACTGCTAATTGCGTTTTTCTTTGTTTGGCTTAAGTACTCTGGTGAGTTCATTGTCATGAGGACATTTCCGACAATGTAATCCCCAACAAAGTTCTTTAGCGCATCATCTACTGTGTGTGGATGAATAGACGCATAAACAGCTCCTCCAAGTGTTCCACAAGCAAGAAGTTCTGTGGCAAAACTAGCAGATTTTTCCTTAGAATATTTCCTCTCTTTAAATTTAGCTTCATATGGCCACGTATAATTTGAAAGCCAATCGAGAAGATTATCTTTTGGCATGAGGCGTACATCATCTTGCACCCAGTGAAAGTGCATATCATAGAAACCAGGCATGGCCACTTGACCGATAGCATCTTTTACTTCAATTGATTTTTTACTGGCGTATTTCGGTAGGATTTTTTTCTCTAGGCCTTTTTCTACAAATTTATAGCCATCTTTATATTTTTTTAAGACAAGAGCGCCATTTTTAACAAACTCGCACTTTTTATCCGATAAAGGGTTGATATAATCACATAAGATTATCTTGTATAATGGATTCAAAAGAATTCTCCTCAATTTTTAAAAGGTGGACATCATGAGGTATCACTTTCTACGTTTTTACGCAATCCTTTGTCTTTGTTTAGCGCCACTTCTAAGTGCTATGGCGCAAACAATTCCAAATGAGACGACCTACAAAGTAGATAAGATCCTTTTAACCACAATTGATTCATCAATTAATCCTGCAACCTTTAATTATTTAGACAATGCTTTAAAAAGGGCCATTAAAGAAGACTTCAACCTAGTCGTCATTAAAATGAATACTCCTGGTGGACTCATCTCGACGACCAAGAAAATTCTCACGCTCATCGGGGACTCTCCCCTGCCCTTTATTGTCTGGGTGGCCCCAGAAGGTTCGAGTGCCACAAGTGCAGGAGCGATCATCTCATCCAGTGCTCATATTCTTCTAATGAGTGAAGGAACCAATATCGGCGCGGCAACACCTGTTCAAATGGGCTCAAAAATAAAAGAAGACGACCTTAGAGACAAGGCGATAAACGATCTTGTGGCCCTTGTTCGAAGCCTAAGTGAAACCAGAAAAAGAAATCCAGCGCCCTTTGAGCTCATGATCACGAAGGCCCAAAGTTTTACGGCCAAAGAGGCCTTAGAAAAGAAAGTTATCGATGGCATAGTTAATAGTGAAGCTCAGCTACTAAACTTTCTAAGCGATAAAGTCATCCACATCAAGGGAACTGACAGTCGATTAAAAATGAGTGCTACTCCTATAGTCGTTGAACAAGAAATGGATCTAGGCCAAGTACTTCTCAATATCTTTGCCAACCCATCTCTGGCCTACTTATTCTTTCTAATTGGTGCGGCATTGATTTATCTTGAACTACAAACTCCAGGAGGCATGATCGCTGGAGCACTTGGGGCAGTATCTCTTATTATTGCGGCCATTGGTTTTCAAGTTCTTCCACTGAACCTTGGAGCACTAGGGTTATTGGCCCTATCCTTTATTCTATTTATCATGGAAGTTTATATCACTTCTTATGGGATTCTTTCTATAGCGGGAATAGCGAGTTTAGTGACCGGCTCACTCTTTCTCTTTCGCACCAATGACTCATACATACATCTTAGCGGAGAACTTATTTTCTCTGCCACGTCGGCCATTGTGCTTTTTCTCATTTTTATGGCCTATATTATTTTGAGAGATCAAAAAAATGTAGGAAAAAAGAGTTTCAATAAATTTGTTGGCCTAGAGGGGACAGTTATCACTTCCCTTGGACAAGAGGGTGAGTTTTATCTGTATCAAGTGAAAGTTAACGGGGAGTTTTGGAAGGCCCAAAGTCCTATCCAGCACAATCAAGGTGATAAAGTTGTAATTAAAGAACAAAATACAAATATGCAATTGATCATCTAAAAGAGATCGACTACATTTTGGTAAATCATTTTATTTTTAGGAGTAAACAATGGCCCAACGCGTCCGTTTTAGTTACGTTTTAAATATTGCTCTCACTCTTGTTAAGCAGGGAGAGATTTCGATGAAAGAAATTGAATGGCTTAGAAGAGAATTTGCTAATTGGTTTAAAGGACTAATTACTTTCAAGGCCCTCTTTTAAAAAATCGGGAACCACAACCATTTCATCGATGGGGATTTCCGAGACGCGAACTTCCCCGTCGTGATAGACGCCAATGGCCTCGAGACTTTTTGCCAGTTCCTTGTCTCCGCCAAATGGAAATACAACCTCAGTTTCAACAATTTTATCAAGTCTAGTAAACTGCAGAATTTCTAACGTTAACCTTGCCTGATCCACAATACTTTTTCTCGTTCCAGCAATTCGCCCCACTGTTTTTTCTGAGTGCTTTACTTCGTGAAACGTAATTTTTCCCGATTCAGGATTGATACTAATGAGATCAATCTCTTTTGTTTCTATCTTTGAACGGAGCTTGTTAACAAAAATATCTTTCTCATCTTCTACAATTGTTCCAGCTAGTCTAGGATATTGCCTTTTAATCTTATCAACACTTAATCCACCAAGCTCAATATTCCTGACTAAATGATCTATCTCGCGCTCAAGGGATTCTTTAAATATCTTTTGAACCAGTGTCATATTACTTAAATTTATCCCTTTTAAAGTAAATGGATAAATACTACGGCCTATAACATTGGCCCTAGAAAGAGCAACTTTTAATTCCGCTAATTCCCCTAGAGTTGGAACAAGAAGAAAGTTCGAAATAATCGTATAGTGATCAGAGTGAGTGTATAGTCGCTTCTTATCAAGGGAAGACTTTTCAAAGTTCTTCTTGGCCGCAATGACAATCTTTCTTAATTGAGAACGAAATGTATCAAAATAAAAACTATTCTCGTGAGTCTCTACTTGTGAAGAAAGAGTTTGTATTTTTTTATCTAAAGCAAATACGCGCCTTTTCATACTTTCAAAAGCATCTCCTACAACGGGAGAGCGTCTATTTTTTAAAAAGAAATCTTGTTTGAAAAAATCTGATGACCAAAATGGCGATGGTTGAGATGAGACGAAACTTCTTATTATCGGCTCCCTTTGGGCCATAGAACTTTCCTCTATGCGGGCCGAAAAATCTCGCGTTGGAGAGGTATCCATCGAACCGATAAATTCCTCAACAAGAGCGAAACAATTTGTTTTTCTTGGAGCTGCATCGACAATAGTCGAAGATGCCAATAAATAGAAGGCCAAGAAAAAGGCCTTGAAATATTTCACTCTCTATCCCTTAAGTTACTGATTTTCGTACAATTCTATAAAAGAAATAGAATTAGAGATAGAGAGTGTGAAAAAAGAATAGATGCTACTAAGATTTAAACGATTGCTCTTCTAGAATTGCTCTCTCTTTTTCAAGATCACGATTTTCAGCGGCGCTTTCAGAGAACTTCTCTCCATATCTTGCTTTTAATTTCGTAATGTTACGATTCATAACATCTGAAAATTCTACTCCAAGCTCATCAGAGATGATGGCCATATACCAAAAGAGATCACCCATCTCTTCAGCTAGATTTACGCGATCGAGCTCTTTTCCATAGAAGATATGCTTTTTAAGAGCATCTAAGAACTCTCCTGCTTCAGTAGAAAGACCAATGCCAGCGTGTAAAAGTCTCTTTAATCCATCATCGCTTAGGCGCTCATCCATGGCCTTAAAGTCAGTCGCTTCAGTTTTAATAGCATTTTTAACATATTCAGATGTATTCATAATCTCTCCTTAGTTTCTAAGACAAAATAAAAGAAAAGCCCGACGATTGTCGAGCTCATTCTTTGCACTAACCTTAGAAATGGGACCGGAGCCTTTTTGAGAGAGAAGAAAGTCAGAAACAAGATGATAAGTATCGAATGGGATGTCGCTACTTAAACTTTTGGATTGCGTTTCCGATCCCCGTTTTCTTGATATCTATTAAAGCAATTCTCTCCCATCTTTGCGTCATCTCAATGTCAACTTTTAGTCAATTCAGACAACTCGAAGCAGCATTAAGGTAAAATGACTTCAAAATCAAAATTCTCCATAAGAATCTTCTTAAAATTCTCCCTCACTCTTTGTTCCGAATGAATTAAATAAACTCTTCTTGGCCTTTTATCTGACTTAGAAATCCAATCGATCATCTCCTGATAATCAGCGTGAGCCGAAAGAGAATGAAGCTGGTCGATATGGGCGCGAACTCTTTGTTTGTGTCCATTAACACGAACAACTTTCTCGCCATTAAGTAGCTCTCGACCAAGGGAGTTCTCGCTTACGTATCCACAAAAAAGAACACTCGTTGATTCATACTTAAGATAACGTTCTAGGTAGTCGACAACGCGACCACCTGTTGCCATTCCACTTGCGCTTAAAACAATTCGGGCCTCATTATCTCGATAGATTTTCTCTCGCTCTTTTGACCATTCAATAAAATGTGCGAATTCAAAGGCCTTATTCAAATCTTTTTCGCTAATCTTCAATTCATCACCAAAAGTTCGATACAGTTCAGTGATCTTTGTGCTCATTGGACTATCAACATAGACAGGGATTTTATATTCAGGAGCATGATTCATGAGTTCAAAGAGTCGATAAATAAGAACCTGAGTTCGCGCCAAAGCGAATGAAGGGATTAAAAGAAGTCCATTTGAAGCTTTGGCCTTCATAATGAGTTCTTTCATTTTTATTAGAAAATCATCAGCACCGTGCAGTCGATCACCATAGGTTCCTTCTAAAACGAGTTCATCAACTTCTGGCAAATCATCATAAGAGTGATGAAGATCATCATTTTTGCGCCCTAGATCCCCAGAGAAATAAATACTCTCTCCACGACTTCCATCATATAAGGAGATGCCTGCGGCACCTGGAACATGAGAGGCCCTTAAGAAGCGAAAACTTAGATTGTCCAATTTGTATAATTTGTGAAAACTGATCGTCTCATACAAATCAAAACAACTAAAGGCATCTTCGATTGTATAGAGTGGGCTCGTTTTTTTCTCTCTCGCTTCATGCTCTTGAATTTTTGCACTATCCTCTAGAATGATTTTACTAATTTCAATTGTAGGTTTTGTGGCATAGATTTTTCCGCGAAAACCTTTTTTATAAAGAAGTGGAATGAGCCCTACGTGATCGAGGTGAGCATGTGTCAAAAAGATTGCTTCGATCTCATTTGCTTCAAAGCCTAGAGCATCAAAATTCTTTTTTTGAACAAGATCACTTCCTTGATAAAGACCGCTATCGATAAGGTACTTCTTCCCTTCTATTTCTATAAGCGTTTTAGAACCTGTTACAGTTCCAAGGGCCCCGATAAAAGTGATGTTCATAAATCCCCTCGCTTTGAGTTTATCGCCTTGGCCAAAAGGCAATTGATCTCTTCAATAATCTTTTCCATTTTATCATGATCAAGGCCAAGATGTTCCTGCACAAACTTTCTTCTGCGCTTTAGTTGTCTAATCACAACGATCCCCTCGCCTAAAAGAGATTTGGCATCAGAGACCTTTAAGGATTTTAAAACGGTTACAGGATAAACTTTATAACGAATAATATTTTCGACAAGGTTATACTCACTATCGGGATAATTCATGGAGATTAATCCAAGTCCAACTCCCTCTGCATAAGTGATGGCATCTTTTGAAAAATATGTATTTGAGATGATAAGAAAATGATCAAAACCAGGAGAAATGGGATTGGCCTTAATATCTAAACTTCGAGCATAAACATAGAGGGCCGTTTTAATGTCATTTTTATGAGTTCTTGAGTTGTGATATTTACATTCACACATTAAGTCCATGTCAGCTCTCGTGGCATAGACATCGACCTCGTGAGAAACAAATTGTCCCTTAACATTAAGACTGACTTTGGTTTTAAAACCCTTCATCTTTAAAAGTTCACTACAGAGAATCTCAAACGGGTAACCAGTTGGTCCAAGTAATTCCATGGCCCTTTTTATATGATAATTAGCGGCAGCTACTTTAGAGTGCTTTTCTAGCTCTCTTCTGGCCATACCGTGAAGCTTGGTCGTGGAGACTTCTCTAGAGAGTTCCTTTTCCATTTTTTCAACTAGCTCATTACAGGTTTTCTCGTGCAGACCACTTCTTCTTAAGCTTTTTTTAAGCTTTCTTTTATCATAGCGCTCTTGCTGCTTATTACGTTTTCTCAGTAGAAATGGTGTCATGAGGCAAACACTCCTTTGTCGCCACTTGTTGCCAATAAATAATCTGTAAGGATAGAATACTAATGAATCTTAAAAGGAGTCAAAGGCAATGCCTCAAATTTATTCATTTCTTCCCCTGATTATTATTCTTATTATTCTCGTTTTTAATACGATTAAAATTTTAACAGAATACGAACGTGCCGTTGTTTTTAGACTAGGTCGATTAACAGGTGTAAGAGGACCGGGTCTTATCATTCTTATCCCTGGACTTGAAAAAATGAGAAGAGTCGATCTTCGAACAGTTACAATGGATATTCCCTCTCAGGATATTATTTCAAAAGATAACGTTACTTTAAAAGTTAATGGTGTTCTCTATTTTCGCGTTGAAGATTCGGAAAAGGCCATCATCGCCATAGAAGACTATTGGTCGGCCACAGCACAAATTGCGCAAACAACACTTCGCTCTGTTATTGGTCAATTTGAATTAGATGAAATTCTCTCACAAAGAGATAAAATTAATTCTAAACTCCAGGTAATTCTCGATGAGCAAACTGAGCCTTGGGGAATTAAAGTTAGTGCAGTTGAAGTGAAGGCCATTGACCTACCACTAGAAATGCAAAGGGCCATGGCCAAACAAGCAGAGGCAGAAAGAGATAAGAGAGCGAAAGTTATTAGTGCTCAAGGAGAGCTTGAAGCTTCGGAAAAGCTTGCAAAGGCAGCCGAGATGCTCAACACTCAAGATAATGCCATCACACTTCGCTATCTTGACACCATGAGAGAAATATCTGCAGGAGAAGGAAAATCAACAACGTTCTTTCCACTGCCAATCGATCTTATGAAGTCAATGATTGAAAAGAAATGAAAATAATAGAAACACTTGTCCCTTTTTCTAAGAAAAAGGGACTCTCTATTAAATTTCAACTCCAATCTATTCATGATGACCTAATACAACTCTCCTATGAAATAATCGGAGATTCTCCCCTGTTTCATAGTTCCAATAGCAAAGAGAAAAGACAAAGAGAGCTATGGATGGAAACATGTTTTGAGTTATTTTTAAAATCAAAAGATGGCCACTACTTAGAATTCAATTTCACCCATGATGGTCGTTGGAATTGCTACGAGTTCGCATCCTATCGTTCTGATCTCCTAGAAGCAAAGATTCAAGGACCCGTTGCATTTTACTGGAATGGAGAGAGAAGCTTTGACACAAAGATTAATTTATCGCCCTATAACTTAGATGATTTCGATTTCTTTAACGCCACTGCGGTTCTTTCTTATGATTATAATCAAGAATTTCTTGCATTAGATCACCCGCAAGAGAGGCCAGATTTTCATGATGGAAGCTGCTTCAAAGAGCTTTAAGAAAGGAGCAAATGGCCATCCACGCCACCTGCCCCAATAAAACCTACTTACACACACCACTGGAGGAAATGTCAACAACTTTCATATTTTCCAGTGTAGGCTTTAACTTATCTTCTGATTCAAATTTAATTTGGATCGTCTCAGTTCCAATGGACTTGAGAATATTCCCATTAGAGCGACTTAACTTTTCAACTCTAATTTCTAGATCCATAACGAGCTCTCCAGAGTTTGTTGATTTCTGTGCCCCATCTTTTCTAAAGCGGATATTCTTAAGAATGATCTCACGTCCGGCCTCAAAAACATTGAGACAATTATCAACAAGAGCTCTTGTGATCATACAATTTACTTGTGCATGAAGCTCTTCTGGTAGTCCAAAATTTGCAAGGTTATAAACAACCTGAGAATCACCAACGACATCTGTAGAATCGACACAACTATAGACAACTTGGCTATCAGCCTGTACAGAATGGCTTACAATACTAAGCGCGATCATTAATCCTGTTAAAAACTTTTTCATCGATGTTCCCCTTTTATGGTGAACCGAATGTAATTTGTTGAGGATTAGATTTCAAAGCATTTGAAAAATGTTTAGAGCAAATTCCCTTCACAAAAGGTGTGAAAAAACACTTAAGCTTCTAGATTTAGATGCCGATAAGTTGTTAAATAGGTGATATATGGAATCAAAAAAGATTAATATCCTCGAGTACACAGATTATCGTGACTTTTTGAAAGATCACTTTAACCAAAAGAAGTCCACTCATCCTCAGTGGTCCTTTGGTATGTGGGCAAAACAAATGGGCCTAAGTAGCGTATCTGCTATTACGATGATTATTAATGGTCAACGTCATGCCGGAAAAGGTATTCAAGACAAGATCTGCCAATATTTTAAATTCCAAGAAAAAGAAGAGCGCTACTTTAGAGAGCTCGTTAAGATTCAAAAATCAGCAAAAGATGATCCTTCCTATGTTGTCTTGATGCTTGAGCAATCTCAAGAGATCAAAGAACTGAAAGGAACGACAGAAGATAAAATCCAACTCGTCTTTAACTGGGCCAGTTATGCTATTAGAGAAATCACTCAATTAAAAGAATTCAAAAATGATCCCGTATGGATCAGCAAAAGACTTAAAAATAAAATCTCTCCTGATATGATTTCTGTTATCATTAAGCAAATGATTCAAGAGGGTGTTCTATCCGATGAAGATGGAAAACTTAGACCAACAAATCACATTGTTCCAAAACAAGAAATTAACAGAGAACATGCCAGACAATACCACACAGACCAAATGGAAAACGGCAAAGAAGCCTTTGATGTTCCTTTTACAGAACGTGCTTTCCATGGATCAACACTAACAGTGAAAAAAGAAAAGCTTGCAGAAATGAAAGAGTTCATAAGAGATTTTCAAATCAAATTCTCTGAAAAATTCGAAGCTAATCCAGGTGATGAAGTATATCAATTGAATCTACAATTCTTCCCTCTTTCAAAAAAAGAAGAAGAATCAAAAGACTAAATATTGAAGGCGTAAAACTTTCTTAGAAAAAGTCTTTTAGCTGATTCACATAGTCTATTTTCTTCATACCTACTAGAACATGATCGATACCATTATTTAAATAATATTCAATAGCAATAACAGACAGAGGCCTATCACCTTGGGCCTGAATAAGACCCATATTTTGTGCTTGTGTAAAAAAGCTCTTTCCAATATCACCCATATTTTTTCTAGCAAGAAGTTGATTTAGTTCGTAAAGATGATAGAAGGGAGCTGATTCTTCAGCACTTAGGCCCTCTCCACCCCACACCTTTGCAATCAAAGGAAAGAAGTGCTCAAAATAAACTTGATCAACAGCATCTGGCGTCGGAAGAGTATCAAAAATCTCAGTGAGCTGGACCACAAGAGGAAGCTCCTTAAAGCGCTGCTCATCGTCTGAATATTGAGACTGGAATTTCTCCTCCATCAAGTTTAAGCAGTGATCTAACTGAGCTCTTACTTCTTCAATCGTTGGTATAGAAAACAGCTTTTCATAAGAAGCAAGTCGAACTAATCTTTGATCTTTAAAAGCATTGAGCGGACGATTAGAAAATGTAATCAAACCACTTTGCTTGGCCCTATCTATAAGTGAAAGTCCTTCACTATCTTTTTCAAAGGCACCAACTTCAATGAGATTGGCCGGAAACTGAATGGCCTTAAACCTCTTCGCTCCTATCTTATTTGCAACTTCAATAATGCGCTTCAGAGAAACATGTTGCTTATCATCTTCACTTAAAACAAATCCATTAGAGCTAATTCCATAATTTTCAATTTCTCCACTTTCCACCTTTTTCTCTAAAAAGAGAAAGGCCTTTTCAATACGACGATAAAATTCATCCTGACTAGCGTTGTCTTCATAGAAATAATACTCAGGATTATGAAGGAGATAAAAATCAATTTTATGGTGCTCTAACCTCTCGTAACTTAAATCAATTTGCGACTGTAAAAATTCGGGATGAATTGAGTGATAGAGTTGATCATTCACCTCAACAAGGTCTTCTTTGGCCTTGCCCTCAGAGTTTAGAACTTCTAACAACTTAATATTATCACCTTGGATATAACCACCCTTCGTGACAATTTTAATATCTTTATCAGGAAACTCCTTTAAGACCTTACCAATAAGTTTTTCAGACTCTCCATTTGTATAGTTGGCCGATGTATCGATAAGATCGAGTCCAGCTTCAACGGCTGATTTTAAGGCCAGATAGTGCTCATTTGATCGAATACTTATTCTGTAAGCACCAAAACCGATTTTTGATTGAATTGTCATAGAAAAACCCTTAGATGATGATCGTTTTACTTATCATATCAAATAAAGAAGAGAATTTTAAAGGGTCTTTGAAAGAAAAGGGGGAATACACTCCCCCTTTTATGAAATATTAGAGACTTGTTTCAAATGGATTTACTGTTTGCTTCTTAAGTTCATTTTTCATGAACTCGTTATTTTGAATATCAAAGTGAGCATAAAGAGCTCCCTCTGTTAACGTTTGATTCTCATAGAATGACTTAATAAAATTTGTCGCCATATCTTTGATCGTACCATTTATAGTCAGAAAACTTAGACCAAGCTGCCCTAATTGAAGAACAGATCTCTTTCTTAGAACGCGATTAGGTCTATCAAAGCTATAAGCAACAGCTGGCATAGAATTGAACATAGACTCTTTATCAACTAGGTTAACAATAACGGACTCACCTTTATAAACAACTTCTTGAAAGGCATAATTCACTCTCTCACCCATTTGAGTATAAAGGCCACCTTTCGAGCGAAGTTTATTCGTTGCCATTCTGAACTCTTGAAAGAACTTATTCACACCATAGTTGGCCCAATTCTTCTTGGCATTCTTTGATTCCCAAACAGCAAACCATGGGATACGCGACTCATAAATTGAAGAGTATGCAAGATCAACTTCACTTGCAGTCATCTTCAGCTCAGCCTCATCCATTCTCTCAAAATAGTGAAGTAACATATTTTGGTGGTACATACGACGTTGATTAATAAGCCTCTCAGACTCCATAAGAATAAAAGAAACTGTATTAAGAACTGGAAGATGACTTAATTTTTTCTTGGCAAAATTAAGAGCGAACGTAAGAACTTGGTAAGTTACATTTCTTTGATAAAAAAAGCTTGGGTTATCAAGTCTTGCGATAATTGATGGATTAAAAGCTTGAAGAACTTCAGTAATTTTAGTCTGAAAAACCTCTAGCACTTCTTTTACGGATTCATCCTGAAGCATCACTCTTAAATCGAGACCTTGAAGTGACTTAAGAGAAAGGATTACTCTCTCTATATTCTCAGAGTTCTTATCTCCTGCAAGGTAAGCCTCTTCGGCGAGTAGGTCCTCTATTTCAGCTTCGTAATTAGACTTTTGATTCATTCTATCTTGCTCTCTTTCAAGAGTCTCAGTGATATGATTAACATATGGCCAAATAGAAAATTTAAACGTCAAAGAAGCATCTCTGATTTCTACAAGTTTACCACTGTCATCTCTAATTAATTTGAATCTGTTGTGAAAGCTTTCTAGGGCCAATGCATTTGAAACGAAAATAAACGCGGCCACTATTGCTAGTGATTTTTTAATCATATCTCCTCCATGAAATCGATAAATCTAATTTTAAGAGAGAAAATTCAAGGTGACTACGAATGTAAGAAAAGAAAAGAATGACCGAGTGTTAACATCAACTTTGATAAAAAAATAAAAGAATACCCAGATAACGAAGAAACTTCCCAAGTGCAATATAAAGAAGTCCTTTCAAAAGATTAAAGCGTATCAAACCTAAAACGAGAGCAAAGACATCACCGACCAGTGGGAGCCAAACAAAAAGGGCCAATAAAGTGCCTCGATGAGAGAATTGATCTTGGTAATAGAGCACTTTTTTTTCATCAATTCGAAAATAGCGAACGGCCCAGTCAACCTTTCCAAGTCTCCCAAGTCCATAAGTTGTATAACTTCCGAGCGTATTGGCCAATGTAATACAGATGAGTGCTGTTAGATGGTTATCAAATTGAGTAAGATAGAGATAAAGTCCACCTTCCGAAGGAAAGGGAAAGATGGTGGCGCCTATAAAAGCGCCAAGACAAAGAGAAGCTAGCGAAACAGTCATGGAAGAGACTATTGAGTTGCTCCTAGACGCTTTGATTGAATAAGCATTAAAACTTCATCCCACATACGCATTCTAAGATCTAAAGATTCAATTCCTGCCCTATAGGCCTCCATCCACTTTGAAGAATCATTTTCACAAAGCGACTCAAGACACTTTTTAGCTAAAATTGAATGTTCTCCGCCATCAAGCTCGATATGTCTTTCAAGATAGTATGTAAGACAAGGATACTTGAGAGAGCTTTCATTAAATTCTTTTAAAATATTCGTGAACATATCCGGAATCAACTTCTCTCGCCCGTACAGAAAAGCTGCCGCAACTTCATGAGGCTTCCCCTTTTGAGCGAGCTCGATATTAAAGCGAACAAATTCGCGCACGGCCGGTCTAAGAATTTGAAAATCGAGATCATCAAGAAATTGTGTTATAGGCTTAGTCGAAACTTGCACTTCGCCCATGGCCTTGAGATACATTGTGAAATGATCCATAGGATTTCCATTCTGATCTAAATCACTCTCTTCCCCTAAAACAATTTCATTAATCATTCTCACAACATCTTTAGGATATTGAGATGGACGCCAAGGAACTTCAACACAGGTAATCGTTCTTTGCAAAGACTTTAGAAGAGACATGAAGTCCCAGACAGCAAAAACGTGACTTTCCATAAAAATATGAAGTTCATCCATTGTACGCACTTCTTTGTACATAGCATGGTTAGAAACTTCAGTGTGGCACTGTGATAATTTGGATTCGAGTTGTTCAATTTTCATGGGGCCATGATAGCAAAGGGCCCCATTTTTGAACAGATAAGAGTGAAAAATCAACTCATACAAATTCTAGATATTAGCTATCTTCTTGAATTTGTTCAGGTTCAGTCGGTTCAGGTTGATTCTTGGCCTCTCTAATTTGGGCGACTTGCTCATTGAGTTTCTTGAAATTGGCGATATCCTTTTCTTCCATCTCCGTATCTTTAGATAGAAAAGTCGCATTAATAAAGCGACGTACCTCTTCGATTCTCTCAGCATTCACACCATGAATAAGCGCGCGATAGAGAAACCTTCCCGCCTCTCTTTGAAAAGGCTTACCATCTATGGGAACAATTTTTAAATAAAACTTCATAGGCTCGTTTAAGCGATAACTTTGAAGATTTAATTCTTTATCTGAATAAAAAGTAAGTGTTGCTTCATTAATCGTTCGAAAAGAAATGGCATGAGAAATAGTAGCAATACTTAGCGGACTAGTTTTCTTTACATAAAATCTCTCTTCTTCAAGATCACTTGGTTTAAGTCTTCCATATTTTTTTGGATCTTTCTTTCTTAACTCTAAGATTTTTTTCTCTATGGCCTTAGTCTGCTTTTCTTCTTTTTTCATCTCATACATCTTAGCCATCTTAACAATGACATCGAGATCAATTTCTGAATTATTGGCCATAAGAAGTGGGTAGCGAAAACTGTCTTGTAAGGCCTTAGAAGAAAACGTATTACAATTGAAAACAATAACAAAAGGATTGAGTTCTTTTAATTCTTTTACTTTTCTAATTATTGTTTCAAGTTTTTCAATTTGCCCGTCATTGGAATCTTCGGCCGTCTCACCCAGAACATTAAAATTAAAAGCGATAATATTTGGCATCATACGATCAATTTCAGTCGCATCTTCTGAAATAAAGTCGAGGCATCTTATCGTATAAGGATAGTTATCAAGAGGCTGAGCTTCCTTTCTCATAAATTCGAACATCTGATCGATGATGAGAACTTTTGTTTTCTTAGGAGAAGATGAGAGAGTGCTATCTTTTAACCAAGATGAATATTTCTTTTTAACAAAGGCCAATTCATTTGGGTATTCTTTTTGACGAACTTCAAGTTCTTCTTCAAGAGCAGTTATAGCGCGATCTCTTTCCATAACATCATCTAAGGCCTTACACTTTTCAAGGGCCTCAGGATCCATTTCAGGTGGATCTAAAAAAATAAAGTCTAAGTCATATGCATATTCAAAGTCATAATAAAGATTGCTCTTATTTATATTTTTAATCTTATATTTTTGACTCGGAATCATATTGGACTTGAAGTCGAGTTTTAACGAAACAAGCTCACCTTGCTCGAATTTATTATTACACTCCAAGTGAATATAGTCCGGACCGAAGTAGCCAACTTTTAAGTCTTCTTCAATGAAAAACTCTTTATCAAGTCTCGCTACAGCAAAGTTTGGTCTAGAAACAACTCCTGGAAAGGTATAGTCCAGCGGATGATGGATTAGATTGTACTTTTCTTTTCCTTTTACAAAGTAGAAATCGGCTCCACTGGCCCAGGCCAGAGGAATCTTATCAACAGAATCGAGAAGGGCCACAACGCAGCGGTTTTCCATTCTGTTAAGACGCTTAATCATTGTAACGATTTTGGATTGAGTCTCAGGATTAGTAGAGAAATCGATATAATAAATATGGGCATCAAAATCGATGAGCTTCAAAAAGATTTTTTGATGATCTTCGGGACTTTGTGAATAAGCATCTAAAAAGACGTTATCAAATTGAGCAAAGCTCGTTTGCAGGCGATATTGAATCTCACCCCAAAAACCTTTATCAAATCCACAATAAGCAAAATATTTTTTATTATTATCTGCCATTTAACACTCTCACAAATATCTACTGACTACTAAGTCTTATGATAAACTTATAATTGGATTTAGCACTAGCCCTAATAAAATTCACTACTTGCTTTTTTTGAAAAAACAACATTTATTAAAAATGGCAGATTTAGTTGTCAATTCTCAAAATCATCATAAGTTTGTTCAAACATTTCATCAAACTCGCGAGAGAAGTATTTTCTTACAAAATACTGTCCTGAACGAATAATTTCAATGAAACCATATTCTTCTAATCTTCTAGTTGCTTGGTGTATCTCATCGATGGAAAGATGGAGACTGTTTCCCATCTCTGTATGAGAGAGTAATTGAGAAATACCATGTTTTTTGAAAATGTTTTGTTTACACCAAACTCGTCTATACAAGTACATTAATACTAAGACTTCAATTCGCGACAATTTATACTCAACGAGAACACGATCAAAAAAAACACTAGGAATTTCAGCAAATGTCGGAAGTTCGATCTTAGGTTCGTGATCACTACTTTTTTCTCGGTCAAGTTTTGTCCGATGTCCTTTTAAAATAGTTTGTAGATCGACCATAAGAGCCTCCATGACTTTTATCTCTTCTCATTGACTATTATTTCAATAAATATGAACAAAGGCAAAGGGCCTGGACAAGAGGAAAATGTTTCCTAGGAAATAAGGAATAGATAAGTAGAAATATACTGACGTAACTCTTTTGAATCTTCTGTCTGTTTTAACAACTCTTCTCTGCGATAACACTCAACTTTTCCATCCAACATCAATGGATGATTTTTATCAAATATAAAAAGAAACCACTCTTGATCTGAATGCCTTTTTATAAATTGGTAGAATCTATGAAACACTAAAAAATCACTTTTGTGAATGATCGAAAAAAAATCCCCTTGCAAATCATCAAAGTTCCAGTTTCGCTTTTCAAGTGTATAAAAATAATCAATGCCCTCTAGTTCACTCTTAAGGCCTGATTTCTTAAGAGAAAGAAAAGATGAAATGGCCACAACCTGATCAATTGAAAGTAGTTTTTGAGCATAGGCCTTAAGAATAAAGTCTCTTTTACTTGGCACAAATTTTAGTGAATCTTTTAATTCTAAATCTTTTAGAAACGATAATTGATCAATTTCACTCGACAGTTTTAATGATAATTTTTTCGAAAAATTATAAAACTCTTTGAAGAAACGGCCCTTTTTAGATTTATAAAACTCACTAAAAAAGTAATAGAGTGAAAGCTCTTCTAAGTTCATTAATTTCATTTGCGCGATTAATTTTTCACTAAACTCAAACGAAAATCTTTCTTTGAATCGAATGGCCCTTAAAAAGCGTACAGGATCTTGATAGAAATCTAATGAACAAGGCACAAGAGTTTTTTCATTTAAATGATTTATAGCATTGAATGGATCAATAAATTGAATGTCCTTAAACGATTTGATCTCAATGCCCATAGCATTGATTGTAAAGTCTCTTCTAGTAAAGGAATCATGGTAAGAGAGATCACCATTAAACTCGGCCTTAAAATTAGAATGACCTCGCCCCAACTTATCAAAAATTTCAACTCTTGGTGAAGAAAACTCATATTCTCTTGTATCGCCTTTCACTCTGACGACTTGAAAATTTAACGTCTCTACGCTGAACTTCCCCTGAAAAATGCTCTTAAGCTTATTCGAAATGTCATCCCATTTGGAAAGTATATCTTTATTATCTGAACGGATTTCAAAATCTAAATCACTCCCAAGCTTCTGACTCAGGAGAAAGTCACGAACAGCACCGCCAACAAGACAGACATAAAGTCCATGATCAAAGAGAAGAGCTAGAACTTCACGAAGTTCTGTATCTATGGAATTGGAAAAGAGTTCTTTTTCAAAAGAAATCATCATAGCTCTATTATAAGAGAGGATTTCTCTCACTTGTTAATCGTGAAAGAGTTTCTTTAATTCTAAGAAGTTCTGTCGAATCTTTGTGATAGACAATATAGAATTTCCCATTTGAAACTTCAAACTCTTCACCGAGAGTTTCTATTTTGTCTCTATAATAAGATCTTTTAAGAACATGATTTGGAACGACAGCAAGGCCAAGACCTTCCCTAACGGCTTGTAGCATATTCCCGTGAGAGTTTACGATATAGCGGGCATTCGTCTTTTTAGGAGTTTTGCCAAAGCGCTCACGACACCATTTTAAAAAGAGGTGATCTTCTTCTTGAAAGAGGATTGTCGGCATTTCAGATAGTTCTTCTAATGTTGTATCTTTTGAAATTCCAAAAGGATTGTCTTTTGGATAAACAAGGCTGATTCTCTCTTCACTAAGAAGGACTTTTTCTCCAACGTTTGGAACAGCATCTTCCGGTAAAATCAAAAAGTCGAGACGGAAGTTTTCAAAGCCTTTCACTAGATCTTCTTGAAAGCCCATTTGAACTGAAACAGTAAGATCAGAAAAGTCTTTACTGAGAGAGAGAAATTCAGGGGCAAGCCATGACTTTCCAACTCCAATTAAAGTACCAATTCTCACCTTTCCAGACATTGTATTTTTATCGTGTTGAATTTCTTCTAGAGTGACATCGAGATTGCTAATAAAACCTTCGGCCAAAGAAAAGAGCTTCTCCCCTTCAGGAGTAAGAACAACCTTTTTCCCCGTTCTTTTGAAAAGTTTTACTTCAATCTTTTTTTCTAAATTTTTAATAGACTGAGAGATCGCAGATTGAGTAACATTCAAGTCCTCTGCCGCCTTTGAAAAGCTATTGGCCTTAGCAACGGCCACTAAAGTTTGAAGTTGACTTGTCTCTATCATGTTTAAGTCCATTAATTAATAGTTAACATTAGGTTAAACTTATACCTCAAATAATAAAACTCGTCTACACAAATCGACCAACTATCCAAAATTACATTATATCAACTTTCTTTTATTGATCTTAGTCCAGAACCTGAAATCAATCGAGAAACGCTCAAATAAGTAAAATAGTAAAAACACAGGCCCTTTATGAACTCTCCCTTTATAAGAACCGCCTAAGAGTGAGAAAATTCTTGCTTTACTCTTATAATTTCGCTACTTATTGACCACCCGTATCATTCTCACCACTGAAAGGAATTTCCAATTATGAGATTTATCGCCCTTCTTTTAATTCTATCTATTCAAGTACAAGCTCGCTACTTTGAACAAATCAATGGAGCTAAAGACTTTGAATGCCCAGATTGGAAAACGACTCGTTTTTCTAATGTTCAAAACTGGGAAACTTTTGGTGTACTAACGGCCAAGAAATTTGGATACGACCATGAAATTCCAATTGATAGAAAAGGCGTCGATTATATCTGGTGTGCTTCTGTACCTGAGAGAGGAAGTGAAAATAGAATTTGTAAAAAAAGTAGAGTAAACGTTTCGAGTTCTCGTCCATTCTATGCCATGAGAAATGAACTTCCAGATGGTGAGAAATCTCTAAAACTTTTTAAGACGAAAGAAGAACAGTACAACTTCTATCTAGACTTTGTTCTAGAGCACTATCACAGAGATCAAATCACGAGACCAAATGTTGGTGTCGTTCTTGAAATCTTATCGAGATACTATCTTCAACAATATACGGGACGTTTTCCAAGTGATCGCTACAATGTTGGAGGTGGTGTTTCTTATCGAAAGAAATTAAATCAAAATACAGTTGGTGAACTCGATATTCTTGTGTGGGACAGAAAGACATGTAAAGTTGTTCTCGTAGGAGAATCAAAAGCAGCGGTAAGAAGGACAATGAAAAAGGCCCTAAAAAAGGCCAAGCATCAGCTTCAACGTTTTAGGAATTTTCTTCCTTACTAGATACGTCTTCGACCTATTTTAAAAAGACAGTAATCAATCAAGCGGTAAAAAGGTTTTACAAGAGAGTCTATAGGGCTCTCTTTTTTTGTCACGATTATCGTGCGAAGTCCCTCTAGCTTTGAAATCATAAGATCGCACTCAATTCTTTCAACACCATGATCTTCAAAAACAAAGCGAAAAAAATGAAGGACCTGATCGTATTGAAAATCTGTAATCCCAAGAGTCAAATGAGTTTTTCTTAAATGATTCTCAAGTTTACCAATATCTTTATTTAGGATAAGATCTCTAAGTGCAAGAGCTTGCTTATTGACTAGGCTTTCAATATCAACTCCGACAAAATGAAACGCAATCTCAGGGTGATCAACTAGTTCACGATATAAACTAATGACCATTGAGCGGAAATTCTCTTCAGAATTAATATTCGAGAAAATTTGGGAATAAGAAGCGTTCATAATAATCCTTCGAAATATTGAGAATAAAAACAGGATAGAGATTAAAATACTAACATGACCTCCATCTATCATAAGACGATCAAATTATACGGCAAACTATTCTACGCTCTCACAAAAGAGGGACTAGAAAAGAATGACCTTGAAAGAAGAAGGCTACACTCTTTCATACTCTCTGTCCTCAGTACTTCTCTATTGATGTGGTCTTATACTTTAATTGCACTCCTTTATTTTGAAAGTTCCATTCCTTTTTATGTGGGACTTGTTTGCTCTATCATTCACTTGTTAAGTGTCTTTACTTTAAGATGGTCTGCAAGTCGTCTCTTTGCCATCACTAATATAATGCTCGCAGCGGGAGTTATCCATCAAAGTACCTTTGCCTACTTTTCTGGAGGCTTTAATAGTAATATTTTAATTTGGTTTGGTGTCATCCCTTTTCTTGCAGGTCTTATTTGTGGAATTAAAGGGGCCCTACTTTGGTCACTCATTGTCGGCTTCCTCACAAGTATTTTTTTGGGCCTTCAATTAAGCGGCCACATTTTTCCTTATGACATTTCCGTTAAAGGGCATCTTCTCGCTCAAGGCTTCATTTGCTTCGGCTATATCTTTCTCTCAGGACTTCTAATCTCTATCTATCTTGGATTAGAACACGGTTATCTAAAAATCCTCTCTGAAAAAAATAATAAAATTCAAAACTTACTCAGAGTCATTTTACACGATATTTTAAACCCACTAACAATTGTCTATGGAGCAAGTTACCGCTTAAAGAAAATGGTCGAAAGAGATTTATTAAGTCTTGAAAAGGTTGAAAACGAGGTTCAAAAAATCGATAGGGCCTCAAAGACCATCACCAGTATCCTTGAGCAAGTTCGCAATATGCACACTTACGAGTCGAAGGAATTTATCAAGAGAACTCCATGCTCGATGAAAGAGACGATAGAACATATTGAATTTCTCTTTCGTGAAAAACTCGATCAAAAGCAAATTGAACTTTCAGTTTTTGGTTTAGAAAACGATATATCTGTTCTTGCAGAAAAAACTATTTTAGAAAACCAAATCCTCGGTAACGTTATTTCCAATGCAATTAAGTTTTCAGATCAAAACTCAAAGCTGCATATTACACTGAAAGAACATTTTGATTTTATATGTATTGAAGTCAAAGACTTTGGAATAGGAATTCCAAAAAAGATGCTCGATAAAATGAAGGACAATCACATCAATGCCACAAGAAAAGGAACGAGTGGAGAAAAAGGAAATGGTCTAGGCGTTCTCATTTTAAAATCATTTACAGAGCTCTTTGATGGAGAGCTGACAATTGATTCAAAAACAAAAGATGAATCACCAAAAGACCATGGAACATCTGTTAAAATTTACTTACGACCCGCAACGCTTAAAGCTGAGCATCAGCAACAGGAGTAAAGCTCATAAGAGCTTTCATCTCTTCAAATAATTCATCAAAATCAAATGGCTTAATCAGATATTTTCGCACCTTTAAAGCATGTGCCCTCTTAAGACGATCCATGTCACTATGCATACTAATAACAAAAATT
Organism: Halobacteriovorax sp. GB3; assembly: GCF_028649655.1. Classification (NCBI taxonomy): domain Bacteria; kingdom Pseudomonadati; phylum Bdellovibrionota; class Bacteriovoracia; order Bacteriovoracales; family Halobacteriovoraceae; genus Halobacteriovorax; species Halobacteriovorax sp. GB3. The sequence goes on from NZ_JAQSLN010000003.1 coordinate 526,432, forward strand.
GGCGTGTGCTCATCTTCTTCTCTAATTAAAGAAATGAAATCGAGCCCATTCATAACAGGCATATCCAAGTCGGTAATGATCATGTCGATGTCTCCGCGCTCTTTATAGATTTCGAAGGCCTCTTGACCATTTTCCGCAAAGATATATTCGTTCTCAGAGAGATCTGAATCTCTACCCAATTTACACTCAAATAGAAAGTGCACATCTTTTTCATCATCTACGATTAAAACTTTCTTTGTCATCCAATCCCTCTCACCTTACTTCTTCGATTCACTGATTATAAGTTGAGTAAAGCCCAAATCACGGCCTTTTGTTAATATACTTTCAAACTTATTTCTTTTCGGTCACTTACATGACAAATATAAATATGACTCTCTCTGGTGCTACGACTACTAAAAACGGCAAACTACATGTGCTATGGCCATTTTTTGTGTAAATCTTCACATTTCAGCGAGGTAACTCACCGATAAACCGTTAATTCTAATCGGCAGATCGAAGAAAAGTTTGAAAGGTAAAACGAAAAGAATAAATGACAAAACTAAAGATTCTTGATCTTCTATTAGATAAAATACTGTTAACAATAGCATCTATTTACAACAGGGAATTTTTTTGAATTTTAGAGATATTTGTAGGACGGTCGCGTCTTTTCTATTCACTCATTGTCATTATCGAGAGCTCAGTCGAAAAGGCTCTTTTAAATCGAACTTTGTCTTACCTATTCGCCTATTGTCACTATCGTGACACTAGTCGAAAAGGCGATGATTAAAAAAAAAGCCCCGTGAGGGGCTCTTTTAAATCGAACTTTGTCTTACCTATTCGCCTATTGCCACTATCGTGACACTAGTCGAAAAGGCGATGATTAAAAAAAAAGCCCCGTGAGGGGCTCTTTTTGATCGAACTAAAGCTTCCCTATGTGCTCAGTTGTCACTATCGTGACACTAATCACAAAGGCGATGATTAAAAAAAAAGCCCCGTGAGGGGCTCTTTTAAATCGAACTTTGTCTTACCTATTCGCCTATTGTCACTATCGTGACACTAGTCGAAAAGGCGATGATTAAAAAAAAGCCCCGTGAGGGGCTCTTTTTTTAATCATCGTTATCAAGTTTTTCTTTTCTTTCTGCGATAACTTTTTCTTGGATGTTTGATGGACAATCAACATACTTAGCGAATTCCATTGTGTATGACGCTTTACCAGCAGACATAGAACGTAGGTCGTTAGAGTATCCAAACATCTCAGAAAGAGGAACCTCAGCGTTGATGATAACTTCTCCTCCCGGATCAGTCTCAGAACCTTGGATCATCCCTCTTCTAGAAGAAAGGTCACCAATTACTGAACCTTGATACTCATCAGGAGTTGTAACTTCAACTTTCATTACTGGTTCCATAATTACTGGATCAGCAGCTCTAATAGCTTTTCTCATTGCTTGTCTAGCAGCAATACGGAAGGCCATATCAGAAGAGTCAACATCGTGGTACTTACCATCTTGTAGGAAAACTTCACAGTTAATAACTGGGAACGCTGCAAGAGGTCCTTTATCCATAACGTCTTGGAAACCTTTTTCACAAGCTCCAATATATTCGTTAGGAATCGATCCACCTTTAATTTCGTTGTGGAATCTAAATACCTGATCTTCTTTTTCTTTGTTTTCATCAGTAAGTGGCTTAAGAACACCAACAACTTGACCAAATTGACCAGAACCACCCGTTTGCTTCTTGTGAGTGTATTCGTAGTTAGTTTGAGTTCTAATTGTTTCACGGTAGTTAACCTGTGGCGCACCAACAGTTACTTCAGCACCGAATTCACGCTTAAGTCTTTCAACGTAAATTTCAAGGTGAAGCTCACCCATACCTGCAATTCTTGTTTCACCTGATTCTTCATCAGTGTAAACGTGGAATGTAGGGTCTTCTTTAAGGAATTTAGCAAGACCTTTAGACATCTTAGCTTGCTCGTTCTTATCCTTACATGAAATCGAAAGTTCGATAACTGGAATTGGAACGTGAATCCCTTCAAGAGAAAGGTTAAGGTTGTCATCTTTACCAACGAAAGTATCCCCTGAAGCACAGTCGATACCTACGATAGCGATGATATCACCAGCGTGTGCTGAATCGATATTCTCTCTATCGTTAGAGTTCATACGAACCATACGTCCGATTCTAACTTTCTTACCTGTTCTTGTATTGTAAACAGTGTCACCCTTATTAAGAGTACCACGGTAAATTCTTGTATAAGTAAGCTGTCCAAATTGCTCATCAGTGATCTTGAATGCCATAGCAAGTAGATCTTCTGCTGGATCTGGATTGATTTCTACTGTTTCATCATTATCAGAGTTAACAGCAGTTGGCGCAGCACAAGTAAGTGGTGAAGGAAGGTATCTTGCAACAGCTTCAAGAAGTGCTTGAACACCTTTGTTCTTGAATGCAGAACCCATATATACAGGAGTTAGTTGAAGTGACTGAACACCTTTTTTAATACAAAGGTGAAGTTGCTCTTCAGTTGGCTCGTTACCCTCTAGGTAAGCTTCCATTACGTCATCATCAAATTCAGCTACAGCGTCAACCATTTCTGATCTTAGCTCTTCTACTTTATCAGCTAGGTCTGCTGGGCAGTCTTCGATTCTGATATTTTCACCGTTATCACCATCGTAGTACCAAGCTTTTCTAGTGATGAGGTCTACAGCACCTAGGAAACCGTCTTCAGCTCCGATAGGACATTGCATAAGAACAGCATTGTGGTTTAGCTTGTCTCTAAGAGCATCTCTACCATTGAAAGCGTTCGCTCCCATTCTGTCCATTTTGTTAAGGAAGGCCATTCTTGGTACGTTATAACGCTTCATTTGTCTGTCAACAGTAATAGACTGAGACTGAACACCAGAAACAGAACAAAGTACAAGGATTGCACCATCAAGAACACGTAGTGATCTTTCTACTTCTACAGTGAAGTCAACGTGACCCGGAGTATCGATAATATTGATACGAGTATCTTTATCAACACCGTCAGCGAAAGTTGTTCCTTTACCGCTAGCACCTTTCCAGAATACTGTTGTAGCAGCAGATGTAATTGTAATCCCTTTTTCCTTCTCTAGTTCCATGTGGTCCATTTTTGCACCATCACCACCACCACGAACGTCTTCGATCTTGTGGATCATGTCACAGTAAAAAAGGATACGCTCAGTAAGAGTCGTCTTTCCTGAGTCAATGTGTGCCGAAATCCCGATGTTACGAGTTTTGGCCATTAGTTTGTTGTTAATCATTACTTCTCTCCAAACTTAACGACTGTTATTAATTAACCGATTAAAATTAGCATATTTAAAACCGCATCTTAGTGAAATTCTGGGAATGAGTCAATCTAGGAAGAAAGAAAAAACCTCATTAAAGTTACATTACCTAGGTTTTATTGACCCACCTCTTTTTTTCAAAAGTGATTTAATCAGATATTGACAAGAACACCTTTCGGCCTTAAAACTTTTTGACGCAAAACAACCAATGTAAAATTAAGAGATTAGCTTTCAATATTCATTATTGACCGAGGGTAATTTGAGAATGAGGGACGCAATCAATAAGCAAGATTTATACGAATCTGTAAAAACGCTCGTCGAAACTGATGCACCACACATCCATTTAAATCAACATAAGCTCTATACGCTTTTTAGTATTGGCTTTCAGTATCTACTGTACCAATCAACTAAAAATCCAGGTGCCTATGTTTTAAGAATCGAAGACAGTCATCTGGCCGAAAAAATTTATCGAAAAGCTAAAGATGAAAGTACGCGCAAGTTTCTTCAGTCACTTCTAATTCCAAGAAAACTCAAATATGGAAAAAGTATGTTCTATCTGGACTTCTTTCACCTTGGAACATGGAATATGACAAAAGACATTCCAAAAGAAAAACTCAAGGGAGCTCTTATTGTCAAAAATACGACGAAGAGACCAATGAATGAATTAGTTGAAGCTGGAAGTGAAGAGGAAGTTCTCTTTGAAGGATTACCAGAAAATTACTTCTTAACTTCTCTAACAGAGTTTGTACCAAGAACTTTAACAATTTCTTTTGAGGATGAATTTGAGGATCTTGAAATTGTTCGATTTCCATTTATTAAAAAAGAAGCCGAAAAAACAGTCTCGGGAGTTACATTGAGTAACGAACTTGATTGGGACAAAATATAAGTCGACTTGGGCCACTAGTGAAAATTAGAGGCCCAAAACATCTCTCACTTAATTAGAGTAATCCTCTTTTCAAAAAGTAAACCACAAGTTCGGTTAAAAATATCGAAAGTAATACAAAGAGAATTGCTAAGAGGATAGATTCCTCTTTAGGCGTATAACTGGCAGCAATTAATGCATATCCAGAATTATCCAATTTTCCATAGAAGGCCGAATAGCGCTTATCATTGTGTTCAAAAGTTTCAAAGCCCCTCTTCCCTTTTAAAACCTCTCGCCCTATTAAGGCGACAGAATCGTTTTTATCATATTGAACAAAAGAGCTAACTGCGACATTTTCACCAAAATTGTCGAGAATATTATTACCTTGAAAGTTTTTAAGGGGGTGAATAATTTTAGCGCGATCCCAATGATACCAATAGGTCCCATTTGGGGCTATTAAAGAGAGGTATATTCTTTCGGGATGAGAAAAATTATTTTTTAGATCAATGAGAAAGGGCTTCATAATATCCCACGAAAGAGAACCTCCGACCATACCGACGACTCTTCCGTCTCTTACAATCGAAGCGGCGACGACAATTTGTTTCACAGAAGTTGTATACGAGATCATAGGAGAAGAAATAAAAATCTTCTTCTTATGTTGTTCATTACTACCAACAGTTTGTTTCCAATAATCACGACGCCTGATACTTCGTGGCCTAGTATCTTCACTCGTATCATCAAAAGTTCGAATCATGTTAAAGTGAGGATTACCCCCATGAGTATTATAGAACTCTCCCTTAGGGGTTCCAACGATAAACTTTTCAAAGGTCTTATCTTCTTTTAACTTTTCTTTTATGAATGGTAGAAATTTCTTGTAATCCATATGATCAAAAGAAGCGTCGTTTGTTATGGAAATAATTTTTTGAACTTGGGTATCAAAAAAGTTATCTAAAATTTCAGAAGATTTGTTAAATGGTCTCTCTAATTGTTTTGCTTCATGAATGAGAATATTTTGAAAGAGTGATTCATTGAGATATTCATAAGCGTGATAAAATAAAAAACCACAATGTAGAAATACAATCATTCTAAATATGAAGATAGTTTTTTTTAAATTCATAAGCAAAGTCGACCTAGTAATTAATAAAAGTAAATTCACTTCATTTTAAACGAGATCAAAAAAATAAAAAAGGAGGCCCAGGCCTCCATTCTTTATTGAGATTATCTTAAAGTACAGGTCATTAACTTCTTGAGATTTGAACCGGTGGAGTTTTGAAGTGGTCCAAAGTGATTATATCCATAGCCAGCGTAAATAAATGGACTCACACAGCGCTGATCTTTATCCTTCAGGCCTTTGGATGTTCTATTGCTTGGGTGGGTTGATTTAGTTTGTGATGTATTCACTTGAATAGCAAAAGTTTGAGCGACTTTATTGACACCACAAAAGCTATTCATCCCCTGAAAAGAACTTCCAAACATCTTGATAAGCTCTCCCTGATTCGATTTCTCATTAACCTGACAACTTGGATAGAGTTGGTTCCAGTGCTTTAGACATGCGCCGATATTTCCCGTCCAATTCGGTGTGAACTGATAGAGACCGATATTGAGTTTACTTGCACTCGATTGATAAGGATCTTCATAAAACTTAACCCCGGCCGGTTTTCTATAATTAGAAGGAGCATATTTATTGGCGACACGCTCAGAACTCGAGGCATCGGCCGTTGTTAAAGACTCGACATAAGAGAGACAACCCATAAATTTTGACCACGTTTTCACAAGATCAACTTTAGCAATCTCATCTCCACCAATAGTCTTTTCACGCAAATCATTTACCTTATCTTCAAATTCATTAAGCATCTCAATCACATCATTACTTGGAACTTTTTTAACCATTGAACTCAGCGAGCTTCTCGTCGAATGACAAAGAGGAAAATGGGCCAAACCCGTTTGAATGTGATCATCCATTTTATTAGGGACACTATAGTAAGGAGCTAAATGAGATAAATAGGGCCTAACATTGAACATATGCTGATCAACATAAAAGCTTATTCTATCAGCAAAACGCGTACGACCAACGAGAGAACTTTGGCATTGATCGACAAAATGTTCTCCAGTAAAACTTCTCTCTTTCAAAAGCTCTTCTGTTGAAAACTGAGAGTCAACTTCAGCACCAATGAAATTTGGCACTTCTTCAAAAAGCGTCGCATCTTCTAGAAAGGAAATATTGTAAGTAGGAGAAGTCGGTTCAATGGGCGCCTGACTTCCTGGTTCTCTCGAATTATCTTCATCAGGTTCACTTGGAGCAGGCTCAGCTGGTTTAGAAATTTGTCTTGGACGAAACAAACCCATCGAAAAAACTTCGCTTGATAAACAAAATAAACCAAGGAAAACGATCAAGATACTCTTCATATTCTGCTCTCTTGTTATTGATATAAGAGCAGATCGGAAAATTTTTCCTCCCCTTTATGCTTTCCTTCAAGTTTTCGTCCAAGCAATTTATATAAACATGAATTACAATACGTTAGAGGCTACAAATGAACATTGAAAATACTGAAACATTGAAGTTCATGATCACACTTATTACGATCATCAACCCAATTGGGGTAATTCCCATCTTTCTTTCTTTAACAGAGAGTTTCAGTCAGAATCACGTAAAAAGTGTTGCCAAAACATGTGCTATCGCAGTTGCAACAACTCTTGCTCTAAGTACCGTCTTTGGTCAAAACATTCTTACTTTCTTTGGTATCTCGATTGCCTCGTTCACAATTGGTGGTGGTGTGCTTCTTTTTAGTATGGCCTTTTCCATGATTAAAGCGGCACCAAGTAAGGCAAAAATTAGTAAAAGCGAAATGGAAAACTTCGAATCAAGAAGTGACCTCGGCGTTGTACCGCTTGCCATCCCTATCCTCGCTGGACCAGGGGCAATCTCAACATCAATTATTCACGCTAAAGAACTCTCAGACTTTAGCTCATGGGTCGGCACTGTAGTCGTTATTCTTGTTCTGTCTTTTGCCATTTATTTAATTCTAAGAAGCTCTCGTGAACTTGGAAGAAAGCTCGGTATGGTTGGAATGAGTGTTCTTACTCGTGTCTTTGGTATCATCCTCTTGGCCATTTCAATTGAAATGATTACTGGTGGAATCAAAGATATCTTTCCACTTCTTCAAACTAGTGGCCTATAACTTCACTAAAAAGTGAGGCCTTGGAAAAGTTTAAATCTTGAAAGGTAGGATAAAAGAAAAGATTCTAGGGGATCAATTCTGATCCTCTTAATATGCGGCCGGTAAGGTGGGACAGTGGGACAAGAAGTAGACTTTCTTCCAAGGCCTAAATTGTCCGGCCAACTTGATTTGTATATAAGCAAGACACGTGCCAAAATACCCGACAATTAAAATCACCTATCTTCAGCTACTTAGCACTATAGTGCCCAAGTGCCCCTTGGCACCGGCCTAGTATCAACAAGAAAAATCAGGGTCACAATGAAACCTTTACCTTGGACAAAGTGCCATCGAATAAATAATACATGCCCCCTAAACATTTTTTTACGCGGTGCTATAAATCAATCATTGTTTTTTGGGGGGAATGCCGTGCACTCTTTAGGTATGGTCATCACATTTGTTTTCGCTGTGACGTTTATTTCATGTGGTAAGCAGAACGTTAATTCAAATGACTTTGTCGGACTTAAGGGTGGAATCATCCACGGAAAGCATGTTGATGAATCCAGCTACCTATTTAGTGCGCGGCTTTTAAAAAACTATGACTCCATCTGTGGAGCAGTCTATCTGGGAAAGAAAACACTTCTCACGGCGGCACACTGCCTAGAGAATCTTTGGCCCGATGAAACTCAGATCCTTATTCAAGATCAAATCTATGAAGTTGAAGACTTCCTTTTTCACCCTGATTATGAAGATGATTCTTCTATTAGAAGTGAAAATGATTTGGCCATTATAAAACTTTATAAAGCTCCAATGAAAGATCAATTGATTATCATTGCGAAAGAAGATCTCGACATAAGAGAGTTAAACAAGTCCAGCGACTCACTCTTTGTTCTTGGAACTGGCCACGACGAAAATGGCAATAAAGGCCAATTAAAGAAAAAGTTTTTGAAAGTTAAAGAAAAAGACTTTCTTTGCCAATTCAATCACCTCGATCAAAGTTTAATCAGTGGAATTGATTTGGCCCTTGGTGACAGTGGAAATGGTCTTTTTTACACAGATGGTAGGAACACTTTCATTCTTGGCATAAACTCCGGCAAGACTTACGAAGATGAGATTGCGAATCAATCTTATTTCAAAAAAATTTGCCATCGCTCCTTTTACTCGGATTTAAGAAAACACCGAGACTGGATCGAAAAAAATATTTAAAAACGAATTCATTTCTGGGGGGGAATGATGATGTCAAAAGCGCTAATCTTAGCGTCTCTACTGACAGGACTCACTATTGGGACTGTTAGTGCTGACCAAAGCAAATATGCACAAATTTATGACGATTACGATCTAACACCGAAATATCACGGTTTTTGCTATACTGATGACAAAGGTGAAATTAAAGGTCTTAATCCCCATCGAAGAGTTCGCCTTGCTTCAGTATCAAAGCTCATTACAACGTTATGGGCCACAGAGAAAATGGGAATAGACTCTCATTACACGACAAAATTTTATCACCACGACAACGATATTCATATCGAAGGCGATGGTGATATGCTCAATACAAAAAGAAAGCTCTTTTTCTTTCTTTCTCAACTTAACAATCTCGGTATTCAAGAGATCGACACTCTAAGTTTTAACAAAGATTTCTTTGCCTTCACAGGCCATGTTGTAGAGAAAAAAGATCGCTCCCTAAGTTATGCGACACAGATGAAAGTTGTAACAGGAGCTGAGGGTTACGTCGGATGGATCTTTAACACATCAAAAGAAAGAACAGCGATGAACCTTAAGTATTTTTTCAACACAGACACATGGGAGAAAATGCAAGAGGCCTATAAAGCGTTTATTAATGAAACTCCAAAAGAAATTATAGAAAAGCTTCAAATAAAAACATCGCTTGATGAAATTAGTCTTAAAGTCAAAAAAGTTGAATATAAAGACGAAAATCCATTTAAAGATATGCCAGAGGCATTAAAAACTTATACTCACATCTCACCAGAACTTGCTCGTTACTTGAAATATATGAATATTAAATCGAACAACTTTATTGCTGACCAAGTTTTCGACCAACTTGGTGGTGAAAAAGAATTTGATAAATATATCACACCAGTGATTGAAGAGATTTATCCTGAATATGAGAAAACAAGAAAAGAATTTGATAAGGGTGAAAGTACGATCAAGCTCTTTACAGGTTCAGGTCTTAATACCAAAAGAAATAAAAAAAGAGTCGATAACTATTCCACATGTGCGGTTGTAGTTAAACTCATTGAAAGACTAGATTTAAAGTTAAAAGAAATCGAAAGGCATATTAAAGAAGTTGTCGCCGTTCCAGGTAGCGATGGTGGAACTTTTAAGAAAAGACTTAATACACCTAGACTTACTAATACAATGGTAGCAAAAACAGGTACACTCTTTCACACATCGGCACTTGCAGGAAAAGTCTATTCTCAAAAAGGAGAGCACTTTTTTGGAGTATTCCACCAACTTAGAGGGTGGAAAGGAAATGCGAAGATGGCCCAAAATGAGCTCGTATCGCAAATCATTGATGAATATGGTGGACCAAAGAAAATTGAATATGCAAATGAGTTCTTCTTTCCAGTAGATCAACTAATGAAGTAAACTATTTTTATGAAAATAAAAATATTAAAGATTCTTTTTATCGTAACGACGCTGGCCTTTGCCGTCGTTACGATGAAAAATTACTACTCTCAAAAATCTAAAAAACAATTAAACAGAAGTTTTGAACGGAAAAACCCTCCCTCACTCCCCCTACCAAAACAGAAAAAAGAAAAAGAGCTCAAAGACACATCAAAAAGAGAAGCTCGAATAGATCATCTAAAGCAAAGTAATGAGCGAACAAAAGCACTAACTCAAATTGATTACGCAGAACTTATCTTTGAAAATAAGCACGGCGAAATCCTCAAACTTATCGATCAACAAAAAATTGATCTCAACTATCAAGGCGAAATAAGTGGACAGTCATTTTTAATGATGGCCATTCATGCCCAAAATAAAGAACTGATCAAAGGACTTCTAGAAAGAGGAATCAATATCAACTTAAAGGATAAAAGAAACCAAAGTGCACTGGTCTTTGCCAGTAGTGATGGAGATGAACAACTTGTCTCTAAACTTTTAGAGATGGGTGCTGATCCCAATATTAAATTTAACAAGAAAAACTTCACTCTCCTAATGGACGCTGCAAGAGAGGGCAATTTAAAGACTCTCAAATTGCTTCTGGAGGCAGGAGCGCAAGTAAATGATCAGACACGCTATCAAGAAACGGCCCTCCACTTTAGCGCTAAAGAAGGACATGAGCAGATTGTTAGAGAGCTCTTAAAATACGGGGCGCGCTCTTCAAAGGATGCTAAGAGTAAAACGCCCTCTCAATATGCTAAAGAATCAAACTTCACAAGAATTGTTGACCTATTCAATTAAAAATCTATCTCAACACAAACTTAATAAAATCCTAAAACACAAACGAGACATTTCACTTTAGTATCATCTTGAAAACAACTTATACATGTTCGGGGGAACAGATGAAGCGACTTAGAAATGTCATGGATGCCGTTTTTAAATTTCTTGTTTCAAGTCACTCAAGCGATCAAGAATTATTGAAGCTTGAAATGAAGAAAACAATCAACCTTGAAGAAAAAATGTTAATGGAAAAATTATTCAATCAAGGTCACTAGACCTTAAATTTGAGGGCAGGCACTCAATTCCCAAATTCTTTCCTCATTCCCAGCCTGCTCTCAATTTTTATCCAAAAAAAGAAAAAAAAACTGGAGCACAAAGGCTCCAGTCATTAGATAAAAACTTTTTGAAAGTTCTAATTAGAACATATCTTTCCAAGCTTTACCTGGCTTAAATTTTGGAAGATTTTTAGCTTTAATTTTAATCTTCTCACCAGTTGCTGGGTTAACACCCATTCTAGCAGCTCTCTTAACTTTAGAGAAAGAACCAAAACCGATTAGAGAAACGTCTTCACCTTTCTTAACAGTTTTCTTAACAACGTCAATTGTCTTGTTAAGGAATGCTTCTGCATCTTTCTTAGTCATGTGGTTAAGTTCTTTGTCTTTAAGAATTGCTTCAATTAATTCTTTCTTGTTCATAATGCCTCCATACAGTTTAATAACGTAATTCAATGGTGAGGTATTTTCTTAATTTTGACAAGTACTTGAAATAAAAAAAATGACAAAAAAGCTAAAAAACTTCAATGATAGAGCGGCATTTCACGAAAGGCACATCTACAAACCAATGTCAATGCACCTTTTGACACTTCCTACTTTAAAAAACGCTTTAAAACGCGTCCTATAACCTCGATATAGTCATCTACCATTTCCTTTCTCATTAAATGAGAGAAAGAAAACCGAATTGCCGATTTTGACTCTGCTTCACTGTATCCCATACTTAATAAGACACGACTAGGAACGATGGCCCCTGACGAACAAGCTGAACCTGATGAAATATCAACTCGAGATAAGTCAAAAGCAGTCATTAGAACATCTACTTTTTGACCTGGTATAATAAGATAAATCGTATTCGCATTTCTTTTCTTTGCTTTAGCTCCGGCGACAACAAGCCTTGAACTTAAAGATAAAAGATGCTCTTCTATCAAGTCTCTTGCTTGTTTCAACTCCTCATAAGAAAAAGAGGCCATCAAATCTTTTAGTGCAAGTTTTATAGAATAGATCCCAGGAACATTTTCCGTTCCAGAGCGCATACCTTGTTGCTGTCCCCCACCTCTGACAAGAGGATGAAATCGTAGGCCGTGACGAACAAAACTAAAACCAACTCCTTTCATTCCACCAAATTTATGGGCAGAATAAGTATAGAAGTCGAGCTCCTCTTTGATTGTTTCCCACTCGTTAATTTTTCCAATTGATTGAACGGCATCAACGTGAACGAGACAACCAGTTTGTTCTTTAATTTTTAAGGCGTCTTCTAAAGGCCACACAACCCCTGTCTCATTATTGACAAAAGTATAATTCAGTAAGACTTCACCTTCGCATTGTTTTACTAGGGAGACGACTTCCTCTAAAGAAATATCACCTTGATCATCAACATCAAAAGCAATGACTTTATGACCAAGAAGCTCTAAATCTTCTCTAAGGTTGTTAATGCATGAATGATCAGTTTTCGAATGAATAAAAGTAAACTTCTTCTTTTCTTTGAAAGCTGAAAAAGACAGTCCTTTTACAATAGTGTTAATCCCTTCACTAGCACCAGAGTGATAGAAGACATCATGTGATTTCTCAAGTGAAAAAGTATCAAAAAGAAACTCAGTCGTTTCGTTGATATGCTTTTTAGCTTGTTTACCGGAATGATGGATTGAACTGGGGTTTGCAAAAGGTAAATCACCCTTAGCGATCCATTCTTGAACAGAAGGCGCTAAGGGTGATGTTGCATTATAATCGAAATAAAATCTGTTATTGATTAATTTCACCAATTGGGTTCCTAATAGCAGAAGCTAGGCCACCCAAAGTTACGTCAGAAGAAGAAGTTGTAGACTCTGTTACAGTTTCGTTACCTGTATTATTTTGAGAAGAAGTTTCTTGAGTTGGAATTTCAATCTCAACAGACTTTCTTACAAGATCACCTAGTGAAGTTGTCGCTAGGTATTCGCTCATAATAACACCAAGGTTTTGAAAATAATTCTTAGACAGATGAAATTCTACTGTGTTCGCTTGTTCTGCTTCACTTCCAAGAATGTCCTTAGCAGGGTTAATATTTTCTCCAACACAGTCTAATACGTCTTTAACTGTGATTTGATCCATTGATCTAGATAAAACATATCCACCACCTGGTCCTCTAACAGACTTAACTGCTTGACCATTTCTTAGCTTTCTAAAAAGCTGCTCTAGGTAGTGTAGTGAGATGTTTTGTCTTTGTGAAATTTCCTGCAGACGGACAGGGTTTCCATTGCTGTGAACAGTTAAGTCTAACATTGCTCTTACAGCGTAACGTCCTTTAGATGTAAGTCTCATTGGTCTTCCTCCATAAATCCTAATAAGAGAGTGAACTCGGTTTTTCTTTCATGAATCGTAATGTGCGTGTCGCTCTCGATGAAGTCACAAGTCCTTTGCCTTCATCTTGTAGCATTTGTTCATTCCAGTGAACCCGAGCTACACAAATAGTATGACAAGAAATCGAAAGCCCCGTCAACTTCATTTCCAGATAAAAAAGAACAAAAAATGTCATGTTCTACGAAATTAAGTTTCACTTATGCTAAAGATCAATAAGCTCAGGTATTTACTGGGCTTTTTTAAGCGGTTAATAGCGAGTGTCGACAAAATGCGCACAGCGTAAAAAGTACATATGATGGGGTGTTTCGGCAATCTTTTCCCTAGAGGTCAAGCTTTGAAAGAAGAAAATTGCGGCTTTCTTGATCAGTGCCATTATTAATCGATAATGCGAGCTCATAGAAGCTAAATTCGTAGGGAACATGACGAGAGAGCTCCCTAGCGTAATCCATTCCCCATTCAACGAGAAAAAAAGTTTTTCCTTCTAGATAGAGTTCTATCTCTAAATGTACAATGTCCTCTTTTGATTCGAGTCGATAGAGATCGGCATGAGCACAGTCTCCGAATTCATTTATTAATGAATATGTCGGGCTTTGAATTTCATTTTTACTATCAAAAGAGATGAAGTGTTTTGTAAAGGTAGTTTTACCTGCACCAACGGGCCCTGATAAAATAATAACGGCCGGTGTATCGACCGTTTCTTTTAATTCACTTGCTAGGTTTTCTAGATCAGATTCAAATACTTTTTTCCACTCTCTAAGTAATTTCACAAATAAACCTTACCCAATCATCTCATCAATTTCTTTAAATGCGTCTGTCAAATACTCAATGATAGAGCCTGCACTCATCGCTCTTGCACCCAGTGCTTCACACGCGTGCTTACCAGCAAGAGAGTGAATATAAACACCAAATAGAACTGACTGATACATTTTTTTCTTATCGATAAAAAGTGTACTCGTCATTTGCTCAATAGGATTTTGTGCCAGAAGCCCACCGATAATACCAGCGAGTACATCTCCACTTCCACCACTGGCCATCCCATCATTTGGCATATAGTTGATATAAGTATCACCATTTGGAAGGCCGATAAAAGTGCAATAGCTCTTTAAAACAACAATACAATTTGCTTCATCAACAACTTGCTTTAAATAGCTAATAGGATCACTTTCAACGTCTTCAACAGTTTTACCTATGAAGTTTGCAAACTCTCCCACGTGAGGAGTCATAATTGTTGGATACTTTCTCTTAGCAAGTAAATTAGCATCGTCTTTTAAAGAGAGAGACTTAATTGCATCGGCATCAAGAACTACTGGACCAGCGAAATGCGTTAAGAGATTCACAACATTCTCTCTTGTCGACTCTCTAAGTCCAAGGCCAGGTCCCATCACAACACAATCATAATGATCTAGGTCAAGAAGAACCGATTCAACTTCATCTTTATGAGTTGGAATCTGACCTGTCATAATTTCAGGAGTAATTCGAGAGCAAAGCTCCCCGTAATTATCGCGCCAAGTGGCCGCTGTAACTAAACCTGTACCGACTTTTAAACAAGACTCACTGGCCATGATCAATGCGCCCGTCATTCCACGAGAGCCACCAAGAACAAGAGTGTGTCCAAAACGGTTTTTATGATCAAATTTACTTCTGTGACCAACGACATCTCCAAAGTGATGAAAGTTCAAACAAAACTTATCCCCACCTTCAAGTGAGCTATGAGGGAAACCTCCATCAATAACAAAGAGCTCCCCAGTAAGTCTGGCACCATCATTTACATAGTGACCAATCTTAGGAAGTCCAATAGAAAGAGTATAATCTGCTTGAATCGCCGTTGATGAAGACTCTCCCTTATCGCCAGTAACACCGGAAGGAATGTCTACAGACACCATGACAGTTGCGTATTGATTAACCAGATTAACAACGTCAAAAAGATAGTTGGAAAGTGGCATACGAAAGCCTGTACCAACAATGGCATCAATCATCAGATATTCATTTTGAGATTGAGAAAAATATGAACTCAACTCATCTACGTTTCTAATTTCATTAACTCGTACACCGTAGCGCTTGGCCCTTTTGGCCTGAACGAGAACTTCATCACGAGGTGTTTCATTTGGAAACAGAACAAAAGCACGCACTCGATGCCCGCGATTAGCTAAGTTTCTAGCGATAGCAAATCCATCGGCTGCGTTATTTCCCATTCCAGCAAGAAGAACAATCTCTCCAAAGTTATGATCATCTAAGAAGGCCTTTTCAATGAAATCAGCACCACGAAGACCAACATTCTCCATAATTAAAGATTCACTGAAACCAAACTCTTCTTTAGTTATTCTTTCAATTTCAATCATTTCCTTTAGATCGACAACTCTCACAGAAACTCCTTTTAGTGATCGTAATGAGTGAAAAGACTTTGTAGGTCTTTTGTCACATTTCCAAGTCCGTTGAAGACGGCCTGGCAAATAATCCAATGACCTATATTGTATTCTTCAAAGAGATTATTTTCTAGTAGTGGAACAACACTTTCTTTGGTTAATCCATGTCCTGCGTGACAGTTGATTTTTTTACTCAGTAAAAACTCATGGGCAGCTTTAAATTGAGTTAAATACTTTGAATAGTCCTCTTCCAAAAGATGAGCTCTAGCATAGTCTCCCGTGTGGACTTCAACGGCATCAATTTTCATTTTCGAGGCTAGTTCTAGTGTTTGTAGATCGGCCTCTAAAAAAAGAGAAATCTTTGTATTAGGACTCTTTTCCTTAATAAGCTCGCAAGTCTTATTCACTTTTTCAAAGTTAGTACTTGAAACCAGATCCAGTCCACCTTCCGTTGTTCTCTCCTCCCTTTTTTCGGGGACGAGGCAAACCCATTCAGGGGCCGTTGCAATGGCTATCTCAACGATTTCATCATTACATCCTAGTTCTAAGTTTAGTGGCTTACCATAGCGCTTTGTCACAAGTTGTACGGCCTCCACATCTGTATCTTGAATGTGGCGTCGATCTTCGCGCAAATGGATTGTAATCTGGTCGGCACCGTTTTCAAGAACAACTCTTGCGGCCTCAACAACAGAGGGGTAATCTTCTCCACGGGCCTGTCTCAATGTGGCCACGTGATCAATATTGACACCAAGTCTTGGGATCATCGTCTTTCCTTTTATTGTCCTAACTCTGCAGTAACAACACTAACAAGTTCATCGCAAAGAGAGTTCACTAGATCAAATCTCTCTCCTTCTACCATTACTCTTGCAAGAGGTTCTGTACCAGAATAGCGTACGAGAACACGCCCCTTGTCACCTAATTGTTCATCAACTTTTTTCAACATTGCTTGAACGGGCTCAATCGTATCGAAAGGAACTTTCTTATTAACAATGGCACTCTTTGTTACCTGTGGGTATAGTTTAATTTCTTCTAAAATTTTTGTTAATTCATCACCATAAGTTTTGATTGCTTCAACCATTTTAAGAGCTGCAAGAGAACCATCTCCTGTTGTCGAATGCTCTTTAAAAATAATGTGACCAGATGGCTCACCACCTAGAATCGCTCCACTCTCTCTCATGTATTCCATGATGTAGCGGTCACCAACTTTTGTACGGTGAAATTTTAAACCTAAGCTTTTAAGGTAAACTTCAAGTCCGAGGTTTGACATGACTGTCCCAACCACAGTATCACCTTTTTTCAAAGATCCTTGATCGAGAAGCATTTTAGCGAATAGACCGATAAGCACATCGCCATCAATAACTTCACCATTTTTATCAATAATCGTTACGCGATCACCATCTCCATCCAAACAGATTCCTAAATCTGCTCGATACTTTTCCACTTTATCAGCGGCCTTCTCAGGATGAAGTGATCCACAGTTAAGGTTGATATTTTCACCATTAGGCTGAACGCCTAAGAGCATGACCTCAGCTCCAAGCTCATCAAACATCATTGGAGCAACTTTATATCCAGCACCATTGGCACAATCGAGAACAATTCTCATTCCATCAAGGTCCACATCACCTTTGATGGCCGACTTAACATGAACAATATAACGTCCAAAGACTTCTTTTAAGCGTTTCGCGTTTCCAAGCTCATGGCCAACCCTAACTGTCATAAGCTCAGGCGTGAGAACGAGTTCTTCAAGCTCTAGCTCAACTTCATCAGGAAGCTTGTGCCCATTGGCATCGAAGATTTTAATTCCGTTATCATCAAAGCTATTGTGTGATGCCGAAATCATAACACCTGCATCGGCCCTCATTGACTTTGTGACAAAGGCAACACCAGGAGTTGGAAGAGGACCTGTGAGTATAACACTTCCCCCCTGAGAACAAACGCCAGCAGCAAAGGCCTGTTCAAGCATATAACAGCTTAATCTTGTATCTTTACCTACGATAATAAGTGGTTTTTTTCTCTTTCCATTACCGTGAGTTTGAAAATAGTGAGTGACAGCACGACCGAGGGCCGTTGCTACCTCTGGAGTCATTGGATAAATATTGGCCCTGCCTCTAATTCCATCCGTTCCAAATAGCTTTCTTTGTGCCATACATTTCCTCTTTAAAATGAGTGTTTTATCGGACTCTTACATTAATAGATTGTGGATTGATTTGCAAAAGATGAACGCCTTCAGGCAGTGTTGCTCTGAGTTTAACGCGTACTCTTCCTTTTTTCCCTTCAGGTACATCGGCGATAACCTGCACATCAGATTCTTTTATAGAAACGCCATCGGGCGCAAGAACGTCTATTGAAACCATACGACTCGATGCACTCGTAACTTTTTTTGAACTTAAAAACCTTATGGGAATATTTTTGAGGGTCATATTCGCCGTTTTAGCGCGGACGTTATAATCAAAGACAATCATCTGATCGCGATCATAACCAATGCCTTCATCCAATTCGGTGAGAGCTATTTTTAGCTCACCGCTTCCCTCTAAGTCTGAGATATCGATTGGCACAGTGCGAATAAGTCCTGTTTTGCGCATTAATTCAACAGGCCCCTCAATGAGAATTCTCTTTGGTAGCAATTCCTTTTTCACAAGTCTAAGTTCACTTGGAAGCCCACCAACTAAATTAGCGCGAATGGGAATATACTTTTTGATTTTTCTATCGAGCCCCAGTGTAATTTCATGAGGTATAACTTCGAGAACATCAACACCAAATGGAACAGCAATATCATTTGGACCAATATGAACTTGAAAGTCTTTTCCCTTTTTAAAAGGAACTTTTGAGAGATCAATTTTTATTTTTTCATTTCTTCCAATAATATCATTGATAAAGGCACGCGCCCCCTTAAGCTTAACACTCACTTGTCTAGTTTCGGCCTTAGAGACCGCAAGACCAGTTGGCGCAATAAAATCGATTCGCATCTGCTTAACAATTTCTTGTGGCTCAGAATTGACGACATAAAACCAAAGAAAAAGCGATAGCAATATGCTGACGAGCTTTAAAAAAGTTCGCTCGATTCTCCCCTTATTTATTTTCTTTTTAGATCGAATGACCATGATTAAACCTTTTCCACACTTGTAATCGGAGCGAGTTCTTTACTTAATTTCTCCTGGGCCCAAATGTGCTTCATGTACTGGCGAAGATGCCCCTCATTTTCACAAGGATAAAAAACACCTTTAACACATAGACTGATGCGACCCGTTTCCTCACTGGCCGTGACAACAATAGCATCGGTAACTTCACTAATACCAAGGGCCGCTCTATGGCGCGTTCCCAGATGTCGATCAATCTCAACGTTCTTCGATAAAGGTAAGAAACAACCTGCGGCCGCAATCTTATTACCACGAATAATAACAGCACCATCGTGAAGTGGAGACTTCGTCTGAAAGATTGAATACAAAATATCAGAATGGATATGTGACTCCATTTTCGTACCAGTTGCAATATAATCGTAGAGACCATTTTTTCTTTCAAAAACAATGAGGGCACCAATTCTCTTTCTACTCATTGCACTTGTAACTTCAATTATCTCTTCAATATCAAGTTCAGCCTCTGGTCTTTGAAAAAAACCAAAAAACTTTTTACCTGTACCAACACTTGCAAGTGCAGAGCGAATTTGATCTTGAAAAAGAATAATGAAAATAAGAAAGAAAGAATCGAAAAAGTGTCTAAGAATCCAATTGAGCGAGTAAAACTTGTAATACTGGGCCGCAAAGAAAAATCCCACAAGAATAACAATTCCCATGAGCATTTGAAGCGCCCTCGTTCCGTGAACAATTCTTAAAATTTGATATAATAAAACAGCGACAAGAAAGACATCGACGAAGTCTTTCATACTCATCTGATTGACAAAAATATCTAAGATCTGCATGATCTATTCCTCTATTTAGACTAATTACTTGTCTTTATCGGCTATCATCTCAAAATAATTGAGCAATTTGCAAGGTTAAATATGACTTATAAAAAACTTAACGTTCAAACTAAAGGAGAAGGCTTTTACGATGTAACAAGAGAGCTTCGTAAAATGGCCAAAGACCTCTTTTCAAATGAAAGTGGAATGATTCAATTATTTATCACGCATACTAGTGCAGGATTAACAATCAATGAGTCTTTCGATCCAAGTGCAAGAATCGATTTAGAAAATTTCTTAAAACATCTGGCCCCAAGGGATTTAAAATTTATAACCCATACAGACGAGGGCGAAGATGATTCACCTTCTCATATGAAGGCCATTTTAATGAATCAAAATCTTGGTATCATTGTAGAAAGGGGCGAACTTATTTTAGGAACCTGGCAAGGAGTCTATCTCTGTGAATTTAGAGATGACCCCAAGACCAGATCTATTTTAGTCAAACCGTTTTTTGATTAGGCGGCCTTCTTCTCTTCGCTTAAAGAAGCTGGAGAAGAATCACCTTCTAGAGAATCCAGAACCTTATTAGACATAAGAAGCTTCTTTCTTAAAGCCTCTCTAGAAATTCCCATCTCTTTTGCTGCTTTAGATTTATTTCCGTTATTTCTCTTAATCTCAGCAAGAATCATCTCTCTTTCAACAAGAGCAATTCTATCTTTAAGTGAAATGCTGAAATCACTAACAAAAGGAATTGATCCAAACATTCTCTGCTTGTGATTAAAGTCAAGAAGAGGTGTCGTTGTATTTTCAAGGGCAACTTCTGTAATAACGTGAGATCTTGGATTATAAAGAACAGCTCTTTCAATACAAGTCTTCAGCTCTTTAACATTCGCTGGCCAATCGTAGTCTTTCATCTTTTGCATTGCTTTTGGTGAAAAGCTTTTTAAAAGGAGACCTTGTTTTTTACATTCGATCTTTAAGAAATACTCAGTAAGAAGTTCTAGATCATCGATCCTTCTTCTTAAAGGCTCTATTGCAATATATGCACTTGATAAGAATTCATAAAACTCTCTATCAAAAGACCCCTCATCAACAAGCTTCCCAAGATCTTTTGAACTTGTTGCTATAATACGAGCATCTATATTGATTCTTGATTCAGGAATTCCTCTCTTCTTAATAATCTCATGAAGCTTTCTTTGCTGCTCGAGACTTAACTGGCTAACTTCATGCAGAAGAACTGTACCACCTTGATTAGAAGTAAGAACACACTCTTGTTCTCCTGGCCCCCAAAGTTTCTTTTCTAAATGGGCCACATCTTTATCTTCACAGTGAATGGTATCAAAAGAATGTAATCCTCTTGATCCTTCGTGGTGAAGAATCTTTGCATAAAGTGTTTTACCGACACCTTTTTCACCATGAATAAGAACTGGCTCATCAAGGTCTTTAATTTTAATAATTGAATTTCTAAGACTTCCCACGTGAGGATGCTTACCAATAAGCGCGAATTTTCTATCAAACGGTTGAGAGAATCTTCTTAACTGTGAAGTCTCACTAATTGGATTGAAACCATGAAATACCGAAGAGAAAACAAGGGCAAGAACCTTCATTGTCTTTTCATCTTCAATGGTAAAACGATCTTGGTTTCTCTTATTGATAACTTCAATAACACCAATGATCTTATCTTCTCTATTGTGAATTGGATGGCAGATAATTGACTTCGTTTGAAATTCGAGCATTTTATCAAAACACTCATTAAATCGTGAACTATCATTTTGCACATCAATATTAAGGGCCACGCCTGTTGTAAAAACAGAACCAGCAATACCTAGTCTATAATCAAATTTCAACTGGTCCTTATCACAGCCAAGAGCTGCAATGGCCTCTAATTCATTATTCTCAGGATTGATCAGAAAAATTGAAGATCTTTGAGCGTTCATGATACGAACAACCTCTTCTAGCATATTATCAAGAAAGCCTTCTTTATCACCAAAATGAGTAATGTCCTTAAATAGAGAGAGCAGCAGCGAGAACATTTCAAAGCCTTCACTTGCCTTGGTATAACGCTCTTTTAACGCTGAATCGATAAGACATTCTTTCAAGCGCTCACTTGAAAAGCTTAGAATATATTGTTCTAAAAATTTATGAATCTTTTTCTCTTCATCAATTTCTACACCATAGATAATTTCTTCATCTTCAATTGTATTAGAAAAAGCACGAACAACCTGCCCTGTTAGGTCTAGGTGATACTTCTTAAATTGAAGTGAGATTGTAAGAGGCGTACCAACTGAGATTCTCTCTTTCGTTGAGAATCCAAGTCCTGTCACTGAGATATCTTGTAACTTTCCGTCCTCTATATAAACATCATTTCCTAATTCATCTTCCTTTTGAATCAAAAAGCGCAGATCATCTGCCTCTTCAACTGGAATTCTAAATGACTGGTAAAATTTAAACTCTTGAAAACTTGCGAGCATAACTCACTCCTAAAGATTGATGGCCTTTCCTCTTAGACATTTCGGTTGAGAGAGAGCAAAACTTAAGCGTTTTGCCTTAAAAATGAGGCAAGAAGACTAAACAAAAGATTGTGAATGGCAAATGAATGAACTTTCAACGACTTGCGACACGGCCCTGAGATATTTTTTTTTCCTTAAATTCTTTTTTCTTTTGGTGATTATTCAAAAAATGTGTATAAAACTTCATTACTTATCATTATTTTTTCGGGAGATGGGCCTTGTTATTTGAAGGATCTGAAAAGAAGTGCGAACTCATTGTTGATAGTTCAAAAATCAATTTGAGAGAACTAGACAAAGAATTCTGGAAAGAGCTCGTTGCTAAGTGCAACGCAACTATATTATCAACGATTTCTAATGAACACTGTGATGCTTATCTTTTAAGTGAATCATCTCTCTTTGTATGGAAAGATCATTTTCTTCTCATCACTTGTGGTCAAACGACATTGATTGATTCGATTGTTTTCTTCCTAGAAACCCATGGCCAAGAAGCCGTAAGACAATTGATCTTCCAAAGAAAGAATGAGTACTTCTCTTATCTTCAGCCGACAACATTTTTCGATGACGTAAAGAAACTTAAAAAAACAATTGATGGTGAAGCTTACCGCTTTGGAAAAATTGATGGACACCACAATTACCTATTCCACATTAATAAGGAATACAAACCAACAAACTTGGATAAAACTTACGAATTGCTGATGTATGATATTTGTCCAAAATGCATCGAAGTACTTACAAAAGAAAATCAGACGAAAGAAGTCTTAAGAGATTTTCTAGCACTTGATAAATTGATTCCTGGCTTTATTATTGATGACTTTGTCTTTGAACCATATGGATACTCTCTTAATGCGATTAAAGACGAGCACTACTTAACGATTCATATCACACCTCAAGAGTCGAGTTCATATATTAGTTTTGAAACGAATTTCGACCTTGTTGAAAAAATCAATATCCCACTTGAAGTCTTTAGACCGGGATCATTTGACCTCATTACATTTAACTCGGATAATATTCCGCAACTGATAGCGCAAGTTCCAGATGCATATACTGATAAGAGAAAAGTCCAAGGAGAGCTTGGATGTGGATACACAGTAACGTTTTCTCACTTCTACAAACATGTACAAGAAACACTTGCCCCTTATAAACTTGAGGAGTTTTAATTATGCACTCAAATCTATGGATTGAAGAAAAATTTAGAGACTTTTATGGAATGAGATATAAAGTTGAAAACGTTCTTTTTTCTGGAAAGAGCGAATTTCAAACTGTTGATGTCGTAGAAACAAAAGGACATGGAAAAATGCTCCTAAACGACGGTCTTGTTATGGTTACAGAGAGAGATGAGTTTGTTTATCACGACATGATAGCTCACGTACCTCTTTTTGTTCACCCTAATCCGAAAAAAGTTCTCGTCATCGGTGGTGGTGACGGTGGAACGGCCAGAGAAGTTATTCGTCATGAAAGTGTTGAAAAATGCGTCATGGTTGAAATAGACAAAATGGTTGTTGATGCTTGTCTTGAGCACATTCCTCTTACGAGTGAAAAACTAAGTGATCCAAGAATTGAGCTTCGAATTGAAGATGGTATAAAATACGTTAAAGAAACGACTGAGAAATTTGATGTTATTCTCGTTGACTCTACTGATCCAATTGGACCAGCTCAACCACTCTTCAATGAGAGCTTTTACCAAGATATTTATAACTGTCTAACAGACAACGGTATTGTTGTTTCACAGGGTGAATCTCCTTGGTATGAGCAAACAATGCAAAAGAAACTTGTATCAATTAAAAACAAGCTATTTGAAAAGACATTCATTTATAACTTCGTAAACCTAACCTATCCAGGTTCATTTTGGAGTTTTACTTTTGCAACAAAAGGTCTTCACCCAATAGAAGACTTTGATGCTAAAAGAGTGGCCGCGAGCGGTCTAGAATTTAAGTATTACAATGAGCAAATTCACAGTGGAGCATTTGCACTGCCTACATTTCAAAAGAAAGAGCTCGAAGGTCTTATTCAAAACTAGGAAATTCTTATGAACTACTGGCTAATGAAAAGTGAACCAGATACTTTTTCAATTGATGATTTAAAACAACGTCCAAAGAGTACAGAACACTGGGATGGGGTGAGAAATTATCAGGCCAGAAACTTTATGAGAGATGAGATGAAAAAGGGAGATCTTGTTCTCTTCTATCACTCTAGCTGCAAGGTTCCAGGAGTCGCTGGAATAGCAAAGATAGTTAAAGAAGCCTACCCTGATCATACGGCCTTTGATAAAAATTCAAATTACTACGATCCTAAATCAAGCGAGGAAAATCCTCGCTGGTTTATGGTCGATGTAAAATTTGAAAAGAAATTCAAAAAAGTAGTGACTCTAAAAGAACTTAAAACATTCGAAGAGTTAAAAGAAATGAAACTCTTACAAAAAGGCTCTCGTTTATCAATCATGCCTGTAACAAAAGAAGAATTCGACTTTATTCAAGGTCTCTCTTAACTTTCAATAAAAAATTCTCAATTTGAAATTTTGTAGAAACGCCTGACCTTTTGGTGAATAAGTGAAGGCAAGTAAAAGAAAAAAGACGGAAAGAGTAAAGGCTAAAAAGCCAAGAAAAAAAAGTCCAAAAGTCCCAACGCGGGCCTTAAATGTTTGATCATAATAAGCATGTAATGAATGCTTAGATGACTTTTTATTTCCTTGTGATGAATAATCGTGGGCAAAACTCATAACTCCTCCACCTTAATTATCGTCATTCCAGACGAGAACCTTAGATGGAGGAGATAAGTATTTATTTTTTGTTATCTGAAGTCTTTAAATAGGTATAACCAGCGAGACAATCCTCATAGAAGTCTATCAGGCGAACACCTTCTCTAGGATTGATACTGCCACGAACAACTTCCTTATCAATGGCCTTTTTCACAGTGAAGGCCATAAATTGTGGATTGTACTGCATTGTCGAAAGTACAAGCTCTGCAGAAGAGCCCTTGATAACTTCTTCAATATAGAACTTCTTTGGGTCCTCTTCGTGCGAGTACACGTGAACTTCATTTAGACGACCAAATAAGTTATGCATATCACCCATAACATCCTGATAAGCACCCGTTAAAAAGATACCTAAGTAATAAGGCTCATCACTTTTAAGCTTATGTATCGGGATCGTTTTTCTCTCACCCTCAAGGTCGATAAACTTATCAATTTTCCCATCACTGTCACAAGTGATATCAACTAAAGAAGCGTTCTTCGTCGGCTTCTCATCTAGGCGAGAAATCGGACAAATTGGCAATAACTGATCAATGGCCCAACTATCAGCGGCCGATTGAAAGACTGAGAAATTACAAAGATATTGGGCCGATAAAAGCTCATCTAATCCCTGTAAGTCTTCAGGAACAAATTCCTGATCATCGAGCTTATCATTGATCTTTTTAAGAACTCTCCAATAGAGAGTCTCACTCTTGGCCCTTTCTTCCAATGTAATAACACCGAGCTTGAAACCGTTATTCACATCATCTTTAATCTGAATAGCATCATTATAAGCCTCTTGAAGAGAAGAGAGTTGATCAATATTCTCTTCAAGATCACGCATATTCGTAACCAAAATATGCTCACCCGTAGTTCTCTTTGTATCGAGCGTTTCGGCCGTGTTATCAATCTCACCGACTACATTTGTGACAAGACATGAGTGATGCGCAGTAATGGCACGCCCACTTTCAGTTACAATATTTGGGTGTGGAACAGCTTCGATATCACAGATCTGTTTTAATCCGTAAACAATATCAGAAACGTATTCGACAATTGAATAGTTAGTCGAAGATTCATTAGTCGTTTTAGAACCATCATAATCAACACCAAGTCCTCCCCCAACATCGAAGTACTCGATTGGAACATTCATCTGGTGAAGTTTAGCATAAATTCTACCACCTTCTTGGATCGCCTCTTTAATAGAGCGAATGTCTGTAATTTGTGATCCAATGTGAAAGTGAAAGAGTTTAATACAATGATCGAGACCTTCAGCTCTTAAAAATTGAATGGCCCTAAGGATTTCAGCAGTAGTTAGTCCAAACTTAGCGCGATCACCACTTGAACTCTCCCACTTACCTCTTCCTTTAACAGTCATCTTCGCACGAATTCCAATCATTGGTTCAACACCCATTTGGCGTGAAATCTCAACAAGTGGTTTTAATTCCGAGAATTTTTCGATAACAACGACAACTTTCCTCTTTAACTTTCGTCCAATCATAGCAAGACGAAGATACTCTTCGTCTTTATAACCGTTGAGAACAGTAAGAGAGTTTTTATTATTATTGTAAGCGAGAACACTTAGTAGCTCTGGCTTCGAGCCTGCTTCAAGTCCATAATCAAATTTAGCACCGGCATCGACAATCTCCTCGACAACTTCGCGCATCTGATTAACTTTAACAGGATAGACCCCAAGAAAACGCCCTTCGTAGTCGGCCTCTTCGATAACATCACGAAAGACCTTATTGATGTGCTTTACTTGTGAACGCAAAATATCATGAAAACGAATAACAGTTGGAAACTGAACACCCATTGTTTTCATCTCTTCTATAACTTCTTTAATGGCAAAGCTCTGTGTAGCTTCCTTACCGTTTGGGTTAACTGTTAGGCATCCATCTTCACCGATACCAAAATATCCATTACCCCATTTTGAAACGTGATACGTTGCTTCAGCATCCTCTACTGACCACTTTGAATCACTCATAGTCACTCCTACTTATTGAGAATTAAAATTAATTCTCTTACTACCTTCGCAGCAAAAACGTCACTATTACCAGATTGATCAATTGAAGGAGATAGCTCAACAACATCACAACCTACAAAATTCTTGTTTCTTAAGATCTTAATCAATTTAATAAATGAATGAAAGTCCTCTCCTCCCGGTTCAGGTGTACCTGTTCCAGGTAGAAAACTTGGATCAAAATAATCGAGATCAAGAGTCAAATAGACTGGTCGATCATCAGCAATTTTTTCAACACTTTCAATAAATTCAGCGCGAGAAGTCTTAATCGTTTTATTTTCACGCATCCACTCATATTCTTCTTTTGTTCCAGAGCGAATTCCATACTGAATCAACTCATGGCCTTCTTGAAAATGGTCGAGTGATCTTCTTATAATTGAAGCATGTGAATAATGGTAACCTTCATAACCGTCACGAAGATCAGCGTGAGCATCTAAGTGAATAAGAACAAGATCAGGATATTGCTTTAAGTAAGTCGCAATAGGAGCATAGGAAATTGAATGCTCTCCACCTAGAGTTAGAAGCTTTATTCCATCTTTTTTAAGATTAATATCGTTGAAAACGTCGAAGAAGTAATCTGTTGCAGTTTGCCACATTTCTTTAGCATCTTCAGAATCTCCAAGCGGAAGGTTCCCAAGATCGTAAAAAGGTTTCCCTTCACTTGTATCCATATCGAGATAAGGAGAAAAACTTTCAATTCCATCACTGACATCTCTTAGCGCATCAGGACCTTCTTTTGTGCCCTTTCTAAAACAAGCAGTTCCATCAAATTCAAAACCTAAAATATGAAGTGAATCACGATAGATTTCTTTCGCTTCAGTTGCAAAATCATAAACGGTAGAAGGGGTCTTAAAATCTTTTAGATCGCCCTTCACGATTTCTTTACTCATAGAATTTTACCTCACAATTATTCCTACTAAGTAAGCGTAACCAAAGGCTTGGTCAACTAATTCCTAATGGCCAGATAATTTGTATCTTAATTAGCTTGCTGGTGGGTTTGCTCACCTTCCTCATGAGACTTTTCGAGGGCAACATTCACCTCTTTTTCATCTCTTAGGTCGTGTAATAGAGCATAGTGAATCGCTTTTTTAAAGCGCTCCCAATAAACTTTATGTTTACGGTTATCACTGCTTGGAAGCTCTAACGTATAAGTAGGAATTGAACGCTCATTACCAGCGTAATTTCCTAAACTTCCAGGGAAGAAAGGATAGTTCTTGATTCTATAACCCTTGGCCTCACGACTCATCTGTAAGAGCAGTTGAGTGGCCTTATGAGAGATTTTCACCCCCAACTCTTCCGGCCCATCATAATCAAGAATTGTTAAAGGCGCATGTACTGAGAGGATCTTATTTGGCCCATAGCGTTTGATGAGATTCACTTGAAAAAGTGTTTCAGGTTCACTAAGTGGTTTCTTCCCAGGGAAACGTCTCTTATCTTTACTGTAACGGTGTTTCCAAAGTCTAAGAGCGTCTTTACTCCAGTCTTTTGTTGGAAAGTTTCTATTGAGGTCGACTCCTCTCGCGTTAGTCCTTGTAGGTCTTCTAATGAAGAATGAGTCAGGGCTTACAATAGGAGCAACAACGATAAGTTTATTTTTAAGCTCTTCCTGACCCGGCTCAATTCCGGCCTGAATGCGCTCAAGGTGGCGAATGACATCAAAGCAGAATTTTATAGGAGTAATTTCATCACCATGAACTCCACACATAATCATCGTCATATCTTTTTTATTTTTCTTATGAGCGGCTTCATCCCCAAAGACAGTCCAAATAAGAGGATCACCTTTATAAGAATTTCTTACGTGATGCCAGTTATAATCTTCACAACGTGAAAGACCCCAACCCCAGTGAAGAAACTTCTTATCAATTTTTCTACAGTAATCACGAACGGCCTTCGTATGTTTGATTTCTTTTTTTGGTAATTGATCCAAAGATGTAATCTTAGGCTTCGTAATCTCAAGATTTTTTTGTGCGCTGTCAGTGTGATCTACGAGTTCTTTCTTTTCATTTGAAGAAGTGGCGTTTTTATCACTTCCCATCCAACCTAGGGGATTTAACTTGTTCACAGAACAAGAGCTCAAAAGAATTGAAAAGACTAATATAATTAAATGCTTCATCATAAGTACCTATCAGTTTTAATCTTAACACATTATAATGATTAAGAACCGAAACAAAAGAAGTTTTATGCGAACACCAAAACTTTTGATCTTCACTGAAAACCCACTGCTATACAGCGTTAAAAGGCTTTGGACCGAAGCTCAATTTCTAAGTCTAAATATACAAAATGAAAACCCATTTAAGGACTTTTCCCATCAATCTCTTAATGATTGCGACATCATTCTCAATAGAATTAGTGGTATTCGTTATACAGACACTGATCTCGATCTTTGTGCCAGTAAATTGGCCTTCAATGACCCTCACAAGACCTTGGCCCTTCGCGACAAATCAAAGCAAGCACGCTTCTTTACAGATAACTCCATCGCTCACCCACAAACTCAATCTCTTGATGATTTTATGCAATTGAGCTCACAAACGATCAAGGCCCCTTATATGGTAAAGCCACTAAGAGGAAATCAAGGACGAGGTATTTTATATATAGATGGAAATGAAAAACTAGAGGCCTTTTACAGGGAGAAAAAAGAGCAAAGTGATACGCGCTATATTGTTCAATCATTTGTTAAAAAGATCCGCGAGTGGAGAATTCTCTTCATTGGAACTGAATGCCTTGGTGCACTTGAAAAAACTGAACTCTCACTTATTGCCAATGCTTCCAAAGTAAAATGTCAGTATAGAGAAGTTAGTGAATTACCAAAAGCACTGATTGAATTGTCCTTGATGACCCATGCTCAAAGTGGACTCTTCTACAGTGGCATCGATATGATAGAAGATGAAAATCAAAATTTTATTGTCTTAGAAATCAATACGACGCCTGGATTTGAAGTTTTTGAAAAAGAATCAAAGCTTAATATTGCGAAAAACTTATTAGAGCAAATGCTCAAAGAGCGCCGCAGGAATCTTAGCTAGATAGTAGAGAATTCTCTTTCCCAAACCAACGCGATCAAACTTAAGTCTATCAAAGGTCTTCTTGTCTTTTAAAAGAAGAGAGTGCTTAAGCCTTCTCTGTACATTTTCGCGTAGATCATCAGCAAACACATAATTATCGCGACAAAAAAGAGCATGTTCCATGTTGTAATTATTTGAACGTGGATCGAAGTTATAGCTACCAACGATAACTTTTTTACTATCAATAATGAAAGTCTTCCCATGGGCGCCCCATCTTTGCTCAGTGAGGTCTTCTTTAAAAAGTGGATAATCAGAGAGTGATACTCCCGCGTACATATGAACTTTAAGTCCGCGATCAATCCACTTAGAGACGATATCATAGAAGCGACTTCCCACAGGAATCGCATCAGAAGAATAGAGACTATTTGTTAAAATCCTAACGTCGATCTTTCTTTTAAGTAAGTCTTCAAAGATTTCACGAGTATCATCATCAAAGAGAAAATAGGGAGTCTCAATAAGAACGCTTCTTTTGGCGTTTCTTAACATATTAAAGATTTCATACTTAAGAACGCGAGACTTCTTTGTCTTTCTCTTACCAACAGATGGTTTATCTGAGTAATAGCCAAGATCTCGACAATAGTATTCGTAACTCTTATTAATCTTTTGTGCTTCAAGATCCATCCAGAAGTTTTCAAGATCAACAAGAAGCTTATCATTCTCCTTCATCGCGAGAAAATTCTTTGCGATCTCTTTACGTTGAATCCAGCGGCGGAGGGCATTTTTAAATCGCCATTCATCGTGAAAGTTACTCTTACCAGCTCGGTTATAACGTTTCTCCTGAGGCCTAGACTTCCTTTTAATGATTTTTGTGTATTTTGAATTCCAAAAGGCATTGAATGTCCCTTGAACGGCTTTTGCCACAGGACCCTTTACTAGAACATCGCGATCAATGAAATTATAGTCATCGCTCAAATCATAATATTCATCTCCAATATTACGTCCGCCGACAATGGCCATCTTCCCATCAACAATAAATGACTTTCTATGATTTCTATATTGAATACGATTAAAAAAGATAAAAGGGAGCGTATTAAAGAATCGAACTTTAACCCCAGCATCTCTTAATTCATGAGTGATGAAAGGATCTACTGTTTTAGAAGCGAAAACCTTATCGAGGAGAAGACGTATCTCTACCCCTTGTGCCGCCTTACGCATGAGTGCATTCAGTATAATTCTACCGCTGTTGTCATCTTCAAAGATGAAAGACTCGATCTCAATAGACTCCTTGGCCTGATTGATGAGATCATATCTCTCTTTTAAAGCGAGCGAGCCATGGTTGAGAACCTTTAACAAGTGCTCTTCTTTCGATTCAAAAGAAAAGACGGAATCGCTGGCCTTAGTCCCTGAGATTAGGACAAAAAATAAATTTAAAAGTACAAAACATCTATACACTAATTTCCCCAAATTAGTTCATAACAAGCACAACCTGACACACGGCTTCATTTTGCACAATAAAAAGGTAGTATCATGTAATAACTACACCATTATAATTTCAATAACTTGGAGCCATAAAGTTTTCCATCTAAAGTTTTCACTTAAGGACCCGAAAAATAGTTTGGCTATTCAAATTTTTTATGTAAAATATAAACAGGAGTAAGGATAGCAATATGTATATTTGTATCTGTAATGGAATCACTGAAGAACAATTAAAGAGTGCTGCTAAAACTAGTCATTCACACAAAGACGTCTTAAAGAAATTAGGCGTTGGTGATAGCTGTGGTATTTGCTTAATTGATGCTCTTGAAAAGATTGCTCCTGAATCAGAACTCAAATCGAGCGAGTCTGTAACAATTTCCCCTGTTTCAAGTAAGTAACCATTGTTCTATTGCACAGACTCCGTGCACTCCCTATAATCAATAATGTACCCATTTAAATTAACTAAAAATGAGGAGATTCCATGAAAGGTAATCAACAAGTTATTGATGCACTCAATGCTGTATTAACAAAAGAACTAACGGCCATTAACCAATATTTTCTTCACGCACGTATGCTCCAAGACTGGGGTCTTGAAAAGCTAGGTAAGCTTGAATACGATGCCAGTATTGATGAGATGAAGCACGCTGATGAGCTGATCAAGAGAATTCTTTTTCTTGAAGGGCTACCAAACCTTCAAAAGCTTGATCGCATTAAAATTGGTCAAAACGTCACAGAAATTATTGATGCTGACCTAGAAGTTGAGTACGCTGCGATTCCTCTTCTAAAGCAAAATATCGCTCTTTGTGAAAAAGAAGCTGATTACGTTTCAAGAGAGCTTTTTGTAGAGATCCTAAAAAGTGAAGAAGAGCACGTTGATTGGCTTGAGACTCAAAAAGATCTGATCCAAAAAATTGGAATCGAAAATTACATGCAATCACAATTAGATGATTAATATTAAAGGCCCTTCATGAGGGCCTTTTTTATTTCTTCTTTTCTGCTTGATCACCTAGTCGAATAGGCCGTTTAAAAAAATCATTCAACTCCAAAACCAAATCCGACCTTGAAATAGATGAAAAGCAATAGCCGCTCTCAACATGCTTTACCATTGGAAGAAGTTCTAATTGCCTTTTTTTAGAAACCTCTCTATCGTAGAAAAGTCCAACACTCGTGTTGAGAAAAACCGCATCGACGCGACCGAGATAGAGAAGCTCAAGCAGTTTTTCCACATCAAAGACTTCCTTTAACTGTACAAGACCAGAATCAACTCGCTCTTTTAACGGCGTGACAGTAAAACCAAATAAAGTGCCGACAACTTTAATATCACCTTTCTCTTTAAGCCTGTGTCCCTTTAAAGAAAAGAGACCATCAGTATAGGAAATAATTGGTTTTGAGTAGATAAAACTCTCCCCGGACTTTTTGTCATTAATCCAAAGAGGATTGTCGGGAAACATCAGATCAACTTGCTTTTCTTTAAGCTCTTTATTTGCCCGAAGATAAGGGAGTACCTTGTATTGAACAGAGTAGTTTTTCTTTTGAAAAAACTGATCGAGAATATCTCTAGCAAAGCCTTTAAACTCACCATTTTCAATATAATAGAGAGGATGATACTGAAGTTTCTCAATGGCCACCACAACTCTGTTCGACTCTGTTGCAAAAGAGTCTATGGCAAAAAAAAAGAATAGGAATAAAAACAAAGTTTTCATTGTTCTATTATATCTTATAAAGAGGATTTCAAGAGTAATTTTTATTAAATTTAAAGCTTTTAATCAGCGAAAAATCGATTACTTTTAACGACATAAAGAGAGAGGAAAATCAGCCCAGTTCCCACAATGAAACTTGGGTTGAAATTCATATTTTTCGTCCATAAAAAGTTTAAAACAATTCCTAGGGGGATGACCATATTATTCATTACGGCCAAAACACCATGAGAAACTTCACTGGCCCCTTTATTCCATAGGTAATAGCCAATCCCACTTGCACCAAGACCTAGCCATAATAGAGCAAGCCACTGAGATGAGCTTGTTGGAATTTTAGTAAAGTCAGAAAATAAGAAACAAAGTGGTGTAACAAAGACAATGGCACCCAAATAGAAATAAGAAAAGACACTCATTTGATCAATACCCTTCATTGACGATGAAAGAGAAAGTTTACGATAAACCACTTGCCCAATCGCAAATGAAATATTGGCGCCTTGAACGAGAAAAAAACCCAACAAAAAGTTTGAATCAATACCTTTATAGCGAATGATAAAACTACCTATGACGGCTATAAGAGCTCCAAGAACATTTTTTAAAATGAACTTTTTATCAAGAGCATTACCTATAAGTGAAATATAGAGAGGCGTAAATATAGTAAAAAGAATCACTTCATAGACTTTTAAATAAGTAAAAGACTGATAGAAAAAAAGATACATCAGTCCAACTTGAACTGAGCCAATTCCCATTAACTTTAACATTATTTTTCTGTTTACCCCTTTAAACTTAGTAAAGGGAATAAACAGAACAAAGGCCAAAATAAAGCGCGATAAAATAGCGATGTAATTATCAACGGCTCCCGAGAGATACTTTCCAATTAAAGTAAATGAAAAGGCCCATAAAAAAGAGCATATCCACAATTTAATCACTCTACGCCTTTTGATACTTTGGTAATCTTGAAATCATCAAAATTGGAATAATCAAAAAGAAGGCCCCAAAATAATATGGAGTATGAGAACCGTAGCGCCAATAAATGACAGAAGCAACCACAGGACCAACAACTCTTGCTAAGGCCCCAAGAGATCTAAAAATACCAATACTCTTTCCTTGGTATTGAGATGGCGTATACATACTCACAAGACTCGTTAGACAAGGTATTGCCATTGAAGATCCCATTGCTAAAAAGAAGAGACCTAAATAGAGGATGCCAATAGAGTAAGTCTTACCAATTAAGAGTAATCCAGGAATAAGAAGGATTAGTCCCATAACGGCCATCTTCTTCTCACCTACTTGATTGGCCTTTCTACGAACAACTCCACCTTGAACTAAAGCAATGATCAATCCGATAAAAATGAACATATAAGCGTTATCCATTGAAGAGAAGCTCATTCTTTCTACTGCAAGAAATGTCAGAGTAAACTCCATTCCAGAGAAGGCCGCTAAGAAAAAGAAATGTCCAAAATTTGTTAAATTCACACCAGCATAAGGGAGTGGCTTAAATAGTTTAATCGGATTGAACGTTCTATCCGTTTCGTGAGTACCACGTTTATCCTCTGGAAGTGTTTCTTCAAATTTTTTCCAAATATAGTAAAAGTTAAAAAACGACAAAATGGCAGCAAGTGCAGCGGGTAGTGAAAATGGGTTCACACCAATTTCTTTAAGAGCGGGATAATATGAAGAAAGATCCCACATAGAAAGAATTCCACCGAGGGCCGGTCCAATAATGAAACCAAGAGCAAAGGCAATACCAATAATGGCCATTCCCTTTGAGCGGTTCTCTTTAGAGGTAATATCAGCAACAACAGCTGTAGCAGTTGAAATATTTCCTCCCATAATCCCGCCGATAAAACGAGCTGCGATTAAGAGAGTAAATGATCCTGAGAAAAACCAAAGAACATAACTTAAGGCCAAGCAAAAAACTGACCAAAGGAGAATTGGCTTTCTTCCAAGTCTATCAGAGAGTGTTCCCCAAATAGGAGCTGCAATAAATTGTAGTAAACTATAAAGAGCTCCAAGAGCACCACCAAAGAGAACAACAGAGTTCATCGTCTGCATTCCACCGGTATTGGCCCAAGTTGAAATCGTATTAAAGATCAATTGTAAAAAGTAATTATCTCCATCCACTGTCAGATAGTGTTTTGCAAGAGCTGGAAACAGAGGAAAAATAATTGAAAAACCGACGAGATCTAAAAAGAGAGTTAAAAAGATGATCTTTAACGTGAGCTTTGTTTGATCACTTAAAGGCTCGGCCTTCATTTCCTGTTGTGGCATATCCATATATGTATCCTTTTCCATTTGATAAAAATCTTCTTTACGTGTTTTAACATCGGCCAGACTTTGATTCTTAATAAAGCCAGCAAAGTCATCACACCACTTATCATCATCATTTAAACATGGAATAAGGTGAACATCCCCACCCCACTCTTTCGCTTCAACCTTAAGCTCATGTCCAAGTTCATCAATTGTTTCTAAACAATCGGCGACAAAACTTGGTGCATAAACGGCCAAGTTCTTCTTATTTTTGTTTTCGATTAAATCTTGAACATACTCATCAGTATAAGGAGTTAACCATTCTTCAGAACCAAAGCGCGATTGAAAAGTCATATGAACTTCATCGGCATTGGCATGTTTTAAACGATCACGAATGAGAACAAAGGTTTCATAGCAGTGCTGATAGTACGGGTCTTTTTTAAAGAGAACTCTTCTCTTTGGAATCCCATGAAAAGACATGATCAGACCATCAAACTGACCTTGCTCCTTAAGTTTAGCGATATGCTCGTCAACGATACGAACACTATTATCGATAAAGGCCCTTGAACGGTGAAAATTTGTCATTACTTTAAGATTTGGTATTCTCACTCTCTTTTCAAGAACACTAGTAAGCCCATCAATCCCAGAGGCAATAGTACTTTCTGAATATTGTGGGAAAAGAGGAACTGCAAAGAGTTCACTGGCTCCATTTTCTCTCTCATCGAGATCTTCTTCCCAGTCTGTATAGACTTCGTGAACACGTGGTGATGAAAGTAAAAAAGCATGATTGACTTCAATATCGTCACAGTCTTTAAGGCGAGCATCAATTTTCTCACTAAAGCTTTTTGTAATTTCGATTAAAGGAAAACTTCGACCATCCCAAATTCTCGAATAAAGAGCAGCAGATCTTTTTGGCCTAAATGGAATGACAAAGAGGTTGAGAATAATCTTCCAAACGAAGGGATTAATATCCACAACTCGCGGATCGCCAAGGAACTCTTTGAGATATGCGCGCACATCAGGAATTTTTGGAGATTTTGGAGATCCAAGTTGCACAAAAACAACTTTTGTTTTACCCTCTTGGGTTCTTTGGCTTAGTTCCCGTAATTTTTTCTGCACAAGACACCTTTCCACTACAAAATTATTATGATCTAAGTTATGTTGAGAATGACTCAAATATCACGTAACATATCAAATTTTAAATACTAGGACTAGGAAAATGGCAAAAGCGAA
Organism: Halobacteriovorax sp. GB3; assembly: GCF_028649655.1. NCBI lineage: Bacteria > Pseudomonadati > Bdellovibrionota > Bacteriovoracia > Bacteriovoracales > Halobacteriovoraceae > Halobacteriovorax > Halobacteriovorax sp. GB3. The sequence continues at coordinate 562,900 of NZ_JAQSLN010000003.1, forward strand.
AAAGAAGGTCACTAAGGCAAATTCGAGACAAAAAAAGGGAGCTCTCTCAGAGGGGCGTTCAACGAATGAACTCAAAGATCTAGCCCTTGGGCAGAGCAATACAGAATATCTCATGAGCTATGCTCCAGAGGTTCTAGAAACATTTCCAAATAAGAACCCTGGTCACGATGCGTGGACAACATTTGTCTGTACAGAGTTCACTTCTCTGTGTCCAAAAACAAATCAGCCTGACTTCGCGCGCATCTACATCAACTATATCGCCGATGATATCATGGTTGAATCAAAATCGTTAAAACTCTATCTCTTTAGCTTTAGAAACCATGGGGATTTCCACGAAGACTGCGTGCAAAAAATCTGTAATGACTTAACAAAGCTGATGAAGCCAAAGTATCTTGAAGTTATCGGTGAATTCACTCCACGTGGTGGAATCTGTATTTACCCTTATGCTAGCTCGAGCAATCGCTCTAAAAAGTATAAAGACTTAAAAGATAAGCGTTTCATGGAATATGCTCCAGGGAAATACTCGATGGATGTTTCAAAGATCTATTAACGATTGACATCGATCCTTGCAGATAAGAAAATAGACCTATCATTAGGAGATATATATGTTTGGACTAGGTATTGGTGAAGGTCTTATTATTTTGGCCGTCGTCCTATTAGTTTTTGGTGGAAAGAAACTTCCAGAACTTGGAAAGTCTATGGGTGAGGCCATCAACGGTTTCAAAAAAGGACTGAAAGACAGCAGCGAAGAAGACAATAAAAAAATCGCCGACAATTCAAAAGACGACAATAAAAATTCTTAATACAACAAGGCCTTCACCGAGAAGGCCTTGCTCTTTCTAAAAGTCGCATAACAATCGACTCTTTATCATTCATTTCTTTTAATTCCTCTTCTAACAGCTCATATAATTGATCATATGATAAATCTTGATATGACTTTTCATCACGCGCTAATAGGAACTGTGCGTAGCGAATGGCACGATCTTTCAACTTACCATTACTTGGCTTAACCCACATCATCATATTCCCTTCGTAACGGCCAAGCCTTCCCATTAGAATAGTCGAATGTGCGTTCATAAGCATCTTCAAAAAAAGTGTCCGCATCCAATGAGAAGACTGTGAAAATGAGATATCAATTTCGATGTCCTGAAAATAAATCATGATTTTATTTTCGCTATAGGGAAAATCAACGCGCAGTGATTTCTCTCTTTTCTTATTATCGAGTAAAAATGAAAACAATGCCTTTCTCGAGTAGCGCCCCTCAAGCTCATTCCAATCCAACGGACGCTCGCTGCGCGATAAGATGGCCCTAAAGAATTCGCTTCGACTATAAGCTCGATTGATTTTGCAATAAACAAGAGAGTTAAAAGAATCTTGCTTTCTTTCAAAAGGACGAAGGTTAAAAGTTGGTGCCCTCTCAGTGGTGTCAGTTAAAATATTGAGATAATCTCTCTCATCACAAAAATAATCGACGGCCCCATTATTCAAATAAATATCACTCTCCCACAGAGTAAAAGGAACCAAATGACGATAATCCAATAACTCATGTTCTTTTACGAGAGATTCAAAACGACTCTCTAAAGAATCTCTATGAAGGCCAAGGGCACACTCCAAAGAGAGTGCACAAAATATGAGCTGAACGCTCGTTGCCTGCAACCTCGTTGAACCGCTTAGCGCCATGGGTCCACATGTCAAATTAACTTTTTTTATGCTCTCATTTTCAAGCACAGAGCGTGAGCGCTTAATTTGCATTAATTGATCATCAGGATTGCAATAAAGAAAATAACTAACAGAACACAAAGATGCTGCCTCTTCAGTGGCACCGATGACAAAGGGAGTTTCACCGCCTTCAGTGATTCCTATAAAAAGATCAATCTCCTTTGGTCTTAGTTCATGCAATTGCCTTAGACCATATTCGGGATGATCTTCAAACGCTTCAATCGATTGGACAAGTGCGTAATCACCACCGCACATGAAACTTGTTATATGGGCCTGATAGTACTTTTTAAAAAGATGCTCAAGCAACAGGGCCAAACGACCCGTAGCACCACAGCCACAGAGAATAATTCTGCCCCCACGAGAAAGCGTTTTTTCTATATCCAATGATAATTCATGAACTTTTGAAAGGTTTTTTCTTAAAGAACAAAGAGCAAGGGAGTCCACTTTTTGAAAAGTCTCAAATGCTTTTGAGAGAGTTGAAGGACTTTTGGCCAGCTCACTTAGATTTGTCGTCAACTCATGGGAAGATTCACTAACCAAATTACCAAGCTGATAAATTTCACGATCTTCCATACGAGATTCACTGATAACAACCCCCTTATGGATTGTTGCCCAAAGTGGAATTATGATTCTCTAACTAACTTTATTAGCTCATCAATATCAAAAGGCTTGATAATGATACCAGTGGCCCCAGCATCGATGAGACTTTTCTCATCAATATCCATCGCCCCTGTTGAAAAAAAGAATTTTGGAAATGAGTCCCTATCAAATAGAGAACTTAACTTTTCAAGGAATTCGCGACCAGACATTTCAGGCATCATATAATCACTTACGACAACATCAACTTCTTCGGTCTTTAGAATCTCAATGGCCCTCGGCCCATTATCGGCCCCAAAAACACGAAATCCTTCGAGTTCGAAGGTTTCCACACAAATATCCAAGAGATCTTTTTCATCATCAACGATTAAGACCGTGATTTTTTCATCACTCATTTTAGACTTTCTCCATCACCATCATTTATTCTATTGTAAACGAAGGTTATATAGAGAGAGAAATAAAAAAAGGCCCCATGGACAAGGAGCCTTAGAATTTAATCTTTTCTTAAGGATGTATATCTAGGATTATTCAATAATCTCTAGAACAGAACGCTTCTTAAGTTTTGTTGAAGCTGCATTAAGAATAGTTCTTAAAGCACGAGCTGTGCGACCTTGCTTTCCAATAACCTTACCAAGATCACTCTTGTCAACTTTGAGTTCGACAACAGTTGTCTGCTCGCCAATGATTTCATTGACTTCAACATTCTCTGGCATATCCACAAGCGCTTTGCTTACGTATTCAATCAAATCTCTCAATTCACTCATACTCAAATCCCGAAAAAAACAAGTTAAAAAACTTTAGCGTTAACAATACCAATTTCAATAAATTCTATTCTATAAATAAAATCTTGAAAAAGGTACTCTTTTTTTCGCTTAAGCTAAAACTTTGTTCTTTTTCAGTAGAGTTCTAACTGAATCAGAAATTGTAGCTCCACCTTCAAGAAGAGTCTTAATTCTGTCGGCCTTAACATCGATCAAGTTGTTTTCAGCAAGGTGTGGGTTGTACTGTCCAAGCTTCTCAATAAAACGACCGTCTCTCGCGTTTCTTGAATCAGTTGAAACGATTGTATAAATTGGCTTGTGTGTTCTACCACCACGTTGCATTCTAATTGTAAGCATTTATCCTACTCCTACATCAGTAATAACATTAACGAATTTGTAAAATATAGATATTTCCTAGAGAAATCAACCTATTTTTCGCCGTTTTGGCCTTTTTTCCCATTAATTATAGGCCTTGGCACTTAAGTCTTGTCACAAGGTGACTAAAATCTCCACGAATCTTTTCCATAACTGATTGCTCAATACGTGTTTGGTTGCCAGCAATCACTGCCCCTAAACGAATTTCATTACGAAGAGCTGAATACCTCTCCTCATAAGCGCTTAAACATGAAAGGCTTTCCTTTGTCGCGACAAGGTGACAAACAAATTTATTGGCCGCAACCTCAGTACTTAAAAGTCCAACTCTCATGACAAAGTCCTGATCATCCATATAACCAGAATTGAAATCATCGACATAACCAACGAGCTCATCGTAGGCATTTTGAAAAAGCTGACGACAGTCTGCATCAGAATATGTTGCAGAAGCTGAAATTGAGAATGTAAAGATTGCTGTTATAAGAAGTATATATCGCTTCATAAGTCCTCCAAATTAAAATGAGATGGAGGAATATAGCACAAGGCACAACAAGATGGTTGTGCCTTGTAAATTTTATTTGAAATTAAGAAAGAAAGCTTTTGAGCATCCAGTTTTCTTTTTCAAGGAAGGCCACTTGCTCATCACAAAAAGCAACAGTCGTTGAGTCATCTTCTGAAACTTCGGCAAGTGACTTAAATTCCTTTCTAAGAAAATCAAAATCAGAAAGAAGATTTTTAGCAACGTAAGCCGCATCAAAATCAGTCGATCCGTCTTCTTGTAAACGACTTAGTTCTAGTACTTGCTTTAAAGTAACAATTGGCTTTCCCTCTAATTGAAGAACTCTCTCAGCAAGCTCATCATAGATTGTAGCAAAGTGGTTGTAATACTCTTCTGTCTTATCGTGCATACCAAAGAAGTATGGCCCTTTTACATTCCAGTGATAGTTTTGAATTTTAGTATACAAAACGTGGATGTCGGCCAGTAGCAAGTTCATTGATTCTGTTGTTTTACTCATATATCCCCCTTCAAGGTTTTCATTAAATTACATTTACTATTATCGACAATTCTAATGGAAAATAAATTCAATTTTGTCCATATGGTGATAGATATTCTCTATCAGTTCTAAATATTGATCAAATCTCAACTCTTATTGATTTGTTTTATAAATAGACCAATAATATGACTATGAGCTTAATCAACTTTCATACTCATTCTGGTAATCAAACCTTTGAAGAAGGGCCAGAAATCCACTCTCTTAGCTGGCCAGAAGAGAATCACGAACTCCTTCACGAACAGGGCCTCTTTAGTCTAGGAATCCACCCTTGGTCACTAGGTCAAAAAAAAATTGACTGGGATGAATTTGAACGAATGATTCTTACAATTTATGAGAGGGACAACTTCTTTGCTCTTGGAGAAACGGGAATTGATCTTGTTAAAAAAAATCATCTTAAAGAGCAAGAAAAAATATTTGAAAAACATATACAACTGGCAAACAAAATTCGAAAACCCTTGATCATCCACTGCGTACGCGCTCAAAATTTAATCATTAAGTATTCAAAGAAATATATCAATCATACGCCCTGGGTACTACATGACTTTAATGCCAACGAGCAAATGATAAGCGATATGGTGAAAAGAGATTTTTATTTTTCTCTTGGCCCAACAATTTTGAAAGAGACAAGTAAAATACGACAAAATATTCGCCTTGTTCCCATTGATCGAATTTTTATAGAAACAGATGATTCCAATTATTCTATTAAACATATGTACAATGAAATGGCCTCTCTTTTAAAAATAGACGTGAACGCTCTAGCTAGTGAGATTGAAAAAAACTTTCTTCGACTTAAATACTTTGATGAGTTTACTAAGTCCTAACCAGTGATGCCGTTAACTTCTCTAAGAGCACATCTCCTTTTATAGGTTTTACTATATAGCTATCAACACCGACATTTAAGGCCTGTATCACATGATCTCTCTCGCGATCGGAAGTGACCATGATAAATGGGACATCTTTAAATCGATCATCAAGACGAACGCGCGAAAGCAATTGAAGCCCATCGACATTTGGCATTTGCCAATCAGCAAGAATCACACCAACAGGCTCAAACGCAGTGTAGGATTCATTTAAGACTTCTATTGCACGCTCTCCATCGGAAACGCTTAATACATTTTTAAAACCTTTTTTAAGAAGAATCTGCTTAATGAAATTTCTTGTATCGATACAATCATCAACAATTAGAATTCTTAGTGATGAACTAACTTTCATAAAGAGCTCCTCTATCTATTTATCGACTCTTTTTTTAATTAAATTATGCCAATAGCTAAGATGTTCAATACAATGGTCAATAACTCTATAGAGTTCTTTTTTATCAATAGGTTTTTCCAAAAAGTAGCGGGCGCCATTGTTATAGGATTCAATGGCCGTGATGAGAGTTTGATCGGCTGAGAGAGCAACTATCTGAATCCCCTTTTCTACGATAAAACACTCTTTGATTACATCCCACGCCAAGCGACCATCATCAAGATGGATATCACAAAAGGCAAAGTGGATGACACTCTTTGAATTATCAATATATTCTCTCGCACTTTGAAGCGTGTTTCGATAAACGACATCGACATCTCCGGCATAGCGAAGAGTTACATAAGTTTCAATCAGCTCGTGAATGGATGGATCATCATCAACGAGAAGGATTTGAAAAGGTGGTTGAAAAATCATCAAGGGCTCCCGACATTTTAAAATTATTAACTATTAGACCATAAAGCGAAAATAAGTTACCTTAATTTGGGCCAAATATGCGCCACTAAAACCTATCTCTAAGGTCATATAAATGAAGCTTTTCTTAAACCAGAGACCGATTCTTGAAGGAAATGTAACATTTCCTTTAATGCTCGCTCCAATGGTTGGCATCAGTCATTATCCGTTTAGAAAAATAGTCGCCGACTACATGCCTGAAGGCATGAGTGCTCTATGGCCAACAGAGATGCTCAATTCACGAAGGCTTCCGGGTCAAAAATTGGGCCAGACTCCTGAGACGATTAAAGGAGAGCATGAACAATTTCTTTGCCCACAAATTCTTGGTAACCAAGAGAAATACATCGCCCCCTCAGTTTTAAAACTTGAACAGTGGGGTGCTAAGGCCATCGATATCAATATGGGTTGTCCTGTTAACAAGGCCCTTAAACATAACTATGGCGTCGCCCTAATGGGTGATATCGACTATGCAAAAGAAGTCGTTCGAATGACAGTTGCAAACGCAACGGTTCCAGTTTCGGTTAAGCTTAGGGCCGGCCACCAAAGAGATGAAAAGTTTCTTGTTAACTTTGTACAACAAATGCAAAACGCCGGTGCGAGCTGGATCACTCTCCACCCAAGACTTGCGAGTGAAATGAGAAAGGGAAAGGCCGACTGGTCTCAAATAACTCTTGTTCGCGATAATCTTGATATACCAGTCATTGGTAATGGAGACATCCAAACACTCGATGATATTTTTTCAATGCACGAGCAAACCAATTGTGATGGCGTCATGATAGGAAGGGCCCTTACAGCGAGACCTTGGCTCTTTTGGCAATATGCTAAGAAGGTAGGACTTCCCGCTCCTCTTGGAAAGAATCACGAACAATGCCCAGAAACTCCAGAACAAGAAGCGCGCGAATATGTGCAAATGCTAATCAATCTTCTAAGAGAACTAACAAGTCATTTTGAAATGGCCTACGCCCTTAGAAAGTTTCGCTTCTTTGTGAAAACCAGCTGTGCTTGGCTTAATTTTGGCCATAGTATTTACAGTGGCGTTCACAAAAACAAGACGGCCATCGAGATTGAGAGCTTTCTACTTAAAATGAAAGAAAATTCCTCACTTAAAATGGCCAAAACAACTTCTCTTCATCAATAAATTCTTATCATGTTAAAACTTCGACACCCCTGTAAAAGTGTGGCCCTCGCCTTGTCAGTAGAGAAAAATAAAGGCGTAATGCCCATTATGAAAAAAATTATTCTTTCACTTACACTTCTAAGTACATTATCTAGTCTCAATGCTTACAGTGCAGAAATAGACTCCTATACTCATAGAGACAAACTCTTTGTCTTTGATGCTTCTCATTTTATTGATGAACTCTTTAATCAAAAAATTGAAGCCGCCGTAAAAGAGATGAATGAAATTGAACTTCAATGCCCAACGAATGAATTTGAGGCCGAAGAAGCGTTTGATCTCATACATGAAAAACTCGCCTCCCCCTTCATTGGTCACAGCATAGCCCAAGAATTAGAAGACACTCTTCCCGATCGCCGAAAAATTTATACGAGCTATGAAGAGTCAATCTATAGCGACACGACTCTATGGCAAGGAATCTCTTTAAAACTAAAAGGAATCCTCTCAACGATGAAAATCAAAGGAAATATTGTTGGAGTCGACAAGCTTGGCCACTTCTTTGTCGAGGGATGGGGCTTTTATAAAAGGGCCTATCTCGAAGACTTAGATCAAGTCTATATTGATGATGCTATCGACTGGGGGCGTTTTACAGAGAAGACTTACTTCGGCATGACTACAACGGGGATCTTCTCTCATAGTGACTTAATTGCAAACTTTAATGGCATGCGCTTTTGGAATCGAATCTTCTCATTTAAAGAAGACGTCCTAGCAAAGAAGAAACTTCCGGCCTATCTCTCGTGCAAAGATTCCAATTGGAAAATGGCCAAGAGATTCACAATTAAAGAGTATGTAGACCCGGCCTGGGATGAAGGAATCAACTGCAATCTCTACGACAGTGAAACCATCGAAGATCATGTGACTTCTAAAATTAAAAAGAGTTTTTGGATTAAAGACTTCTTTTTTGATAATTTTGATTTCTGTCCTGTGAATCTTAGAGAATGCAAGAGTGAAACTGAAAAATATGGAAAATGGGCACAAGGCCTATTCCACCCTATCTGCCTAGAATAATACAAGGCCGTCCTAGAAATAGACGGCCTTGGTAATTTTTTTAACAATCCTACAAAAATATCATTTATCTGAAATAATAGAATTATGAAAAAACTACTTTTTCTTTCGGTCTTTTTATTTTCCATCTTAAGCACAGCTTCCGGACCAAGTGTTCTGCGTGTTCATCCTGATGACTTACAGATTGTAAGCTTCAAGACCAATATGATTTTCGCGATTAAGAACCAAGGAAAAATGGAACAATATTACTGTCTCGATTATCAGCATGTAAGAAAAGTACAAAGGATTTTAAAAAAGAAATTGATGGATGCCAAAAAAATGGCAAAAACTCAAAAAGTAATTCTTGAATTTAATCCTTTTGCATGGAGTGCAAAAAACTGTATGGAAATCAATGAAACCGTTACGGATGATGTTCTAAAAGTAATCTTAAATTAAGATTGGTGGCTAAAAGAAGCCACCACCCCATGGACCTTTTCTCTTACCTTTTTTCTTTTTCTTACCACCAGGCATTCCAGGCATTCCACCCATTCCAGGCATTCCAGGCATTCCTGGCATCCCCGGCATACCGCCACCTTTCATCATTTGCATCATTCCACCCATCATTTTTTCCATTTGGCGGAACTTTGATAAAAAGTCTTTGACCTGAGCTTCTGTATTACCTGAACCGGTAGCGATGCGCTTAATACGAGACTCTTTAACTAATTTGTAGTCATCTCTTTCAGCTTTTGTCATAGAATCAATAATAACTCTCATGCGCTTCATTTCTGCTTCTGCTGGTGAAAGGTCACCCACCTGGCGAAGCATATTTCCCATTCCAGGAATCATCTTTAAGATAGAACTCATAGAACCGAGGTTCTTAATCATATCCATTTGCTTCATGAAATCATCGACTGTGAATTTTCCCTTTTCAAGACGCTTCATCATTCCTTCTGCAGCATCTTTATCAATACTCTCCTCTGCTTTTTCCACAAGAGAGAGGACATCACCCATATCGAGAATTCTTCCTGCAAGCCTATCAGGATGAAAGAGTTCAAGGTCTTTCATCTTCTCACCAGTTGAGATGTACTTAATTGGAACACCCGTTACGTGACGAATAGACAGGGCCGCCCCACCACGTGCATCAGAGTCCATCTTTGAGAGAACAACACCTGTTAGACCAACAGCTTCATGGAAACTCTTGGCAACATTAACGGCTTCCTGACCTGTCATGGCATCTGCAACCATCAAAACTTCAGGGTTTCTATCATTAAGAGATTCTCTTACCTCTTTAATTTGTCCCATCAATTCTTCATCGACGTGTAAACGCCCGGCCGTATCAATAATTACGACATCCTTACCATTTTCTTCAGCAAATTTGAGGGCATCTGTTGCAATATCTTTTGGGTGCTTTGAAAGATCTGAATCAAACCAGTCCATTTGCATACTTTTAGCAAGAGTGATCAATTGATCTTTAGCAGCTGGCCTAAAAGTATCGGCAGGAACAAGAAGAACATTCTTCTTTTTCTTTTTAGACAAGTGAAGAGAGAGCTTTCCTGAGAAAGTCGTCTTACCCTGACCGTTTAAACCAACGACGAGAATTGGTGCGATATCTTTTCTATCGAGATTCACTTCCTCGTTAGCAACACCCATAACCTTAGCAAGTTCATCGTGAACAATTTTAATGAATTGCTCTTCAGGATTGACACCTTTGATGACCTTTTCACCAAGGGCCTGTTCTTTTACATTGCCAATAAATTCTTTGACGACTTTAAAGTTAACGTCAGCTTCGAGAAGGGCCGTGCGAACTTGCTTAAGCGCTTGTTCAATATTCGTCTCACTAATTTTACCCTTACCTTGAATGTTTTTAAAAGCTTCAGAAAACTTCTCACTTAAAGTATCAAACATTTTTTAATCCTATTTATGTTTTAAAATTATATCTAAACAATCTTTTGGTTCATTCACGATAAAGTCAGCACCTTCGTTTTCAAGCTGCCCATTATTCGCATACTCACTCCAAGTACAACCAATGGACTGACAACCGAAGCTTCGTGCACCTCGTATATCTGTATAGCTATCTCCAATAACGATGACCTTATCCTTAGGACAGTCATTTCCCACTAACTCGAAAATCCCTTGTGGATGTGGTTTAGGAGTTGTGTCATCGACACAGCGAAAATCCAGAAAGTACTTTGCAACATCGAGCTTCTTTAAAATCTCAAGTGTTGTCTTTCGATCGCGACCTGTCCAAACATAAAGCAAAAAGTTCGCTTTTCCAAGTTCCAATAAAAGATCTTTAATCCCAGGAAAAAGTTCATAGTTTAGTCCCATCCTAGCTGACATCAGCTGGAAGCGCTTGATCATCTCTTTTTGCACTTTGGGATCATCGTGTGCCTGTACACCAAAGTTCTCTGCTAACTGCCTTAAATCTGGTACGTACTTTTCGCGCACTTCTTCCATCGTGACAGGTCTATTTAAATAGTCACTAAAAAGCTTAGAAACAGCACGATAAATCCCAAATTCACTTGAAATAAGGGTACCATCACAGTCAAAAACGACGTGTCCACGGGGCTTATCAAGGTTCATCTTTTTTTCCTTATGCGATATCGTCAATTGACGCTAATCATAACCTCTGGTAAACATTTGGGCCATGACAAATACGACAAGAACACCATTTTCCAAACAACTACAAAGCAAGATTGATCTGCTATCAAAACGCACAACAAAGATTCAAATGGGAGACGTTTCTTTTGACTCCCCACTACTTCTTGCTCCTATGTCGGCCATCTGCATTGCACCATTTCGTCTTCTTATGGAAGAACTCGGGGCCGGTGGAACAGTGAGTGAGCTCATCTCTTGTCATGGAATCAACTACGGTAATGAAAAAACTCACCAGATGCTTCGCATCGATCCGCGTGAAAAGAATATTGGTATTCAACTCTTTGGTGAAGACCCAGAGGCCATGGCCCGCGCCTCAGAAGTGGCCCAGGAGAGAAATCCAAAATTTATCGATATCAACATGGGTTGCCCGGTAAGAAAAGTCGTAAGCAAAGGTGGTGGATCGGCCTTAATGAAAGATCCAAAAAAACTTGGTGCTTATTTTGGTGCCATGAAAAAGGCCATCAACATTCCTCTTACCGTAAAAATTAGAACGGGATGGGATGAAGAGTCAATTAACGCTCAAGAAGTCATTCATATCGCTAAAGAAGAAGGATTAGAATTTGTTGCAGTTCACGGCAGAACGCGAACACAACAATATAAAGGTAGAGCAAACTGGGAACTTCTTGAAAACCTCGCAACGACTTCCCCGCTTCCTCTCATTGGAAATGGTGATCTCCATACGCACAAGCAAGTTCAAGAGCGCCTCTCTAAAACGACTTGCCAAGCTCTCATGCTCGGTCGAGGACCACTAAGAAATCCTTTCATCTTTCTAGAAAGTTATATCCAAGAAGGAGAAGATCTCTCTTTTAGTTCAAGAGATTACTTTGAAATTATTCAACGCCTTTACCATTATATTAGTGAGTACACAGAGCGCGAAAGAACACAATTAGTGCAGATGAGAAAGCACATTGTGTGGATGGCCCAGGGCTTTCCAGGTGTTGCCCAATTTCGTGGACAAATTTTTACGACCCCTGATCTTGGAGACACCATGAAAGTTACTGAGGACTTTTTTATGGGCCTTGAAGGTAAGGATAAAAACATTAATCACGATGAAGCTTTTATGACTTCAGGTCACGGTTAATAAAGAACGCACAATTTCTTGGCACTCAATTTTCTTAAACTCTCCTTCTCATAGAGCTTCTAAGCTATAGAAAGAACTCAAATACCCGAGTTTATAGTTAAAGATTATTCATCGTATTCACGAAAAGATAAGCACTAGGATTATTATCAAAGTGTGAACATGAATAAATTGAAAACAACAACATTCATCCTAAGCGTAGCTTCTCTTTTAGAAGTGCACGCAGTCACACCTGAAAAACTCAAATGTACGCAAATCAAAGACAGTATTCTAACTGTTGAAAAAGTTCAAAATGAACTAAGCACTCCCATTGGAAATGGAGACCATAAATATAAAGTCAAAGAATTGAAAAGTGAGTACGACCGTCTTTTGGCACGCCTTGTACTTCTTGAAGGAATCAAAGACCTTAAAAGCAAGTACAATAAATTTAAGCACTCAGTACTAACAGATGAAAATTTTGGTGTCATTAATGCCAATATCTTCAAAGATTTCGATACAATCAGCCAAGGAATTGAATCAGCGAAGAAGCTCTCGATTTTAGAAGATCAACTCACTCAGATGATTGGAGATCCACGAAAAGAGCTTGCAGCAATGCCAGATGAAACACCCAATGTAGAGGATATTGGAAAAATGCGTGATAATGCGTTTCCAAAAATAGAGACTCCATCAGTACTTGAGAAAGTACCTTACACCAGTAATCTCATAGAAAAAAAGTGCGAAGAAATCGTCAGTATGAATGATCGAAATCTTTGCTCGCAAATTGATTCAGAGGGATATCAATTCTTCTCTAAAGGTGAAACAACGCAAATGATTGAAGGTTTCTTTCAAGCTTTTCACGTTGGATATAGCGATATACAAAGTAAAGAAGAAAGAAAAAAAGTACTCAAACAGTTTCTTGAGCTAGTAAAAAAATCAAAAGATGGAGAAGAAGGACTTTTTGGTCTCACTTCAACTGATGAATTAAAAATTTTTGCCGACTATGAAAGGTCGCTTGTTCATCAAGTAATGAAAAAACTAGATGTCAAATCACTTCCTCAAGAGCAAGTGGATACAACTCTTAAAGGCCTTGCCCATAAGCTTGAAAATAAAATGATTCCACTTAATCCTGAAAAAAGTGCTCTTGGAAATTGCCTAACGGCCTCTATTTTAAAAAGTGTGCCAGTTACTTCTAAAACTTGTTTTTATCAAGCACAAGCTCTTAATGAAGAGCTTAAAAAGACGACTCCAATTATGCAGGCACTCCTTGCAGCAGACCAAATTAAAGTTACCGATAGAGATATTATCGACTACGACAAAGTTAAAAAAATTCAAGATGAAATTAAAGCGATGACTCTCGATCTCGATCAATATTCTAGTAAACTAAATAAGCTTGGTAAGGGTAATGCTTATCAAGGGATGACAAATATTATGGAATCACTTTGTCGCGGTGAAACGGTTCAAGATGTTGATCATGAAAGACTAACCAATTGTATCCAGACAGTGAATCAAGAATATCTCGATGAAGAGTATAAAAAAGCTAAAAGAGATTACGAACTTTTTAAGAAAAATAAACTTCTTCCAGGATTGAGCGCTGGTTCAAACCCCAAGTACATGGGAATGGAAGCTCTAAAAAGAGAACTCATCAAAGAATATCAGGTGTGTAAAGATCAACCAGAAGAGTTAAACCTTGCTCACTGTAACCCAAAAGTCGATCAATCACGTTTTTCTAATTTTAAAAAGTTTGCTGAAGATGCGATCGTCTCTCTAGATGACCATTACTCTACATCAAATATGGATAAATACGATGCACTTAAACTTGTTTCAGAAAGTTGCGATTCTATATTCCCTGTTATTAGTTCATTAAATGATCTTGATAAAGACATGATGATGTCCATGTGCGCAGATAAGAAAAAGAGCTTTAAAAGTGCCCATGTCGCAAGAGAGAAAGCTCAAGAAGTTAAAAGAGAGCTGCAAAATATTGGGGATTACAATTACACATACGATGCTGATCGCGATCAAATTATCAAAACAAGAAGAAAGTCCTCTCTTTCATTTTTTGCCTCAGCGGCCTTTAAATCCATGAGTAATCTTCTTCCGACAGTGATTAATAGAAATCAATCGCGCTATTACTACGATGCAGCCGCCAACCAGGCCATTATGCAAAAGCAGTATTATAATAACATGCAAAGTGCCTATGAGTGGTATGGCTATGGAATAGCGGACTATTCTAGTGGTTTTGGTGGAATCTTTAGCCACAACTCACCAATCTATTTTAATGGAACAAATAGCTACACTAATACAAACTCTGGTTTTGCTTGGTAATTGACAAGAATATCTGACACTTACAATCAATTTTCCCCTCATACTCCCCCCTCTTCTTTTGTAAATTCTTCATCAGTTTTCAGTATTTCTAACAACTTGAGAACTTAACCTTAGTCAACTTGAAATCTCTTCCCCTAAATAGAGGTAAAATGAAATAAGTTAAACTCCCGTTTTCTAACGACCGAAAGGAATAGTAGAAGAGCACAAAATTTAAGGATGATGAATTTGGCGCAAATAATTATAACTCTATTTCTCGCACTGACTATGCTCACAGGATGTATCGGGCAAACACCTTCTTCTAAAAGAAATACCGATGCACAGGAACAGGCGGCCAGTGATGATCCAACAGAAGTTGATCAAGAAAGTGAAGTCTATTGGTATACGACATCAAAAATTGAAGGTCAGCTAACAATCAATCAAGACTCGTCTAGCAATCTCTTTTTAAAAGGGAATACAATTCATGATTTTTTAAACACAGACAGTAACAAAGATTATCAGTACTGTTTAGTGATTAACTTCAATGACTCACAAACATCAAACGCTCCATTCATTAGGGCAAGAGCACTTCCACTAAGTTCACTGAATTTAAAAAACAACACAAGAGAATATTACTTAAGAATCGAACTGAATGATCAAGCGACAAATACTTCAACTTGTGCTGGTACAATTAATCACTATCAAACCCTAGCAAGCTCTCCAACACTCAAAGCAAACGGAGCCTACGATCTTGTCAATCTGTGCACCAATTGCTCTGGAAAGCAATCATCAACAAAAATTGATCTCTATCGAGTTGTCTCAAGTCAAATATCAACAAGCTCACTCATTAGCTCAAACCTTGTTGGTCTTGGCGGACTTTCTTTTAGAATCGATTATACAAATAACTCTAGTGGTACAGGTTCAGGCTCATCTTGTAGCGATACAGACTGTCGCGCTCAAGGACTTGATTGTTGTGTTGATGGGCAATGTGTTCAAGATGCAACATTGAAGTTAAATCCAAACCAAGACGATCTTCTTGAAGCGATCGCTGCCGTTAATTTAGATTTTAAAAATTATAAGAAATGGCCTTCTGTGTACAATGTTTGTGGAACAGGCGCGCCGAGTACGGGAGATGAAGATGAAACAGATCCCGACGATGAGGCACAAGCGAGAATTGATGAAAAGGTAGGTTGGTATAATTGCCTTGAAGGTGCAAAAAGTGATCCAGCTTCCTACTCGAGTTGTCTTCCATCGGGAGATCTTACAAGCTTTCAAACAATTCGAACAAAGTTTTGGCAAGAGTGTGGTTGTGCTGTTGATGAAGATTCAAACCCAACAGATTCGACTTGTATTAACTACGGCCTAAAACTCGTCACGGCCACAGATGGTACCGTAACAAATGTCGTCTGTGATATTCCAGCTAGTGATAGTGATGGAACTTTTCAAGAGCTCGATGTCACTCTATCAACTCGCTCCACTCCTCACCGCTTCTACGCGGAGAATGGGACAAATTATGATGAAATCGACAGTCTTCAAACAATACTTCCCGATCTAAAACAAGAGGGTGAAGAGTTTAAATACTTCGATGAAATCAATAAGTCAGGACCAATGCCAACACGCTTTAGTATGAATGCCATTTTAGGACAGATGAGTGTTGGACTAGATAAGGCACTCCCAGCTAAAGTTGTGACAGTTGAGTTGAATAAGAACTATCGTATCGCTGTGAACAAGGGTTACTATACTCCTTGTCCAAGCTGCGAAAAAGATAAATGGTGGAAGCTTTTTCTTCCCCATCCCGCTTCTGACTATGGAAATGGTATTGATGCTGATCCAGTTACGACAAACCGTGCCGTCACAGGCTACAGTACTCATAGTGCGAATTACGAAGATAATATTTTTGGAAGAGCTTGCTTTGTCCCTCCGACAATGCTTCCTTTTTCTCACAAAGCGAAATCAGATCTTCAAACTCAACGCCTTGATCGCCTTGCCACCCAAGCGGCCATGTATATCAATGGATACCAAAGAGACTGGTATGGGTTTAACAAAGGTGCTGTCATTGGTTCATTTGACGGTGTAAAGTGGTTTGCAGTTGGTTCATTAACAAGAAGGGTTCGCTCTACTAGCAAGAAGCTCTTTCTCGCAATCAATGCCCCATTTGCCGATCTTGCCCAAGAGTCTTCCATCTCTGTTCGAATTATTGAAGATAATGGCGCGGCCGATGTTTCAACAAAGGACTACGATCCAGATCTCGCAATTAATGATTACAATCAAAATAGAGCGGCAACTTGTCAAAAAAATCATTTTTGTAATGTTGATTCAGATTGTGTCACAACTTTAGGATGGGAATATACCTGTGCCGATGTTTCAAAGTTTAAAACATACTGGCCTAAATATTCAACAACGGCCGAAGAGGTTGCTGGCGACGAGTATGCCGACTATACATTTTCGAGTTTAATTTTTGGTGGAACAAATACGACTTTAAAAAGATGTGTCTACAGAGGAGCTGGAGCACCTTGTAAAGTGAGCTACCAAGATGGGCTGACTGATGCAAAAACACAAAAGCTCTTTCAATGTGCACCTAACTTCTACTGCTCTTCTATGAACGATATCAATTTCAACGACGAGCTTGTTAGAAGCACAACAAATATTAGCAATATCGCTTATGGACAAGATGCCGACATTCTAGGTCGACCTCTTAACTATGTTGGTGGAGCATCAAATGGTTCACTGACTGCAAGTATCAAAGAAAATCTCCTTCACAATGCGGCCCTCTTTTTTGATAAAGATACCTCAAATGCTCAAGCGAATGACTTTGGCTTCTGTCGCCCAGGAAAACTTCTCACTGGTTCATGGCAAAACCAGCATAAAGTGGCAGATAATATAAAAAGAGCTGACTACATCAATCAGATCGGTAGCTGTGATAGTTCACTTAGTTCAACATCGAGAGTTCAAAGCTGTCCTGCTTTTGATAGCGATGGAAATTACATCAATGAAACAGCGACAATCGCTCTAAGAAACGAACAGAACTCTTGTGGCGGAGAGACTTTAAAGTCTGACAACACATCCACTTTTGATTTTATTGAAGCACTTAATTTACCAAGTGTGACAAGTATCTCTCGCCCAACTCTCGTTAAAGATGCCTGTTTTAGAAGACCTGGATCAGTTTGTCACACAGACCTAGACTGTTCGCCAAATAGGCTTCATAAAGAAGTGGCCTCTTCCCTTAGTTTTCTAGACTTTGGAAATACGGAAGCTGAATATAACTATTGGCAAGAGCAACTCATTTGTGGTCAGGCCACTCCAAAACCTTCTTGGGGATCAGAAGATGCTCTTAATTACGATCTCACACAAAATAGATGCTGTCGTGAAGTTGGAAAAACAATCACAATGTTCACCGAGGGAACTCATCTTAATAGCAATGTAAATAATCAACAGCTAAACGCTGATCTCTACCCTGCAAGCAGTCCTAGCTCAACTGGTAGATACTCACGCTACGCTGTTACCAGTGCAGCAAACTACTCAGTATCAGGAAGTAGCTCTCCTGTTTACCAAGTTCCTGCTGTCACTCAATTTCAAGCACCAAAGGCCTACCAATGGCGCACGATTAATTCAACAGCTCAAAAGACTTGTTGTGGAGGCGGTTGGATTAGAAAGTTTTCTGATGGAACACATATTTGGCCTAGAAAGAAATTGATGGCACTTAATATGAGTGATTTGAAATGTATCAACTATGAAAACCCACTTTATAAAGAGGCCTTACCTGGTGCTAATACTCTAAACTACGCAAAAGATGCTTCAAAACTTTGTCTCCATCCAAGTGAAAATAATGGATGTCTACAAATTCCTCTAACGGCAGGGACATTTGATGTAACACCTCCACGGGCCATTAATTCAGGATTGGCCACAACTTTGGATACTTCACCCGAAACGCAATACGATAAACTCTCAAGTGAAGTGTTCTATATGCCAACACCTTATAAAACGCCTGTCGACATGCTTAGTAATGGGAAAATGTATAATTATTTCTTTGATTCTGAGTTCGCCTATGGACTGAGTATCTACCTGCCAATTTACATAAGAGATGTAAATGCTTTAAGACCAGTCGATCATGATGCCGATATAACAACGTCACCAATTGAAAGTATCAGGGCCTTTTATTACAATGAAAATGGGCAAAAGATTCATGAAGAATGGCTACTTGAGCACACTCCAGTTGGTACAAATTGTCTTGATGACGGTACAAGTAATGCTAATCAAAATGCGGCAGCAAATCTACCCGACAGAACATGGTGTATGGAAAACCGGGATGGTTACACGATCTTACACGCTAATGCGGGAGCAGGAGATCTTCTAACAGGAGATCCGTATACAAATGCCGGTCTAGTCATTGAATTCTACACTTATAGAGCAACGGCTGCAGTTACGAACAAACCAATGAAGGCCGGTAATGATCTCTATTACTCGACAAAGCTCTCACGCTTCGAGTTAGCAGGTATTCCACAAATGTTCTACGAGCCACTCTACTGCAACGACAATAGAGAAAATCTTGTCCCAGGGCTCTTTAATAGTGCAACAACGAGAACGGACTTTGAAAATGGAGCCTATGGATCTTATGATTACAATGGAACAAACGGATCGCAAAACGATCTCCATCAAATTCATGATCCAACTAATACGACACTTGATGATTCAAATACAGCGGGATTAGTTGTCGATGAGACAAGAATTACGCAACAACCATTTTTCTCTGAAAATGAATTCATGTGCTGTACGAATCTTGGTCAAGAAGTTGATAATGCCAGCAATTGCTGCTCTGGTTATGCAACATCAGATGAAGATGGTGCCCTTACTTGTAAATTGCCAAGTAAAACAAATCTTATGGTTTATTTTAACCGCTTCGTTTCAGGTGAAGGTGTTGGCGACGAGCAACCAGGTGGTGGACTTGTCGATGATGATTTTATTATGGAAACAGGTGAACCTAAACTGCGTTCATCGACATACACAAAAATTCGAGCTCTAGGTGAAGAATACTGTGATGATGGCCTTGGTTCAAGCGACTCCTCTGGCTCTAAAACTAGAAATGGTGCCAGTTTTGGTTCCTTCACTCCAGAACCTAATACTGGTGGGTTTATAGGCTCAGATGACGATTTCGACCCTAACACAGTGGGCTACTATTCTATTGTTGACTCGGCCGATGATGACGATGCCGATATCAGCACGGGAGCTGGCTACTATTTACAGGGTTATCGCTGGGGTCACCATATTTACTGTAAATAATGACAAATATTGACTACCTGAATTCTATAGAGATAATGCGTTAGTAACGAAGGATTCAGGATGAGATTATTAACACTCTTTATATTTATGATCTTTGCTAGTCATGCGAAGGCCGAACTTGTTTGTTATCAAACCCAAGTTTGTAATTTAGTAAAAGAGCTCTTAATCGATCAAAAAGTTGTCAAAACAGCGCTTCTTCCAAAGGGAGCTGATCCCCACCACTATGAATTAAAAGGAAAAGAGATCAAAGATCTCATCAAGGCAAAATACTTAATTGCTCCTAACCTTCACTTGAGCCCGTGGCTAAAAAAAATTGGAAATCAAAGAGACTCGAAACAAACATACTTTCTAAAAGAAAGGCAAATGGATGGTTTTTCTAAAGAAAGCCTCGCCCACTTTTGGCTTGATCCCGAGCACCTTTGCCAAACGGCCAGAGAGCTCGAAAAAGTTTTACAAAACTGGAAATTAGAAACAAAGACATTTCAATGCAAAAACTTTGGAACTAAAAAATCTAAGACTAATGTCTACATCATTACTCACGATGCTCTAGGCCCTCTGTTAAAAAAAGAAGGACATCTCTATTTTGCCATTCGAACAAGTGGGCATGGCCATGTTGTAGGACCAAAAGAGATGAAAAAACTGGCCCTCTTTTTAAATCAGCATCCTAAAGTCACTTGGCTAATTGAGACAAATATCGATTTACCGACAGTCATCAAGAAAATGTACAGAAAGGGCGATAAAAAGATAACAATCAATACATCAGGCGAAGTAGGACAACCATCCTACCGTGTTCTCGATCATCTTTTTTCAATCTTTCACTAGGAATACAATGGCCGATACAGCACTAATCTCCATTAAAGATCTTCACTTTCGCTATAACGAGCACGAAGACATTTTGAAGTCGATTACTTTCGATGTCCTGCAAGAAGAGATGCTTGGCATAATTGGCCCAAATGGAGGGGGAAAGTCCACTCTTTTAAAATTAATTGTCGGACTAGAAAAAGTAAGCAAGGGAAAAATTACTCTTCACTCGAAGAAAATTGCCTACGTGGCCCAAACGGCCAAATTAAATACGACTTTTCCTCTGACAGTTGAAGAATATTTGAAACTCTCTCTTGATGCCCCAAATGGTAATTTAGAGTGGGCACTTGAATTTGTTAATATGAAGGCCCATGCCAAAGCTCTTGTAAGGGAACTCTCCGGAGGTCAAAAGCAAAGAGTCCAATTAGCGAAGGCCCTTGTTCAAAAACCTGAAGTTCTCATTTTAGATGAACCCACAAATGGCCTCGATAGTGACGGTCAAGATCAGCTTTTAAAACTCATTGGAGATGTAAAAAGAGATTATAAGGCCGCAGTGATTATCGTTGATCACAATATCGGACAGGTTTTAAAACACGCAGACAAAGTTCTCTGTCTTAATAGAACCTACCACTGGCATGGACACAAAGAACTTGCAAATAGGTCTATGGTTGAGTCTGTCTACCACTGTGAATTAGAGCATCTCATGATTCACGAGCAACTTGGAGCAGGTCCAGAAGTTGATCATCATGAATGCCATAAAGATCATGGCGCGCACAAGCACAATTCACACGAACAAAATAAAGAAGAGAAAGAATAATGATAGAATATCTTCAATCACTCAATGACTTCATTCAATTTGATTTCTTGCAAAGGGCATTGATTGGAACGCTTCTACTTTCACTTTGTTCAGGAATACTTTCTCCTTTTATTGTCGCAAAAAAATATGCCTTTATTGGATCGGCCGTAAGCCATTCAACTCTCCTAGGCCTCTCCTTAACCATCGGAGTTTTAGGGCTGAGCACCCCTTATGTGATCTTCCTAACTCTCTTGGCAATCACCCTCATGCTCAATCTCTTTTTGGCCTACTCAACATATAAAGATAGAATTCCAGCAGACTCTCTTATTGGAATTTTTTTCACTGCAACCATGGGACTTGGAATCATCATTCATGGACTTGTTGGAAAAAACTCTTCTGAACTTGTGAGTTACCTTTTTGGAAATATTCTACTTATCGATAATGGCGACCTTTTAATTTCAAGCTTACTCCTCATCATTGTTTCTTTAAGTATCTTTCCTCTCTTTAAAAAGTGGATCTATACGACGTTTGACCCAGAAGGAGCACAGGTTTCAGGAATCTCTACAAAGGCCTTTCACTATGGCTTTTTTCTTCTCATTACTCTTGTTATAGTAAGTGCCGTTAAACTATCAGGAACAGTTCTTATTAACACCCTGCTTATTATGCCAGGGGTCTTTGCTTTGAAAATGGGAAGAAATATAAAGAGTGTCTTTGTTTACTCTATTCTATTTTGTCTTTTCACTTCAACTTTTGGACTAAGCATAGCAAATTTTTTCGATCAACCCTCAGGTGCAACAATGACAGTGATTCAGTTTGCTGTTCTTGGAGTTTTCTATCTCTACAGAAAAGTGTCTAAAGCATAAACACCCCTATCTTTTTGACTAAGGGCCCTTACACCTCTTTAAATACTGCATGATAATAGAAAGTTATGCGTGCTCGCTTTGTACGGCCGTCTATTTCTTAGACACATCCCAATCAGATTAATGCCCTAAGCTCCTAAAATAACGTCCCTATTTTCTGGCATAGCTCTTGCTTTATACATGGCATAATACTTTGCTTGGAATAACGGGAGAAAACCATGAAAACTAAAATTCTACTACCACTTATGGCCTTAGGATTTTCATCAGTCGCATCGGCTAATATTTGTGATGCACTCTTGGAGTCTTATAAGAACAAGGGAAAATCGAGCTTCAGTGAATTAACAATTGCTGAAAAAGATAGAATTAATGAATGTACAATTCAATACCCAGAAGCGACAAAGTCTTCTACGTATAAAAAGTTTCAATCGAATGAAAATTCGCGAAACCAAGAAATTGCAGATCGCGAGCGCCAGGAACAAGAAGAGCGCGAACGAATGGCCAAGAGACAGGAAACTGTATTTGACAGTGACGAAGTCTCACAATTTGGAATTCCACTCATTGCTTTTGAACTTAAACATATGCAAACAAATAGTGACATTCCAAGACCGCACGCGAAGCTTGTGGAAAAAACAGATGCCAATGCCTTCTGTCAGCTCAAGGGCTATGACATGGCAACAGAGGCCATTGTTAAGGCCGAAATGAAAATTAACAATAGAGCATCATCAATTTCAAATGAAGCCTTTGTCATATCAAGAAAGTGGCATCAAATTAGTGAAAAGTTTCAGCCATACGCTTATGACAAATCAGAAGAATTCGATCGCAGAGACGAATTTCAAGTTCCACACGCGCTGAAATTTGAATCGATTCGCTGTATGAAGGCCGGAGATGCAAAAGATAAACTAAAAGATCAAAAAACGATCGTAAAATTTAGAGATATACTTGGAAATGAAAGAGTTCATATTACTGATGAAGAAGAAAGAGAACTTGAAACAACATTTGCCAAGTGGATGAAAGGCGAGGCCGATGATTCAAAAGAAGTCTATAATGAATCGAGAAATGGTTGTAGCAACGGAGAATTTCTTGGTGTTGATTACACAAAATGTTCATACTCTTACAATTCATGGAGTGATGAAGATCTAGATGATGAGCAACAAGAATCAGTTGAAGAAAATAGCTCAAGTGACTTCATGCCACATAGCAAATTAGAAGAAGTGAGAAAACGCTATAAGTCAGAGTCTCGATAAAAAGAATTCGAAATAAGATAATATACAAAGATTAAATACAAAAGGCCTTCAAATGAAGGCCTTTTCTTTGACCTCACTCTTCTTTTTCTCTAAAATAAAGCTAGCGAGGTTATAATTGAACTATTCCATTATCATTTTTACTCTCTTATTTTGTTCTAATGCTCTTTCTCTCACTGAAGAGGAAGTTGATTGGTCTAAAAAATTCAAACCTCACATGCTTGATCACATCAATAAAGGCTGTCCTACAAATTCTCAATGTTCCAAAGAGCTCGGACTCATCCGCTTGCAATGGGAAAACCTTTTTAAAGAAAAAAAATCTCCAAAAGAGTTTAATCGCTTCATTAAAAAAAATGGCTTCCCTCTCAAAGCATGGGTAAAGGCCAGTCATTCAAAAGATAGCAATGTCATCTCATGGCATTCACAATGTGAAACTCACAGAAAAGAAGAAATCAACATTCGCACAGCTGAAATTTTTCATAAAAAGACCTTTAAAGAGAATGTCCTCTTCCATAAAATTTTTATTGAAAAGGAAAGTGGTATTCAAAAGTATATCGTCCCAAGAAATGAGAGTCCCTTATTTCTTGACGGTGATGATCTCTACTTTACCATTGAAGAGGCCGGTAGTTATTACGGACTCAAAGTTGATAAGAACAACACTTTCAGTATAGTTCAAACAAAGAAAACGGATCACTTTGTTGAAGCGACCAATTGCTCCGAAGCACTTAAAAAGAAGTTTGTGAGTGAAATCAACGATAAGAATCTCTACATGTTTATGAATTGTCGCCTCATTTGGAATAAGAAGAAAAAGTCTTACTCGAAATATATAACGGGAAAGGCCTGCCCTTGAAAGAACTTAAAACTTGTACATTTAATCTTGAAAACTTCTTTCTTGTGCAAACGGAACACGTAGAGAATCCACTGGCCTACAAATCCTTAGACAAAATCAAGTGGATTGCCAATGTTATCGAAGAGATCGATGCAGACATTTATCTACTAACAGAAGTTGGCACCGAAGACTCTCTTCACTATTTTAATGATAAGTACTTAGACTCAAAATACCATGTCTCTGTCATTCGCGGTAACACAAACCGTGGCATCGAGATTGGCTTTCTCATTAATAAACGACTCCCCTTTCATTATTCTCATTTTACTTACAAGAATCACTCTCTTGGCTTTAAATACGAAAATACTGAAGAAGACGGGCCATTTGAAAAAATGAGTCGTGACATTGCTGAACTTCACATAAAGGACCCCAAAACGGAAGAGGTTCTTTTTATATGTTTACTCGTTCATCTCAAATCAAAACTCGATAAAGATGGAATTGATCCCGAGGGAAATTATAGAAGAGAGGCGGAGGCCAATCTTTTGGCCAAGGCCTATAAAAAATTAGAAGAGCAATTTCCAAAAGTTCCTAAGCTCATTGCAGGTGATTTTAATAATACACTTTCTGACTCAACTAATTGGGAGCTCCAGGCCTTAAGAGATCTTGAAATGAAAGACATTTTAGAACTTCTCGATCTTCCTGATCATATGAAGGCCACGCATGTCCACTTTCCCCATCAGGAGCCTGCTAAATTTTACCAATTAGACTACATTCTCCTTCATCCTCTGCTTTGGAATAGGATCAACCCAGAACAGTCGGGAGTCTATCGCTACAAAGATCAACATGGAAATCGGATGGGTCTACCAACAGAGCACTACCATCGCTATGGACTGCCATCAGACCACTATCCAGTTGTCGCAACATTTTCTTGGAAGTTGTAATCATTTTGAGATCTTATACTCCTGTATTTCTCTCAAATAATGCTAGTTTTTGCCGATAAGTTCCTTAGCTGAAGTTAAGGAGCGTTCATGAAATTTGGCGGAAAAAAACAAAAAATCATACCAATGGCCCTCTCTCTGAGCTTTTTGGCCGGTTGTGCAGGTCACTACAAGAGACCTGAGTCTATTGAAGAGAAAATGGCAAGATTTGAGCCACAAAATAGTCAAGTTAATCAAGTTCCCCTAATCAATGCGGGAAAGTATCGCCCTACGCGAAAGGCCAACCGTGCCCCAGCATCGGTGAGCGAAGATAGCAAAAAAGCAAAGAAGTTCTCAAATAAGAGACTCTATTTTCTTTCTCTTTACGAGCAGTACCAAGCGATGTCCCAATATACAGACAAGCAAAATGCGCCAAAGATTAATACGTGCCCAAATTTTCATACGTCGCTTTTAACGTATAGAGAAAATGATCACAAAAACTACACTAAAAAAGAACTTAACTTTGATATCGCAACTTTTAATAAAAATGCTACAAACGAAGAGTTCTTAGCACAAAATCCAGAATACTATCTCCCTCTCTCTACAGATAGCATTCGCCCTCGTGTCGTTGATATCATTACAAAAGATATTCCAAACCACGAGAAAAAGGCCGTAATCCAAAAAGCTCTCAATATCCATGTAGCAAAAACCTATGCCGAACTGAGTGAGTTATGCCAAACGGGCTATAGTGATAATTACTATATTTACGAGAATCTTCTTACACAAAATAAGAGACAGTCTCTCTTTTCTCGCTCAAGTAGCGGGATAAATATTCTTCTTAGAACAACCGTGTTCTCAAATATGTCTCTTGTGAAATCACTACAAAAGAAAGAAGAAAAAAGAAATTTTAGAGGGCTTGCAAGCTCAGAAGAAAAGTCCATCCTTACAGATGAACTTTTCCAAAGATTAGATGTAAATTGGAGTAAAGACTACTTTGAACAAGAGTAGTCTTACTTAAAGACGTAGAGTCTATTGCGTGATGAGAAGGCGGCAAGCCTTTCATCCGCTTGGACGAGTTCACCAAAAATGGCCGAGTACTCACTTCCAAGAGAATAAGTTTGTTCAACCTTTAATAAATCACTCTTTACGTAATAAAGTTTCTTCCCTACAGAAGAGATAGCATATCCACCTTTCCATTTTACAAGAGAACTTAAAGCTTCCTTGCTAACAGAAAGTTTTTTCTTTTCGTTATAAAATTCATCTAAAAGAACAACTTCCCCATTAGAAGTTAAAACAACTAGATTTTTTCCATCCACGTAAACTTCTCTTGAGATGCTATAAGGAAGGCGTCTAAGCACTTGTCCATATTCAGGAGAAAGAACAACAAGATCCCCAGTAATAGATCCAACAATCAAATGTCCATTAAAGAGAACCGGATCGGTGTCAACGTCGACGAACTTAGTTCCCGTCGCAATTCTCTTCTCCCAAAGAACAACACCATCCTCAGGACCAAAGGCAACGATTGATCCATCAGCAAAGCCTACAAACAACTTATTATCGATTACAACAGGTCTCGATGCTCTTTGTAGTGTTGTCAAAAAAGGAACTGAACGCTTATAGGCCCAAAGAACTTTTCCCGTCTTTGCATCTAAAGAGAAGATCTTGTGATCTCTCGTCTGTGCAAAGAGGCGTCCTTTATGAATAAATGGTCTAGTTTCCACACTGGCCCCGAGATCAACTTCATAATCGAGTTTACCTGTCATGAGATTTCTCGAGTAAAGTCTTCCTTGAACATTTCCGTATACAAGATTGTCATTGAAAACAACTGGTCTAGAAAAGTAGGCACCATTATCTTTTGTCTTCCAAACAATACGTCCATTAGATAAATTGTAAGCACTCATCGTACCGGAAGCATCACCAAGATAAAGCAACTCTCCATGTATGAGAGGAGAATTAAGTGAGATTGGTAAATTACCTGTTTCATAAACTGGATCTAAATTTTTAGTCCAAGAAACATGAAAAGCACCAAGATCATCTTTAACAGCACTTGGAGTATACTTAGCTGGAAGTTTTGAACAACCGGCCATGATTAAAAGGGCCAAAGGCCCAATGAATTTTAACA
Organism: Halobacteriovorax sp. GB3; assembly: GCF_028649655.1. Lineage (NCBI taxonomy): Bacteria > Pseudomonadati > Bdellovibrionota > Bacteriovoracia > Bacteriovoracales > Halobacteriovoraceae > Halobacteriovorax > Halobacteriovorax sp. GB3. Next base: position 590,113 of record NZ_JAQSLN010000003.1, read on the forward strand.
TAGTAAATTCCTTACTTAAGCTTCGACAGATAAATATCAGCTAGCTTTTTGTACTCATCCTGAGCAAGGTTCTTTTTAATATAATCAAAGCTTGCACGAGCTTTTTCTTTATCACCTTTGGCCATATAAAGACGACCAAGGTCTAGGTAGATCTTTTCTTCAAGAAGCTTCAGTCCACCTTGATTAACTTTTTCAAGAGAAGCGATGGCCATATCAACTTTCCCCATATCTTCGTAAAGGGCCGCAAGACGAGTATCGATAAAGAATCTTGCCGTTGAACTTGATACATCATTAAGTTTTTCAAGGAAAGAAAGCGCCATTTCTTTTTCATTATTTTTAACAAGTTGATCTGAAAGAGAAATCGTTACAGGAGTAAGTCCAACGAATGATCCCACTTCACTAACGAGTTCTTGATAGGCCTTTGATAATTGAGCGGCATCAATTTTTTTATCTGTATAATTTTTTGCAAATGTTGTTGTAAAAGCAGCAACCTTGTCGGCCTTAACTTCATCAGACTTATTTTTTTGAATAGAGAAAATCCCATATCCAAAGATGGCAACGATGGCCAAAACGATTAAACCTACAACAAATCCTTTGTTCTTAGAGACAAAGCTTCCTAATTCAGTTTGTTGAAGTTCACCTTCAAGAGTTCCACCAGTTGTTCCCGTTGTTGCATTCACTACTCTACATCCTTGTTATAAAAACTTAGTAAGACCATAAGGGTCGATTTTCTAAAGTTAAATTTTAAAAATCTTCGTTGAAGTTGTCAAAAATACTGAGCTTCGTTATCATAATAAAGATTTAATTTTTGACGCAAGGATGCGAAACATGAAAAATACAATAATCTTTCTTTTTTCTTTTCTCGCTATTACATCAACAACACTGGCCACAGAGAGAATAGGCCGCCTAGGAGTCGGAATGACGACTCAGTTAGTCAATGATCTGCCGGCCGTTTCTTTTAAGATACAGCAATCAAAGACTTTCTCTTTTGGCGGACTCTTAAGCCTTGATTCTTCTGATACAGGGGGATGGGGAGCAGGAGTTAAGCTCTATCGCGTCATTTTTGAAGAGCCACAAACTAACTTTTACTTGGGTTTTCTTGGAGCTCTTTTAAACGACAAAAAAGATGAAAGCACTGATAAGACAGGCTTTCAATTTGACCTTACGGTGGGATCAGAATTTAGCTTCGCAGGACTTACAAGCCTTGGTCTAAGCTTTGAAACAGGAATCTCACTTAATAAGATCGATGACTTTGCTATCCAAACTGTTGGAAGTCAATTTATCATTGGATCGATACATTTCTACTTATAAGGAACCCTAGCCCTGTGAAAAAGCTCGCTGCTCTTCTATTGCTATTTTTGGCCCTTAGCTCCAACGCCCAATTTGATCCTATCAACTTTCAAGAAGATGAATTAAATATAGGTGGAGATATTTTTAGTGACTTCAACGAAGACCTAGAAAACACTCAAGTCATGGAAGATGAGCGCTTCTACAAATTTGGTCGCCTCTTCTCTTTCCAACTAGGGCTAGGACTAACTCAGTTTGGTGGTAACCGAGGACAGCTCTACGAAGACGATCATCCTTCTTATGGAATGGGGATCAATTACTTTGTCGACTTTCAAACGGCCTTCGGTATGGGATTTGAGTTTTCAAAACACCATTTTTTTATGGCCGAAGAAACACAAATACTCGATGGCGAGCCCCTAGGTTTCGTCGATGTATCATTACTTCGCGTCTTTTTAAGCTGGCGTTACTATATTGACACCTCTGACCTTGGTACGGCCCTTACCTACTCAAATCCCTATTTCATTGGAAGAATGGAGTACTGGTACACAACAACGAAGTACGTCGATCAAGAAGACCTTCCAAATGACAAGGGAGGCGGTCTTGGAGTAGGACTCGGCTTTGGTTTTGATTTCCCAATTAGAATTAGAGAGTCCTATATCAACGCAGAATTTCTCTGGCACAGAGTTAATTTCCACGATAAGTACACTGATGATTACGCCCAAGTTAATAGCGAGGGTAACCTTTCTGGTGGAGTGGCCGACCTAACTGGAGATGGATATACGATGTTTGTTTCTTATGTCTTTAACTGGTAAGAGAGGATCATTCAAGGCCCTCTCTTACAAGAACGTTTGCTTATTGCTCGTCTTCGATGCGTACTAATTTCAAAGAGTCCCTAACGACTTGCCAGTGATTCTCTTTCTTAAAAAGCTCCATCTTGATCTCAAAAACGTCCTGACAAAGACAATTTGACTCTTCTGGAAGAACAACTGCTTCGATAACGACAAAGTCTTGGTAATTTAAGATATCTGTTTTTACATTTAACACAAAAAGGTCTCTCTCATGAAGCTCACTTTTAATAAGATTATCTTTCATCATCACTTTTGAAGACTTCTCTAAGACGACACTTTTAACAGCATCGTAATCTTCACTAATTAAAGTAGAGCCAAATGAGCAAACCCCAATAAATAACAATAGTGAAGCGATAACAAATTTCATAAAGTCCCCTTGCTTATTAATAAACTCAAAATATTGGTGACTGCATTAGTACTTAAACTAAAAGTAAATTGCAAATTTGGATTAAAGAATCCATAGAACACAATGATTAAATAAACAAATCCTATCAATTTTACACTGTTCACACTTTCTGTGAAAATGTATTGATGTTTTTCACAACTTCTTTTATAAAAGGCCATGACTTTTACTGAGACCTATTCCGATCGTCCCAATTTGAAAGACCAAGTCGCCTATGATTTGGATAAAGCAATTAGTCAATTTAACGACCCTAAAAAGGGCCTGCGCATTCTTTCTTCAAAGATGCAGATTCATGAAAAAACATTAAAGCGTCTCATTCAGGGTGAAAATAAACCGGGACATCAAACGCTTTATAAAATCTATCGCGTTTTAACTGATTCAAAAAATGACTCTGAGCTACTAGATCTCGTCTCACCGATTATAAGAGATACCATCGAAAAAAAATCTTTCAAGCCCCTTGACCAAGAACTCATCTACACTCTCGATATAGAGCAAGAAATGATTCGCGACAGGGCCTTCAGTGAAATTTTCTTTCTTGCAGCTACGGGTCCGTTAACAAAAGAATTCATCACGTTTCGCTACGGAGAACACGGGCTAGAAACGTTAAAGAAAATGATCAAACTCGGCGCCATTGAAGTTCAACAAGATGGGACACTCATTCTTGGAAAGGCCAGAACCAATCTGCGAGCTGAAAGCATTAAGCAATTGTCGATTCAGATGCTTGAGCGTTTCTTAAGGCCCGAGGCCACAGATGATAATAATGAAAATCACATGGCCATCTATTGTGAAGGTTTAAATGATGAGGGTTACCAAGAGTGGATCAATATCGATGAGCAGGCCTATAAAAAGAAAATAGAAATTGCCAATAATAAAAATTATCAAGGCCACATTAGAGGAATAACATTTCAATGTGTGGACAAAATGAATCCAGGAATTAATTCATGAAAAAAACACTTCTCCTAATGGCCTTATTGATAACCAATACACTTGCCGGATTTGGCGATAGTGCCGGAGGATCGGGCAAGAGTTTAACTTGGCAACAACTTAAAAATAACGAGAAGATTATCTTTGATCTTCCTGGACATAAATTTGAAAGTTTCTGGCTCGATATAACGAAAATTTGTAACGAAGGAAATACAATACGAAGTATTGAAAAATTACCAATTCGAGAGCAACGATGGCTTGGTCGCCGTAATGATTCTTACGAGTATGTTACAGTTGGAGAGGAGTTTAAAAGGGCCCCTCTTTTCAATGATCAAGGAAAGCGTATCTTACAAGATGAATACGAAATTAAAGTCAGTAAGAAGCGCTATACAGGCTCACACAGAAATACCAGAAATGTTAGTGCCGGTCGTAAGCTATTTACAAAGAAAGCGATTCTTAAGGCATGTGAAGAGCTTGAATCACAAGACTAATTATGCAAGGGCCTGTGAATGTTCATGGGCCCTTAAAAAATACTTCACAACAATTTTAAAGAGCTCATCTTCGATTGAAGAATGTTTTACAAAGAAATAATCAGCCCCAATATCTAAGACTTCTCGTGGGGAAAGAGAGAGTTTAGAGGATAGTAAAAAGAAAATAAGATCTTCTCTTTTCTTTTTAACTTCTTTACAAAATTCGAGCCCACTCATTACAGGCATACAGATATCAGAGAGAACAAGAAATATATCTTGATTCTTTTCCAGGACATCTAAGGCTTCACGCCCATTACTTGCACTAATAACATCAACGATTCCAACGTTTCTAAGTTTATGCTTATAATATTCAAGAATCGAACGATCATCATCAACAACAAGAATTTTCATAACAAACTCCAATAAATTATCCTCTAGATAATATTTCGGCATTTTGAAAATTTAAAAGCTGAGATGGATCATGTTTTATATTGATCTGTCATTTCTTGAATAATAAAGGGAACTTACAAAGGTCGAATCCAATAAGGACTATAGAGAAAAGCCGCTCCCATAAAAAAGGAGCGGCCATAAAAAGAATTAATCAAAGTTGATTTCTTTAGCGAGCTTAGATTTTTTCATTCTCTTAGCGAGATCATTACCCGTTCTAAAGATCAAATGAATTGGTGTATTATCAAATTCGAAAGCATCACGAAGACCATTTTTAAGATAACGACGATAGCTATCAGGAATTCCCTGAGACTTATTGGTAAAGAAAAGAAAAGTAGGAGGACTCGTCTTTACCATAGACGTATACTTAACTTTAAAACGCTTCCCCTTTGCTCCCTTAGTAACAATAGGGTGTCTTTCAATGAGATCAAAAATATAGCGGTTAAGGGCCGATGTTGGAATCTGGCGCTTTCTAATGAGAACCGTTTTTTTCATGGCATTTCTAAGTTGTTTTACTCTCTTTCCATACTTTGCAGAAATAGGAATGAGATCACAGAAATAAAGCCAAGGAACATCACGGCGAAGATCTTTTAACCACTCTCTTTTTGCCTTTTCGTCTTTAAGCTCGTCTCCTAAAAGATCAATCTTATTGAGACAAACAATAACTGACTTACCTTTTTCAAGGGCAATATCGAGAAGGCGACGATCTTGGTGCCCCATTCCTTTGGTTGCATCAATCATATAGATGACAATATCAGATTCTGTAATACAACGAAGTGAGCGATAAACAGATTGCTCTTCAATGAAGCCTTTTACTGATTTTTGACGACGAATCCCCGCTGTATCGACAACGTGTAGAGAGCGCCAAAAACTTCCTTCATCGATTTCTTCATCTAGTTGTTGTGACTCAGAGTCTTGTTGCTCATCTTGCTCGTCCTGTTGTTCATCTTGTTCGCTCTCATCGCTTTCAAAGACTTGAGAGTAAAGACGATCGAGATTTTCATCATCACTTTCGGCCGAAGAGAAATCATCATCAACATAAACGTCTTCCTCAGAAAAATCTTCTTCAGAAAATTGATCGTACTCTCCTTCAAAATTATCAACAAGACCATCGAGAAGCATATCATCTTCTAAGTGGCGAATCCCATTACTCTTATCTGCGCTTTCTTCACGGTTATAAGAATTGATCATCGACTCATAGACATCTGGGTTATTTTTTCTGAAGTCTTCGTATTGCTTAAAGAGAAGTCCATCTTGTTTAAAGATATTCATATCTTCATTCAATTCCTTAGATTCCTTTCCAAAATAAAGATCAAAGTAACCTTCAATTGGATCAACAGTAGTCCCAGGAATATCGGATACAAGGGCCCTTTTTGAACCAACGAGGTGGTTAAGAAGAGTAGACTTTCCAGCATTAGGAGCACCAATGAGGGCCACACGTGAAACAACTTGTTCTCTTGGTGTAACACCTTTTTGTAAATGCCCACTAACGAGTGTCTCATTATTTGTCTGATAATTCGCAAGTTTTCCGTGAATTCTCTCACGTAACTCTTGCACTCCTAAACCGTGTGCAGAAGAGACCATAAACATATTCTCAGGGTCGAGACCGAGAGAGTAGAAGTCAACTTCATCACCCCATTGTTTATCAGAATCAAACTTGTTCACAATCAGCCAAAAGTCTTTTCTTTGTGTTCGAATATAACGAGCGATTTGTTCATCAAAAGGAAGAACACCTTCACGCACATCTACGACAAAAAGAACCAAATCAGACTCCTGAATGGCCATTTCAGCATGCTCAGTCATAATATTGAAGAATTTATCAGCATACATATCATCATTGCTGATACTTGAATCACTTCTTTTTTCTTCAATCTTTTGTGGATAGAAACCACCAGTATCAACCAGGATCGTTTCACACTCTTGTTCATTAGCAAGATCATCAAACTTGGCAATCCCATAGTGACGATCTCTCGTAACTCCTGGCATATCATGTGTGATGGCCTTATGTTGTTTTTTCAATAAACGGTTAAAGAGAGAACTCTTTCCCACGTTTGGTCTTCCAATTAAGGAAATAACCATAGATCTTTTACTCATAATCATTCACCTTTTATTTATCTTTTTCTCCAAACACGATTTGAATCTTGAGCTCTTGGAAGTCCAAGCTCTTCAAGTACAAAGTTGTTTTTAAACCACTTTGGTGAAACTTTTACGTGTAAGTTTAGATGAACTTTACCAGCGACCATGGCCTCAATTTTCTTTCTCGAACGCGTCCCGATTTCTTTAATCATTGTTCCCTTAGAACCAACAACAATGGCCCTTTGAGATGGACGGTTCACAAGGATTGTCGCAGAAATAAAGGCCGTAACACTTGGCTTTTTCCCTCTATCAAATTCATCTCTTTGTCTCATGTCTTTGTATTCATCAACAACGACAGCAACTTCATATGGAATTTCATCTTTTAAAAGTTCGAAGGCCTGCTCACGAATGTATTCCGTTGCAAAAAATCTCTCATTCTTATTTGAGATTTCTCCACCATCGTAAAGGTGTGGACCTGGTTTCGCACTATCACAAAGAGCACCTGTTAGTGCGTGCATATTATCCCCAGACTTAGATGATACAACAAAAAACTTTGTAAGCTCAGGAAGAACTTCTTTTGCTTTTTCAAAAACTTCAGCAAGAGGTAAGGCCTCAGCATTTTCGATACGATCAGATTTCGTAAAGACAATCCAAGTCTCTCCAAGTTCTCTTTGAATATTTTCTTTAAATTCTGTAATTTGAGGAAAGATCTCTTTTGATAGATCAATTAAAAGAAGATTGATATCGGCACCTTCAGTTCCCTCTCTCGCCTGTTCATTAAGCCTTTTGTTTAGTTCTTGATTCGACTTATGCAGACCCGGAGTATCAACGAGAATAACTTCCGTATGATCAACAGTGAAAACACAGTGAAATTTATTTCTCGTTGTCTGTGCTTTATTAGTAACAATACTTAAATCTAGCCCTAGAAGATAATTAATCATAGAACTTTTACCAACGTTTGGAGCTCCAAGAATAGCAACCATAATCGATTTATTATCCGGGTGTTGATGTTCAATAAGCATAGTCTTTCCTCCGATAGATGAATTAAAAATTATATAGTTTTTCTTTTAAGCATTTTTTTGCACATTGGTGCTCGGCCTCTTTCTTAGATTTCCCACTGGCCTTACAAATAACCTTATCGCAAATAACAAGTTCAATAACAAAGCCCGTTTCACTTTGATCGATCACTCGATAAAGAGGTGTCTCTGTAAACATTTTCATTGTTAATTCTTGTAATTTAGATTTTGAATCGAATTCTAAGAGCTGATCAGGACTGAAAAAATCCATATTGTATTTACTTTTAAATAGCTCACAAAGGTGACTAAAAAAGCTTTTAGCAAAACCTAGACCACCTGTTAAATAACTTGCTCCTAAAAGGGCTTCAACAATATCGGCCATGACACTTTCATTAAAATGACCTCTTTTTAGGAATTCACCCTTACCTACAAGTGCAACTTCGGACACTCCCATAAGCTCAGCAATCTTTGCGAGAGTCTTTTCATTTACTAGCGCCCCTCTCATTTTTGAAAGCTCACCCTCAGAAAAGTCGTGAATGTCACTATAAAGAGTTGTGCTAACAATGAGAGAAAGAACTGTATCACCGAGAAACTCAAGGCGCTCATAGCTTTTGTTAGCGAGAGGCTTCATTTCATGAACCAAAGATTTGTGAGTAAGTGCTTCACAAAGAAGCTCACGCTCCAACTTTTCTAAAGAGTTCTTTTGTATGAATGAATCGAGGATTTCATGCTCGAGAAGAGCTTTTTTAAAGTCTTGATAAGGAAGTGGTGCCGAAGAGCGTCCTTTATAAAAAGCATTGATACCTTGTACCCAACCAGAAAGACACTTTGCATCATCATTTTCAAATGCGTAATCTTTCACGAGTGAATTAAAGGTCATCTTATGCTCCAAAAGGGCCCACTTATATTTAACTAATTAAAATTCTTCCCTTTTCTAACACTTTCACTCTTTTGAATCAATAGATGATTAAGGTGTTGTGAAATTTTATCAAGGGCGATAATATTTTAGACAGGAATCTCTGAACTTAATCAGTTATTACCAAAAATCAGTGACTTATAAATAAGAAAGGTTCACAAATGGACAATCATTTCAATAAAGAAAATTTAAAAAACTGGCAAAACAACTTTTTCAAGCTCATGGATGCCAATGGAAAAAGTCCAAATACCATTAAAAATTACAAAACAGACTTGCAGTGCTTTAACAACTACCTTATGCACAAACAGGGGCATCTCGATATCAGTGGCTTTGAGATTTCTCATATTAAAGACTACGGAGCCTATCTAGATAATAAGTACAACTCACATAATTCAAGAAGAAGACGTGTTCAGGCACTTCGCCTTTTCTTTGATTACCTCGTTGAAAGAGGAGCCTTTAATTCTAACCCAGTGAGAAAACTTCCAACCTCTCCAAAATTTCTCGATATCCCGCGCCCAACGCCTTTTATCGATGTAAAAACACTTTGGGTTCACTTACTTGAAGAAGAGAAAAACGAGAGTGACATGGCCAAGCTCTTGGCCTTAAGAAATCAAGTGATCATGCTTCTTATCTATGGAGCAGGTCTCAAAGTGAGTGATCTTCAAAATATTACGACGGCCCAAATTTTTAAGGGAACAAGTCCAAGAGTGCTTATTCATCATCCAAAACGCGACTCTTACACAATTCCACTCCCGGCCATTACAAGTCTAGTTTTTGATCGCTACTTAGAACTACTCAATACTTTCAAAAAGAAAGATAACTTAGAATTTAATGAACTTCTTTTTAATGCGAATCCTTATAGAATCCTCTCTGGAGGACTTTCTGCACGAGGGCTTGAGATTGTTTTTGAAGAGCTTAGAAAAAAGCTTATGATAACACTCACACCCAAGTCTCTAAGACAGGCCTGTATCTTCAAATGGCTTGGGCAAGATAAGGCCGATAACCTTATCAAGGAATGGCTTGGACTAGCACCCTCTTATTCTTTAAAACTCTATAAAGAACACATGTCATCACATATCTACCACGATACATTTCTAGAAGAACTTTATAAAAATAACTTATCTAAGACGAATTAGTCGCGAAGGTCTTGGGGTCTCTGTTGTACAGGGACTCCAGTGTCTTGGTCGAGATGCCAACGATCAACAAAGAGTTCTTGACGCTCAATCTTATAAAAATCGAGATCCTTTTTTAGCTCATCTATTTGAAAGGCCAATTGGCGCTGAAGTTTTGCAAAATCTTCTTTCTTACTAATCAGCTGATCAACAGCTTTTTCTCTCTGCTTTATCAAATCATTAATTTGCTCATCATACTTAGCGGCAACTTTGACTTTTTCCTGATCAAAACTCCAAATGAAGTGATTTACTTTGTTGAGCTGGTTGAAAAAATCTTTCTTTCTTCTAAGAAGGGTCATTCGATAAAGAGAGGCTTGATCAACTCTTTTTGCAAGATCTTCAGAATCAAAAACAAGAACCGTCCCTCTTCGAAAATAAAGACTCTCCCCCCAACAAGGATTGAGATTTTCCGCATAAATTGTAAAGTAGCCATCTTCAGATGAGCGAACATGACCAACACAAGGAGTGCGATCTTTCATTGTAATCACATTAAACTCCACGCGGTCACCGGCCCTAAAAAAACGCACTGTCGAATTTTCAGAACTAATCTTCATAAGATTGGCCGTTTTATCTCTATCAGTCACTCGACCGGAGAATTTAGCATAATTTAAATCGCGATCATAAAAGGAATCGAGACCCTCTAAGCTCTCACTTGTCGCCATTTTTTCTTTGGCCACAGGCTTTCTTCTAAGACCCTCTTTTTTAGTAAATTCAGACCCTATCGCCATAGGAGCTAAACTAAATATCATCAATGTAAGTAAGATAAACTTGTGACGCATAACTTTATTATGGCCTAAGGTGAAACAAATTGTTTTGGGCGGAAAAACTTGTCTAGAGGCCTTCTCATTGCTACCTTAATCTAGTATTTCAACAAAACTTAGGAGTTATTATGGACTTTTTCCTAGATACAGGAATCATCTCAGAAATTGAAGAAGCGGCCACATGGGGAATCATTGATGGTGTAACGACAAACCCATCACTTATCGCTCAAACAGGACGCACTCAAGAAGAGGTCATCACAGATATTACTAAGATTATTGATGGTCCAATTTCAGCGGAAGTTATCTCAACAGAAAGAGAAGCGATGATTAAAGAAGGTGCAAAACTTGCTGAGATCAATGAAAATATCGTTATTAAACTTCCTCTAACAATCGATGGAATCTCTGCTTGTAAGTGGTTTTCTGACAATAATATCAACACGAACGTCACACTTTGTTTCTCGGCCAACCAGGCCCTTTTAGCTGCGAAAAATGGAGCAACTTATATTTCTCCATTCCTAGGTCGTCTTGACGATATTTCACATGATGGTGTTCAGCTCATCAACGAAATCAGACAAGTTTACGATAACTATGGATTTCAAACTCAAATCCTAGCAGCTTCAATTCGCCACCCAATGCACGTTAAAGAATGTGCTCTTATTGGTGCCGATGTTGCAACAATGCCTATCAAGGTTGTTAAACAACTTTTCAAGCATCAGCTCACTGATCAAGGACTTGAGCAATTCCTTAAAGATCACGCTAATGCGAACAAATAACCAGACTAAATAGCTCTGCTTATTATTTCTTAATATAAGGTTTCATTTCCCGATAGGAACATAGCTTTCTAAAAGGAGATGAAGCCTTGAAATCTTACCTATTCACTCTGTTAATGCTGATCGCACTAGTCTCTTGTACTGGTGGTGATGACGAGTCCCCAACAATTCAAGGTGGGCAAACTGCAGAAGTCAAAAATAAATGGCAAGACACGGCCTTCCCTCTAAGTATCGAACTATCTACAGATTTTGATTCTTTCTATGATTCTGATGACACCGTTGATGGAAAAGATCCCATTGAAAGAATGATGGCGCTTTGGAATGACTCTCATCCACAACTTACATTTTTCAATGACCCTTCAAAAGTTGTAAATTATGAACCATCTACTTCGGCCACTTACAAAGATGGTCTTATTGGAATTTATCTCTCACATAGCTGGTACGATGATTTTTCTTCAAGTGCTCTTGCTGTGACTCAATACTGGGCGACAAGCTCTGGTTTGATTATTCATGGTGATATTATTTTTAATAATAGAGACTATACGTTTTCAACTGATACGACTACAGATGGTGGCTACGATCTTGCGACAGTGGCCCTACATGAGCTAGGACATTTAATAGGACTTAAGCATACTGCTTGGTGGGAGTATCCAAGTATTATGGGTGATAGCTTAGGTGCACAAGAAGTCAAACAAGAAGTTTACGATGTCGATAAAGAAAACCTCACAGAACTCTACCCTTCGACGACGGCCTTAGCACTATCAAAGTCAATTCAAAACCTTCGAATTGAAAAACAAGATGATACTGATGAAAAAGTTTACCGCGGAGTCATTGAACTCCATCCCGATGGTACTTGCTATCACTATCTAGAAAATGAGCTCATTGAAACACATGAAACAAATCTCTAATATCAGGGCCTAAAGGCCCTTTTTACTTCATATTTCTTTCGACACAATCCTTCATACGATTTCGACCGCGAAAGAGTAGTTGCCTAAGGTGAGTGGCCTTAATATCAAGAGCATCACAAATCTCATCACTATCAAATTCCTGAACAACCTTCATCATAAAAACACTTTTTTGAAGATCAGGTAAGTGTTCGAGACATTTCTCAATGATACTCATGGCCTCCTTTCCTTCAAGCTCATCACTTGGCTCTCGAATATCCTGGGACCAATGGCCATCACTTTTAAATTGAGATTCAACGACCATTTCAATAGGATCAGTATTTTCAAACTTCATATTGGAGCGACGCTGCTCAGAAACTTTATGATAAAGAATGCCAAAGAGAAACGTACGAATATGACTTCTTTTTTCAAAGCGATCTAATATTTCAAAGAAAGTAAGCCAGCAAGAATGAGTGACATCATGTGCTTTCTCTTCGCTGAGTCCCATTCCAAGTGCCGCTTTATACAAATGTTGAGTATAGACCTTAACTAGTTTTGATACGGCCTTCTCCTCTCTTTCAAAGAGTTTCTTTAAAAATTCTTCACTTTTAAAATAGAGATAATCACCATTTTTCACTAGTACCTCTAAGCTTATAGGGCCTTCTTCAAGATTACTCTAAGAAATTGGAAATACAATTTAACTGAGAGATTCATGTTAAAATTGTATCAAGAAATAAGGCGATGGCAAACAGAGGTCTTCGAGTGCATTATGAAAATTATCTTCTTTTTTGGACTCATTTATTCAGTAGCTTCGTGGTCATTTGACCATTCCCACCAAAAATTCTCAAATGTCCTTGAAGAACATGTCCTTGTAAAAGGTACCCAATCCAAAGTGAATTATTCCAAGCTTGTGAAATCGTCTAAGGAACTTGAATCTTATTTAAACGAACTATCATCACTAAGTGAGCGAGAGTTTAAAAGTTTTACAAATGAGCAACAGCTTGCCTTCTTAATCAATGCCTACAATGCTTTTACGCTAAAGCTTGTTATCGACAACTATCCGATTCGAAGCTTAAAAGACATAGGAACCCTATTTAAGTCGCCCTGGAAAAAAACATTCTTTACTCTTTTTGGTAAAGAGAGACATCTCGATGAAATTGAACACGATATGATTCGAAAAAATTTTAATGAACCTCGAATACATTTTGCACTCGTCTGCGCTTCTATTAGCTGTCCACCACTTTCCAAAGAAGCCTACCAAGCAGACAAACTCAACGAACAACTTGATCAGCGGACATATGATTTTATCAATGATAAAAAGAGAAACCGCTTGAGTATAAAGAAAAAAAGACTCTATCTCTCAAAAATTTTTCAGTGGTATGAACAAGATTTTTTAAAAGATGGCGGCTCTATACAAGGCTTCATTAGAACATATATCGATGATACATTTGAAAGAGAAGCCCTTGATCGCGAAGACTTTAGGGTACGCTTTGAAAGATATGACTGGAGCCTCAATGATCTTGAAGAAAATTAAGCAAGCTCTGCTCTATAACCTTTTCCATAAACTGACTTAATCGCAACATTCGAGCTCTTCACTTTCTTTCTTAAAAGACTCATATGATAATTAACAACGCGATCGACACCTTCAGAATCACTCTCATTGAATAACTTATTTAACTGCGCACGCTCGACAATTGCTCCTCTCTCTTTAATAACAGCAACGAGAAGGCGAAACTCACTAGGAGTTAGATCAACTTTACTCGTTTGAATCATGACAATTTGAGAGTCCAAGTTAAGAGTCATATCACCATACTTAAGAACATGTCCGCGAGTTTCACTTTTAGCAAGAACAGAGGAAACAATCGCTCTAAACTCATTTTTATCAAATGGTTTTTCAACGTAATTGATCGCCCCCAACTTATAAGAAGTAATTTTAGATTGAACGTCTTTATTTGAAGAGAGCATGATAATTGGGATATTCTTTAACTCATCTTCACCTTGCAAGAAAGAGCAAACTTCATAGCCGCTCATATCTGGTAAAAGAATATCCAGGATGATTAGATCAGGCTTAAAAGTTTTGGCCCTAAGCAAGCCCTCTCTTCCATCTTCTGCCGTCTGAACGAGGTAATCATTTTTTAAAATTGATTCGACCAACAGGCGCATTGTTGAATTGTCTTCCACACAAAGTATTTTTTTCTGCATATACGTTTTCTTTAAGTTGTTACTATCATTAAAATTATAATGCATTTAGGTTGAGGATGAAACAGATTCCGAAGAAAATTAACAAAAAAAAGGGCCACAATAAATGCGGCCCTTTATATTTTTGGTCTTTAATTTCGAATGTGAATTTTTACTTAGTTGATTCCATGATTGCTTTGAAACCATCAAAGTCTCTTGCAGCAATTTCAGAAAGCATTTTTCTATTAAGAACACAACCTTTCGCTTTAAGTGTTCCCATGAACTTAGAATATGATGTTCCAAGTTGCTTAGACGCAGCTGAGATTCTTGTAATCCAAAGCTTACGCATATCTCTCTTTAGTAGTCTTCTACCAATGTAGCTGTAGTGTAGTGCACGCTTAACAGTTTCTGCAGTGTGCTTGTATTTCGTTCTTCTGTCGAAGTGAAAACCTTTTGCAAGTTTAAGGACTTTATTTCTTCTTCTTCTTGCCTTAAAACCTCTTCTTACTCTAGACATCTTTTTTCTCCTTTAAACGATCCTTGGGGGCCAATGGCTCTTCTTATGTCGTTTTTCCCAAGTCTCAGTCAAATAACTTCAAATTTCTTTTAACAAAAATAACCGGCTAAGCGATTAAACGTAAGGTAGACATCTCTTTACTTTTTTAAGATCAGCTTCGTGTACGTAGTCAGTTTTACCTGCTCTTTTCTTACACTTTTGGCTTTTCTTTTCAAGAATGTGTCTTAGGTTAGCTCTTTTTCTTTTAAGCTTTCCATTACCTACTGCTTTAAATCTCTTCGCAACAGCTCTTCTCGTCTTCATTTTAGGCATGTTGTACTCCTACAATATCTGCATTAAGACCAAAAATTCACTTTAATAAGCGGTTATAAATATCAATAACTCGGTGAAAAGTAAAAGGAAAAACGAAAGGTTAGCATATTTTTTAGGTCCTCAATAAAAAAAGGAGACCTAAGTCTCCTTATATCAAGAACTTAGCAAATGCTAAGGTATCGATTTTACTTTTTCGCCGGTGCTTTTGATGGTGAAAGGATTGTAATAATACGGTTCCCCATCATTTTTGGATTCGATTCAACGATCGCTCCCATCTCTTCAACGACGGCGATAATCCCTTTAAATTTTTCCATTCCTGCATCTCTGTAGGCCATTTCACGACCACGAAACTGCATTACCATTTTAATTTTATCACCCTGCTCTAAGAACTTTTCAGCTCTCTTAAGCTTAGTCTGAAGATCGTGCTCTTCGATGTTTGGACGGAATTGAATTTCTTTTAATTGCGCCTGAGCTTGCTTTTTCTTGGCCTCATTGGCCTTCTTTTGCATGTCATATTTATACTTACCGTAATCAATAACCTTAACAACAGGCGGTTTGGCCGTGGGAGAGACTTCTACTAAATCAAGTCCTTTATCTGCTGCAATTTTTCTTGCTTCATCTAAAGAAACAATACCAAAAGCTTCACCCTCATCACTAATGAGTCTACACTCTTGAATTCTAATTTGGTCGTTTACTCTTGGACCAAGGTTCTTTTTTCCCTTGCCACCACGTCTATCTCTAATAATCCACCTCCGGATAAGTTAATAAATTCAGGCCCTAATGAAATAACATGCGGCCTAAGCTTTTGAAAGTCTATTTTACCAAAATTATATCAAAAAAAAATAGTTAAACCAGAGCTTTGGAGCTTCTTGCTGCCAATCAATAACCACTCTCCACGTAGGGGCCAACTTTTCCCCAGCAGACTCAGCTTCAGCCTTACTGCGTCGCCCAAGAGAGAGGAGCTCATCCATTGTCAGTTCAAACCAATTTTTACTACAAAGTACCTGGAGACACTCTCCACCGGAAAAATCTTCAACCTGATAAGAATCAGGAAGACCAGTTGGGTAGCCAACTATCTCTCTTGATACCCAGTACTCGCTTTGATTATCATCAAAAAAATAAAGAACCGTCTGATCGCTTCTAAGGTTTAATTTTGGGTGTTTTTCAATAAAGGCCATTAGCTGTCCATCAACCAATTGCCAATTCTCATTATGAACATCGCAACACTGATATAGGAATCTTGAATTACCTAGTTCCACTTTCATGGACTCTCCTCTTCTTCATAGGGCTCGATATGAATGAGTACATCTACATTTTGAGAATACTCCCTAAGCCAACGATGCACTCTTTGCTCGACATCTTTACCAATGCGGTGGGCATCAACAAGTGAGAGAGCAGGATCTAGGTGTACATGAAAATCAGCATGGAGCCAATGCTCATTGCCCCGAACTCTAAAATTATGAACATCGTAAACAAAGTCCATTTTCTCAATTTCTAAAAGAAAGGAATCATCAATATCTGGTGCTCCATCTAAGAGCTCATTAATATTCATACGGACAATTTTTAGGGCAAGAAAAACTAAATAACCTGTAACTAAAAGACCTACAAAGAGGTCAAAGAAATGATATCCAAACTTAGAGAGAATAAGTGAAATTAAAACGGCCCCACTAATTAAGAAGTCTCCAAACGTATGAGAGGCATCAGCAAGCAGTAGCGTTGAATTATACTTTTTCCCTTCTTTGTTTTCATACCAAGAAACAAAAAGTGACGTCGCCATCGAAATGGTAATACTCACAATTGTCCATGGACTAAAAGTTGCTTGGCTAACAAAGTTTCCAGATACAAGGGCCTTTAAATCAACTTGAGAAGCAATTTGATAGGCGGAAAAAAGAAGAAGAACCGCAACGACTAAACTTCCTAAATTCTCAGCTTTATAATGCCCATAATTATGATCTTCATCAGGCGGAGCTGATGCAAATGAAATCGTCAGTAGTGCCAAGATATTTGTTGATCCATCAACGAGTGACTCAAGCCCAGAAGATGTCAAAGAAAGAAAATGATAATGATTACCAACAATGATTTTCAAGAAGGCCACAAAGAGATTCAACACCAAGGTGATAATCAGAACTTTAGCAATGGCCTTCTTTCGATTTTTTTGACTTTCTTTTTTAACCTCAGAAGCTTGCCTCATTTAATCGGCCCTTAGATTAAACTTAAGTTGCTCTTTTAAATCACTTTCAAAATGAGAAAGCTTTTTTTCCAACTCTTCTTTATTAGTAATCTTATAGAGGCCCTTATCATTTTCAGCATAAGACTCTTGTGTGAAATACTTTAATGAGTTTTTCATTAGTGGCTGACTATAGGATTCTTGAAACTTTATGATTTTTCCAAGATCGCGTTCACTATTAAAGTTTTCTTTAAAAAGGTTAAAGTAGTCATCCCCTTTAAAGCCTTCAGGTTTTGTCTCCCCTAGTTCTTTAAGCGTTAGGGCACTCACATAGTAAGCTTCGTTAATATAACTTAGAGAGCGAGAAAATGGACTTAAAAAACTAGCAATGGCATAAAGTTCTTTATGAGAGAGATTCATTAAGTCTTCAATTGTCTCAACCTTTCGACCAATGGCCTTAGAAACAATTTGCACGGCCTGCATAAAGAATTCTCTAACTGTCGGTAAATAGAACTCATGCTTCATCTGGCTACGCTGATTAAGAAAGAACTTTTTCAAATCTTCTACTGTATTTAAATTACCACTAAAGAGATTGATCCAGGCCAAGTTAATCGTCCAAGGAACAAGAAAGTGGTGAAGAATAGTATTTTTAAAATAGAGCATTTCTTGACGAGACTCTTCTTTAATTGAATAGAAGACGTGACCACTCTTATTTTTACCAATGACATTTATTTTTTTATTACCAATCAAAATATCAACGGCGCGACCGAGAGTATCTTCAACCTGCTCACCTTTGAGAGAGTCCGTAAAAGGAACGTCAAACAAGGCGCAGTATTCGAGAATCTTCTTTGCTTTAGAAAGAATTTCATTCCACTGCATGGCCCCTGCGGGTTCATCTAAAAGTATCAATGATAAAAGAGCTGTAGGAGTCACAACCATGCGCTTACCGACTTGTCTAAAACAATTAAAGGCCAGTTCATAAGTTGTGTCTTTAAGATTTACATCATCATTTTTCTTCGCTTCAATTGGGCTTCCAAGAGTGATGTGAACATTTCCAAATTGATAAGAAAGAAATTTCAATAGCCCTAAAAGCTGGCCAGAACTTTCTTTTACTTTCTTAGCTCCCTTTAACTCACGGGCCAGGGACTTCGTCTCTGGTACGTATTCGTGATTGATACTCACAGGGCAAAAAAGAAGCTTAGCTTTTTCATTCTCAGGAATGTGACTATGGGCCTCAAGAAGCATTTGATAAAGGCCAAATCTAGGAGGAAGTAATTTTCCTGTTCTCGATCTTCCCCCCTCAAAGAAAAACTCAATTGGTTTTTTCTGAATGAGTAAGCAGTAGAGATAAGCCTCTAAAGATAACTTATAAAGGATATCACTTGCAAAAGATCGGCGTATAAAGAAACAGCCCGACTTTCTAAAAAGCTTTCCAATAGGAAAGATATTAAGATTAATTCCACCAGCGACATAGAGCGGAAAACCAAAGGTCTTATAAACGATGTAGTTAATGGCCAAATAATCAGCATGAGACTGATGATTGGGAACAAGGACGACACAATTTTCTTTCACAAGTTTTTTAAAGTCGTGTCCATTTTCGTTAAAATTAATTCCATCATAGAGATTTGGAAGAGTGGCATCAAGCATCTTTTCAAATGTCTTAATATAAGTTTTTGAATACTCGGCCTTAATTTCATCAAGGTTTTTTAAGGCCTTTTCCTGCTCAAGTTTTGGATTATCTCGTGAATCGATTCTCTCTTTGAGCTTTGGATAACTTAAAAATATTTTTTGTAACTTTGTTAACATAATAATTCCTAACGAACTCCGTGTGGTTTACTTTCACTCATCCCCGAGCTACTCATTTCCATATAAAGGGCCGCTTCACTCATTGATTTAATATTATCCACACCAAGGTACGTCATTCCAGAGCGAATCCCTCCAGTGAGTTCATCAATAATATTACCAACTGGTCCTTTACAAGCAATCATCGTATCCTCACCCTCAGCGGCCATTCCCTTTGGAAGTTCTCCACGCCAAGAGACTTGCGCGGCCTTAGAGGCCATTCCACGATACTCTTTCTTTCCGCTTTTTACATCACCCGGTGTTTCAAGAGTTCCAGCAACTAAAGATCCAACCATACAGCTACTTGCTCCTGCACAGAGTGCCTTGACCATATCACCAGAGTTTTTGAGGCCACCATCGGCAATGACAGGGATACCATGCTTTTGCGCCTCATCGACACACATTGCAATTGCCGTTAACTGAGGAACACCATGTCCGGTAATAATACGTGTTGTACACATTGATCCAGGACCGATTCCAACTTTAACCGCATCGGCGCCGGCATCAATCATACGAGCAACACCATCAGCTGTGGCGACATTTCCTGCAATCACATCAATATGAGGGTATTTATTTTTTACGAATTTTAAAACATCTAGCATCATAACTGAATCACCGTGGGCGATATCAATTGTTAAAATATCAACGCCCTCTTCACTTAACATTTGAGCGCGTTTCATTCCCTCTTCTTTAACACCAATAGAAGCAGCTACAGGTGTATTGAGGTTATTTTCTTTTAGGAATTTTTTAATAAAACGAATGTCTTCAACTTGTTGCTCAGCACTCATGAAACGGTGAAGAATCCCCATTCCTCCAAGTTTTGCCATAGCACAGGCCATTTCTTTACCTGTAACAGTATCCATGTTGGCCGTAACGATTGGCACATCAATTCTGTGGTTCTTTGTCACTTGAGTTTTTAGACTCGGGTGGCGACGAGAAGAAATTTCACTGTGTCTTGGGATTAATAAAACATCATCGAAAGTTAGACCTTTAGAGCGGTTTAAAATACCCGCTGCATTAAACATTAATTCCATGTGTGTGATTCCTTTTCAAATGTTTCTGGCACAAAAAGAATAACTTTTTTGGAACGATATTGAAAGAAATCTGAGTTTAAACTTGAATTAAACCAAGGACATGTCAGCGAATGTTAGCCTGTAGGAGCTCCATGGAATGGCTTCGAATCTTCTTGGCAGAAGTAACCATATCCGAGAACGCCAAAACCGTATAGGGCGATGCAGAGTTTTTGGCACTTTCCAGCATAAAATCCTCACGAAGTTTCTCACCTTCGGATTTAAGTTTGATCATATCTTCCTTAACAAGTAATTCATCGAGAAATCCTCCCTCGATAATGCCACTAGTCGTTTTGAGATAGAACTCTTTCACTTTCTGGTGGTAGGCCATGAAGTTCGTTCGTATCTCTCCTTCATAGAGCGCATTTTCACAAAACCTCGTCTTAGATGTGATCAATTTATCTAAGTAATCAGCTATACTCTCTAATTCCCTTGCTGACTCCATAATGACTTGAGCTCTCTTGGACTCTTCATCAGAGAGAGGACTTTCCATGAGCTTTAAAATAAAGCGACTAATCTCACTGTGAATATTATCAGTGATTCTCTCGTAATCCTTTATCTTAGCAAGAACACGAGGAAGGTTTGTGGGAGACTTAATATATTCATCACAACGGTCATACATGCGATCGACGATATCTTTTAACTTTTGTAACTCTCTTTCCCCAAGAACAAGGGCCGTTGCGGGAATTAAGTGCGCCTGATCAGTGAGAACTTCCAATTTTGTTTGTTCCTTCATTTCTTTATGAGGGTGAAGCGAGCTGACAAAGCTTGTAATTTGCCTAACAAATGGCACCAAAATTAGCGCAGAACACAAGTGAGTAAAAGTGTGGAAGAAGGCCAAATGAATGGCGACATTCGGGTAGGGCCCATTTTCAACATGAAAACCGGGATGCCCAGGAATAAGCCAAACCGATAGAGACATAATCTGATTAATAAAAAGAAGTGAAAAAGTGAAGTTGAAAAGAGCATAAATCGTCCCCGCCTTTCTCGTTCTCTTTGCAATGACATTGCCATTTGCTTGAAAGATCTGATCACCTAGAGAACAAGCTAGGCTCATTACTACAAGGCATAGCGAGGCCTGAAAAAAGTCAATGATTCCCGATGTGGCAAAGGCCATAACAAGGGCCAAGACAAGGAGGCTCTGCCTAACAAAAAATCCAATGAGAAAAACAAAGAGACTTAATAGAAAATAAGAATAACTCTCGTTTGAAAATAAAAGAATAAACGTATCGCTATCTAAAACCTCACTCACTTGCAGCTTTAAGAGGTTCTCCCCTAGAAGATTGAGAGAAAAAAAGATTAGAGCTAG
Organism: Halobacteriovorax sp. GB3; assembly: GCF_028649655.1. Taxonomy (NCBI): domain Bacteria; kingdom Pseudomonadati; phylum Bdellovibrionota; class Bacteriovoracia; order Bacteriovoracales; family Halobacteriovoraceae; genus Halobacteriovorax; species Halobacteriovorax sp. GB3. The sequence continues at coordinate 611,482 of NZ_JAQSLN010000003.1, forward strand.
TCCAAAGAGAACTTTTGCTAGCTCCCTAAACTTTTGAGAGTAAGGAATGATATTGCATAAAAGACCTAAGGCCATAATAATAAGGGAGTACTTTGAAAGCTCCATGGAAAAGAGCCAACCTAAAATTGTCGCCCCGATATTGGCGCCAAAAATAACACTGATGGCCATTGGCAAGGCCATTAACCCCGCATTAACTAATCCTACGATCATAAAGAGGGCCACAGACTCCCCTTGGACAAGGAAGCTGATAGAAAGTCCTCCAAAGAGTGCACCAAAACGATCTGATCTTTTTAGACCTTGAATAATTTGACGAATACTAGGTCCACTCAAAACCTGAAAAGATTCACTGAACGTTTTTAAACCAAAGTAAAAGAGCCCAAAGGATCCGAGGGCAGAGAATAAGGCCAAGAGAATTTCCAAGCAATCTCCCTAAGATTACACAACTTAATAACTTTATTATTATTCATCTAAAGAAAGATAGGATCAAGCAAAAGGTGGCTAAGTCCATAAAACTTCAAGAATGGACTGCTAAACATAGAAAATAACTAGCTTTTTCTTAGTTACCCGTCGTCGCTTTTGCAAAGAAGATTGGAATAATGATGTAGAGAATTGTGTCCCTAACAAGGTAAAAGAGAAAGAAGTAGACAAACGCTTTGGGGCTTTTGAAATAGAGTTTTTCAACGCCAAGGTATTGCACCTTCTTTGACATACTGATCATAAAGCGGCTCTTTCCCCAGTGCTTAAAGAAAAAAGAGATCGCTCCGTCCACTTTTCTATCAAAGGCCAAAAATTGATCTTTGACCCATTGTGGAGTCACTTTCAAAATAAACGCCCACAGAATATCCCCTAGTTTTTTCCAAAAAGGCATAATCACCTCTTGAGAATCACTCTCGCCACTCGATGTAGCGACACTTGAAGCTTTAGCGACATTCTTGGCCTGAGTCTTTTTATTTAGGGCATTTTCAGTAGTTTCCATGAGCGGACATTAACAGAATTTAACACCCTTGCAAAGCCGTTTAGATAATCTTATAAACATGAGCTATATCATTAAACTTATTACAAAACTGTGACAAATAAATACAGGCCCCAAGCTATATTGGGCTAAACCACGCAACCTTTATTTATCGCATCTGGAACATTGTATGATCCAAGGTCTAAAATTAATTAATTTACCACCAGCAAGCCCTTTGGCAAAAGAGCCTTGTGGCGATGCTTTTATTTTAAAGACATGTCAAAGAACGATGATCATAGGTCACAATATCGTCCCTCTTCTCTATGTCGATAGTGCTCTTAAAGAAACTCAATATGATGTCTTTAACGAGGAAGATGCTTATCTCTATTTACTTGAGACAATCTGCGGATTAAAGAGCAAAGTTCTCGCAGAAAACGAAGTGACGGGCCAATTTAAAGACGCTTATCTTGAATACCTCGCTCACGATCAGAGAAACCCTTTAATTATGAATGTTCTAGAAAAGCTCTTTAAAGATGCCAAAGAAGTTCGTTCACAATATCTCTATGCCGTAGGACAACAATCCTATGCAGGGTTGTCTCGTCAGTTTTTAAAATCTAAAAAGAACTCGGGTCGCGTCCTCTTAGTAGGTTCAGGAAAATTAACAAGAGATCTCATCAAACTTCTCGATAAAAATTATGAGCTCTTTGTTACAGCTCGTAATGAGCAAAAGATCAAAGAACTCTTGAAAGAATACCCAGATAAGATTATTAAGACTGTGAGCTGGCTCGATTATTCGGCCTATGAAACTTTTGAGTTAATTGTAAATACTATTGGAGCTGAAACAATTCTTTTCAATGAGAACTTCTTTAAAAATTGGTCTGGGGCCAATGGTGAAGTTTTTGTCGATCTTGGATCTCCAAGTGTTCTTAAAACAAACTTTACGCAAAAACAGGGACTCTACAGACTCCCTGATGTCTTTGCCCACGCCAATTACCTGAATGAACAAAAAGATCTGAAAGTTAAAAACGCGCGCGCTCATATTGAAAAACTAGTTATTAAAAGAAAAAAATCATTCAGCCTAAATTACCCTTTTGGCTGGGAGGACCTACAATTTGTCTAACTCAAAAAAGCACTACAAAATCGGAACACGTGGCAGCCTTCTTGCCCTCACTCAATGTACACAAGTAAAAGAAGAACTCGAGGCCCTAACGGGAGATGAATTCACGCTTGAAGTTATTAAGACTCAAGGAGATATCATTGTCGATCGTCCTCTGTGGCAACTTGAAGGAAAAGACTTCTTTACTAAAGAACTCGACCAGGCCCTTGTTGAAGGTTCTGTTGATCTCGTGGTTCACTCGTATAAAGATCTTGGTTCTGATCGCCCAGAAGAATTTGAACTGGCGGCAATTACTAAGAGGGCCTACGCAGAGGATATTCTCTTCATCAGAAAAGATGTAAAAGAAAAGCTTCACACAATGGACAAACTCATTGTTGGAACCAGTTCACCAAGAAGAATTGTAAATATTGAAAAGTCACTTTCAAAATATATTCCTGCAAAAAAAGACATTGCAGTTGAAACAAAAATGCTAAGAGGAAACGTAAACACTCGTCTAGCAAAGCTAAATGACAAGCAATACGATGCCATTGTACTCGCATGGGCAGGAATCGAAAGACTGGCAATTTGTGATAAAGCAAAAGAAGATCTCTTACCACTAATTAAAGACCTCGACTTTATGATTCTCCCTCACGGAGACTTCCCTCCAGCGGCTTCACAAGGAGCCCTTGCCATCGAATGCAAAAAGGGAAGAGATGATAACGGAGAATTATTAGAGAAACTCATTAAGATGAATGATAAAACAACGATCTCTGAAGTTCAAAGAGAGCGCTCGGCCTTTACTGGCTATGGCGGAGGATGCCACCTTGCCGTAGGTGTTCACGTTAAAAAAGTTGGAGACTTCTATCTTCACACTCACCGTGGAAGTGTTGATGACAAGGTCATTTCTGTTTCAACAACAGAAGGTGCCTTTGAAACTTTTGAAGGAAATAAAAAGAACGTTTTTATCGGTCTGCCAAAAGATAAAATGGATGACGACATTCTTTGCGATGAGTACATTTCAAAGACCCTGTTAAATGTCGATCTAAGTGACAAGAATTTAGAAGATGTCTTTGCCACATCTAATTACACAATCCCTGCCCTTAAAACTGCGAGATCCTATAAGGCCCTCTTTGCAGCAGGCTCTAAAACACTACAACAGTTAACTAAAGAAGGTTTTTGGGTAAATGGTTCATCAGAAGGTCTCTCGGAAGATTATCTTAACCATATGCGCTCTTCAGCACTTCTTTCTTTATTTCTTGGGCAAAAGAGATCCCTTACGGCCCTATCAAACGACGAAGCAACAAGCACTGAAGGAGAGGTTTTAGCCTGTTATCAAAGAGAAACTTTGAAAGTCAGTGACCAGTATCTTGAGCGCCTTGAAAAGTGCGAAGTCTTCTTTTGGACGAGCTTTCATCAATATCAAGAATTCACAAAACTTTGCCCTTCTATTAAGAAGAAGTTTCACGCAACGGGACTTGGCAAAACCTATAAAAAGTTTCAAGAAGAAGGGATAAGAGTAAGAGCATTTGCGACACTCAGTGAATTCAAAGAATGGATTAATAAATAAGAGGAATATATGACAAAACAAACAGAGCTCTTTGAGCGTTCAAAAAAATTAGTACCAGGTGGAGTTCACTCTCCTGTTAGAAGTTTCAAAGGTCTTCACATCACGCCACGCTTTATTGAAAAAGCGAATGGTGCATACTTTAGCGATGTTGATGGAAAAGACTATATTGATTTCTGTATGAGTTTTGGTCCACTTATCCTTGGACACAAAGACGAAGAAGTAGAAAAAGATTTACAAGGGGCCTTATCTCGCGGTTGGAGTTATGGTGCTTGTGAACCCTACTCGCTAGATCTTGCTGAATATCTTTTAGAAAAACTTCCTTTTGTCGATCAACTACGCTTTGTAAACTCTGGAACTGAAGCCGTGATGACAGCACTTCGCCTAGCTCGAGGTGTGACAAAGAAAAATAAAATCATCAAATTTAATGGCTGCTATCACGGTCACGTCGATTCAATGCTTATTAAGGCAGGCTCTGGTCTAGCAGGAAGTGCAGAGGCTTCATCTGCGGGTGTACCAGAAGGGATTGCAAACGACACTCTTATCTTGGAACTTGGTGACAAAGAAGAAGTTATCAAATGTTTTGAAGACCATAAAGATCAAATTGCGGCCATCATCATTGAGCCACTACCGGCCAATAATGGTCTCATGATTCAAGATCAAGAATATTTAGAATTTCTAAGAGAGATCACAAAACAAAATAATGCACTTTTAATTTTTGATGAAGTCATTTCAGGTTTTAGAGTGGCCTTTGGTGGTATGGCACAGAAAACGGGAATTCGCCCGGACATCGTGACCTATGGAAAAATCATAGGTGGTGGTCTTCCAGTTGGTGCTATTGCTTCAACAAATGAGATCATGTCAAACCTCGCCCCTCTTGGAAATGTCTATCAAGCGGGAACTCTGAGTGCCAACCCTCTTGCCATGGTTGGTGGTCTTTCAACGTTGAAAAAACTAAATGACAAGAGTTACGAAACACTAGAAGAAAATGGAAAGAAACTAGAGTCTATTTTTAGCAAATGGCTAAATGAATTCAATGACGGTCAATTTAGTGATTACAATCTTACGAGATCTGGATCGCTCTTTTGGGTTCACCCAGGAAACTCTATTCAAAATATTAATCAAATGCCACAAAACTTAAATGAAAGATTCTACGAGCTTTTTGAAGTTCTTCTCAATAAGGGGATCTATCTTTCACCAAACGCATACGAAGTTGGCTTCCTAAGCCTCTCTCACGATCAGTCCGTTTTAGATGATCTTGAAAAGAGACTTTGGAGCTAAGAGAGGATATTTAATTGACTCAAAAACGCGTTTTTCCAATTCTTGCAACACTGTGGATCACAACTTCCTTGGCCCTTGGCTCATGGTGGTTATACCTACTTGTGATGTATGAAGATAAATTAGAAAAATTAGGAATGACACTTCCAGAGCTTGGTTTCAGGCCGAATCTGGTTCGCATGCTAAAATGGGAGGGAACAACATTAATCCTTCTCATTACATTCCTGTCTATTTCACTATTTATTCTTTATTACAAAGATCAAAGAAAAACCAAGGCCCTTCAAGCATTCTTTGCAGGATTAACTCACGAGCTGAAAACTCCTCTTGCATCGATTCGCCTGCAAGCAGAGGTCATTAACGATACAATTGAAGAGAAATATAAAGAAGATAAATTACTAGATACACTCACAGATCGACTCATTGAGGATACCGGAAATCTTGAAACACAAATGGATAAAATTCTCCAACTTTCAAGAATTGAGAGAGGTGGTAACCTAAACCCAGCTCCTGTTGATCTTATGTCTGTTCTAAGAACGACAATTAACAAGAGAGCAAGGAATTTAAGTGTTGAGATTGATCAACGTATTGAAGATCCAATTATCTTGGCCGATTTATTTGCACTCGAATTAATTTTAAAAAACTTATTTGAAAATACAAAAGCTCACACAGAAGAAAAAAAGGCCAACATCAAAATTGATCAAAAAGAAGATACTATTATTCTTGTCTATAACGATGGTGGAACTTTCCAAGGAGAGATTGAAAAGCTTGGAAACCTTTTTTACAAGTTCAATTCGGCCAAAGGCTCTGGAATTGGACTTTATCTCATTAAAAAATTAATGGAAAAAATGTCTGGAAGCCTTGTCGTAGAAAATAAGAGCAATCTTGTTTTCACCCTTTATTTCAAGAAGGAAACCGAGAGCTAATATGGGGCAAAGTGGAAAGATTCTCATCGTAGAAGATGAACAAAACTTGGGATTCACGCTCAATGACTATCTCAATGGTCTAGGGCACACCTGCAAACTGGCAACCTCTGCTAAAGAGGCCAGAGAACTCTTCAAAGATTTTGCTCCAAATATCATTCTCATGGATATCGGGCTTCCCGATGGAAGTGGCCTTGAGCTTGCGAGAGAATTTAGACTTCTTAGAAAAGACTTTGTTCTTCTCTTTTTAAGCGCTCAAAATGACCCGGACACTCGTGTTGAAGGTTTAGAGATCGGTGCTGAAGACTATATTACAAAGCCTTTCGCCTTGAAAGAATTGGTGTTGAGATTGAAGCGTATTCTTAGTTCACAAGACCTCAAGCAAACTTTTCCCGATGAAATCACTCATGGAAGTCTTCGCATTTGGTTTAAAAAATTCGAAGTTCAAGATGGAAGTGGGAAAGTTCTCGCTCTTCCTCAAAAGGAATGCGCGATTCTAGAGCTCCTCTATCAAAAAGCGGGTGAGGCTGTTGATAGGAATGAAATTATTGAAAAAATCTGGGGCGCTGATAAGTACCCTAGTAACCGCACAGTTGATAACTATATCGTGCGTCTTAGAAAATGGATGGAAACTGATGAGCAAGGAATTCTTGATATTCAGTCCATTCGCGGAATTGGATATAAATTAGTCATTCTACATAAGGATTAGAAAATGGGACTTTTTAACAATAGACAACAACAAGATGGCAAAGAGATCGTTCCAGTTTGGTTTATGAGACAGGCCGGGCGCTACCATTCACACTATCAGAATATCAAAAAGAAAAGTAACTTCATGGAGATGTGTAAAGATCCAAAACTTGCCCAAGAAGTAACGCATGGACCTCTTGATGAATTTAACTTCGATGCGGCCATCCTCTTTAGTGACCTTCTCTTTCCACTAGAACATTTAGGAATGGGACTGACATACGCACCAGGGCCAAAACTAGGTTTCACACTAGAGCAGACAGAGGACCTAAAAAAACTATCTCCCCTAGCACCAGCTGAAGAATTTTATGCTTTCCAAGGTGATGCTTGTGCTCTTTTAAGAGAAAGTATGCCTGAGTACAAAACACTTTTAGGTTTTGTAGGTTCACCATGGACTCTTTATACTTATGCTTGTCAAGGATCTCACGCCGGAAACCTGACACCTTCTAAGAATGGATTTTACGATGGAAGATTTGCTGGTTTTTGTGAACTTCTACTTCCAAATCTTTTAACAGAAATGCGTGTTCAGGCCCAAAATGGTGCTGATGCCATCTGCTTATTCGACACAGCAGTTGGTGAATTAACCAAAGATGATTTCTGTGAATTTGTTCTTCCAAAAATAAAAGAAGTAACAGAGAAATTTAAATCAGAATTTCCTGACAAGAAAATTGTTTATTATTCTAAGTTAACTCACATTGATTACCTAGAAATGATCGATGATAAAAATATCGACGTCCTTGGTATTGATTGGCGTGTTAATATCGAAGATGCACTCAATGCGCTTTCTGACAGATACTATATCCAAGGAAACCTCGATCCTTCTCACCTTCATTTACCATGGGAACTTCTAGAGAAAAAATGGATGGCCCTTTGGGAGAAAGTAGAGAGAACTGGAAAAGCAAATCGCTGGATTTGTGGACTTGGTCACGGTGTTCTTCAACATACACCAGAAGAGAATGTTAAAAATTCTGTTGCCCTTATCCACGAGAGATTTCGCTACTAATGGATGAGCAAAGACTCTATGAGAATCTTTTAAAGTACCACTCGGCCGGTGGCCGTTTCACTTATTTCCCAAGAAAATCACAATGGGAAAACAAGGTAGAGATCTCTCAAATTGAACATTCAATTAAAAACATTAAGGGAAGTGCCTATCTCTATGTGCACATCCCTTTTTGTCAGAGCCTTTGCACTTTTTGTGGTTGTAATATAAAAGTTACCTCCGATAGAGATCTCGTCGAACACTACATCGAGGCCATAAAAGCACAGTGGCAACACTACCTAGAGTTAAACCCTACACTTGAACTACAGGGTGTTTACTTTGGCGGGGGTAGTCCAAATTTCTTAGGTGTAAAGGATCTAGATCTTCTCTTTGATACTCTTGGAGTAACGAAGAAGACGCCAATTATTCTTGAACTTGACCCGCGACGAGTTCAGGAGACACTCATTGATTTTCTTAAAAGTTACAATGTAGAACGGGTCATTCTTGGTTTGCAAGACATTGATCGCAAAGTTTTAAAACAAGTTAATCGCGATCAAGATCAGGAAGAAATGAGTGCTGTCATTCACGCACTCAAGCAATTGAAAGGTGTTGATATAACGGCAGAGCTTATTTACGGTCTCCCACATCAACAGAAGCAAAATCTTGAAAAAGCGGTGGAATTCTATTCCCAATGTGGGATAACAAGCTTTCAACTCTACCCCCTCGCACCAGTGCCATGGCAAAAGGCCAGTCAAAATGCTTTTGGAGTTTATTGTCCACTTTCAACTAAAGAATTATACGAAGTATACCTCGGAGCAATTAAGGCGCTTGAAAAATTAAACTTCGAACACATAAACTTTGGTCACTGGCAACAAAGTGAGCTTTCAAAACGCACTTCATTTCAAAACAGAACCATCATGGGTAATATGAACTACACCATAGACTCACTGATTGGACTTGGCCCATCGGCGATTTCGAAATTGGAAGGGCTCTTTTTTCAAAATGAATCGATTTATGACAAGTATCTCTTTCAAGCGAAGCAGAGGAAGTTGAATTTTCAGATGACTCATAGGCAAAGTGAGCAAGAAAAAGAAATAGATCAACGCATTAATGAAATCCTCATAACGAAACGAATTCCAAAAAGCCTTTTACAAAAGTCTGAGCTCACACAATTGATGCTTCGTGACAAGGTCATCATTGAGTCTCAAAACGACTATCTCATCGATAGTTTCGGCCTCCACTTTCTCAAGTACATCCTAGAAGAGCTCACTCGCTCTTTAGCATCCAAGTAGTAAAGTCAATTTTATCTTAAAAAGTAAGAAAGTATTTGTTTTTTGACATTTTAGCCCAAGAGAACATGTGTAAAAATAATAATAAGTTTTACAAAAACCATGGAAGGTTCTCATGAAATGGAATGGCCCATTGAAAACACTCATCAGCACATTTGCTCTAGCGACAACAGTTCTTTCTCACGCTGCACCACACTACATCAGTGTGGGTAATGACATGGCCAAAGACTTAATGAAGTCTAACAGTCATATTAAAGTGATCAAGGAAGATCATAATCACTCTCTTTTGGAAGTTAAGCAATCTGACAAGCTTGAAGCTTCGTTACTTGCACACGAAAAATTTCACCGTTGCGGTGGTTTTTTTAGCTATGAAACATTAGAAGAAGCGATCTCTGAATTTGATAATCACGCTCACTTCCAACAGAGTATGCTCTCTTTTCAAGATTATACAATCAATCAAGAATCGACTGTCTCTAAGGCCATATCAATGGCAAAAGAAGAAAATATCAGAAACGTTATTACAAAACTTTCTTCTTACCATAACCGTTACTACAAGAGTGAAACAGGTGTTCAAGCGAGTAACTGGATCTTTGATCAGTGGAAATCTCTAACGGACCACAGAAGTGATGTCAGCGTAGAGCTTTTCAATCATAGCAATTGGCCACAACCATCAGTAATTCTAACAATCAAAGGGAAATCGCCAGAAGTTGTTGTCATCGGTGGTCACGCAGATTCAATTGCAGGTTTTTGGGCCCGTCATAAAGCTCATGCTCCAGGAGCTGACGATAATGCTTCAGGTATTGCAACGATGACTGAAACAATTAGAGTTCTCATGGAAATGAACCATAGACCAGAAAAAACAATTGCATTCATGGCCTACGCTGCAGAAGAAGTTGGTCTTCTTGGATCAAAAGAAATCGCTAAAAAGTATAAGCAAGACAATGTGGAAATTGCAGGTGTTCTCCAACTTGATATGACAAATTTTAAAGGTCAAAAATGGGATATCGTTCTCATGCAAGACTATACAAATGCTGAGCAAAACACATTTATTGGCAAGCTTATTGACACATACCTGACAGGACTTGAGTGGGGATATGACAAATGTGGATATGGTTGTTCTGACCACGCCTCATGGCACCTCCAAGGTTTCCCAGCTTCGATTCCTTTTGAGTCTCGTATGAGTGAAAAAAATCACAATATCCATACAAAGAATGACACACTTGAAAGTATGGGTGGAAATGCAAATCACGCCCTTAAATTTTCTAAGTTAGCACTATCTTACGCCATCGAATTGGCGAAATAATTTAAGCCCCGATCTGGCCGCGACTCTCAAAATCTAGCGCGGCCTTTTTGGGCAATTGAATAATAAAACGATACTCTTTCAACTGTCCTTCCCGTTTATCGCCTTTAGTCCATAATTTTCCACTGTGCATTTTAATAATTTTCTCAATCTGGTTGAAAGCAAAAATACTTTTCTTATCTACCAATGAGAAGTCTGCTGTATCTCGAATAAGAAAGAAAAGATTATTTCTATTGGCCATCACTCGTAGCCATATCACTTTTTTGGTTGAACCTGTTAAGCGTTTTTTTGAATCTTCCAAAAGAAGCATTATTGCTTGTTCTAATAAAATAAAGTGGCCATGAATTGTAAGTTCATCTATTTTTCCTGAAATATTGAAGATAATTCCCTCTTCTTTAAACTTCTGTTGCAATCCCTCGTAAATTGGCCTTAAAAAGTCCTCAACATTTTTTGTCTGAATCATCGAAGACGTATCTTCTTTTGTACCTTTCAATTCCCAAAGACTATCAAAGAGCTCAGTTATTTTTAAAACTTGTTTTTTGATACTCTCTATCGAATTATTCATTTCAACCTGTTGATTTGTTGAAATTGGAATTCTAGAAATGTGCTTGGCCTTGGCCAAAATGATAGCAAGGGGATTTCTTACTTCATGTGATAAACTCGATGCAATTTTAGAAAAGGAAATAACCTTTCCAGAACGTTCCTGCTTACGCTCTAGTTTCAAAATGGTTTTCTCATAATCTCTAAGTGAAGATGTCAGATGCTCTAATTCTTTAATACCTTCTCCTTCATTAGGATGAAGCCAATCTCTCTTAGGATCATAGAGATGACTCTGTATGCGATTGAGTGGTCTTTGAATTCGAAGAGAAAGCCGTAAAACGAGATAAATACTCAAAGCAACGAGAGCAACGAGAGAAAAAAGAGTAATGAAGCTCGTTAAGATCTCTCTTTCTTTACCTATACGATCAGAATCATCGAAAAGGCGGTTTGTAAGAACTTTTGATCTTGATATTTTTGATAGAAATAATCTCATTGATTTATTTTGACCATCAATGGCCTCAGAAAGATGATCTAAAATTTTAATATATTCAGCAACTGAGGGGCTATTAATTTCTTTATTTAATCGTCGAAGCTTTTCTTTTGCCTCTAAAAGTACGGCATATTCATGATTATTAAGATAGTGACCCTTTAAACTTAGGATTTCTGAGAATTGTACAAATTGATTCCTAGAGAGTTGATTCTTTCGCACAATATCTTTTTCGATTTCACCAATTGAATAATAGATTCCAGTTTCTGAGTTTCCAATTTCTCTTCGTATACGTATAAGATTTCTCATATCATAGGCTGATTTATCGACAGCATTGTAGAGATCCTTTAAGACATCCTTATCCCTTGCATACTCATAATTTAGTTTCGTTATATGATTTAAGAGTTGCATTTTAGATGTCTCAAAATGTTTCGTATTCATTAAGACAATATCTTTAAAAAAGCGTGGGTCTTTAAAATCAAAGAGTATTATACGAAATAAACTCTCCTCATACTCGACGATTGTATGATGAAGTTGTTCATAGGATTTAATTCGCTCCTTATTTTTCTTATCAACGAGATCATTGAATAAGTAAAAAAGAACAAAACCACTAATAACAATGAAGATGGGTAAAATTCCAATAAAACGAATGTAGCGTGATAAGCTGGTTCTTTTAAACACGAATTGTCCTCACTTAGATATGATTCCATTCTAAGCTCTTTTAGCTGAAGTAATCCTTAATACTAGATAAATTTTTACTTTTGGAATATTTAGAGTCTTTTTTTCAATTGAACCTTTAAGTGAGTTATTTATAATGAACAGAGATACAATTAATAACACAGGGAAATCATGAAAAACTTAATCACTCTTATTCTCGCGCTCTTTATTTTGCAAAGCTGTTCAACTTCTATGCTAGAGAAAATTAGTGAAAATGGAGAAACTGCAAAAAAGGCCCCCTACCTCCTTGTTATTTCAATTGATGGCTACAGGCATGACTATACCCAAACCTATAGGCCAAGTTTTCTTTATGATTACATTACAAAGGGAGCTTCACGAGTAAAGTCTCTTAGGCCAAGCTTTCCAACCAAGACTTTTCCTAACCACCTGACGATAATGACCGGTCTCTATCCTGAAAAGCATGGCATTGTGGCCAACCACTTTTACAACAAAGAACTTAAAAGAGAATACCGCTTAAGTGACAAGAGTGCTGTGACAAATTCAAAATTTTATCGAGGTATCCCTTTATGGTCGCTTGCTGAGTCACAACAAATGAGGAGTGCTATTTACTTCTGGCCGGGTTCTGAAGCAAAGATCGCTGGTCACCTCCCAAGCTTTTGGAGTTCTTATGATCCAAAGGCAACACATGAAATGCGAGTAAAGAAAGTTAAAAAATGGCTTTCTATTGAAAAGAATAAACGCCCTCATCTCATGGCCCTTTACTTTAGCGATGTCGATACAGCTGGTCACCGTTTTGGGCCAAATTCATTAGAAGTAAAAGAAGCAATTACAAAAGTGGATCAGACACTTCTAGAAATTTTTCGAGTTATCAAAAAATCAAAGCTTCCTATTAACTTAGTTATCACTTCTGATCACGGAATGGCGCCAATTTATAAGAAGGTCGTCTTAAAAGAGAAACTAAGTGCCAGATCTGTGAGTCTTCTTAAGAATTACACAAGCTATGGCCATGGCCCACTCGTTCATTTTTATTTTAAGGAAGATCAAAAGCGTGATCAAAAATCTATGTCCATAGGCCTTGTACACTCTATGAACTCAGAACAACTCCCCTTTAAGGCGTATTTAAGAGAAGATATCCCTAAGCGTTTTCACTTTTCAAAAGATCCAAATATTGGAGATATTGTTATCATTGCAAACAAAGGCGTCAGTGTTTCTTTGGAAGATAAAGAGCTCCATCCAGGAAATCATGGGTATGACAACAATCATAAGACAATGCATGGAATCTTCTATGCCAGTGGTCCAAATATAAAAAAAGATGTAGAACTAGGGACTGTGGATAATATTCACATCTATCCATTTTTAGCAAAACTCTTAAATCTAGAAATCAATCATGAAATAGATGGAGAGCTTCGCTACTTACTTCCACTTTACAAAGAATCTTTAAATTCAGAACAGTAGAAATCTTCAAGAAGATTGGTTTTACTCAGAAAGTAAATAAACTCACTCATTGAGCCGGCAGTCATTTTTTGGAGGATATTGTTCTTTCGTATTTCAATTGATCGCGTCGACAGACTAAGATGTGCTGCAATTTCTTTATTGATCATCCCCTTAACGATTCCATGAACAATAGAGCGATCAATATCATCAAGTCCTTCAAAATCTTGCTCAATTTTTGAAACAATCGCTTTTTCTTTTTTAACCCTATCGCTCTCTCTAATCATGGCACTGACAGAATCCCAAAGAAGCTGTTCATCCAAAGGTTTTTCTAAGACATCGACGGCTCCAAGCTTCATGGCCTTAACGACAAGCCTAGTTAAGCAATAGGCAGAGATCACGACAAAAGGTAAATGAAACCCACGTTCACGAATCTCTTCAACCATTGTGACACCATTATCGCCTTTAAGTCGAATATCAGTGACGAGTCCATCAATGAGATCAAATTGATTCCACTGATAAAAGCTCTCAGCACTATCGAAATGAATGACCTTCACATCAAAAGGTAAAACAATGGCCTCAATAGAATTTCTTGAAATCTCATCATCATCGATGACTGCGATAGTATGGGTAAACTTAGTCATAATTTATGGTACTCGAATATAAATAAAACATAAAGAGTTCTTAATTAAACATTTGTTCGTATTGCGAAACAGTAATTCGAATATAGAAATGGGAAGTTAATATTTGTGGATATAAAATATTTATAAATATTAACTATAGATGGTAAGGATAGGATTAAATGGGGAATTCAAAAGAATTAATTGTAAACTCAATTATTTCAGAAATTGAATTTTTAAATGAATTTATAAGAAGAACTGTCGACGATAAGCAAATTAGCGAAACCATTATGCGCGGCCTATCAAAGATCAAAGATGATAGTTACGACTTAGCAAAAATCCCACGTACAGCTAATGATAAATCTCTTCTCTCTTTTAGAGAGTTTAGGCTAAATACAATTTCAAGAGAACTTGAAACTGTTGATGAAGTCTATAAACTGACAGAAAAAGAATTTGATATCCTTTATCCACTATGTCAAAAACCTAATTGTGTTGTCGATATAGGCAAGAGATCGAGCTCAACAAATACTCACTTATCTAATCTTAAAAAGAAAATTCCAGTTCTAAGAACATCACTTCAATCAAGACATGGACAAGGTCTCTATTTAAATGTCACACCAAATCAAGAGATGTAATTAGATATTTAATTTCATTAAGAATATTTGTCTCCCCGTTACCTCTAAGATAGAATAACAAAAAATTAGGAGGCTTATTATGCTTAAGAAAATGATCGCTATATCTTCACTAATGATTTTAGCACCAATTGCATCAGCTAATTGTATTAGTTTTGATCAATCACAAACTTCTATTAACTGGAAGGCCTATAAAACACCTGCAAAAGTAGGAGTTGGTGGATCTTTCAAAGAGTTTACTCTTTCAACATCTAAAGAAGCAAAATCAATTAAAGACGCGCTTAAAAAAGCAACTTTCTCTATTGATACAACTTCTGTTTTCACAAAAAACACAGCTAGAGATAAGAAAATTGCTACTTTCTTTTTCAAAACAATGGCCGATGGTGAAGTTATTAAAGGGAAAGTTGTTAATGTAACAGATAAGAAAGTAACTGTTGCTCTAACAATGAATGGAAAAACAGTAGAAGCTCCACTCGCTTATACTTTTGAGAATAACAAATTTGTTGCAAACGGAGTTATCGATGTACTCGACTTTGCAATGAATGACGAGCTTAAGGCCATCAACAAAGCCTGCTACTCTCTTCACGAAGGGAAAACTTGGAGTGATGTAAATATTGAAATCACTTCAAACTTTAAAGCATGTAAATAATTTCTAAGCGGCGCTTCTAGAGCGCCGCTTTTGATATGGCAGTTTCTAAGGCCTGATAAGACTTTTTAAAAACACCTTGCGTATAACTTTCCTTCATATCTTCTAAGACAATTTCAATAGACAAGGCACTGATTTCAAGTCGAAAAATTCGATGACAAAAATCTTCGCAGACAATGAAAATAGCGGCCATAAGTGGTATTTGTGAAGCGACAAGACCTTTGGGATATCCACTTCCATCTTCTTTTTCATGATGATTCATTATAATCATCTCAACATCTGGTGGAGCATTTGAGAACGACTTAACAATATTAACCGCTGCAAGAGGATGATTTTTAATTTTTTTAA
Organism: Halobacteriovorax sp. GB3; assembly: GCF_028649655.1. Classification (NCBI taxonomy): domain Bacteria; kingdom Pseudomonadati; phylum Bdellovibrionota; class Bacteriovoracia; order Bacteriovoracales; family Halobacteriovoraceae; genus Halobacteriovorax; species Halobacteriovorax sp. GB3. The sequence continues at coordinate 626,986 of NZ_JAQSLN010000003.1, forward strand.
TCACCTGCCAGCTCAAGTGATCAAAACTATTTTCATTCATAGCATCGAGATATTTTTTTTCTTCATCAATCAGAGTGACATCGTGAAAAAGGGCCACAAAAACGATTTTCTCATTAAAAGACTTGGAATAAAGTCCAAGATTTTCCGCAATTAAAGGCGCCACATAGCTTATGAGTAGACAGTGTTCATAGAGATAGTCATTCCCTTTAATCTTTTGAATTAAATCAATCAAATGATCCTTTCTTTTATAGATAGAAGCAACGATTGCATCGACAACTAAATTAACATCTGAAACGACGTTCTCTCTAATACCTAACTTTCGAACTTTTTCTTGGACAAGCTCAATTGAACTTTTTTGATAATTCATTTGCTCAGTCGTCGACTCTTTACTTAGAAGTTTTCTCTTAGTTGATTCAAGAAAGTAGCTAAAGTCTTCTTTATGAAGAAAGAAAAACTCTATCCCCTTTTGAAAATAATTTTCAATTGAATCTTTAAAATTGAGTCCATGGGCCGAGTGGATCTTAACATATTTATTATCAGAGATTTTTATGTAAATATCGTAATGGCCATCACTTAAAAGAATTGTATCTTTTTTTAAAGAGAACCAGCGCATGTTATCTTTATCTATCTTAAAAAAAGTTTGAATATTAAAAATGATGCTCTCACTCAGACCAAACTCTTCATAGGGAATTTTTATATAAGGAACTGTACTCTCTAGGACTTGTCCTTCAATTTTTTGAAAATAATCTTCATCATATTCAATTCCAACAATAATATCGTCCTTTTCTTTGTCTAAATGATCGAGTACTTCTTTGGGGGAGTAAACAAAAACTTCCGCACTAAGTGCTGCTTCGATACACACTTTCTCTATAAAGTTTATCTTTTCATTTTGATCGATAACAATAACTCTCATAATTACCTAGACTCTCTTATAATTAAGTATTTTTCAATCACACGCATAAGAGACAAGCGATCTACTGGCTTTGTTAAAAACTCACTCATGCCACTATTTAAACAATCAAGACGAACCTTCTCATCTTCTTGTCCAGTCAAAGCGACAACAATGGGAGGTCTCCCCTGTCCATAGTGATCCATAATAACTCGTGTTGCATCTATCCCATTCATCATGGGCATGATGAGATCCATAAAAACAAAGTCATAACTTTTATAACGAAAGGCCTCGATGGCCTCTTTTCCATTACACGCTTCATCAGGAGCGTAACCAAGCTTCTTTAAAAATTGAACGACAACATTGCGATTGATATGATTATCTTCAACAACGAGAATGTTTGAAGGAAAGGCCTTGGCAAAATCAGAATTCTCCATGGACTTCATTGATTTTCCATCATCATCACCTTTTGGCACATCGATCGTAAATTTAACAGTCGTCCCTTTACCCATTTGAGAATCGACAGAAATATCACCTCCCATCAATTGTATAATTTTTCGACATACAGATAGGCCGAGTCCAATTGTAGAATGTGTATTGTAGTCATGCGAACGAAGTGGATTAAAAAGATTTTTAAGTTGGTTCTTTGGAATTCCTCGTCCGGCATCTCTTATTTCAAATTCTAAAACATAGAAGCGTCCATCTAAACTTTCTTCTAAAACCTTTACCGTTAAGACGATATCGCCATGATCAACATAGTGATATGCGTGAGAGATAAGTTTTTTAAGAACTTGTCTTAGTCGATCTTCATCTGTTCGAATACTGGCAGGAAGTTTTTCCATCTGCCTAACGACAAAAGAGACATCTTTACCATGAGAACTTAAATTAAAATAATCAACCAGGCTTGAAAGAAGATCGTGAACAGCAAAGCTTCTTTCTTTTAGTTTTAATTCACTCTCTTCGATTTTAGAAAAATCCATAACATCATTAATAACATCAAGAAGCGAGTTTGAAGAATCTCTAACCGTTTTAATGAGATTCTTTTGTACGACATCTAAGTTTGTATCACCAAGAATTTCAAGTGTTCCAATAATCCCATTCATAGGTGTTCTCATTTCGAGACCAATATTTGATAGAAAGAGGTTTTTAGAGAAAATAAATTCTTCTTTCTTATCGTACTTATTCTTAATAATAACGTGATTGCGCTTATAGTTCTCTAATAAGAAAAAGAGTGTTCCAAGAACAATCGAGATGGAGAGGCTAAAGAGCAGGAGAATGAAAGAAAAGAGTATAAATTGATCTTGATCCAGTCTCTGAGTCGTCTTTAGACTAAAGAGATAGAAGGACATGATAAAGCTATAAAGGGATAGTCCAACTGTTAATGACAGACTCAAATAACGATTGTCATAAATATCCTGCTCCCCGCCTTTATAAACAGAAAAGAAGAAATAAAGAGCAAAAAAGCAAAAAATCAATGAAACCGCTTCAATACCTAAAAGAAAAATAACATCTTCATTGATATTAAAGACCAACGAATAAGATGAAAATAGAAAGAGGAAAAAGAAAACTAAGAGCGAGAGAATGAAGTCGACCCATCGAGGAAGCGATGGAAAGAATTCAGTACGATTACTTATAATATAGTGAAAGATTGGTGCGAAAACAAAAACACTAAAAAATTCTGTTAGCCACATCCCCATAAAACATAACGGTGCATTGATAACTTCGATAATATTAGACTGCACCATGAATATCGTAAAAAAGCACGACATAACAAGAGATGAGAAAATACTCATAAAAAAGAAATTAATAAACTCTCTTGTTTTAGAAAAAAGAGGGACTTTAACTCTGTAGTTACGATAGAAAACAACAAAAATAAGTGGCGAAATAATATAGCAAAGGGAAGTCCCTAAAAGAGATGTCAATGAAAAGGCCTCGACATTCATAGGAAGGTAGTGACTTAAAAGAGCTAAATAAGTTCCAAGCCAGATCAAAAAGAGAGTGATCTTTTCCCTATTTGCACAAATAGCAACCGCAAATCCGGCCAAAGGCCAAATCAGAGGAACCTTCTCGTGTCCGAGTTGAATTGTCATACCTAACTTAACAAGTACAAAGGCCATGATAAGGTAGGTCAAATACCGATAAACTTTAAACATATGTCCTCATTTAGAGGGTTTATCGGTATTTTAAAGCAAAACCCTAAGGTTCCTTCTTTAATTTTATTTTAAGTTAAAGGCAACTTAAGGTAAGAGACACCATTTTCCTCGGCCTTAGGCAGCTTTCCTGCATCAATATTAACCTGAATACTTGGAAGAAGAAGCTTTGGTGCTGAAAGTGTCGCGTCTCGAGCCTTTCTAAAGCTTACAAAATCCTCACGCGAAGTTTCACCCTTGAGCTGAATGTTGCTCTTTTTAGACTCTCCAATTGTCGTTTGATACATGAGCTCTCTTCCCCCTGGTTGATAGTCATGCCCAACATAGACCTTTGTCTCATCTGGTAGCTCATAGAGTTTTTCATGAACCGAGTGATAAAGGTCCTCTGCACAGCCCTTTGGAAAGTCACAACGTCCAGTACCAAAATCAGGCATAAAAAGAGCATCTCCCGTAAAAAGTTGATCTTCAATTAGATAACTAACACAGGCCGGAGTGTGCCCTGGAGTATTGATAACTTTAATTTCGATGGGACCAACGTTAAGAACTTCACCGTCTTTGAAAAGATGATCAAATTGCTCTCCCGTTATCTTTAAACCTTCAAGATTGAAAACACCTTTAAATGTTTCTTGAACCTCTTTTATATGTTCACCTATTCCAATTTTTACATTTGGATAGTGATCTTTAAAAATTTGAGAAGAACTCAAATGATCAGCATGAGCATGAGTTTCTAAAACATAGTGAAGATTTAGCTTGTTCTGTTGAATGAAATGATGAACTCTTTCAAAACTTGTATGCGATAATTTACCAGCATATTGATCATAGTCCAAAACAGGATCAATAACGATGGCATCTTTTGTTTGTTCATCAAATACAAGATATGTCAGTGTGAAAGTTGTTTTATCGTAAAAGACTTCTATTTTCATAAGTCACCTCGCTTTATATTCATCATAAAAGATTCGCACCAAAAGAACTTTGATGACGATCAAAATTCGAGCGATTTCTTTCATTTATTGCCAGAGAATTTTTTAATGTTAAGATAGATTACATGAATCATTTTGACTTTGGAAAAGAATTATTTGATAGAATTCAAGAGCTTGCTCCTCAATCCTTAAAGCTTAGAACTTATCAAAAAGATGAGACGATTTATCATGTTGGTCACGAACCAGAGGGGCTCTATTTCATAAAAAGCGGCCTTGTGGGACTAGTTGATATTGCAAAAAATGGTGATGAATCCCTCCTTCGTGTCTTTGGTCACGAACACTTCTTTGGCCATCGCTCTCTTATTAGTGAAGAGCCTTATCATGCGACAAGTATTGCTCTTAAAAAGACAAATATCCTCTTCATTAACAAAGAAGACCTCAAGAACTTGTGCCAAGATAACAGCGAACTTCTTCTTTATATTGCCAAAGTTTTGGCAAAAGAACTTAGACGCTCGGAGATCCGTTTGAAAGATATGAGTTCAAAAAAGGTTGCTGATCGAATCATTGAGTCTCTCATCTTTTTAAAGACCAGATACCCACATCACAAGTGGACGCGAAGAGAGATCGGAGAATTCTGTGGAGCTAAAACAGAAACGGTTTCTAGAACGTTAAGCTCTCTTGAACAACAAGGACTGATCAAAAGAGAGGGACGCTCAATCATGATTCCCGAGCCTCAATTACTTCTCGACTTCATTCATAAAGAGGAAGAACGACACAAAATTTGATCACGGTCATGTTTATAAAACCCCTCTTTCTATAGAATAATAAAAAAACGGGGATAGATATTATGATTTTAGGATTCTCTCTTGCTCTTTTTATTGGATTAACCCTTGGACTCTTGGGCGGCGGAGGCTCGATTCTTACTGTTCCCATTCTCGTCTACGTTTTAAAAATGGATGCAAAACTTGCCATCGCCCTTAGTCTAGCAATCGTTGGTATCACAAGTTTATTTGGCAGCCTTAGTCATTATAAAAAGAAAAATATCAATCTAAAAATTGGAATTCTCTTTGGACCTTTTGCCATGATTGGAACTTTTGCTGGAGCAAGGATTGCGGCCTACCTTTCAGGTCAAACACAACTCATATTCTTTGCCATCATTATGGTCATTGCCTCAGTTTTTATGTTCAAGGGAAGAAAAGACCAAAAGGCCGATGAGCAAAAAGCAATCCCTCACCTTCTCGTCATGACTCTGGCCATGATCGTTGGAGTTATCACTGGAATCGTTGGTGTTGGCGGTGGTTTTATGATTGTTCCCGCCCTCGTTCTACTAGCAGGAATTTCCATGAAAGAGGCCATCGGTACAAGTCTTTTGATCATTGCTTTTAACTCTCTTTCTGGGTTTCTTGGATACCTAGGTCAAATAGAAGTTCCTTGGAAGTTTCTCCTAAGCTTTAGCTTTATGACGACCGTTGGTATTTTTATTGGATCCTATTTTGTTCAATATGTTTCTCAGCAAAAGTTAAAAAAGATTTTTGCTATTTTTCTCATTTTCATGGGAAGTGCCATTCTCTACAAAAATAGAACGGCCTTTATGGATAAAAACGAGATGACTCCTCCTCATTCAAAAGTCGACACGTCTCACTCTTACCAAAAATGGAATAGCGAGACTTTGAAAGAAGCCCATAGCAAAAATCTCTCATCGCTCTAGGGATCAACCAAAAGACTAAAATGAACTTATTAAATGAAGGAAGATGGGAAAAAATTCGAAGAACAGCATCAGAATGAGTGTGAATTTCTCCCCTCTCATAAAAACACACCGTGTCTAGATTTTGAATATAGTTGGAACTTAAGAGATTCTTGGCAAGTTCCCCCTGTAGTGGAGCGAATCTCAATTTTTTTTCTTGATCGGCCATTAAAAGATAGTCAACAAAGCCATTGCAAAGACCACAGTGCCCATCAAAAAAGACGACAAGCTCTTTTTGCACTGCCTCTTTTTTGTCTAACTCAATTTGATCTTTATCGTTACTTTGATTCATCATTTCCTTCTTTATACCGATAAAAAAGTAAATTTATAAATACGGTCTATTTTAACCTAAATTATACATTTTTTAGAATGGTCATCTTTAAAGAAAAAAGGCTTAACCATTCATTTTTAATCGGTTAGAATGGTCAAGAAATTCAATACATTATTTTTTTATTTCTCACCATTTCAAAGGGGTAAAATTCCTATGGCATCTACACTGTGCACGTATTTAAAAACATCTGTTATGAAAAAACAGGTGATGGCCGTGACAGGACTCCTTCTTTGTGGCTTCTTAGTAACCCACTTAATCGGAAACTGTCTTCTCTATGTTGGATCTGACGCATTCAATGCTTACGCTCATGCTCTAACAAGTAACAAGCTTATTTATGTTGCTGAAGCAATTCTAGCATCAATCTTTCTAAGTCACATTGGACTTGCAATTCGCCTAACAGTTGAAAACAAAAAAGCAAGACCAGTTGGTTACTACATGTCTCAAATGACAGGAAATGGAGCAACATTCGCTTCAAGAACGATGCCTTATACAGGTTTAATGATTCTTATCTTTCTTGTCCTTCACCTTTTCAACTTCAAGTTTGGTCCTGTTTACATGACAACTCTTGATGGTGTTGAAGTGAGAGATATCTACAAAACTGTTGTTGAGTACTTCCAGAGCCCACTAAACGTTCTTTGGTACATCGTAGCAATGATCGCTCTTGGTATTCACCTTTCTCATGGATTTTGGTCAGCGTTCCAGTCACTTGGATTTAGCCATCCAAAATACAACTGTACTCTAAAACTAACTTCAAAACTTTTTGCAGTAGTTATTGCTGCTGGATACATCGCTCTTCCAATCTACTGCTACCTGATGGGGGGTAAATAATGACGGATATTAAAAAACTAGATGGTAAAATCCCTGAAGGCCCACTTAGAGACAAGTGGACAAATCATAAGTTCAACATGAAGCTTGTTAACCCTGCTAACAAGCGTAAATATAGCGTAATCGTTGTAGGAACTGGTCTTGCCGGTGCCTCAGCTTCAGCAACACTTGCTGAACTTGGTTACAACGTTAAAACATTCTGTATTCAAGATTCTGGTCGTCGTGCTCACTCAATTGCCGCTCAAGGTGGTGTGAACGCTGCGAAGAACTACCCTAACGATGGTGACTCAGTGTGGAGACTTTTCTACGACACAATCAAAGGTGGAGACTACAGAGCAAGAGAAGCTAACGTTTACCGTCTAGCTGAAGTTGCCAATAACATCATCGACCAATGTGCAGCTCAAGGTGTTCCTTTTGCTCGCGAATACGGTGGAACTCTTTCTAACCGTTCATTTGGTGGAGCTCAAGTATCTCGTACATTCTACGCTCGTGGACAAACGGGACAACAACTCCTTCTTGGTGCTTACCAAGCAATGATGAAAGAAGTTGGAAAAGGTAAAGTTAAAGTTTACACAAGACGTGAAATGGTTGAACTCGTTGTTGTTGACGGGAAGGCCAGAGGGATCATTACAAGAAACCTCATCACTGGTGAATTTGAAAAATACTCTGCTGATGCTGTTCTTCTCTGTACTGGTGGATATGGAAACACTTACTTTCTTTCTTCAAACGCTATGGCCTCTAACGGTTCAGCGGCTTGGAAAGCTTATAAGAAAGGGGCCATGTTTGCTAACCCATGTTTCACTCAGATTCACCCAACGTGTATTCCACAACACGGTGAATTCCAATCAAAGCTTACACTCATGTCAGAGTCTCTAAGAAACGACGGACGTGTTTGGGTTCCAAAGAAAGAGGGAGACAAACGTCACCCTAACGAAATTCCTGAAGAAGAAAGAGATTACTACCTAGAGAGAAAATACCCATCTTTTGGTAACTTAGTACCTCGTGATGTTGCTGCTAGAAACGCAAAGCAAGCTGTTGATAGTGGTTGTGGTGTTGGATCAACTGGTGTTGCCGTTTACCTCGACTTTGCTGATGCCATTCAAAGAGATGGTCTTGATGCCATTAAAGCTCGTTACGGTAACCTCTTTGATATGTACGAAAGAATTACTGATGAAAACCCTTACGAAGTTCCAATGAGAATTTATCCAGCTGTTCACTATACAATGGGTGGACTATGGGTAGATTACAACCTTATGACGACAGTTCCAGGTTGTTTTGCTCTTGGTGAAGCAAACTTCTCTGATCACGGCGCTAACCGCCTTGGAGCTTCAGCTCTTATGCAAGGTCTGGCCGATGGTTACTTCGTTATTCCATACACTCTTGGTGATTACCTTGCCAGTCAGAACCTCATCAACTTAAAAGTTGACGAAACAAATCCTGAGTTTGACAAGGCCATGTCTGATTCAAAAGAGAGATTCTCTAAACTTCTTGGAGTTAACGGAACTCGCTCTGTAGACTCTTTCCACAAAGAGCTTGGTAATATCATGTGGGAATACGTTGGTATGGCAAGAACAAAAGAAGGTCTTGAAAAAGCTGTTAAGCAAATTAAAGAACTTCGTGCAGAATTTTGGAAAGACGTTAAAGTTACTGGTTCTGCTGATGGGATCAACGTTGAGCTTGAAAAAGCAAACCGCGTTGCTGACTTCCTAGAAATCGGTGAACTTATGGCAAGAGATGCTCTTACAAGAGAAGAATCTTGTGGTGGTCACTTTAGAGATGAGTATCAAACAGAAGAAAATGAAGCGAAACGCGATGACGTTAACTTCATCCACGCTGCTGTTTGGGAATACGCTGGTGACGAGGTTGACCCAATTAGAAACATTGAAGAACTTAACTTTGAAAACGTTAAGCTAACTCAAAGATCATACAAGTAATTTGGAGTAAAATATGAGTTCAGATAACCTAATGACATTAAACCTAAAAATTTGGAGACAGAAGAACTCCAAAGATAAAGGGTCAATGGAAGATTACGTCATTGAAAACGTAACTCCAGATGCATCTTTTCTTGAAATGCTTGACCTTTTAAATGAAAAACTTGTTGCTGAAGGAATCGACCCAGTTGCCTTTGATCACGATTGTCGTGAAGGTATTTGTGGGATGTGTTCTTTAATGATCAATGGTCAAGCACACGGTCCAGAAGCAGAGACGACGACTTGTCAGCTTCACATGAGAAAGTTCAAAGACGGTGACACTGTTGTTATCGAACCTTTTAGAGCGAAGGCCTTCCCTGTTCTTAAAGACCTTATGATCGATAGAACTGCATTTGATGATATCATCGCCGCTGGTGGTTTTGTTTCAGTCAACACAGGAAATGCACAAGATGCAAACTCTATTCTAATCCCACAATCAGATGCTGAACTTTCAATGGATGCAGCTGCTTGTATTGGATGTGGAGCTTGTGTAGCTAGCTGTAAGAACGCTTCGGCCATGCTCTTTGTTTCGGCCAAAGTTTCTCAACTTGCTCTTCTTCCACAAGGACAAGTTGAATCTGAGCAACGTGTTCAAAACATGGTTGCTAAAATGGATGAGCTAGGATTTGGTAACTGCACTAACGAAGCTGAGTGTGAGGCCTCATGTCCAAAAGGAATTGAGATTTCAAACATTGCACGTATGAACAGAGACTTCCTCTCTGCTGCTGTAAAATCAAAAGCAACACCAAAGAAATAATCGAGGGCCCCTCAATCGAGGGGCTTTTTTTTGCCTAATTTTCACAATATTTTTTACACACACCAAATTACACACCGTGAAATTAATATAAGCATATGAAATTACAAGAATTATGCTTTACCATTTCTTACATCTCAAATGTTGGCCAACACTCCCCCTTACCCGACCTTTTTGCACCACTTTTCCCGTACTTTCGGCCCATTTCTTACTTCGTTCTAACTTTTTCTTACATTGTGGGTGGTTTTCTCCATTGTTGACAAAGACGCCATGACTTCCTCCAGTTTTCTCCCTATTATTCCCCAACTTAATGGGGAGAATATGAAGAAACTACTACTTATCGCATTGACTACAACTCTTGCTACTAGCTCTCTGGCCCAGTCCACTGCTACGACACTCTCAGGCTCACTTGAAAGTGAATCGACAAGTGCTGTTAAAAATTGGAATGTTTCAGTTAGCTCGACAACTTCTGCAAGTGTTGTTGAGGCCGACAGCTATGATAACTACGTGAACTCATCACTATCAGCTAGGCTTTCCTACAAGTTAAACGACAGACTCACTGCTCAGTCTTCAGTGGCCGCAGCAAAAGAGATGAAAGGAGCAAGAAAACAGTACTTCTCAAGTGCTTATCTTGGACTTTCTGGTCTTATTAAGAGCTTTAACTCAGATATCTCACTCTCTGGTCTTACTCGCGTCTATTTGCCAGTAAACGCTAATTCGAGAAGAGATACAACGTTCAATGGTAGAGTTATGGCGGGTCTTTCAGGATCATTCAATCTTGCGAAACTAGGGCTTAAATATGTAAGTCTTACATTGAGCTCAACTGGTGCGAAAAATTTTCATGAATTTAAAAGAACCCGCACCAATAGTCCAAATACAAACTACTATGTCACAAATACGGCCGCCCTAGGTTATGCACCTTTTAAGAAAGTTAGTTTCTCATTTTACTTTTCTAACACTTCTAGATGGGATTATGAGAACAAGACAAAAGGTGACACTTTTTCAATGGGACAAAGTGTTTACTGGGCGCTTGAGCAAGGTTTCAGCATTAGTGCTGGTCACGACCTAGGTGGACTCACTTACGGTTACACAGGTGACAGTTTAGACGTTGCTCTATTTGATAAAAATAAATCAAGTGTTTATACGAGCGTTAGCTACGTGTATTAATAGGATGAGGAGAAAGGGAATGAAAAAACTTACGATGCTTGCCACACTTACAATGAGTGCTTTAGTGCTTGTTGGATGTGCTAAGGACAAGCCTTACGATGAAGTTTACAAAGCTCCTGAGGTTGGTAGTAAAGGACTCTATCAAATCACTCAGAAGGTAACTCAAAAAAATGGATCTGTTTCAGATGAACCTGTAAAGTATCTTTACGTTCCAATGACAATGGGAACTCCAAGAGAAGTTCCTGAAGCAATGCCATTCTATCAAGGGCAAGAAAAAATTGTTCGTCTTCAATGGTCAAAAGATGGTCTTGAAGTTCTAGAAGTAGAAAAAGATGAGCGTTTTTCTGACAATGATCTTAACGACACACCAGTATTAACGATTCCAGGTAATCAATTATCTTACCGCTGTCGTGAAGATGCTTATGGTGAGTGTACAAATAATGAGGAAGTAAACTCTGAGCAAGAGTGGTACGACACAACTCACTTCAAACCAGATTTTGAAGGTCTAAAAGTTAAAGAAGTTAACGAACTTGACGTCTTTGCTCTTAGAAGTAGCTGTCTATCTCCAAACGGAACAAAACTTGTAGACTATGAAGTTCAACCTGGTGTTATCAACGTTGAACTTGAAAAAACTTATAAAGTTAACAAGTCTTGGAACTGTCTATGGACGAACTACATTAGAGATAATTTCTCTTACAATGGTTTCAAAGTTAGATTTTTCTATTCTCTCGTACGTCTTGATAAACTTGCTAGCCCAGGTTACAAGGCCGTTGACTACCCAACTCCTGACCATGATGAATTCGGTTACTTTAAAAACGAAGAACTTGTTCTTAAAGATGACTTTGATTCTCAAAGAAAAGAAAGAAAAATCCTTCTTAACCGTTGGAATCCAGAGAGAAATAATGGTGAACTCGTTTACCACCTTTCAGATTCATTCAACAAGCCAGAGAATGCACTTTTAAAGAAAGCAACTTACGATACAATTGAGGCCATGAACAATGGACTTAAAAAGATCGGAAGTCCTTTTACAATTAAATTAGAGGAGCCTTCTGGTAAGAAATCTGGAGACCTTCGCTATAACATGGTCGTTCTAATTGACGATCCACTAGCAAACGGACTTCTTGGATATGGGCCAACAGTAACAAACCCACAAACAGGTGAGATTGTTCAAGGTCACGTTAATATGTACGGTGGTGTTCTTAAGGCAATGACTCGCTCTGTTTATGAGTCAGCTGTAGATATTTCTATTGATGAAGTTAATGAGAAAAAAGGTGAATCAGTAGCACAAGTTCGCTTTGCTGTTGCACCATCTGCACTTGGTAACCTACCTGAGTCACTTGCTGTAAGTAATATTCAAACTCAAAAGGTACCACTACCAAGTCAAATTCAACCACTACCTACAAAGCAAGCTCCAGCAGTAGCATCAAAAAATGCTGAAGTTGCAAGTAGCAAAATGAATGTTCATGCACACTCGCATGCACTTAAAGGTAAATTACACAATCATGACCACCATGCCTTTGAAAGAAGAGCTCAAGAGCGTATTTCTACAACAAGAGATATGAGACTTGATATCGCTCAAAGCATGAACAAAGAAGAGCTTGATGACTTCCAAAAAGAAGTTCAAAAAGAACAAGAGCGTCTTAACCATTATGCAGAAAATAATGCTTATGCGACAGAGTTCTTCCAAGTTGGTGGTACAGCAAAAGTTATCTACCCAGAGCTTCTTGCTATCGCAGACATTAAGAATGAAGATGGAACACTTAAAAGATGGAACGAGCTTAGCGCTTCTCAAAAGAGCAAAGCTACAGATATCATTCTAGTTAAGTCTTACCGTTCAACTCTTGTTCACGAATTTGGACACAACCTTGGTCTACGTCACAACTTCATGGGATCATGGGACAAGGAAAACTTCTATACAAAAGAAGAAGCTAAAACAGAACTTGGTCTAGATGATGCTCCAGCATACTCTTCGATCATGGACTACGGATTTAGCCAATTCAACGAGCTTAATGCTTTTGGTAAATACGACCTAGCAGCACTTCGTTTTGCTTACAAAAGAGAAGTTGAAACAAAAGATGGTTCAATTGTAAAAGTTAAAGGGGCCGTTTCAGATCTAGAAAAAGAGCTTAAGGCCAATGGTCAAGAGCTTAAGTCATACCAATACTGTACAGATGAAAACGCTGGTCTTTCTTCTATGTGTAACCGTTTTGACGAAGGGACAAGCCTTGTTGAAATTGCTAACCACAGAATTAAGCGTTACAAAGATTACTACAAATACAGAAACTTCAGAGATGAGCGTCTTAACTTCTCTACTTACGGACTTGGTTCATACGTAGTATGGAGATACATCGAGCTCTCTGGAATTCGTGATATCTTTGAAGAGTATGAATTCTTCACAACATTCTTTGGAAAAGACCTTATGGCCCAAGGATGTTCACCACAAGATACGGCACAGTATCCAGTGTGTAAGCAAATCAACGACCGTCTAGAAGCGACTAAAATTGTTGGTAACTTCTTCATGGACGTATTAAAGACTCCAGATCACCTTTGTGCTGTTGTTAACACAGCTGATCCAAGAGTTGTTACTGAGTACAAGAAGCTTTCTGAAATCTATGATGACATTAAGTACACAATGTCTGACAAAGGTCGCTACGATGTTGTAACAAGCTGTTTCGATGAAGAAGTTGTTGCAAAACTTGCAGAAGATAGCCTCGTTCCTGTTGCAGAAAATGGAAAATTCCTAAACAGCTTCAGAGACACAAACCCAGAATACAAGTACTCATCAGACATCGCTGTTCGTGGATACTGGGTTGATAAAGTTATGGCAATGAGAATGCTTTTCAAAAGAGAGTGGTATAGACCATCAACTGACGATGAGCACATGGCCCTTGTTGATCTTCCATTTATTTATGAAGACGCTAAAAATGTAATTAATCACTTAGCAATGGGTGAACCAATGAATGCTCCTCTACCATTTACAATGGCAGATGGTCAGAAAGTTGTTCTTCCTTACGCTATTGCGAAAGACTACAAAATCAACAACCCAGAAGATGCTTTTGTATGGGTAAAGATGTTCCTAGGACTACCACTAACAGGTAAAGGAAACCTTATCGATACAACGCTTGCACAAATTGAGAAATCTGGTGTTGATTATGGTGAAGACTATAGAGATCAAGCTTACTTAACAGCTAACTACGCTTCAATTAGAAGACTAAACATCTACCTCTCTCTTGATCAAAGACCTGAGGGATTCTCTTACCTGAGAACAAATGATGATAGAGTTTATGCTGCTAATGAGAATAACACTGTTGCTTACTCGATGCTTTCAACTATCAATGGAAAAGAAGTTCTAGACAGTGCAAATAGCGAACTCATTACAAAAGTGCTTGAGCAAAGAATGAATCCACAAGCACCAGCAGAGTTAACAGATGCTCAAAAAGCATACTTCTCACTAGACGAATCTTGGCAAGTAGCTCTTATTAACTACGCAAACCAGGGTGCGCAGTTCACACTAGAGATCTTTTCTCAGCAATTTGGTGCTGAACAAGGACCACTACTGTTTGAGATCTACACAGCTGGAGCACAAGCGATGAGTGAAGTTGTTACAATCAAAGATCAGATTGCAAACACACCAAGCTCAGATGAAGAAAAACCACTCTTTGATCTACCTATTGCACTACTTTATAACTATGCAAATGGGTTTATCACTGATGCGCTTGTAGATTACTACAAAGCACAACTAAGAGTTCTTCCACGTCACCGTTACAGAAATGACGATGGAACAAGTGTCTTCTCTTTTCTATAGAAAAAATTGACATACAATTGACACAAAGGGCGGCTTAGGTCGCCCTTTTTTATGCTAGAATTTTAATATGAAAAAACTAGCAACAATCACCTCTCTCTTTCTAACTCTTCAATCTCTTGCCATCTCTCCAGGACAAAAGGCCCCCTCTTTTACACTTATTGACCAAAACAACAAAGAAGTCACACTAAGTAACTTCAAGGGGAAAACGGTCGTTTTAGAGTGGTATAACAAAGGTTGCCCTTTTGTTAGAAAGCACTATGATTCAAGTAATATGCAAAAGTCTCAAGAACTAGCAAAAGAGAAAGGAATTGTTTGGCTAAGTATTGTCTCTTCTGCAGAAGGTAAACAAGGCCATCTCACAGATGCAAGTGAAGCTCTATCTCAACTTAACAAAGAGAAATCCAAGGCCTCTCACCTTCTCTTAGATACTACAGGTAGTGTTGGAAAGGCCTATGGAGCAGTGACAACGCCACAGATGGTCCTCATTGATAAAAATGGTATTGTCCAATACCAAGGGGCAATAGATAGTATCCCAAGCGCTAACCCTGCTGATATAAAGGATGCGACAAATTATATTGAAAGAGCAATGCTGGCTAACCTTGATGGCAAGGAGATTAGACCATCAAAAACAAAGCCTTATGGGTGTAGTGTAAAATACTAATAAGCGAAATTGTCCACTTGTATGCTTTTTGCTATAGTTGAACACTATGTTTATCTACAACTCTACGACACTTTCTTTTCAAAAAAAATGTAAGACTTATGCGCGAGAAATCATGCATAAGGAAATGAATCTCACTCTTAAAAGAGATCGCTTTTTGTGGAAAAATCACTTAATCCCCATTTCATTTGTCGTCTTTGAAGATGAAAAAAAACTAGGATATTTCAACTCCCATCTCTATCAAGTGGCCTTTAACAAAACACTCATGTTCAACGCGAAGGATAGTGTTTTAAAAGATATCATCCGCCATGAACTGGCCCACTTTATATGCCACTTAATCTATAAAAATACGGCCGATGCCCATGGAGTCGAATATCGAAAGATATGCCAATCTTATGGTTGGGGTGAAGAGGTTTATCGCGCCTATATGAGTATCTCTCTTGCCAATGATAAAAAGGAGGGAGATTTAAAAGGTGAAAGAATTCTTCAAAGAATTCAAAAACTCATGAATCTTGCAAGTTCTGATAATGAAAATGAATCAGCTCTAGCTACAATGAAGGCCAACGAGCTTCTGTTAAAATACAACCTTCAATCAATTGCCTCCTATGAAGAGGATGACAATCAAGAAGCTTATCTAGAACGAGTCCTTAGCGGGAAAAGAAAAAATGCCAAGGCCCAGGCAATCTATGAAATTCTAACAACTTTCTTTGTCCAACCAGTTTTCAATCATGGACAAGGTCAATTCTATCTCGAAGTGATTGGTCAAAAGGTAAATGTCGAGATCGCTTCCTATGTGGCAGGCTTTCTCGATACGGAATTAGAAAGATTATGGGAGAGGGCCAAAAGAGAGAACTCCAATCTTAAAGGACAGGCCTCAAAGAATACATTTATGAAATCTGTGGCCAAGGGCTACGTTTCAAAAATTAATGAACAGAAAAGTCATTCAGGTGATTCTAGGGCCTTAATTGTTCTTGAGAAGGACCTCAAGGATAAAACGGCCATGGTTCATGGGAAAATGGGATTCAGCTACTCAAAAGGCTCAAAATATTGTCCTGACAGTGCCAAGATTGGCAATAAAATGGGTAAATCGCTTTCATTTAAGAAAGGACTGCAACAAAGTGCCAACTCGCTTAAAAAGCTCTTAAGCTACTAGATAAGTAATTACAATCATTTACTCCATTACTTTTTAACCAATTTTAACTTTATTGCTTTTAGTCCAAAGCCGATAATAAAATATGAACATTCTTTAACATATTCGAAGGACGGCACATGTCAAAAAAGAGGACCATTCAAGACTTTATCGACTCTTGTAGCCTCGTATTTAAAACATACGAATACGAAGTTACAGTCTCTAAGAGTAGAACAAACCTCTGGCATTTCAGTGCGAAAAGAGATGATAAGAAATATGTGATCTACTGTGCTCCTCAATATGCAAAGACAAAAGGAATCATCAAAGTCGCTTTAAAGAAAATCCCAAGAGACGCTAGACTAGTTGTTGTCTGTCTTAAAACAGGTGCTACTGAAAAGATGGAAGCAGAAGACTTAGGCTATAGTCTCATAGAGCATAGAAGATTAGAAAAATATGGAATTGAAATGATTGAAGCAAAAGAGAGACAAGCGCTCCTTATGCAAGTCGTTTAACACTGCTTTTTCTTAGGCCCAAAAATCCATTTATGCTGTTGACCAATGACACGAAACATTCCACCGAATGCTTCATTCCATTTTAAAACTTCAATAAATCGAGCTTCAGGAAACTCTTCCTCAGTATTATAACTAGGCGTTAAACACCATGGAAACGTCATATGATCGACTTGAGAGAGAACTTCATTATAAGCTAGAACCGTCTGATCGAAGTCTTCTCTTGTTTCTATGACTGACTTAATTTGAAATTTATTTTGATATTGATTAGCGAGCTTTACAATCAAAGCAGGGTTTGTGCGAACACCAGTCGAAGGTGTTTTATAGTCAAAACTGATATAATCAACAAGTTCAAAGATCTCTGGTACAACTCGTGTTCCGGCCGCTTCAATATTTACAAAGTAACCTTGATCTTTAAGTTTCTTTGTTAACTCTAAAACGTAAGGAACATGCTTAGGATGAAGAGGGTCTCCACCAGTGATTGAAACACGTTTGATCTTTCCTTGAAACGTCTCTTGATAAACAGAAAGCATAATCTCTTCAAGATCCATCAACTCACCGTCAAAGTCCCATGTATCTTTGGAGTCACAATTAAGACAACCAATAGCACAACCTTGAAAACGAACGAAAACTTGTGGTGATCCAATAAGGACCCCTTCCCCTTCCGTTGCTCGATAAATTGAATTGATAAGATAATCTTTCATATTTTTGTCCATTAAATAACTAGCCTTTGTATAACACAAATTAAAAATCTGTGGTACATATTGAGTAACCTTTTTACAAAAACTTGCCAGATTTTAGACACTCTAGACTACTGAAAAGAGGCTAAATTCAAAGATCAGGACAAATTCACCATGCAAGCAAAACAAAATGGCCTAAATAGACTCTGGAATCACAATAAGCACCTTCGCCAAAAAATAACGAAGGCCTGCCTCTACTCAATACTCAATAAGATTTTCGACCTTGCCCCACCTCTTCTCATCGGTCTATCCGTTGATATTGTCGTGAAAAAAGAGAGTTCTTTTTTAACGAGATTTATCCCTGTTGAAACAGTTATGGAACAACTTTTTGTTGTCGCTTTTTTAACGTTGATCATCTGGGGACTTGAATCTTTTTTTGAATACTTATTAAAAATTATGTGGAGAAATCTTGCCCAAACAATACAGCATGAACTTCGCATTGAGGCCTTTTCTCATGTACAGCACCTAGAAATGGCCTATTTTGAAGATAAGAGTACGGGGAATTTAATTTCTATCTTAAATGACGATGTTAACCAATTAGAGCGCTTTTTAAATATAGGAGCAAACTCTCTACTACAGGTCATGACCACAGTGATCATCATTGGTTGTATCTTCTTTAGTATCTCGCCTCTTGTTGCGGCCTTTTCCTTTCTTCCCATCCCACTTATTCTTTGGGGTTCTTTTTATTTTCAAAAGAAAATTCAACCGCTTTACAAAGACGTGCGAAACGAAGTTGGTCTCTTAAGCAGTATCCTTACCAATAACCTAGGTGGAATGAGTACAGTTAAAAGTTTTGTAAGAGAAAAATTTGAAATTGAAAGACTTGAAAAACAGTCAATTGATTATGCAAAAGCTAATTCAAAGGCCATTAAAGTATCTTCTAGTTACTCTCCTTTAATTAGAATGGTTATTCTTTGTGGTTTTATCGCAACGACACTTCTTGGAGGATGGCTTACTGAAAAGGGAACATTAGAAGTAGGCTCCTACTCTATTCTTATTTTCATGACACAAAGACTTCTTTGGCCTCTAACTGGACTCGCTGAAACTTTTGATCTCTATCAAAGGTCCATGGCCTCTATTGATCGCATATTTCAATTAATTGATACGCCTATTCAAATAACTGGTGGAGAAAATAACCACACTAAAAACCTGAGTGAAACGGGAATTAGTATTAAAGATTTAACTTTTTCTTATAATGATTCAGGAGCTATCTTAAAGAATCTCAATATTGAGATCGCCCCTGGTGAAACGGTTGCCTTTGTTGGTGCAACAGGTTCAGGAAAAAGTACGCTTGTTAAGCTACTTCTACGTTTCTACGATCCTCAAGTTGGTTCAATTAAAATCAATAATGACGATATTAAGAATCTCTCCCTATCCGAGTTGAGATCTCTTTTTAGTTATGTTGGACAAGATACTTATCTTTTTCACGGAACTGTTCTCGAAAATATTCGCTATGGAAATCCCAAAGCAACGGATGAAGAAGTTCTTGTCGCCTCTAAACTTGCAGAGGCCCATGACTTCATTTCCAAGCTTCCACAGGGGCTTAACACCGTTGTTGGAGAGCGCGGACAGAAACTCTCAGGCGGTCAAAGACAAAGAATCTCTTTAGCGCGAGCGATCTTAAAAGAAGCTCCTATTTTTATTTTTGATGAGGCCACAAGTGCAGTCGACAACGAAACAGAAGCGGCCATTCAACGCTCGCTCGATAGAATTACAAAAGAGCGAACAACAATAATGATTGCCCACAGACTTTCTACAGTCGTCGGTGCAGATCGAATTTTTGTTCTTAAAGATGGGCAAATTATTGAGGCCGGTAACCACCATGAACTCCTTGCTAACCGCCTATCCTACTTTGAACTTTGGAATGTTCAAACCGGTGCTCTCCATGAGGCACTAAGCTAGAGGTTCACATGGCCAAAAGAAAAGAGATAAAATTAAACGAGATCGACCTAGAGGCCCTAAAGAGAAATGCCTCTTCAATACCAGGCCTTATTGATTATGCTCATGAAAAAGGTGGCGCAGTAGCAACACCAAATAATGAAGATCAAATAAAATCGCGCGCTCGCATGGCCATGATGGAGCAAACCCAACGCAAGCTCGATCAAATTTATGAACAAATGAAGCCGCTTATTGATCAAATGAACGAAATCAAAAAAAGACGCCACATTTCAAATATTGTCTACGACGCTGAAATTCGCTTTAAGCCAGTCATAGGAACGACTTACTATCTCTACGAGAAAAAAAGTGAAGGGGCCATTCTCTCTATGGTTTCACCCAAGGAATGGGGTAAGAGTACTCCCTTTAAAGAATTTCTTGGGGCGGTAAAACTTCTTGCCGACCACACTTTTGAACTTGCTGAATAAATGCTAAAATGAGTTCATGAAAATTAACGAACTCTATCAATCAATAATCAATGATCTTAAAAATGGTAAGCGTCCTCTTGTAAAACTCAATGAGCAAGTACTTGATGACATTTACGAGTCCTACTCGCAGTGCTTATCACAAAGTGATCGAGAACTTCTTATGAAAGTTCTGTGTATCTTAGATAACACTCAAACAACAACACGACGCTTTGAAGAGTTCATTTTAAAAAGCTTTGAAACATTCACTGATAGCGAGGCCATCATTTTTCTACTTGGAACTTTTCAAAAGCAAGTGGCCGAAGCGAGATTCAAAGATGGCCATAGGTTAGAAATGTCTCACCTCCAGCTACTAGAGCGCCTTCTCGAGCACGATGATCCAGAAGTCGTCGAATGGACTCTCAGAATTATTGAATCCATTGGCTCTCAGGGCCTTTTTTTTAAAAAGAAGATCTTTGCCATGAAACCAAACTTCTTTGAAAGGTTTAATAAACACAGAAAGGCCATCTTTCAAATTATTGAGATGCTAGAAAAGAGATGGGGTCACTAAGTGAAAGATAAGGACTTTGAAAACCAAATGATGTACGAGCGTCTCATGCGCGCAAAGAGTGCAACAGGACAAGCTCACTTTAAACAAAGCCCCGATGAAGTTGTCCAAGTAAATATTCGACCAGATAAGAGTATCTCACCTGCTAAATTTAAGGCCGACCCTCTTGTTCCAGGTGGCTATCTTGCCCACCCAACAACCATTCGCGCTGTAAGAGTTGACATCTTTGTTGGTGGCCAAGAGGTTTTTGAAGACTTGGAATACAATATTCAGTGTGAAGGCTGTAAGCGTCAAATTGACGTTCAATTCTGGAAATTCTGCCCTTACTGCGAAGCAAAATTCCCATCACCACTCCCTCCTCCGATACAAATGTAAGAAATGTAATTCATTGTAAGAATTATATCTTTTACGGAATGTTTATCGGCCAGTAATTTATCAATTAAAATTATCCAATGGATTAGCTTGGGTTAATGCAAGGAATTTCATTTAGGGACGAATGAAAGCGGTAAGCCTTAGTCATTGGAAAAAATATACTTACACACACAGACAACAACTAACAGGAGTAGGACTCATGACCAGAGAAAACGAGTATCTGAGTGATGAACAAATCAAAAGCCTTAAGGACAAGCTTCTTGGGGACAAAGAAAGAATTCTCAACAACATCAGTGAAAAAGACACTTATCATCTCGACAAAAACGAATTGTCAGACCCTGTAGACGAAGCGAGCATCAACGTGCAAACAGCACATGAAATTCGTTTCAAAAACAGAGAAAATTTCTATTTAAAGAAAATCAACAAAACTCTTACGAAAGTTGAAAACGGTACTTATGGTCTTTGCGAAGACTGTGATGCTGAGATTGCCTATGAAAGACTCATAGCAAGACCAACTGCAGAGCTTTGTATTTCATGTAAAGAAGAGTCTGAACTTAACGAGAAGAGTAACTTCTTCTTGAAAAGATCAAAGTCCCTTGGAAAGACTCTTTCAGAAATCGGTAAAAGATAAAAAGAAAGGCCCATTTAATTGGGCCTTTTTTTATTCGTCAGATTCTTGTTTGTTTCTTTGGCGATGCCTCTTTCCACCACCACTAGATTTTCGCATCTCTTTCATTTGCGACTTATGACTCTTTCGACAGGCTTTCATCGCCGACTTGTCTTTAGCTCCTTGAATACAACTTTTTAACTCACTTAACATTTTTATATGCTTATCCAAACGAGACATGGCCTTTTCTTTTTTTTGATCAAAAGTCATTTTCTCTTCTTTTGCTGCGACACTAAAAGCAAGCGCACTCATGAGACATGAAGCAAATAATACTTTCTTAAGATGCATAACCCTCCTTAAAATACTTGAGTTGTGAGATTTTCAAGTAAGTGAAATTCCCCGACGGGATGATTAATGATAACGCGTTCAATATACTTCACTCCGTAGATACGACCTATCTCCTCAATGTCAAAACTCTCATTTACTCTTATGACTTTATAGAGAGTCTTTGTAAGGGCAATCAGCTTAAAGTCATGCTGATATTTTTTTTCTAAATGCTTAAGCACTTCTTCTCTTTTTTGCTCATCACTTGTTAGACCAAGAAGGAATTCGTTTTTCAAATAACCATCACAGGCACCAAGTTCATTCTTTTTTAAATAACCAACTTCATGACTTTCAATTCCACTTTCATCAAAATTTGTCCAAACACAAACTCTCCCTTGAGTCGATTCTAAATTCATCACGAGTCTTGCTCCAAAACTTCCACAGTGAACAAAGAATTGATTATTCCCACTTGGGCCTATGAGATGGTCTTTCGCTGAAATGTCGCCAATGAGTTGACCGAGCATGGGATTTGATAAATTTGTAGAAATTGAATTATTGAAAGATGCAATTTTAATGGAATCTTCTAGCTCTTGAACCCAGCAAGAACCGCCGGCCACACTTTTTACCTCTAGAGCGAATGCTTGAAATGTAAAAAGCGAGATAGCAATGATTAGCTTCTTCATAAGTGCCCCTTTGAAATACCCTAGTATTCCTATCGGTCACTCTTTATCCGAGCTTTACAGTCTAGTTAAAATAAAAAGGCCTTCCAGGGACGGAAGGCCAAAACACAATACGAGATATGGAATTCTGATTACTTACAAGCTGGTACAGTGAATTCTACAGAGTAAAGATATTTTTTAACATCTCTTTCTCTTCCACGCTTAACTTCATAGTAATCAACTGTAGAAGTCATTGGGTATGTTTTGTAAACAGTTTCCCATGATTTACAGTTTTCTTTTCCATAATCAACACAAACTCTCTGAGTATAATCTACAGAAGTTGTAAGATATTTTTTTACAGTTGGGATATAAACATCATTGTTTTTCTTACGAATGATTTTGTACTGTTGAACTTTAAAGTTAGTTCTTAGATCACCATCAGCGTTTAAACAAGTGTCTGTGATTTTAACGATTGAACCAGGGAAAAGAACTGTGTTCGCTGAAGTTTCAACGAATGCCATTGCTTGAGTTCCAAGTACAAGAAGTGCTACTGCCATAATTTTTTTCATCATAAATCTCCTGTTGATTTCGATTGTTGTTGTAAAAAGTGATGAGGCATTTATGCATTCAAGAAAAAGGACTTTCAAAAAAAATGAGAAATTTGCTCATTTAAAGAGACATTGTCCTAAGTGTTCACAAATTCTGTGGACAAATTTCAAATTTGTCCGTCGTTTTTAAGTGGCCCAAATGATAAAGTATTAAAATGAACGAAAAAGAGCTGATAAAAGACGTTGTTTATCGATTTTACGAAAAGGCCACGGCTGATTTCCTTATAGGGCATCACTTTAGAAAGATTCAAGAATTTCAAGGTGAAAATATCCTAAAACCACCAATGGAGGCCTTCGCTTCTCACCTTCCAATCATTGAGCGCTTTTGGAGAATGCAACTTCTAGGTGAAAAACTTCAGGAAAATGAAAGGCCTTTTAATCTTATAAAGAAGCATGAGTACTTAAAGATACGCCAAGGCGAGCTCGGTCGCTGGGTTGTTTTATTTAAAGAAACGCTAAGTGAACTAGAAAAAGAACAAAGAGAATCTAGTGAATTGATAAAAGAGTGGGAAAAGAGAATAGATCTATTTGAATCTATTTTTAAAAAGTCCCCTATTCTTTTAGGAAATCATCTTTAGTGGGCCTCTGTGCTTTGAAGGCATCTGTTACAAAGTGCTCCAGTACTGGCTCTCCAGCAACATCATCGAAAAGCCAATTTCTCACATAATATTGTCCGACTTTAAAAGCGGCCTTCTTAGCATTCTCTTGGGTATCAAACATGATGACGGACATTTCAACTTTTCTGACTTTATAGCGAAATACAAAATCCTGAATGCAGCCTTCTGAGTACTCAAGACAATTGGGTCTATTTAAATCATTTAAACGTACCTGTGAAATTTCGGAATCATACTTTACGGCAATGTCGTAGAGCTCTAGCGGCGTATAGGTGGGAGAATCTTCAGAACAACTGATACAGGTATTTAAAATAAAAAAGGCCATGATTAATTTTCTCATGGCCTTATTTTATCAAAGTCTTATTTTCTTTTGTAGCGTGGGCCTTTTTTAACCCTCTTAACCTTTTGATCGACAAATCTTAGGTCTTTTTTCTTTCTCATCTTTTTCTTAGGCGGTGCCTTAGGAGCCGTTGTTGTCTTTTTCTGTGGCTTCTTTTGGGGACCTTTATTTTCCTTCAGAGCACTTAATTTAAGAGCAGTTTGATTCCTAATCGATTCGTTAATTCTCTTAATCAGAGCAAAGTCTTTTGAAGTGATAAAGTTATAAACAAGCCCTTTTGCAGCGGCACGTCCAACACGACCAGCTCTGTGGATGTAGTAAACAGCTTCAAAAGGAAGGTCATAGTTAAGAACCCAGCAAAGCTTCTTAATATCAAGACCGCGAGCAACGATATCTGTTGCAATCAGTACTCCACCTGTTTTTCTAAATTCTTTAATACTATCTTCTCTTTCTTTAAGCGACATATCACCATGGATTAGAGAGAGATTCATTTTTGGAAGTTTACTAACAAGTGTTCCATGAAGGGCCTCGGCCTGCTCTTTTCTATTTAAGAAAATAATCCCACTACCCTTGGCTTCTTTTTGTAAGAACATTTCTGTCATGGCCACTTTTTCATTAAAGGCCAAATGAATATTGAACGTCTCATGACTTTGTTTTATTGAGTGAGCATCTGAGAGTTCAACATCGTAGAAGTCGACTTTTCTAAATGTCGCTTCAACAAATTCATCAAAGTTAGCAGGTCTTGTGGCACTGATTAGTCCAACGAGTGTGTCCGACCATTCAAAGTGAGAATAAATCTCATTAATATCTCTTGTAAAACCCATATCAAGTAATTGATCGGCCTCATCGAGGATGAGATACTTACAATCTTTTGCTGAAATTTCACCCTTAGCAAGGGCCTGTCTAATCTTTCCAGGACCACCAACGAGAATATCGACGAATTCATCTTTCATATTCGATGTTCTTTTGGACTTATCCATCCCAACCATTGTTCTGATTCGTAATTTAGCGTGATGAGAAATCTCTTTTAAAACGCCTTGAACCTGAAACGTTAGCTCTTTTGTTGGAAGTAAAATAATGGCACGAGGTGATGCCTTTTTTTGCTCTAAACCCTTCTCTGTAAGCTTGAGTCGCTCAACAACTGGCAAAGCATAAGAGAGAGTTTTCCCCGTTCCCGTTTGTGCGAGAACGCAAACAGATTTATTCTCGCCAATAAGCGGAATAACTTTCTGTTGAACCTCTGTTGGAGTTTTAAAACCATATTCTTTCAAATAGGCCTTTAGTTCTTCGATTTTTAGAAGATCTGAAAAGCTTTTCATATACATTTCCTTACTGATAAGTCTTTAAATTCAAAGGGAGGAGTATCAAGAATTTAGGCATTTATCAATGATTAAAATGCACTGCAAAAGAATTACTTGTCCTAAACACCTGAAATAGGCAAAAAAAAGGGACCAACGAGGTCCCTTCCACAATATTTATTTTATTTAAAAGAAAAAGCGTACGTTCACCGAGTGCATAGTACTTGTCTTTACATCATCAACAGTTGAACTGATTGGTTGTTTAAGAGAGTACTGGAATTGCATGAACCAAAGCTTTAACTGCGGAGACAATGTAATGTGCTCATTATCTAGGATCGTTCTAAAAGTAATACCTAAGCGATCTCCCCATACGTGGGCACCAAGATCAGTACCGGCATAAAGGCCATCAGCAAATCCATAGCCAGATCTCTTGTGAACTCCTAAAAAAGGCATAAGAGAGAGACCTTTCCAAGAAAAGCGCGCATCGGCGTGTAGTCTAATTAGTGGGTCGAGTTCATAAGTAAGTTCACCGGCCTTATCAACATTATCAGAGAGTCTTGCAATCTCAATTTCTTCAATAGCAAGATAGGCGCGGTATGTTTCTAAAAATGACTTTCCAACCATTAAGTCAGTTGCAAGGAAGACCTGTGAGTTTAGTTCATCTTGTCCACCTAGAACATCGTCACCGTTAACGATCGTCTTAGCATCAAGTCTTCTAAAAAAGTCTGTTCTATGAAGTCCGTAAAGATTCCAATGACCAAACCACTCATTTTTGAAAACATTAAAAAGAAGTCCGGCCTTTACATCTAGTTTAGTGAAGACGGCTAAGTTTGGAACACTTGAAGTTCCAGAACCTGGAACTTGGTCTCCGTCAAACTCTGCAGCGATACGAGAGTCAACACCTAGATCGAGAAGAAGGTCTTCAACATCTGTATAAGTACCGTTTTTCAACTTCGTAAATTGAGTATCATCCATGGCGAGGATTTTTTCTTCAATTTCAGGTGAAAGGTCGAAGAGATCAACAAGTAGTTGACGAGAAAGCTCATCAGAGCGAATTCCGATATTAGCACCAAATTGAGCACCAAATCTGAAATCAGGAACAATCTTTGCTCCAAAAGCATGGAACGTAAAAAGTGGAATTCCAAATTGTGCATTCAAACGAAGTGATTGCTCTGTTTTGTCATATTTTTCTAGAACGCGATTGGCCTCATTAAGCTGAGCATTCGTATCGCCCGCATCCCCTACTGAGTCAACATCATCAACGAGATCAAGAAGGTTTTTATTAGCATAGGCACTAATGTCAAAGAGAAAGTCATGACCATAAGGACGTAGCATTTCTTCCGTTTTAAACTTGTCTTCTAATAATTTGTAGCGATCAACTACATCATAAGAGAGTGTTTGTGTTGACAACAAAAGGGCCCCACCGAGAGCGAGGTTCTTCCAATTTCTCATAAAATCTCCAAAAAATTTGTTTTCTAACTTACCGTTTCATTATCCGGCTAAAAAATCGTTAGTGCTAGGCGGAAAAATTCTCTTAAGAGCGTAAGATTACTTGTAAAAGAGGGGCTTTTTTGGAAAAATTAAAGAGTAGATCACTCAAGGAAGAAGGTCATTAATTCATGAATAGCGAACATTACGTTCTAGAAATACGTCTGCCTGGTCAAGCACCAGTTCGATATGAAATCGAAAAGAAAATCGCTCTTGGAAGTGATGCCCGTTGCAAAATTCATTTAAGAGATTTTGCACTCTCTCCAATTCACTGTCTCTTTCTCAATAAGCAAGGAGTCCTTACCATCCAGTGTGGAAGTGACAACCCTACAATCTATCTTGAAAAAACCGCCCTTGAAAAGGGTAAGAAATATGCACTCGATAGCGGTGATAAAATTAAGATTGATAAGATTGATATTATTGTGCGAATCGAAGAGGAAGAAGAGCTACCAGATAGCACACTTGTTCGTAACCTCTTTCCAGAAGAACTACAACAACTAAAAGAAGAATCTATTGATCGGCCAATCGTTGATGATGAGCACGATCAATTGGAAGAGCAATCAGAAAGTTCAAGTGCTTTTACTGATGAGAATGAATTTGATGAAACGGATGAACTTCCTAGAAATCTAAGTGAGGAAGATGAAGAAGATGAAATTCCTGTTAAAGCTCAAAGAACTGGCCCAACAAAGGCCACAAGCACGGGAGCAAATCTTCTAAAAAAAGCTGAAAAAGAAGTTGAAGATCGCCTAAGTGAGCCATCGATTCAACACGATTCAATCGATGATCAAGATGATGATGAGGACTACTCAAGCTCTACTTCATTTTTTGAATCGGTTACTTCAATCATTCACAAAGCTTTAAAGAAAGATCCTAAATCTAAGAAGAAAAAGAAGTCCGAAGAACCTGCAAAACCACTTGGTCTAAAAAATAGCAAGATTCCTTCTAAGGCCCGTCTCAAAAATATGAAGACCAGAGATGTGCCTAAGTTAGAAAAGAGCAATAAAAAACCAAAAGTAGCTGAAGAAGTATTAGAAAATGCCGAAGTAACAAATGAACTTGATATCGTAGGTTTTATTCCTAGACTTCTTTCAATTTTAGCAAACTTCTCGCTTACACACTTGATGATTGGTGAGCTCGGTTTAAAGATTGATCAATCGACAATGAAAGAGCTCGTTAAAACCTCTCGCGGAGCACTTTCATCTCTAGGTTTTGAAGACCTTCTCCCGCAAGTTTTCTACAACACCTTATCAACAAAAGTTCTAAGTGAAGGTGTTTTACAATTTATCATCATATACTTCGCCTTAGAGCTTCTTTGGTCCCTACTCTTTGGAATTAGTCTTCCTTTAACTTTCTTTGGTGCAAAGACAAATGGCAGTGGTGTTTCAAAAAGAATTAAAGCATTCTTTAGAACATTCCTAGGCATGTTTACTTTCTTCTTTGTCATATTTGACTTACCAGCGATAATTAAAAAGAAGACGGTTAAAGAACTTGTCTCAGTAGCGCCAATATCTTTTAGTAACCTTCTCTTTAAATATCTTGGTTTTGTACCAGCAATTCTTGTTATCTTTCTACCACTAGAAATTCCATTTCTTTTAAACAATGGAATGAATTCTAAACCAGCAAAAATAAGAAACTTCAAAATGGTGCCTAGGAGTGAATTGCCAAACCGCCTCGAGATCCTCGATCTCACAAGTGCTTTTGAACTCGATCAATACGAAGTCTTCCCTCGTGTCGGTAGAAGTCTTCAAACGACAGCTGGACTTGATTTTTACCGTAAAAATTCATTAAAAAGAGCCGGTATTAAAAAGAAGAACTCACTTGCCGTACTCAATACGATAAATAACTTTAAAGACGGAAACTTCTTTTTCTCTTTAACAAGCCCTAATCTTTCTGAGGCCATAGACCAGAATAGCTCATCGAAAGTTAGCGATCGTGAAATAGAAGAGATTATTTATAGTGCTTTTAATATTTCGATCGATTCACTAATTGATGTCATTCTTTCACAAGGTCCAGAACTCAAAAGGCTTTATGAATTAAAGAGCTCTATCCTTCAACTGATTGGTGTTTTCTCTGATTATGAATTAGAAGTCTTTCAAGCAAAGGGCTTCAAAGTCTTTTCTTTTTATATTAAGCAGGAGTCACAGTACTCAGTTTTCTTTGTTAGAAATAATAAAATTGAAAACTACACTCTCGACTACAGTATCAATCCTGAGCATGCACTCTTGTTAGCAGAGCATCTCTTTGCCAATGCAGAACTCTATGCCAATAAAGCGCTTAAAACAGTTCAGATAACACCATTTAAACTCTCTCATCTTGTCTCTCTTTATAAAGAGAAGCAAGAGGAGCCAACGAGTGAAGAACTTCAACTTTTTGTTGAGTTTTATAAGGATAAAATGAAGTCCATTGAGTTTGCTAAAGAGCCTACTCGCAAACAAAAAATAGTTAAAGGGCATCTCAAAGAACTCATCTCTCTTTTTCAAGAGCTCTTTTCCGAGGGAGAAGTCATTAACTCTCCAGAATTTCAAGAACTCCAGGGACTTTTGGCCCTAGAGTAACTAAGCCTTTATCTAAGAGTATTTCCTACAAAAGTTGTGGCGAGCAAAGACATTGCATGTTAATGTCTCGCCACAACTTATTGAAATGGATAGAAAATGACCAAGATTCAAGACCAAGTAAAAGAACACTTTCGCTTTGAACTCGTTCACGTAGACAAGAACAGTGGTGCCAGAGCGGGGATTATTCACACTCCACATGGATCAATTCCTACACCTGTCTTTATGCCAGTTGGAACCCATGGGGCCATGAAAGCTCTTCAACCAAAAGAGCTCGAAGAAATGGATACGAAAATTATCCTTTCTAACACTTACCACCTTCACTTATCTCCAGGATCTAGCCTTATTAAAAAGGCCGGTGGACTTCATAAGTGGATGAGTTGGCCAAGACCAATTCTGACAGACTCAGGTGGATTTCAAGTATTCTCACTACAAAAGAAAAGCATCAAAGAAGAAGGTGCTGAATTCAGAGACCAGGCCGGTAAGAAAGTACTCCTTTCACCAGAAACGAGTATTGAAATTCAACAAAATCTCGGCTCTGATATTATGATGGCATTTGATGAGTGCATTCCATTTCCTGCTACAAAAGAGTACACGAAGACTTCGATTGATCGAACTCACAGATGGCTTGACCGCTGTATTGAAGCTTGGACAAATCCTAAGCAAGCGCTTTTTGGAATTATTCAGGGTTCGACGTATGATGAATACCGTAAAGAGTGTGTCAAAGAACTTATTGACCGCGACTTACCTGGGTATGCCATTGGTGGTGTTTCTGTCGGTGAAGGCCCTGAGCTCATGGAAAAGATTGTCTCTTTCACTGCACCTCTTATGCCTGAGGATAAGCCACGATACGTTATGGGTGTAGGGAATCCAGAAGACCTTCTCATGATTTGGGAAAATGGAATTGATATGAGTGACTGTATCATTCCAACGAAATTTGCTCGTGGTGGTACGCTCTTTACAAATAGAGGTAAAATTAGAATTCGTCACAAGAACTATCGTCGTGACTTCTTTCCAGTAGAACCAAATTGCAGCTGCTATACTTGCCAAAACTTTACGAGAAGTTATGTTAAGCACCTTTTCGACTCTAACGAGATCTTGGGAGCAACACTTACGACAACTCACAATATCGCCTTCTACAAAGGGCTAGCTGAAAAAGCGCGTGAAGCAATTTTAGAAGATAGATTTTTAGAATTTAAAAAAGAATTTCTAGAAGGATATCTCAAAGAAAATAACAAAGAAAAGTAAGAATAAAAAAAGGCCCCAAAATAGGGGCCTTT
This sequence comes from Halobacteriovorax sp. GB3, assembly GCF_028649655.1. Classification (NCBI taxonomy): domain Bacteria; kingdom Pseudomonadati; phylum Bdellovibrionota; class Bacteriovoracia; order Bacteriovoracales; family Halobacteriovoraceae; genus Halobacteriovorax; species Halobacteriovorax sp. GB3. The sequence continues at coordinate 657,626 of NZ_JAQSLN010000003.1, forward strand.
GTTTTTCTAGAAATCAAGTGGAAGAGAAACAGAAAGAAGAATTTCACTCATTCCAATCTCAGAATCTCCGCTAAGAGCAGTCGTTGTCCCTGCTGCTTTATCAAAAAATTCATCGTACGTCATATTACGGTATTCAAGGTTTAGAGAAACAAATGGAAGTCCTGTGAAACCAATTCCAAGTCCATAACCACTACCATTGAATTCATCTCCATTAACAGCTCCGCTATCACCTTCAAGCTTATTGCTCATCCAGTAAGTAACCCATGCTCTTAAGAGAATTGGAAGCTCATAACCAGCAAATAGTCCAAAAGAGCTTTGCGTATAATCATTTTTAGAAGTCCCAGAACTATCTTTTTGCTCTAACTCATAGGCTCCTAGTCCTCTTGAATAATCAAGACCACCCATGAAACCTAGAAATTGGTAACCAAGGCGTCCACCAATAACTGATCCATTGTAATCATATTCAGTTTTAGATGAATTAGAATCTTCACCAGAAACTAAACGGTAACCTAGATAAGGCTCAACTAGAACACCAGCTTGCGCGTTAACCATCAACGTCGCACAAAGAACAAGTAATAACTTTTTCATATATCCTCCATGAATATTAATTCTCTCTTCTAAGCTTTATTTTACCTTGAGAGTAAATCTTAGATAATAGGGGCCAATTTTGCTCTCTTTTATTCTAACACACTGAAATTACAAAACAACTCGTTTGCCAAATCAGTGATCATTTTCTATAAAGCTCTCAGTAAAAAGGAGAACTCATGAAATTACTATCTTTGTTAGCACTCTTAACATTTTCTACATATTCAAAGGCCATCACTTTCGAAGTAATTGGACCCTGTGAAGAGACTCCAATTTACACAGGCGAGATGGAGATCAACGATCTAAAAAAATCGATTGGACAAATAAGCGTTGAACTTTTCCAAAAATACAACGTCCCTTTTATAGGAAACGATGTGGGGATGAATTCTATTCTAAACACACCCACAGGTCTTGATGCGATGGAAATTCTTAGTGATGAAACAATGAGATCTCATGGTTGGTGCTATAGTGTTGATGGAGAAATCCCAGAAGTACTCGCAAATGAAGTGTGGCCAAACACGAAGAAAACTCACATTAAATGGTTCTTTGGCTACTCATACTATGATCGCGGAGAATGGTATGGATACTGCGAACTTACAAATAAATTAAAACCAAAACAATTTTGCAAATAAAAAAGGCCAGAATTAATCTGGCCTTTTTTTTATCGACAAAACTTCGCTACAGTTTTCTTTAGACGCGTTAACTCTTTTTCTTTTTCTAAGTAAGGGACAAAATTCCCATATTGAGCGTGAGTAAAGTACGTATCACCGTAATTATAAGTATATCTGATCGGAGAATTGTAGAAATTACTATCAATGATATAGAGATCGTAACCATAGGCCCTCTTTTTCATATCAACAACTAACCAAGAGTGAGCATCAATTCCTTTAATCTGAAGTTTTTGATAAGCAATATTTTTTCCACCGACAACATAAGAATAAAGCTCTTCCATCATACTTTGAAGCTTCTCTTCCTTAACCTCACTTTTACCACTAAGTCCAACGACCCATTGCTGAGCAATCAAACCATCAAATAATTGCCACTTTTCAAGTTGCTTTTGAATCAAGTCTTCATACTCTCTTGAAAACTCACGAAAGTCTCTAAAACCAGGAATCATAACAACTGATTTTCCTTTCCTAATTTTTTTGATTATTTTCTTGGCCTGTCTATCTGATGGCCTTGGTAGATCAGAGCGATAGTAAGTCAAATAAAGAGCATTTCTAACAAAACGAGAGTGCCACCAGCATACCCCAGCATTGCCGATTCCTCCGCGATTTATAAAAGACATATTCGCTTTTCTTGTTTGAGCTAAACTTTTAATGTAATTACTTGATTTTCTATCTGAGCAAAAGGCCCTTTTATTTGTTGAAGTAGTACTTGCGTGCGAGTTAGAACTCAAAGATAAAAGAATGATAGCACTGAACAGATAAGCAGCTTTCAACATATTCCCCCCTCAAAGAATAAATATTTATTAATAAATAAAAATTTATTCATGAATAGAAAATCGACTTGTAATTTCTATCTGAAGTGACGCTGTGTAACTTACCGTTTGTACGTGTCTGTAAGAAAATGTTTGTTTAGTTTTTAAACAGACTCTGTGTTTTCTTCAAACAGACTGAACAAAACAAAAAAATCTTACAAAATAAACAAAACTCGAAGAAATGAGGATAATTATGAAAGTGAAAGCACTCTTGGCCGGCCTTCTATTGGCCCAATCAATCACAGGTTTTTCCGCTGATTTAGACTTTAAATTTGGCTCTAAAGAGCATTTACAAGAGCTAGAAAAGCAAAGGCAAATCAAAGAACAACGTGAATGGATGTTTAATCCAATGTCTTCATTTGTCTCAAAAGAAAAATGGGAAGAAATTAACGACAATATCCAACAAGAGAACGAACAAAAAAGAAAGTTCTCACAAGGTCGAGTCATCACTATTGATACTCGCGATCAAAAGGCCTGTCGTGCCATTCAAGAAGAATTAGAAAATAAAGGACAAGCTCTCGCTCAAACTCAGAGCATGTGTGATCTCGATAAAGAGAACCCTTATAGTTCAGTTATTATAGTTGATGGTGAGCAACGTCGTCCGATTGAATTTGGCGATATGAATCCTAAAACAAAAACGATGTTAAGACAGACAAGAAACTTCTCTGTCCTCGGTGCGGGGATGATTGGCTTTCTCTACCTCCTCCCAGAAAGTGTTACGAATTGGGATAAAGATGAGATGAATAATCTTGGCAATAAGTATAAAGAAAATATCAAAGAAGGACCAGTTCAAGACAAAGACCACTGGGCGATTAACTATATTGGTCACTCATACTCAGGTGCGATTTACTATGTTGTCGCAAGACACGCAGGATTAAATCAAATGCAATCATTTGGTTATAGTGTTCTTATGTCTACTTTCTTTTGGGAATATGGACTTGAGGCCTTTGCTGAAGTTCCGTCTATTCAAGACCTTTTGATTACACCTATTCTTGGTTCTCTTCTTGGTGAAGCCTTCATCAAATGGGAAGAGAAGATTAAAGATAATAAAGGCGAACTTCTAGGATCAAAAAAGCTAGGCTCTGTAGCTCTTGGACTTATGGACCCTGCAGGTGCCCTTTTAGATAGTGTTAATGGACTATTTGAAGCGGAAATTTTTAAAGAGGCCAACACGCATTGGTTCTATAACCCTGGCCAGCAGTTTTATGATGGGCAAAATAATCATTCCGAACCAGTTATCGGAGTTAGATTCGAATTAAAATTCTAAAAAAATAAAAGGCCCATTAAATGGGCCTTTTTTATTTGTACTCGCTTAAACATTCTGGATTTGAGACAGCTTCAATATTCGTGAGCTCTTTACCATTAATCAGTCGACTAACAGCTAATTCCATTTTTTTACCACTTCTTGTATAGGGAATTCCTTTCACAGGAAGAACAACCTTAGGCATGTGCCTTGGTGTCGTATTTTTTCTTATCAGCGTCTTAATCTCACCGATACGCTCATCTGTTAAGCTCTCTCCATCAATCATTTTAACGAAGAGATACACATCAACATCACCGTCAATCTGCTTACCAACACAAATAGAATCTTCTAAGTAAGAAAGCGTTTCAGTTTGTCTGTAAATCTCGGCAGTACCAATTCGAACACCACCAGGATTTAACGTTGCATCACTACGCCCATGAACAATAACAGTCCCTCTATTAGTTAAGGTAATAAAGTCACCATGGTGCCAAGTATCTTTGAAAGCGTTGAAGTAAGCATCTCTAATTCGCTCTCCCTTATCATCTCCTAAGAAGTAGAGAGGACGACTTGGGAAAGTTTGACGACAAACAAGCTCCCCTTCTTTTTCAATAAGGGCCTTTCCATTTGAATCAAAGCAGGCCACATCCATTCCAAGACCTAAACATTGCAGCTCTCCTCGATAAACGGGAAGAATAGGACAACCAAGCATGAAACAACCAATGATATCAGTTCCCCCACTAATACTTGCAACTAAGATGTCACTTTTAATTTTAGAATAAATGAAATCGTATTGATCACTAAGAAGTGGCGCACCTGTAGAAAGGATCGATTCGAGGGAATCAAATGTTGAAATCTCCTCACCGCTATCTTCAAGGGCCCTTAGGAACTTAGGAGAGGTTCCAAAAATATGAATTTCCTCTCTATTAATAATATCTAAAAAACCACTAAGACTTGGTATTGCCGGAGATCCCTCATAAAGAGTCGTTGTCGCTCCGAAATAGAGAGAGCTGACAAGCCAATTCCACATCATCCAACCACAAGTGGTAAAGAACATAATATTTTTATTTTCATTGAGATCACTATGAAGTCCCAACTCTTTTACGTGCTGTAGAAGAACACCACCAGTGCTATGAACGATACACTTTGGTTTTCCCGTTGTTCCACTTGAGTACATAATATAAAGTGGAGAATCAAAGCTGACATCAACGAACTTTAACTCCTTTTCTGTTTCAGCCAAAAAGTCTTCAAACATAATGGCATTTTCAATACCTGAAATATCGACTTCGCCGCCAGTAAAATTTACGAGAATAATTTTTTCAATGAAAGGAAGTTCACTTTGAATTCTTTTTATCTTATCAAGGCAATCGAAATACTTACCATTATATTCATAACCACAAGCAGCTACGAGAACTTTCGGCCTTGACTGGCCAAAACGATCCACAACACCTTCGACACCAAAATCAGAAGAAGTCGATGTGAATGTTCCACCTAAAGAAGTGGCCGCAAGCATAGAAATGACCGTTTCACTAATATTTGGCATGTAGCAGGCCAACACATCACCTTTATTAAAGAAAGGATCAAGCGCTTGTTGAAATCGAGAGACCTTCGATCGAAGTTCTTTGTAACTTGTTTTAACAGACTTTCCCGATTCATAAACGGCATTAAGAGCGATCTTTTCATCACGCCCCTTTTTAAGTAAGTTCTTTGCAAAATTGAGACTTGCTCCAGGAAACCAACTGTAGCTCTCAAAATTATCCTCACCTAAGACTGAACCTTTTTCAAAGTTCATATCAATATCAAAGTACTCAATCAACTCCGTCCAAAAAGATTCTTTGTGCTCGACAGACCATGTATGCAAATCTTTATAATCAAGAGTATCAACAAAACCTTTCTCTTTCATACGTTTTGCAAATTGGTACATTTGAGTTTTCTCGATCCTACTTTGACTAGGACTCCACAGGAGTTTTTCTTCCATGGTTTCTCCAAAAAAGAAGGCCCATCTCAAGGAGAAGGGCCAATCAATATTTTATTTATTAAAGGTATTTTTTAAGTTCAGTTTCGCTAGAGTCTTGAACTTTTGCGTGCAGAGAACCACCGTGAGAATCCATTGTCACAACAACAGGAAAGTCTTCTACCGTTAGTTCCCAAATGGCCTCAGGAGAACCGAGGTCTTCCCAATAAACATTATCAACAGACTTAATTTTTTCAGCGAGAACCTGAGCAGCTCCACCGATTGCATGAAAATATACCGCCCCATAGTCTTTACAACCTTGAAGAGTTTTTGGTCCCATGCCACCTTTTCCAATGACACCAACAATTCCGTAATCTCTCATGACTTCCCATTGATAAGGCTCTTCACGAATTGAAGTTGTTGGACCAGCGGCCTTTACTTCAAAACCACCTTCTTTATCACCGATCACAACTGGACCACAGTGATAAATAATTTGATTTGATAGATCGACTGGAGGCTTAACACCTTCATGAAGTCTCTTATGAACAGCATCTCTACCTGTAAAGAGTTTACCTGAAATGAGAACCATATCTCCAACACGTAGGTCGAGAATCTCTTCTTTTTTAAATGGAAATTGTAATTTCTTCATCTTCAATCCTTAGTATAACCAGTTGCTAATTTTGTTTTGCTTATTAAGAGTTACACCTTGTCTACGGAAGGCCCAACACATATAAGAAACTGAAACAAAGAATGAAGCCGGAAGACGGTTAAGTGTACCGATCTTACATCCAAGAAGAGTAGTTTTTCCACCAAATCCCATTGGACCAATTCCAAGTTTATTTGCTGTTTCTACAATATCTTCTTCAAGTTTCTTTAGCTCCTCTACTGGGTTTTGATCATCAAGTTTTCTAAGAAGTTGTTCTTTAGAAAATACATAGCCCGCACCACGGTCTCCACCAATAGTGACACCAAGAACACCTGGACCACATCCCTTTCCTTGTGCTTTTACAATGCAATCTAAAATGGCCTTTCTAACACCATCTAAATCACGACCAGCACCTAAATCAGTGTTAGGAAGAGAATATTGAGCACCAACATTTTCACATCCACCACCTTTTAACATGAGTTTAACTTCAACAGTATTTTTACTGTGCTCGTGAAAGTGGATATCAGGATGACCTGGACCAATATTCATTGTTTCGTTCTTCCCAGTTAGTGAGTCAACTGAGTTTTGACGGAGGTATCCAACTTCAGTGGCCTTAACAACGGCTTTATGGACAACCTTAGTGAATGCAGTTTGATTAAATCCTACAGGATGACTTACGTAGAAAAGAATTGTCCCAGTATCCTGACAAAGAGGTTGAGATTTTTTCTTAGCAAGTTCTATGTTTGCTTTGATAATATTCATTGCATATTCAGCTGTTGTATTTTTTTCTTCTCTATCAAGAGCTTCAAGAACTACTTTTTGAACATCGCTTGGAATCTCTGCAGAAGTTGAACGAATGAGTTCTAAGAGAGAATCAAAAAGGTTTTTACTATCATTTGATTTAGCGACAACTTTTTTCGTCGCTACTTTTTTTGCAACTTTTTTCGTCGCTACTTTTTTTGCAACTTTTTTCTTTGCTACTTTCTTAGCAACTTTTTTCTTTGCTACTTTCTTAGCAACTTTTTTCTTCGCTACTTTTTTAGTTGCTTTTTTCTTTGCTACTTTCTTAGCAACTTTTTTCTTTGCTACTTTTTTAGTTGCTTTTTTCTTTGCTACTTTTTTAGTTGCTTTTTTCTTCGCTACTTTCTTAGTAACTTTCTTCTTTGCTACTTTTTTAGTTGCTTTTTTCTTTGCTACTTTCTTAGCAACTTTCTTCTTTGCAGTAGATTTTGCTGTTTTCTTCTTCGTTACTGTCTTCTTTTTCGTGGCCTTTTTCTTTGCCATGAAAACCTCCTGGATAGGAAGAGCACTCAATAAAAATTAAGCGTCAATTCCACTAATATTGGTAAACAAAATATTTAATTTGATCAGAAAAATTATAACAGGCCATTATTTCATTGTCAGGCAAAAATATGAGTGAAAAAGGTCCTCTTCTCAGTTGCCGGAGGACACTTTATTCGCTATTTTTAGGGGCTATGATTTCTCTTGCCGGTCTCAATGACAAACAACGCGAAGCGGCTGAAACCATTGAAGGCCCCGTTCTTATTTTAGCGGGTGCTGGCAGTGGTAAAACCCGAACGCTTACCTATAGAATCGCCCATATGGTCGACAATTTAGGCATACCTCCAAAAAACATTTTGGCGGTTAGTTTTACAAATAAGGCAGCAAAAGAAATGAGAGAGAGAGTCCAGGCCCTCCTCTCGAAACGTCAGACCAAAGGAATGACTCTTGCGACATTTCACTCTCTAGGACTAAAGATTCTAAAAAAAGAGATTGAGAAGCTTGGTTATCACAAAAACTTTTCTATCTATGACACAAGTGACCAGTTAGCAATTTTACGCGATGCTCTTAAGCACTATAATGCTGATAAGAGTTTTAAAAGAGAAGATCTACTTTCAAAAATAGGTAATCTTAAAAACGCAGGAATTACGGCTGACGATTACGCCGATAGCAGTTTCTTCGATGATGAAGACCCCTATTGTCATGCAACTCTCTATTGCTATGAATACTATCAAGACAAATTGAAATTCTATAATGCAATCGATTTCGATGACATTCTTCTTTTAACTGTGCGACTCTTTGATGAAAATCCAGACATTGCAAAAGAATACTCTGAGCAATTTCAATATATCATGATCGATGAATACCAAGATACCAACACCCTTCAGTTTAATCTGGTCCTTCATCTTACATGCACTCATAACAACCTTTGTGTGGTTGGCGACGATGATCAGGCGATTTATTCTTTTAGAGGTGCCGATATTACCAACATCCTTTCTTTTGAAAAGAACTTCCAGGGTGCAAAAGTGGTTAAACTAGAGCAAAACTACCGCTCTATTTCTCCAATTTTACAACTGGCAAACAGAGTTATCAAAGAAAATAAAAATAGAAGAGATAAATCTCTTTGGAGTGAATGGAAAAGTGATTTCAAACCACTTTTATGGAAGATGGCCGACACAGATCACGAAGCAGCAGTTGTCGTTGAGGAAATCGTAAAGCACCAATCCAAAGGTGGTCACCTTGGAGATATTGCGATTCTTTATCGTTCAAATACACAGGTTCAACCCTTCGAAGATGAACTTAGACTCTCGCAAGTACCTTATACGATTGTTGGTGGTCAAAAACTCTACGAGAAAAAAGAAGTTAAAGACCTAATGGCCTATCTCTTTGTGATTCTTAATCCCAAAGATCAAATGTCTCTTAGAAGAATTCTCAACGTTCCCAATAGAGGAATTGGAAATAGAACTCTCGAGAAGTTTTTAGAGAAAATGGAACAAGAAGAAATCACACTCTACGAGGCCCTTAGAAGATTTCCTGATGTTGACCCCAACAGAAAGCAATATATTAAAGACTTCACTGATTTAATTGATGAGTTTAAAGAGACTTTTAAACGTCATTCTCTCTCAGAGTCTATTTCACTTCTCGTTGAGAAGTTACATTACTTCGAATATATCGCTAAGAATTATGATTCTTTGAAACAGATTGATCGAAGAAAAAATGATGTGAACCAATTTATTGAATCCGCAGCACGCTTTAGTGAAAAGCAGGCAGAAAAGGCCGATTTAAAAATGTTTGTTGAGCGACTTCTCTTACAAGATTCTCAAGATAAAAGAGATGAAGAAGATGAAGATGACGATGTCAGAAAGAATGAAGTTACTTTGATGACACTTCACTCATCAAAAGGCCTCGAGTTTAATACCGTCTTTCTCGTTGGGATGGAAGAAGAACTTCTCCCGCACAAGAAAACCGTTAAACAAGGCGAAGATGTTTCAGAAGAGAGAAGACTCTGTTATGTAGGAATTACAAGAGCTCAAAAAAAGCTCTATATGACCTACTGTAAAGAGCGAAAGCTCTATGGAGCCAAGACTCCTCGCTACCCATCGCGCTTTATTTTCGAATTAGACAAAGAGGATCTTCTCCAGATTCAAGATAGAACAAATTTTGGTCATATGAGTAAAGACGAGGCCGAAGAATACAAGAGTGATTTCTTTAAAGGCCTGATGAACCTATTGGATGAATAAAAGACCAGGGGTTGGACTCTTGATCATCATCAATAATCACTTGATCTCCCCCTCCCAAGCTCTCTTCGTGGCGATAAAGCCTTGAGTGGAATTTAAGTCGATCATTTTTTTTATTTAAAACTCGATAATCCGTATTCAAGTTCATTTCATCATAAAATTCATAGCTTCCTTGTTCAAGGTCAAAAGTAAGTGACATCGATGACTTGGAATTTTGATTGTAAAGACTCTCCCTAACAGGAATCTCTAGAGAATTCATCATCGTCAAAACTTTTGAGTGAAGATCAATTGCAGAGCGCTCTTGGCCACCTAGAACAAGGGAAAAATCAACGCGATCAAGTAAGCGTGCTAAATGAGAAATTTCCTTTTCAAGATCAACTGAAGCATCAAGATGAGCAAGGACAGCTTCTTTTCTAGTAGTATCATAAAGAAAAAGCGCCACACAGGTACTAAGTCCATAAGTCTGTATTTTCTTATGTTTTATATGCGAAGTATGAATATACTCTCTTTGAAAAACCTCTGGTTCAATCCCTAAGTCACGAGAATAAGAGAAGTAACTGAGGCAAAAGATAAATAGAACTAGCACTAATTTCATGAGTCCAATATACCATGAACTAAAAAATTGAGCTTTTCAATTGTAAGGATTACTAAGTCTTAAGTGTGGATTTAAAAGAAAAGAAGGCCATCCTTGGCCTCCACCTATTCATCATGAATAAGGAAAATAGGCTGCCTAATCCCTGGCATTGATATCATCCGTGAGTTTTTTAGATTCTCTTGTACCGTAAACTAAAGTCAGCGAGTGAGAATACACAAATGGAATTAAATTCAAGGTCACATCAATAACGTCTCTTGAAAGCAAGGCCTTTTCTACGACCAAATTCTGACAAGCCACTTCGTTACCATCAAAGACACTAGAAAACAGCAATTCTCTTTGTCCATTAAAAGAGAGAAATCTCTTTGAAAGGACTCTAGGAGAATCAACTTTTCCAAATTTTATATTTTCACACTTTCCGACTTTCACATGAACTTCAGAAGCACATGAAACCAAAAACAAAGTGAGCGCAATAGATAAAAACTTATTCATGCTTAAATACCTTAGAAAGATAATTCACTTCGTTGGTCATTCACTCCATAGGCCTTGACTTCATACTGAGCAGGCATAATTAGTCCAAAGCTCAAATACAAAAGGGCCTTATCGAGGGCCGAATGAGAGAGAGTCAAGTTAACTGACCTTCCTCGCTCTAAACCTGTTTTCCTTAGTTCATTTTTAACTGAAACAACTTGTTTGGCGGGAGTCATTCCCCAAAGATATGTCTCTATTCTTCCTCTAGAACGACTTACTTTCGTTACTCTGTCGTTACCAGATTGGTTAAAACTCTGCGCTTCACTCAAGTCAAAAGTCATGCTTGAACATGAAACAAGGAGCAAACATAGAAGGTAGAGAGGTCTCACTGAACATCCATGTAAAATATTGTTTTCATTAAAATTTTTACGGTTAGACGACACTCTGTCAACAAAGATTAGAAAGTAATTTTTAAAAAAAACTAACATTTCAAAAGGGAGCTTTTGACACTCCCTTTTGTATAGAATTTAAAGTTATTTTTTGAATGACTCTAGGGCCTGTAGATGATCGTCACTTCTTTGAGCGATGCCTTGATACATTGAAAGAACCTCTAAATGAGAAGAGAGATCTTGTTTCATGGCCATTTTCATCGCCCTTTTAGTTAATTCAATTGCTGATATAGAAAGACTAGAAACATGAATAGCAAGTTCACGTGTTTTACTCTCTAAGTCCTCAGAAGAAACGAGACGAGTGAGAAGCCCCATTTGCTTTGCTTGCTCTCCCACATAGAGATCACCAGTTAGTATCATTTCCATTGCCTTAGAATAGCCGACGACTCTTTGAAGAAAGAATGTGCCACCATCACCAGGCACAAGACCAAGCTTAGCAAAAGTTTCTCCAAAGCGAGACTTCTCTGAACCAATTCGAAGATCACACATACAAGCGAGATCACAACCAGCACCAATTGCCGCTCCATTAACCATTGCAATCAAAGGCTTTTGAAATCTCTCCATCGCCAGGGGAATTCTTTGAATAAACTTCTTATAATTCTTCCCAAGCTCCAAAGGTTCACCGGCGAACATTCCACTTTGCTCCAGCATGGCCTTAACATCGCCTCCAGCGCAAAAGTGCTTTCCTTCACCCTTTAAAATAACAACAGAAATAGACTGATCATTTTCTGCTTTTTCTAAAACCAACTCTAAAGAGTCGATCATATCACTTGTAATAGCGTTACTCATTTTAGAGTTATCAAGACTTAACCATAAAAGGTTATCTTCTTTAACAACTTTTAAATCTTTAAGATCTGAATACGTACTCATAGATACTCCTCTATGATTTTCTACCAAGGTAGGCATTATAAAACTTTGAACTCGAGTGCTTTTTTAAAGAACTTAAAATATAAGTACTCGCCTCTGTTAAAAGCTCCATATCAACCCCAGTAGAAACGCCCATTGAATGAAGTAAATTGATAACATCCTCTGTAGCAACATTTCCAGTGGCCCCTTTAGCATAAGGGCATCCCCCAAGGCCTGCCGAAGAAGAGTCAAAGGCCTTAATTCCATATTCAAGGGAAGTTAAAATATTGGCCAAGGCCGTTCCACTTGTATCGTGAAAGTGCATAGCGAAGAGAGAGATATCAAACTCTCTATCGAGCTCGCTAATTACGTTTTTAACGAGAACCGGGTGACCAACTCCGATGGTATCGCCTAACGAAATTTCATAACAGCCAGCTTTTTCTAGAAAGTGAGAAACTTTGAAAAGGTTTTCTAAGCTCGTCTCACCTTCATAAGGACAGCCAAAAACAGTCGAAATATAACCGCGGACTTTAAGTCCTTCACTTTTTGCCTTATCAATAACTGGAGCTAAGCGAGTGAGAGACTCATCGACAGAGGCATTGATATTCTTCATATTAAAAGTATCACTTGTGGCCGTAAAAACAGCAATTTCACCAACACCACACTCCAAGGCCAGGTCTAATCCTTTTAAGTTAGGAACTAAACAAGGAGTTGAAATCGAAGAGTCTAGAGAAAGCGACTGTACTCCTTCGTACAATGCTTTTGCATCTCCCATCTGGGGAATCTTATCAGCACGAACAAAGCTAGTTGCTTCGATCGTTTTAAGCCCCGTTTTTGAGAGTAAACGAATATATTCAAGCTTCGTCTGAGTATCTAGGACCGTTTTTTCATTTTGAAGTCCATCGCGCGGACCAACCTCAATGATCTTCACTTCACTTGGAAGATGATTTAGCATTAGGCCTCCTTTTCTGGAAGAGAGCTTAACTCAACTAGTTGAGCACCAGCTTCGACCAGCTGACCTTCATTAAAAAAGAGCTTTAATACAGTACCATCATGAGATGCCTTAATAGCATGTTCCATTTTCATGGCCTCCATTATAAGTAGTGTATCACCCTTTTTAACTTCATCTCCAACTTTAACATTTACTTTAAAAATACTGCCAGGCATTGGGGCATTCATTTCACTATCCTGATCTTGATTACCTTTTCGCCTCGACATATTAACATTGGATAGAGAAATCTCTGCTCCAGCAACAAGTGCTCGTTGCCCATCAAAGAAGATTCTCTGATTTTGAGCTTCTTTCTCTAAAACCATTTCATTTGTATGCTGGGATTTCAAATTAACGTTATATTCTTTCCCATTAAAAACAAAGTTTACATGATGAGCACTTCTATCTTTAATAAGGACTTCTTCTTTATTTCCATTAACTATAATTGATTTTCTCATCACTCACCTATACGTTTCTAAATCCAAAACTTGATTGCCAAACACTTTGTCCCGACTGGGCAGGTTTTTGCTTTCTTTCATTGATAAGAAAGGCCGCAATGGCCATTGCAATCTGATGCTCGGTCTCATCTTTTTTCAATAATTTATCTTTAAAGGTTTCAACAAAGTGGGTGTAAGTAATCCCTTTAGCAAATTCTTCTGTAGATAAAATTCTTTTTAAGTAATCTCTATTTGTTTTTACTCCAAGAAAAGGAATATCATCCAGAGAATTAAGAATCTTCTCTGTCGCACTTTCTCTGCTTTCTCCCCATGCAATGAGTTTAGCAAGCATAGGATCAAAATTAACTGTGACTTCATTTCCATCTACATAACCAGAGTCCAAACGTACTCCGTTTAAAAGTGGGTAACCGACGCAGCTGATTTTTCCCGTTGCAGGAAGAAAATTATTGTCTGGATCTTCAGAATAGAGACGTACTTCGATAGCATGCCCCTTTTGTTGAATCTCACTTTGTTTCATCTCGATACGCTGTCCACTTGCAGCGATAATCTGCATGCGAACAAGATCAACTCCAGTCACCATTTCAGTGACAGGATGCTCAACCTGAAGTCTTGTATTCATCTCAAGAAAGTAGAATCGACCATCATCATCGAGGATATATTCAATCGTTCCAGCTCCGAGGTAATCAATACCACTTGATATGGCCACGGCACTCTCAGTGATTTCTTTTCTAAGTTCATCACTTAGTGCAACAGATGGAGTTTCTTCAACAATTTTTTGGTGCCTTCTTTGAATCGAGCACTCTCTTTCAAAGAAATGAAGATGATTACCATGAGAGTCACTCATGACCTGAACTTCTATATGGCGTGGATTAGTAATGTATTTTTCTATAAGTACGGTATCATCACCAAAAGCATTTTTGGCTTCTCGCATAGCTGATTGAAGGCCCTCGAGAAATTCTTCTTCCTTCCAAACGACCCTCATTCCCTTTCCACCACCTCCGGCAGAGGCCTTGACAAGAACGGGAAATCCTATTTTTACTGCTTGTTCACGAAGGAAGTTCTCCTCTTGATTATCACCGTGGTAACCAGGAATAAGTGGAATTCCAAGTTCTTCCATTTTTTGCTTAGAAGTTTTCTTATCTCCCATAATCAGCATTGACTCAGATCGAGGTCCAATAAAAATAATTCCCTCACTAATCACACGATCAGCAAACGTTCCATTCTCAGAGAGAAAACCATAACCAGGGTGAATGGCATCGGCACCAGATTTTTTAGCAATATCGATGATCTTCGCCTGATTGAGATACGTCTCACTCAAGGCCCCTTCACCTAAACAATAAGACTCATCACCCATATAGCTATGAGGATAAGACTTTTCTTTTTCAGTGTAGATCGTGACTGTTTTAATGCCCATTTCTTTAGCTGTCTTAATAACTCGAAGAGCAATTTCACCACGGTTCGCAATTAAAATTTTCTTTATTTCTCTCACGATTAAACTCCCTCTAACCAATTTGGTTTACGCTTTGTAAGAAGGGCATCCATCCCCTCTTGACCTTCTTCGCTCGTTCTTTGTTTAGCAATCGTTTTACACGTGTAATCAATGACTGATTCAAATTGATTATCTAGTACTTTAGCATCAACATTTTGAATGAGCTGTTTGCAAACCTGTTGTGCCCCAGGTGCGGCCATAAGAAATTTTGATACGACTTGTTCAACGTCTTTTTCGAAATATCGTTCAAGAGACACTTGATGAACAAGCTCCATTTCCATCGCTTTTTCAGGACCAAACTTCTCACCAGTTAAAAAGTAAGCTCTTGCCTTAGAGTGGCCAATTTTGGCCATAACATAAGGAGAAATAACAGCGGGAACTAATCCTAAAAGAACTTCGGTAAAGCCAATCTTTGCACCTTCTTTAGCGATGACATAGTCACATACGGCTACAAGACCGGTTCCTCCACCGAGGGCATGACCATTAACTTTTCCAATGACTGGTTTTGTAACACTATTGATGACTTCAAAGAGTCGAGAAAGCTTACGTGAATCTTCATAGTTTTCACTATCAGAATAGTCTTTCATCTTTTTCATCCAATTAAGATCTGCACCAGCACAAAATGAGCGACCAGCACCAGTTAGGACAATAAGACGTACCTTTTCATTTTTTTCGAGTTCAAGAAACTCGTTTGTTAACCCAACAATAAGTTCATCGTTGAAGGCATTGTGTAGTTCTGGTCGATTAAGAGTAACCGTGGCCACTCCTCTCGAATCGATATCTAATAAATATAAATCACTCATTATCTTCTCCTTACATTCTAAAAACGCCAAATTTCGACTCTTTAATCTCTTCATTTAAAGAGGCTGAAATGGCGAGTCCAAGAATTTCTCTCGTATGAGCAGGATCAATGATCCCATCATCCCAAAGTCTTGCTGTAGAATAGTAAGCAGAACCTTCTCGTTCATATTTTTCTAGAATTGGTTTTTGAAATTCCTTTACTTCCTCATCACTCATAGCTCCTTTAGAAGCTGCTTGCTTAACAGTCGTAAGTACTCCTGCTGCTTGCTCGCCGCCCATAACGGAGATACGAGCATTCGGCCACATCCATAGAAAACGAGGAGAATAAGCGCGTCCACACATTCCATAGTTTCCAGCACCAAATGAACCACCAATGATCACAGTAAACTTTGGAACATCAACAGTTGAGACGGCCGTAACCATCTTTGCCCCGTGCTTAGCAATCCCTTCTGATTCATATTTTTTACCAACCATGAAACCAGTAATATTTTGCAAGAAAACAAGTGGGATTTTCCTTTGGCCACATAGCTCAATAAAGTGAGCACCTTTGACGGCCGATTCAGAAAAGAGAATACCATTATTGGCGACGATTCCGACTTGTTGTCCGTGAATTTTGGCAAAGGCACAAACAAGAGTTGTCCCGTAGCGTTCTTTGAATTCATGAAACTCAGAACCATCGACCAAACGAGCAATAATCTCACGAATATCAAAAGGCTTTTTAGAATCTTTATTTACAATTCCATAAAGCTCTTCTCTATCGTAGAGAGGCTCTTTAATTTCACTAATATCTTTTTGCCCAAGAATTTTCCCCGGGCTTTTATAATTGAGATTCTCAACAATATTTCTCGTGATGATCAGTGCTTCACCTTCGTCTTCAGCAAAGTGGTCAGCAACACCACTATCACTTGTATGAACTTTAGCGCCTCCGAGCTCTTCTGCTGTAACTTCTTCACCTGTTGCGGCCTTAACAAGAGGAGGTCCCCCTAAGAAAATGGTTCCATTTCCTTTTACAATGACCGATTCATCGGCCATGGCCGGAACATACGCTCCTCCAGCAGTACAGGAACCTAGTACCACAGCAATTTGTGGAATTCCCATCGAAGACATTTGTGCTTGATTATAAAAGATTCTTCCAAAGTGATCGCGATCAGGAAAAACTTCATCTTGCATCGGAAGAAAGGCTCCTCCAGAGTCAACAAGATAAATACATGGTAGACGATTTTCGCGAGCAATTTCTTGTGCGCGTAAGTGTTTTTTAACAGTCATTGGAAAGTATGTTCCACCTTTAACAGTGGCATCGTTAGCTACGAACATACATTCAATTCCGTGAACTCTTCCCACACCACAGACAACACCAGCAGCAGGAACGTCAGTTCCATACATCCCATTGGCGGCCAGAGCACTAAGTTCAATAAATGGAGAGCCTTCATCTAAGATGCGCTCAATCCTTTCGCGAGCAAGGAATTTGCCACGCGAATGATGACGATCAACATACTTTTGACCACCACATTCTTTAACTTTAGATAATCTTTCTTTTAATTCGCTTCTCAACGAAAGATGAAACTCTTGGTTCTCTTTGAAAACTTCTGAATTAACATCTATTTGTGAATGGTAAACATCCATAGATTCCCCAGTGTAAGCGTTGTGTTAAGCCCGAGTATTTTAATTGGTTTATTTAAAATCGACAAGACATGGGCGGTCACTAACACAAGTTGTTAGGGAACTAAGATGATGAAATTAGATGAATTCTAGAAAGAGAAGGTCATAAATGGACTTATGTCCTTCCCTTAGATCGTGAAATTAGGGTTTCTTAGCCTGGGAGAATGCGTCAACATAACTCTGACACACCGATCCAAGTCCGTTAGCAAATTCTGTCCCAAAGCTAACTTTTGAACGTCTCGCTTGTAAGTAATAAAAGAAAAAGTCACGGGCCAAAAGGTTTACCATTTCATTTTGATCCCATTTTACGAAGACATCGAATTTCTTTTTAAGCTTCTGATTTCCATGATTGAGATGACTAAGAGCTAAAATTAAAGGACGCTCCAGATATTGCTCTTGTGAAAGTGCAGTGAATCTCTTTTGGATTTGGCACTGATTAAAATAGGCCTTTGTAAAACTTTCTTTAGAGCTGGAAGGAAGGTTTCTAAGCATTCCAGCAATTGCAGCTTCAATGACAATAGAGTTATTAAGATTAGAAATATGATCAATTGGATTAAAGTGCAAAACGACATGATGACCATAAAAGCTTGCAACAGGAGCGTTTGCCGAAGGCCACCAAACCATGTGTATATTGATATTTGGTTTTTTAACTCCCAAAAACTTCGCAATATCTTTTAAAACGCGGTTGACTTTATCTTTTGAAAAATTCTTTTTCAATAATTTCACCTTTGACTTAAAGGCGATGGATTCTTTGTACCACTCTTTAATATTTTCTTTGAAATACTTAATGGTTTCGGCGAGAAAGAGAATATCATCCTTCTTTAGCTTTGGACTTAATTTTCTTAAAGCTTCATCAACAGATTCAGATGTATAAAAGGCCTCAGAAATAATATCGAGAGGAACATCGAGTTCAGAAAACATTGAAGTTTCGCTAGAGGGAGACTTTTGTTTAAAACGCAATCGAAAGGAACGATAGAGTTGCAGTTTTTCAATATCGCGATCACTAAGTCCAAATTTTTTCTGCCAGGCTACGCGATATTCGCGTTTAGAGGCAGGAAACCACTCAGAGAGATTATCTAAGATAGTAAAAACATCAGCAGCTTCAGTGTGGGAGAAAAATTCACTTTTTCTAGCATGACTTGAGAAGCTGAGCAGACAGACAACAATAACCAACCACTTCATAAAATCCCTTTGTTACTGATTAGCTTCGTCAATTTGACGATTCATTTCATCTAATCGGTAGATTTTACGAGATTTTTTAGGGGCCGCAATTGTCTTTTTCTTTCTTTCAGAAGCAATCGCCCTCTCTTTATCTTTAACGAGAACTTTCTTAAATAATGGTTTACCATCTTTTATAACAACTTTCCCATCTTCTCCAAGAATTGGCTCGTACTTATAGAAAACACCTTTTTCAACTTCTTGAAAAACCGGCTCTCCTTTAGAATTCAAAAGAGCTTGAAAGAGATCGCCATCTTGACCAATGACAATGGAATCTTTTCCAATATCAGAACGAGAAAATGAAAGAGCACTAGATTGTGTCTTTCCATTTGTGCTCGCTGATCTTGAAAAAGAGCTCTCACCAGAAGATGAAGCAGATGAATTTGCACTTGGTGCACTTAAGCTCGAGACGCCTGAAGACCCAGAAGAAGATGCGACAGATTCATTGATCACACCAGATCCTGGAGAGCTAGAAGCTCTTGAAACTCTAGAGCTATTTGATCGAGAAGGAGAAGTTCTACTAGAACCCACTTGTTTTGTTTGCTTATTTCCTTCACTAGAATCATCATCTGATGCAATCTCGCGAGACTTTGCCATCTTATCTTCTAATCTTTTAATTTGTGCTAAAAGGGAATCAACTCTCTCGTTGCCCTCGACACTAGGAGTAGACTCTTGAGTGGAATTTGCACTTTTTAACTGAGCTTTTAAATCCGCAATTTCTTGAGCTAAAGCATCTCGTCCATCATCTTGCCTCAGTGAATTATCCTCTTCTCTTGCACTAATGGCCTCTTTTTTGACCATTCCATCATAAAGAGGGACAAGGGACTGGTTTTGATAATTAGTATTTTGATAATCTGGAGTTGCCATTTTAGGGGCACTTGAGTTTTGTTCAGGTGTAACCTGTGCTTTCGTTGCTGCTGACAATTTTGTATTTTGAGGTTGAACGCTCCCGACCTGTACCAGCTCTGTGTCAGGATTTAGCAACCCATTTTTTCTCATATAACTATTAGAGTTGGATGTAATATTTTTCATTTTATCATCATCATAAATAAGATCAGAAACACTTAAAGGGTCTTTACCTCTTTCAAGAGCTTGAGAAAAAGCAACGCAGTAGTACTGAGCTGTTTTAATCCCCATTTCACCAGATGAATCAACATTGATTAAATCTTCAAGTCCAGTAAGCATTGGGTTTCCATCTTTATTATAAAAATCATCAATGGATATTTTATCAAATGTTTCAATTTCACCACAGACTCTAGAAAAGTCCTTTCCAATTTCACCACATGTACTAATTAATTCTTCAATTCCCTCATCTTCTTTAGAGAAGACATAATCAGAAAAACTCATCTCGCCAAGGTCTTGCTCAAGAATCATCTTTTCTAAGAATTCAGAAATTCCCTCATCTTCACTTCCCTCTACCATCTCTCTGTATTCTTTACCAATAATTGGACTTCTAAGGATATAGCTTGAAAGGGCCATTGCATGCTCATAATAAGGTAAATGTTCTTTTGTGATCGCTCCCATAGGGGCTGGTGTTGAATTATTTAAAAGCAAGTTTGCATCACGTTGCTTGCTAGTAAAATCCTCTCTGAGCCTTTCTTTTTCATAAGTATCAACTCTTTTAACGAAATCGATATTCGACATTTTTTCAAAGCCTTCATTTGAAAAGGCATTGAGAAGATGAACAGTCTCCTTCTCATTTTCAATAAATCTCAAAAGCTCTTTTTGGAGATCTTTTGGTTTTGATTTAACAATTTCTGCATACTCAGAGCTATCTTTTAATTTCTTCAGAGCTTGTTCAATATTACTATCGACGATTGTGAGAAGTGGTCGAGAAGCGTTTTCAAGTTCTTTTGTACTAATATCACTCATTTCACTAAAGGTCTTTAAAGGCTTACAAAGAGATCTCGAGTTTGAATTTCTATTACAATCTCTAGCAATTTCTTTTAAGGTATTACTCACATTATTAATCGTGCTTTTCTTACAACTACTCGCTTTCAATTTTCTTTTTGAAATACCTGGAAGACACCATTGAACTTCATTAGAACTTAGGAGCTTTTTTTTCTGCTCTTTTGTTCCATGCTCTAAATAGTAATGAATTTTTGTAAAAATTGAGACCTGCTTAGAAGTGGCACCTAAAAGGGTCTTCACTTGCATCATCGATCGTAATTTATGTGAAATATCATCAATTTCTTTTTTACCGATGGCCTTTTGATTCCCTTTTGAAACTTGACTTTGAATGCATGAGCAAACTTTCTCAGGAGTTGCATTTACTAAACACATTCCAGATTTTGAGACATCTTGAAATAATGAATTCACAGGCGCTTTTTTCGAAGATCCATTTTCACAATCAATAATGTCATCGTCCTTATAATTTTCTTCATCAAAATTGAAGGACCTTAGAGTTCCATCTTCATTTTTCTTTGTTTTAAGCTCTTCATTTACCTCAAGCGAGTTTTCACGAATTCTTTTTAAGTTTTTATCCTCATTAAGGAATGTATCATCGTTTGCAAAACACTTTAATTTTTGAGGAATAACACCTGAGCTTGAATAATCATTCTGACACTTTGTTGGATAAAGTAAGTTCATTTCAGAAGAAGTTATTGGGCTAACCTTTTTTGTAAAAAAACTAGCATTACTTGAAGATGGAGAAGAGGATGCAGAACCACTGAGCCCACCAACAGCATACACATGGGAGCTTAATAGTAAAAAAGATGAAATTAATAGGGTCTTAATTGTTTTTAAAATAACCGATCACCTAAGAAAAATTAATATTCCCTAGACTTTTCGACAGGTTTACCCAAATTCTTTAACTGAGAGTTGCTATAGCAATGTTTTTATTCGATCTAAATGACAAGAAATGGTCTTTTTAGCATATTTTATCAGCTCTTTTGGTAAATCAGCGTAAATAATCGCCAAAATTTCATCTTCACTCCTTCCTTCTAGGTAGAGTTCCTTAATGACTTTTTCACGTTGCTTTCTATGAGAGAGTGTTTGTTTTATTTTCCAAACACCACCAAGCCCTATGCCATGTGATGGAAAAATGACTTTTGGATTTAAAGAAATGACTTTTTCCATGCTTAAAAAATACTTAGTCATATCTCCTTCTTCATCCCCTACCACCACTGTTCCAATGGTTTGAATGAGATCACTGACTATGGCAAATCTCTTCTTTGAATCCATGATCATGAGCTGGCCTTCATCATGCCCAGGAACGGCTACAACATGAAGTTCCTCTCCTAACCACTCTCCTAGTTTCATTCCTTCAAAAGCTTCTTTCCAAGTGATTTCATCAAAGTAGTTAGCATTCCATCTTTTTTCAATTCGCTCTTTCGTATCTAAGCTTGAATAGATGGGAATATTAAACTCCTTTGCCAATAGGTTGGCCTTTTCAATATGGTCTCTATGGTGGTGAGTTAAAAAAATTGATCGCGGTTTAAATTGGGCCAGAAGTCTTTTTAATTTCCCATACTCATTTTCATCGCAGGGGGAAGGATCAACAATGATCGAATCCTCTTTGCCAATAACAAAACAATTAGTTCGACTTGCCGGAGGGAATGTATTAGATCTTGGGAAAAGAACAAAGAGATTTTTGAGGCTTTCTAAAATAGGTATCTCATTATCAAAGTCAATCTCTAAATGACCCAAGAACTCTGGTGAATTAATTTTATCCGTTAAAATTTTGATTGGGGGAATTGTAATAATTTCGCCTTGATCAAATAGCTTATAAAACTCTTTGTGACTAAGCCACAGCCCCTCTTTAATTTCACCATTAAAAATAAAATCAGGTCTCTTATTAACAACAACACGATAAAAATGAGTTTCAAAGCGATAGGGATTAAAGTCCGGCGTTATTGCAATGGCCCAAGGCTCGATAGATTCAACTATTGAATCATTTAAATTAAGGCCAAGTTCTTCGTGGATTTCTCTATAAAGGGCCTCTTTTAAGTTTTCGCCTCTATCAACTTTGCCTCCAACAAAAGAGAGATAACCTGGGAAAACAGATAACTTCTCACTTCTTTTAATATAAAAGAGTTGATCTTCAAATTGGATGGCAGCGACGACGGATTTTCTCATAGATCTATTATAACGATCTCAGCGATACATAACAATTGGAAATGAGATAACAAAAACGAGGGCTCAGCGCAGCATTATGACCCGTCGCTCTTTACGAGTCATGATTTGTAAGCAAGAATAGCCGCTCACCAAAACGACATAGATATTATTGATCATTTTATAATCTGGGAGACTTACGTGAGATCACAAATTAGTGAAAAGAACCCACTTGGGATTTTGGCCATTGACCACTTAGAGTTTACTTGTGAAACGCTCGAAACAGAAACGAAAGAGCTTTTCTACACTCTAGGTTTTTCTAAAACAGAAGAAAATAAAGACCTCAACACAGAATTATTTACTCAAGGACAAGTTCGTTTTCTAATGACTGCGAGCAAAGATGAAACATCACATCCTGCACGTTATTTTAAAGCGCACGGTGAAGGTGTTTCTAAAATGAGCTTCCTTGTGGAAGATTGTGAACATGCCATTAATGAAGCGAAAAAAAGAGGCGCTGAAGTTGTTGGTGAACTCGAGGTTAACGAATGCGAATTTGGTGTCTACAAAACAGCAACAATTCAAGGTTTTGGTGATGTTCTTAACGAATTTGTTGAAAGACCAAGACCTAACTTTCGTCCTCATTATGTAAAAGTAGAGACTGATCCAAAAGCAAGGCCACTCTCTTCTCGTGTCGCAAGAATTGACCACCTTACAAATAATGTACCTAAGGGTGAAATGACAAAGTGGGTAGAATTCTACAAGCGCGTTTACGGTTTTGAAGTAACGAGATACTTTGATATTAAAGGTGTAAAAACAGGACTCCAATCAGAAGTTGTTCAACTTCCAAATGGAGCAGTTATTATTCCTATCAACGAGCCAGAAGCAGAAGGTGGAAAATCCCAAATTCAAGAATTTCTAGACCTACATAAAGGAGCTGGAGTTCAGCATATCGCACTAACTTGTGGAGATATAATCTCAACAGTTGGAGATCTTAGAGAGAGAGGAATTAAATTTCTAGATATCCCTCACACTTACTATGAAGATATTCCTAAGCGCGACTTTGATGTAGAAGAAGATTTAGGAGTTCTAGAGGAAAGACAACTTCTTGTTGATGGAGACCCAGAAGGATACCTCATCCAAAACTTTACTGAGACTTATGTTGGTCCCCTCTTTTTTGAATTCATTCAAAGAAAAAACCACAATGGATTTGGAGAAGGAAACTTCCAAGCACTTTTTGATGCCATTGAAAGAGATCAAATGAAAAGAGGTTACTTAGAATAATCTTTCAAATACAAAGGGCCTATTTTAGGCCCTTTTCTTCTTTTATCCCCCCCACCCTTAAGGCATAATAAGAGAAAAACTAACAATGAGGATCATATGACTCGCGTTTTTCTTACCTATGCAAAAAGAACCCCAATTGGAAGAATTAATGGAGCGCTCTCTCACATGCGCCCAGATGATATGCTTGCTGCCCTTTTTTCAGACTTCAAAAAGAGCCACGACTTTGACATGAGCGAAATTGACGATGTGATTGTAGGTTGTGCCAATCAAGCCGGAGAAGATAATAGGAATATCGCAAGAATGAGCCTTGTTTTAGCAGGCTTTCCCTTTGAAGTTCCAGGTCTTACTGTCAATCGCCTCTGCGCTTCTTCACTTGATGCCCTCATTGATGGTTGGGGAAGAATTTCTCTTGGACTTAATCAAGCCGTCCTCATTGGTGGTGTTGAAAGTATGACTCGCGCTCCTTTTGTCATGAGTAAACCTTCAAGCTCTTTTGGCCGCGATTCAAAAATGTATGACTCTACTTTTGGATGGCGTTTTCCAAATGAAAAAATGAAAAAGCTCTTTCCTCTATGGAGTATGGGAGAAACAGCTGAAGAACTTGCTACGATACATAATATCACTCGTGAAAAACAAGATGAATTTGCGCTATCATCGCACCAAAAGGCCATAAGTGCGATAATGAGTGGTAAGTTTAACGACGAAATTTTACCGCTAGAAATTAAATTGAAAAAAGAAAGTCTCATCGTTAATCAAGATGAAGGACCGAGAGAAGATACAAACTTAGAAAAGTTATCAAAACTAAGGGCCGTCTTTAGAGAAAATGGTTCAGTTACTGCAGGGAATGCATCAAGCATGAACGATGGCGCCTCATGCCTATTTTTAGCTAGTGAGGATTTTATTAAACGCCACAACCTGAGTCCACTAGTTGAGTTAACAGGTGCGGGTATCAGAGGTGTTCATCCAAATACAATGGGAATTGGTCCAGTTGAAGCGACAAAAGTTCTCCTTAAAAAGTTTAATAAAAAGATAACTGACTTTGACTTCTTTGAAATTAATGAAGCTTTTAGTGCTCAAGTTTTAAGTTGTACAAAAGAGCTCGATATCGACGAGAAGAAAGTAAATCTACGAGGAGGAGCCATTGCTCTTGGTCACCCGCTTGGCTGCTCAGGAGCAAGAATAGTTACGACACTCACTCATATAATGAAAGATCATCCAAGCTTTAATGAGGCCCTTGCCACAATGTGTGTCGGTGTGGGACAAGGAGTATCTGTTAGCTTTAAAAGGTGTTAGTCGTGGAAAAGGAAACGAAATATATTGTCAGTGCATGTTTAGCAGGGCTTGAGTGTCGCTATGACTGTCAAAGTAAAGAAAGACAATTTGTTGTTGAGCTTGTTCAAAAGGGTCTTGCCACTCCAGTGTGCCCAGAGCAGCTTGGAGGACTTTCCACACCTCGAGACCCGGCTGAAATTGTTAATGGGAAAGTTCTTTCGATAAAAGGCAAAGACGTTACTTTTGAATATGAAAAAGGTGCAAGCGAGGCCTTAAAAATAGCCAAACTGACAGGAGCAACGAAAGCTCTCTTAAAAAGTAAATCTCCAATGTGCGGTCATGGTGAAATTTATGATGGAACCTACAGTGGCCAAACGATCAAAGGCGAAGGCGTCTTATCAACGCTTCTTTTAAAAAATAATATTGAAATTGAAAGTGTAGAATAAAAAAAGGCCCATCATTTGATGGGCCCTTCCTATCATAGCTATCTTACTGATTAACCGATAAGTTTTAGTGCAGCTTGTCCTTGAGAGTTAGACTGAGCTAGAACTGAAGTACCTGCGTTAGTTAGGATGTCTAACTTAGTTTTTCTCGCAGTTTCAGCAGCAAAGTCAGTATCTCTAATACGAGAGTTCGCAGCAGAGAGGTTCTCAGAACTAATCTGTAGGTTCTGGATTGTAGACGTTAGTCTGTTTTGCTTCGCACCTAGCTCCGCTCTTTGTCCAGATACCATTTGAATGGCCGTATCAATTGATTCTAAACCATTTTGAGCATCTTCTTTAGATCCTACTGAAAGTTCAGAAACACCTAGATTTCCAATTGATGCATTTAACTGCTGAGCATCAAACTTAATTCTATCTTGGAAATCATCATTGTTGATACCAATTTGAAAATCATAAGTATCACCTTGTCCATTAAGAAGCTTCTTACCGTTGAACTCAGTCACCTGAGAGATACGCTCCATTTCTTGCTTAAGGTTTTGATACTCAAGATTTGTAAACTTTCTTTCAGAATCACCTACTGTGTCTGAAGCTGATTGGATTGAAAGCTCTCTTAAACGAGTAAGAATGTTAGAAATCTCATTCAGACCACCTTCTGCAGTTTGAATCATTGAGATACCATCATTCGCGTTTCTTTCCGCTTGATTTGTTGATCTTACTTGTGCCTTCAATTTCTCAGAGATCGCAAGTCCTGCAGCATCGTCGGCCGACTTTACAATTCTTGTACCTGATGAAAGCTTCCCTAGAGTGTCTGCTTGTTTCGCGTTGTTGTTTCCTAACGTTCTTTGAGCAGATAGAGACGAGACGTTCGTGTTAATACGTAAACCCATTGAAATCCTCCTTGGTTCAACTCTCTCCTTACTGGAGATTAGTCCCTTACCATGCGGACCAATGAGCGTACTGCTCGTAATAGAAATGTCTTTTTTTGACTCAACCACCGTGGTTAAGTGTTACAAGACCTAATTCGGCGCTCACGCAAAAACCTTAAGAAAAAAAATATTTTTTTTTCAAACAATTACCCGACCTTACAGGTCCACTTTAATTTTATCTCTATGGCCCTTTTTCTTTAAGGATAGAGGTTAAAATAGACGATAAAGTGAGTATGAGTGCTAAAAAACCCCTCGTCTTTGTTCATCCTCTTTCTGAGTCATTAGAAAAGCTTAAAGAAGCTTTGACAGAAAGTGTTGATGATATGGGGATTGAAATTTTTGATGTTGATGAACTTATGGAAATCAACCAGCTGCTTCCAACTATTGGGCAGTCTGTTGTCCTATGTGCTCAACCAAAGAAATGTGCCCTCATGCTTCAGGCAAACAGAAAGTATATTCAAAAGCTTTCTTCAAAAGTTCTTCTTTTATCTAAGCAAAAACTACCAAGAAAAACGTTAGATAAATTTCAAAAAATTGGATTAACAGAAATGATCGAAGATCCTGTTAACCCAAAGACTCTCATGTTCAAAGTTAAGATGCAAGTAAACACGATTGTCGTTACAGAAAGCGATGAACAAGAGGAAGAAGAGAAAGTCTTTAAAAAAGAAGAAGATGAAGATCAAAAGCCTAAAGAAGCTCAAAGAGTAGAAAAAGGAATTCTCGCAGATGATTCAAATGAAGATGATGAAGATCTCTATGCTCGTAAAAAGAAAGAGAAGCAACTAGAGATTGAAAGTGACATCGAAGAAAAACCCAAAAAGAAAATGGGTCAAGAAGTTATCGAAGGTCACTGGAAATCGAAGAAAAAACAAGAAGAGCTCTCTCTTGACTATGAAGAAGATGAAAAGAAAAAGAAAAAGAATTACGAAGAAAATCACATTGAATCATACTACAAGGGAAAATCTAAAAAATCTGATGTAGAAATAGAGCTAGATGTAGAAGACAACAAGAAAAAGCAAACATCATCTTTTGAATATGATGATGACTATGAAATGAAACAAAGTGAGTCACTCTCTCTTGTTGGAGAAGATGATTATCAAAAGACAAAGAAGAGTGAGGAAATCACTCTTGATCTAGAAGATGGTTCAAAAAAAGAAATGCTCTCCATCGATGCGGATGAAGAGGCAAAAAAGAAAAAGAACACAGAACTGGACCTAGACGATGACTTTGACGATGAACTTGATCGTATAAGAAAAAGAGCACTTAATCTTGATCTCGATGATGATTCACCGGCCAGAGATCTCTATGAAGAAGTGGATGAGCAAAAAAAGAATCAAAAGAAAAATAACACACTAAATCTTGAAGAAGAAAACGAGAAAAATAAAGCAAAAAAGAAAGATGAACTAGACCTTATTGATGATAAGAAAAGATCATCAGAGCAGGATGAACTCAATCTAGAGGACAAAAAGAAAAAAGAGAAAGCACTCAACTTAGAAGAAGAATCTAAATCGAAGAAAAAAGAAGACAATGATCTCAACCTAGAAGACAGTGAAAAGAAAAGAAAAAAGAAAGATCAACAACTTGACTTAAGTGATGATACCTCTCGAAACAAAGAGACTGAGGTCCAAGAAGAAAGAAAAAGAAAAGAAAGAGAAAAAGAAGGTCTCTCACTTCAAGCAGATGATGAAAGAAAAGAAAAAGAAGAACACGAGCAGGAATTAGAGGATACGAAGAAAAGAGAAAAAGAAAATTCTCTTAACTTAGAAGATGATGATTCTAAAAACAAAGATAGAGACAAGCAAACTCATCTCGATTTAAATGACTCAAAAAATAAAGAACAGCATTCCAATGAAGCTGAAGAAAAAGAGTACGGTCAAGGTAAAGGCGAAAAGAAGCTCGATTTAGACGGTGATAAATCTGGAGCGGTCGATCTTCAAAAGACAGAAGAAGACCAGTTTAAAAAGAAAAAATCAAAGTCATCATATCTAGATATTGAAGAAGAAAAAAATCAAAGGGGCTCAACAAAAACTGAGCACATTAAAACATATTATGACTCTAGAAAAGGAGTCAAACATCAAGAATTTGACTGGGATCTTAAGAAAGATGAAAAAAATGAATCAGTCGAAATGGAAAGAAAAAAGAAGGGCGAAGTAGAGATCAACTTTAAAGAGAAAGTTGACCTTGGTGAGCAGACTATTGATTATTCAAAGATAAAAGAAGAGTTTGCCAATGTAACGATCTACGGTGATGGAAAGAAAAAGAAAAAACAAGGTCCGACTTATATTCCAGGAGAATCACTTGGAAAAACAAAGACCCAAAATTACTACCCTACTGATCTTTTAAATCAGCTTGATATTCCAATCCCTGCCCAAAACAAAGATCCACAAATGGAACAGCGAAGAATTTTCTATCCCGAGCCACGTGGAATAG
This sequence comes from Halobacteriovorax sp. GB3, assembly GCF_028649655.1. Taxonomy (NCBI): domain Bacteria; kingdom Pseudomonadati; phylum Bdellovibrionota; class Bacteriovoracia; order Bacteriovoracales; family Halobacteriovoraceae; genus Halobacteriovorax; species Halobacteriovorax sp. GB3. The sequence continues at coordinate 686,425 of NZ_JAQSLN010000003.1, forward strand.
AAGTGGCCATTGATATGCTCAATCTCTATTACGATCGAGCGACAAAGAAAGAAACTCTCTTTGAAATAGCTTCTCACTACTTACTCTCAAACTACGGAGCAATTTGTAGTTTCTTTTTAGTTAAAAAGGGCACAACAAAAGCTCAAGAAGTCTATTCTCTTTATAATGACGAGAAGTTTGGAATTAGTGAGCAAGAAAGTATTGAACGCTGGAAGAGAATGAAAAAAGAGAATCTCTCCCAATGGCAAGAAACGCGTATACCTTCTTGGCAAGATGACAAATTCCAAAGTAGCGATAACTTTTTTATCTTTCCCTATATAGAAGGTGTTGAACTCATGGGACTAGTAACCTGTGATTTCACGGAAGGTATTAGCGAAGAAGAATCAATGGTAGTCGAAACTGTTCTTGAAGGTATTAGAGGATTTATTCTCGATCATTATCATGGTGGAATGGAAAGACTTGTTGAATATGAATCACTTAAAGCAAAACGTGAAGAAAAAGAAAAGGCAAAAGAACAAGAGAAAAATACAAATCCTGTTTCGGCCATTAAATCTTTTTTCGGAAGATTCTTTAAAAGGACTGGTTGATGAAGGCCCCTGAAGAGTTTTTTTACATTGAAAAAGAACATTTAAAAGGAAGAAAGATTTTTCCTTTTCATATTTATTTATATAATCCAAATACAAATCAACACACACCTTTTCTCTATGCTAATAGCCCTCTCACTTCTAACAAAGAGTTCTTTCTGGATTACGCACTAGAAAGACATGGTGAAATAGCGATTGCAGACAATCAACAAAAGACTTTCTTTACAATAATGGAATTATCTAAAGAAGATATTCCCTCTCTTCAAGAACAGGAACTAGAAGAAATTGAAATAGAAAGAGAGAAAAGAATTCAAGCATTGATTGAAAAAAGAACTAATAATGAAGAGAGTATCTTTGATCTTAAAATTGGATTTAAAGAATGCGAAAAGAATGACAACTTTCTTCCAATGATTCTTGCGGCCCAAGAGGAAATAATGACCTTCGGTCTGCGCGTATCGGCCACAGTAAGCTTAGCCTCCTACTTAGCTGAAAAAATACTAAGTAGTGATAATATTACAAATAGAATAGTCGCCGTATCTTACTTTCTGGCGAAGAACTGCGATATAAAAGACGAAGAAAGCCTCTCTGATCTAATATGCGCCTCATTTTTTTGTCATTTAGGAATGACTCAGATGGATTTCTACTTAAATCACAAACCTCAAGTAGAACTAAATGATACAGAAAGAAAGAAGTTTAAAAAACATCCTGGCTACTCTCACCACTTCATTCTTAAAGCACAACTGGATATATCCGATAGATGTAAACATATCATCTTTCAACATCATGAGCGCTACGATGGCTCGGGATACCCCTCTATGCGCCAAGGAGATTATATTGACCAATTAGCTCTGATAATTGGAGCTATAGCTCACCTCTTTGAATACTCTCAAGGAAAGGTAGCCGGAACAAAAAAACCGTTAAGGTCAATTATTAAAAACCTTAAAAATAAAACACTTACCTCTGGACTCGAATTAGAGTTTGGCGATAAAATATTAGAAAATCTATCATTAATAATTAATACAGAAGATGAACAATCGAATCTAAATAATCGAGATAGTGAAAATATGGCCGCATAGCCAATTGATTTAGGAGAGAAAAAATGTCACTGAATGCTAACATGAAAATTCTTGTCGTCGATGATATGGCCACGATGAGAAAGATTATCAAAAACATGCTTGGTCAAATTGGATTTAAAAATATTCAAGAAGCCGATGATGGTGCAACAGCATGGCCAATGATTGAATCAGCAATTCAGGCCAATGAGCCATTTGAATTTATCGTTTCAGACTGGAACATGCCACAGATGACAGGACTAGAACTACTAAAGAAAGTGAGAGCTACAGAAACGACAAAGAAACTTCCTTTCCTTATGATTACAGCTGAAGCTGAACAAGGAAACGTTGTTATTGCAGTTAAGGCCGGAGTTAGTAACTTCATTGTCAAGCCTTTCTCTGCGCAAGTTCTTAAAGAAAAAATTGATAAGATTTTTAATTAGGAATAGCTGATGAGTTTAATTAATGACCCTTCTATGAGAGAGATTGTACTCGACTTTTGTGACGAGTCGCTCGAATTATTTGGTCAATTAGAAGAGCATCTAGAAGTTTTAGAAGATGATCCAACTAAAACTGAAAAACTAGAAGAATTCGGACAAGTTATTGATAGAGTTATGGGTGCAGCAAAATCAATTGGTGCAATGGAAATTGCAACATTTTGTGAGCTTGGTAAATTGATTGGTTACAAATCTAGTCAAACCAAAGAAGTTGCCCTTGTTGAAGTTGTTGTCGCTATTTTATTCGACTCAGTAGAGTTACTTAGAAAAATGGTTGATCAAATCAAAACTGGTAATGACAACGCTCTTGATAAATTAAACACACAGGCCTTTGTTACAAGATTAAATTGGTTATCAGATAAATTTAAAGATATTGAGCGTTCATCATGTGCAGTTGAGCCAGATCGTGAGAATCTGTCTCAATCTTCAATTGATGATCTCATGTCAAGTTTAGGATTATAAGACTGGAGTAAATAATGTCGGCTAAACATAACTTTATTGAGTTCTCAAAGCCATTTATCGAAGCGGCACGAAATGTCTTCGAGACTATGGTATTTACGAAACTCGATCCCCAAAAGCCAAGTATCAAGCAAGGAAATACATCTAAGGGTGATGTTTCGGCGGTTCTAGGCCTTAATGGTGAAGTAGAAAAAGATGGCGTTAAAAGGCCATATAGAGCAATGCTTGTCCTCTCATGGCCATATGAAACATACTTTAAAGTAGCTTCTGCCATGCTTATGGATACATTCACTGAATTTAATGAAGAAATTCAAGATGTCGGTGGAGAGATTACAAATATGATTATGGGTAATGCCAAACGAGATCTCGCAGGACTTGGTTACACATCAAATATGGCCATCCCATCCATGATAGAAGGTAAAGAGCACACAATCTCTTATCCGAATGGAACGATCGTTATCCTTATCCCAATTAGCTCTGCCCATGGACCAATGTACATGGAACTTTGCTATGCTGAAGGTGATGGTAACTAAGATAATTCAGTATAAGGGAGCTTATTAGTTCCCTTCCAATTATTAAGGGCCACTTCTAATTGTGGCCTTTCTTCATTTTCCTCACTAATATCGACACTCGCATAAGTAAGAAGATCCTGACCTTTTCCAAAATCTAGATGATACATTCTCGTCCACGTTCCCGTATTGATAAAAGTTTGTCCCGTTGAAAAAGTTCTGATAACAGGCTCATGAGTATGCCCAACAAGAAGGACTCTTACCTCTTCATTTTCCTGTAAGTACTTCTCAGTCAAAAGTTCGTAATCTTGAAAGAGCTCAAGCTCTTTTTTGACGAGATCAAATATTTTAGAAAGGTTCTTAGATTGTTTAATGATGAAAATCGATCGCACCATGAAAAAGTAAAAAGCATTAGCGAGCATGAAACGAATCGTAAAAAGTGGATCATAAATAAGACCGTTAATAAGAAATTTTTTGATCGGTCTTACGGCATTAATATGGTCTCTTTCTTCTTTAAACTTGTTAATAATTCTTGTGACATAGTAAGAACCCCAAGGAGGATTGAAATATCGATCTCCCGACTTTGCTTCAATGATAGAGTCATTGGGATCAAATTGATGAGCAAGCTCGTACTCATGACCATGTCTAATGACAATTCCCTTATAAGGAGAATAGTCTGCATCAGGGTTTAAAAGAATTTGAAAGTTCTCTCTCCCCTTTTCACTAAGACGATCTTTTAAAACTTTTTGGCAACTTTCAAAGACCATCTCGGCATCATGGTTACCAATGATATAAGTGATTTTCTTTTTCTTCTTACTCGCAAATTCATCAAACGCATTAATGACTTCTTTGTGAGCATCAAGAATCATTTCTGTTTTTTTAATGGCGGCCTTTTCTGACCAATATTCATCATCGTAATACTCTACATAAGGAACTGCCAAATGATCAAGAAGATCTCCATTGATCACGAGCTCAACCTCACGATGTAAGTAATCCCCACTACTATAGAAATCGAGGAAATCAACAAGCTCTTCATCGAAATGAAAGTCCTCCAGATAATTTCGATCTCCATTAACGTATTGTCCCGCCCCAAGGTGGATATCGCTTATGACAATAACAGACTTTATAATTTTATCTTTTTGCAGGAATCTCATATGCTTTTTGACCTATTTTTAATTCAACCTCTTGCGAAGAAGGACTAAGTGGGTAGAAGAAATAGCGTTGGTTAGTTTGAAACTTGATCTCAACCGTTGAAGGTATTTGGCCAGGCTTCGTGTTGACGAAAACTTTTTGATCACCACTTGAACTCTCAATTTTTCCATAGAGTTTAGAGAGTGTCTTATTTTCTATAATAACAGCGACTTGTCTAGCTTTCGTTATAGATTTTATACCAACAAATTGCGAGGGAGCCAGGACTTTGAAGTGATCTCCGTAGGCCTTAATGATAAAGGCAGAAGATCTCTCAACGGCCTGTGTTGATAAAGAGATAAAAAACAAAGAAAAGATAAATAATTTCAATATATTCACACGTTTATTCTATCAAAAATGGCACTGACTTTACATTGGAAGATCTTTCCCTTTAGTACAACCACTCTTATTACAGTAAACGATTGCGCCGAAAGGGATACTGGAGGCCATCTAATGCTCGAACTATTTAGAAAATCAAAAGTACTTAAAGAAAATCTGGCGACAAAGCGATCAAAGCTTAAACGCTCATTCTTATCAAATAAAGAAAATCAATGGATTCTTAAAGACCGTTATTTACTTGAGTCTTTTAAGTCATTTTTTGATCGACTGAATGAAAAGCAAGTTACAAGGCTATTAAAAGAAAGGCCCATCGCTTTTATTAAGGCCCAAGGAAAATACGCCTGTGCCCTTAGTGCACAAAAAGACTTTCACATTATCATGATATTTCCAGAAATAGAAAAAATGCTTAAATCTCCTCTGCCAGAAGAAGGACTTGCAATTTTGGCGCATGAGGTAGGTCACATTTTTTATCAACATTCCTATAGAGACATTGATCCCCTTGAAGCACAAATTGAAGCAGATAGCTTTGCTTGTGATATGGGTCTTACTCTTCCCTTAGAAAGTTTTCTACAGAAATATGAACATACAATAGAAGGAAAAGTTAGGATTTCTAGAGTTACTTGCCGTCACTTTAATGAAAATCACTAATAAAGATTTGCCTTAGCATTTTCAAAGTCAATATTAGGTTCGTCACTCATATGAAAAGTATCAACACCACAAGAGACAAACTTAACCTTATCAATTCGATTTCTCTTAGTAGAAAAAAGAACGAGAGGGTAGCCTACACCATTGTAACAAAGCGACTGAAATCCTTCTTGTACACGTGCTGAATCGTGACCAGTGACAAGATTATAAACAGACCTTGAATCAAGACTAACAAACTCGCCCGAACGTAGAAGCTCTAAGAGTTCATCATTTTGCGCAAATTCATAAGTATTGACATACTCTCTTCCCATATCAAAGAAGATCTTAGTCATTAGTAAATTATTAGCGACACAATTTTCACAAACGGGCTCATCTACTTGGCAATCTTCAAAATCACCACATAAACGATGACAAAAATCTCCATCTTGTTCAAAACAAGCAACGTTCAACTTTTTCTCAAAATCAAATGTCCACTCGTTATAAAAAACGATGGCCTTAGACTGAAGCGAAAAAAAGAAAATAAGTAAACAAAGAAACTTCATCGACATGATTTCCCCTTTTTAAACTTCTTCACACAGCGAGCTGGAATATAACCGTACTTCTTGTAAGTATCATAAACATCACTTGGATCTGCAATCCAATCACGAGGAATATTATGAGGATCTTTTAAGGCCTTATAAAGCCTAACAAAAGCACGCACGAGAAAATAAACAGGACCAACATAGTGGCTCATTCTCGTTACAGATAAAGCAACAGCTTCGAAATCTAGTCGGCATCCTGCGCAAGCAGAATAATCATTAACAGGTGTTCTTCGAACATCGCTTCCTGAATACGCAATAACAGTATGCTCTTCTTTTGAATGACAAGTGCTTGCACTCACACCAACAAAACGAAGTGAATCGTATGGGTTATTGGCCGTATTCGATACGGAGATCTTACAAGGGATTCCAAGAAGAGGTCCAAAATCAGCATGTAACCCAAGAGAGATTCTCTCAGGGTCCATTGATGGCTCATACTCGATCTTCCCTTCTTTAACGAGTTGTTTAAAAGAAACAACCCGACCAGGCTTTAAATCAACTCGCCCATAGATAAGTCCAGGAGTAACAAGAGTTGCAGCGGCCTGCCCAATATCACTTACTAAATGAAAGATCATCGATTTCGTTTTAAACCACGGATCATAAACTTTACAAGCGACTCTTTCAGCATAAGGATTAAAAGCTTCATTAGAGCTAACCTCACCTTTTTTCGCCCATAGTCCACGTGCATAAGTTGCAGCACGATAGATATCTACAATTGAACGAGCAAGACGTCTTGCACAGTGAGAAGCATCGATACAGACAATATTATCAAAGTTCGGTTTCTCACTAAAAAGAGAGTAACTTAAAAGAGGCTTCAAATTAGGAGTAAGCTTTGAAAGTTGAATCGCATCGTATTTTGATTCAACATTATTCTTAGTAAAGACTTTCTCTAAGTACCATTGTTGATAACCTTCTCTTTCAAGTACAAATTGATCATCAAAGATCTCTTTTTGACGAAGACCAGAGCATAGCCTCACCACTTCTTTAGAAAAGAGATCAAAATAAGAAAAGAGTTCTGAAACATTTTTCTTTGAAGCGTTAAAAAGAACATCGTTTAAGACATTGGTCTTTCTTAATATTTCAAGATCACCAGAAACACTACTAAAAGTCTCATGCGAAAGAAAGTAATACTCACTACATAAGAAGTAGAGTTCATTTTTTAGCTCACCTTCACGAGAGTTCTCCTCATCTAAAATCTTTTGAAATTGTTTTTGAAAAACTGTTTCAAAAGATTGAAGTGGAAAATGTCTCGAAAGAATATTCACAAAGTTTACGGCCTTCAATAAATTATTCTTAATTTGGTTTCTACTTGATGATAAATTAGTTGCAAGATTTTCTCCCCACTTTGTAGCGGCATCTCGAGTACTAATTTCCATAATATTTGTATTTACATCAGTAAAAGGATCAACAAGGATATCGTCTTGAGGTCCATCAGGAACACCATCAAATACATCCATATCTAGAGAGGCTTTTTTGAAATCGGCCTTCGCAAACTCTCTCATGATTCCTTTTGAAAGGAGTTCGCCTCCACAAGTTGGACTTGTGATACTTTCACAACCATTACTAATGATCATGACAAGGTTCTCGATATCGAGACCCTTGAAGATATTATAATATTCATTTGAAAGTGATTTCATTATTTCGGCATGACGAAAGGCCCATGAAAAGTAAACTTTCATGCTATACCAATAGTCAAACCCTTTACTTTGCCAATCCTTTTCGTCTAATCCCGTTAGATCAAATTGATAAGCGGCAACTTTTAGATTTTCTTGTGAGTTAAAGTCATAGCAATCTCCTAAATGTTGATCGATATTATCGAGGGCAACAGCAAATTGCTCATAGGCCTTACGAGTAGGCTTTGTCCCAAAAAGATGGGATTGAAGTGGAGAAAATTTCTTGAGATAATGACAATAGAGCTTTTGCCCGCTCTTATCAAAATCTTTTTTTCTCATATAATTGTCTTTAGAGTGGAAGTTATCCAGCTTGTAATTATCGAGAACTTTTTGAACTGATGAGACATCTCTTTCAGAGTTATCCCAAAGTTCTTTGATGTAATCATTGAGCTCATCACACTCATCTTCATTAGAACATGTTCTAGAATATTTTAAGTAGTCATCAGGAATATGACCCTCAATTTTCGTTGTATTAGAAACGAGAAGAGGAAGGTCGCGATTCATCATTTTCTCATGAATCATTTGTATAAGATTAACGACCGAATAACGAAAGAGCTCAATCCCTCGTTTTGTTGTTTCACCTACAGGGCGACCAGTAACTTTTGCAAGCCTATAAATGGCCTTTCCCGGATCAATATTGTTAACAATAACAAAAGCAGATCGAGTAGGATTTTTAGAATCAAGAGCACACTGAGCACGGTTAGTGAAACGAAGAGAGTTTATACCAAACTCCTTCGCCTCACTTATAGAAAAAGCGCAAATAATAAAAATGAATATGAATCTTATGCTCAGATTTTTCAACAACTATTCCTACTTCATTGTACAACCAGTCGCCTGGCTCATGATTGTTGTATAGAACATGATCATTGATTCATCAGCAGGAGTGAAACCTGATCTTGTTCCTCCACCTTGCCTAATGAGTCCATACATATAAGTGTTAATCGCTTTGTAAACTGATACAGGAACATCAATTGTTTGAGTACATTGCCCCTTAGCATAACGAAGTGTTACACCCCAGCTAATTCCCTCGTCACAAGTATCACATGTTGTATCGTATCCATCTTTACCATTACCAGTAATGATAACAGCACCAGATCCGTTTGTATTATTGAGGTTCTGACCAACAGTAAATTCTACTTCGAACCCACCATAACGATTTGTTACAGAGTGAAGAGTACAAAGACTTCCGTGACAAGCAACAGCGGCATCGCGATCAACTTGCATTAGGATATCGGCATCAGAGTAGCGCTGTTCAAAATCATATGTATCTTCACCACCACCAAAGTAGTCATCGATATCACCAGAGTAAGTTACAAGAGAGAAACAGCTTAATGCTAAAATAAACATTTTTTTCATAAAGGACTCCTAATTAGCTCCGTTTCCATGGATTGGACCACAGACACTTCGACATAATCCAACATAGTCATGTTGATGTATTTTTTTATATTCAGTATTTGAGTGATAAGAACTTACATATCTTTTCACTTGATCACGATCAGTGAAAGTCATTTGAAAACAAGCATACTTACTTGAGACTCCGTTTAATCTAACAATAGGATCACTTGGAAGACCAGGCAGAGGAAAACTCAATCCATTTTGCTTTAAGGCCTGAACGTGACAGATATCAACCTGATCACCGGAGAAGTTAAACTCCTCATCATAGCTTTCATAAAGATTAGAAACTGTGATTTTTTTAAGATCGTGCTGGCGTGCAAGAGATAATTCGTTCTCTTTGAAATATTGTCTAATAACACACGCTTCTTTATTTTGGATTGTGACACTATCATTGTGGATCTGTCCTGCTCTAAAATCAAAAAAGCTCCCCTCTTTTTCAAGTGAAACTGTATCATAATTTAAAAGACCATCATAAACAGAGTCACAATAAAGAAGATACTTAGACTTAAGCTTACTCATTGACGGGTAATCAACTTGTGTTTGATAGAGATTTGTTGAAATTGTCGAATTCAATCGAAATGAAATCGAATATTCCTCAAGACCACTTGTATTAGTGAAGCAAGTATCAACAAAGTACTCTGCATTCATTCTCTCTGAACCAATTTCAAAAGAAAGACCTTGATCTGTAGCGAGTGTTTGGAAAAATGGATCTGTTCCAAAAACTTGAAATAGATTCTTCTTTGCTTGAAGGTTTAAAGAAGTCGTATTACTAATTTCTTCTGTATAAGGATTAAACGTTGAAAGTTGCCCACTCATAAAGTCTGCTAAATAAAGATCTTTTTTGTCAAAGCAAACGCAGTTTGAAGAGTTTCGACATTCAACATATTCGTTAAACTCTTCCAAACGTCCCTTTTCAAAACAAATTTCTTCATCCAAATCTTTCTGTCTAAGACCTGCATTACAGACATAAGGTTTTGGGATTCCCTCATCTCCAACAGCATTACACTTACCATAATAGTCGAGATCATGTTGGGCCAGATGTCCCCAAAGTCCAGAGAAACTAATACAAATCTCACCATAGTGAGCACCACTACCACTGTGACATACGACAGTTTTATAGTCAGGACATGCTAAAGAGCTTAGGCCTAAAACAAATAAAATAAATGGTGTTAGTAAAAGTTTTTTCATCTTAAAAATCAAAATCGATATCGAAATCATCGTCAGATGAATCGTTATCGTTCCCACAGTTCAAATGAGGAAGGTCATTAATATGTTGTTTACCTGCAACCATAGACCCTTTTTTAAGACCTTTAAGATCAACAGCTTTCCCATCTTTGTAAGTAAATTCAACAAAGAGCTCTAGATTGTGTTTCTTCGCAGAAATGCAATCATCACCAGAACACATTCTTTGAAAATATGGCGGCCAATAAATATTTTTAAACACTCTATTGATAGAATTAAGCGCCCTACGTACCCCTATAAAGCCATCTCCAGAAAATGAAATGCCAGAAATTCCTTCAATCTCAGGAAGTCTCGAAATATTTCCAATCACTCCAAGAAGTGGAATTTTTGCAATGCGACCACCCTCGCGATTGATTCTCGGAATATGATTAGGGCGAAGTCCAAGTCTTCTTTTAATCATTCCTTTGAAAGTCATGTAATTAAGTTCTTGATCGCTTAGATCAATCTTAACGACATACTTTTTCCCCTCTTTTAGAAGTCCCTTTTGGATCTTTGCACCAAGACCATGAAGCATTCCTCTCCACATAGCAGGGGCCATTCCACCGTCATACCATGAGTAGAGAAAGTCTGGTCCCTTTTCTGTAATTTCAAAAAGACGATAATCTCCAACAACTGGCTGAGAATAAAGACAGCTCGAAGAACAGAGTCCATCTACGCATTTTTGATCACAAACATTATTCACATAGAGTGGAACAATAATTTCATCGTACTTTGAAAGTTTACTATTAATTTCAACTTTTCCAGGAAGAACTGAAGTAACATTCCAATCAACTGGCCACGTCGGCCTCTTTGTTCCCGTCTCAGTATTCGTTTTTAATAGTCTAGGATCAGCATTGACTGATGCTCTAAGATTTAATTGCTTAAGTGCCGTTAAATCAGTTGATGTCCCCGTTGTATCCCCTGCTTTATAAATTGCAAGAAGACCAAGAACATCTTGATAACTAATTTTATTTTCTTTTAAAAACTCTTCTTCAAGACAACTTCCGTTGATATCAACGCTAAAGACGATCGAAGATTCAGCGTGGGGTTTAACAAAACAAAATGGTCCCTTAAAATTAATCGCGTGATCAGATATTCTCTCGACCTGACAACCCGGTTGATTTGAAGGCACCGAAAGACCTGCTTTAGCAAAGTCTGTTACTTGAAATGTTAAACACTCATTGAGAAATTTTCGACGAGAAAGTAGACGTTTGTAGATAGACTCTTGATCCGATAGGTCTTTAAGTGGAGCATTCTCAATTTTACACTGACTATCTTTTGAGGATAGCTGATCGTTGTAACTATAAGTTAGAAACTCATCACTTAAAACGAAGTTTTCTAGTCCAACAGAGAACATAAGAAATTTGTCCTCAGCTGCCGTTTTAATACAATTTTCAATTCCAATAAATGGTCTTTCACCTAGAACTTTTAGATCGTTGTAAAAATAACGAGTATCATTAGCAGGATCGAGTGCGATATTAACTTGAGTTGGCGCATTGATGCTTGAACAAGCAAAGCTTATTCCTCTTAAAAACAAAAAAAGAACAATTATTGTTTTATTCATACATCACCAAATCAAGCTTATAATAGGTAGGTCCGAAGACCTACCCGTTTAAAAAAATTTACTGAGCGCTTTCGTTAGCAGAAGAGTAAGTACAGATTCTTGCCTTTTGCTTTTTCCACTTTCTTACACTTGCAAGACCATCTCTATTTGATTCTTTAAATTCATATCTAAAGAAACAACCCTTAAGGTCTTCACGAGTTGATTTTGAAGGAAAAGTAATCGCTTGAGCGTTGTTAAAGTCTGTCCAATCAGTTTGATCGTTAATTGTTACTCCACCATCTTTGTTTTTACAGTAAAGAAGTGACTTAACTTTTAGACCAGCTAGATCTTGGTAAGTTTTAGCTGTGTACCAGATATCATCAGTTTCATCTAGGTCCCATACGTGAGTGTCTGGTGAATTAGATGTTCCAAGATCAGTAATTGTAACAGCTCTTGTTAGTGACCAGTTAAGGTAACCAACGTCATAGCTAGTTGGGTAATCAATTTGAGTTGCTCTAAAACAAACATCAACAAAGTATTCAGCACCGTATCTTTCAGAACCCAGAAAGAATTCTAGACCAAGAAGTTGTGTAGAAAATGCATCAGCAGAATCAACAGCAAATCTGTATCCGTTAGTAAGAGCTGTCTTTGTCATAGTCTGTACGTTTGTAGCAGCTTCTCCGTTATCACTCCAGTTAGCAACTTTTGCATTGAAGTAATCAAGTCTGTACTCACCGTCTCCAGACATAGATTGTCCTAGTGTAAATCCACCAGTACAAACACAGTTACATGCTTGACCGTCTTTACACTGAGCAGGGTTACAAGATTTCGTCGTGTCACCTCTCTCGTAACAAACTCTATCTTGGTAAGGCTTGTGCTTTAAACCAGCGTTACAAGCGTACATTGAGTTACCAGAAGAAGTAACTTCAAATTTGAATGCAAGGTTTACAGCGTGAACATTGAAGGCCATGAAAAGGGCCAAAAGTGGTAATAGTGCTTTCATTCATTCTCCCGTTTGGATTTGTGAAATGTTTTGTATTTTGGGAGAATAAATATCCTTTAGAAACGATCTTGAAAAGAGCAAAAAACAGCTTTTCCCAACTTTTGTGAACTTTAGGTAAACTCTAGTTAATACCGGCAAAGATTACAATAACTTACACAATCAAGAGCAATAAAAATGTTCTTAACTTTTATTGAATATTTTATATTCTCTTTAAGGAAACTGATCTTAATCATGCTCTAGGTGTAACGTTTCTTACCTTTTAGAGAAGAAGGCGGGCTTCCTTAAGTTTTTTAATTTCATCTCTGATTTCAGCAGCTTTCTCAAATTGTAAATCTCTAGAGAATTTCTTCATTTCAAGAGACAGAGACTCGATTTTAGAGTCGATTTCTTCGATGCTTTGAAGTTCTTCAACAACTTTATTTTTCTTTGTTTTATATTGTCCCTTAGCACCTCTAAGAGTTTCTATAACTCCACCAGAAACAGACTTTATAATCGTTTGAGGAGTTATGCCGTTGTCTTTGTTATATTTTTCTTGAATTGAGCGTCTTCTAGAAGTTTCACTAATCGCTTTTTGCATAGACTTCGTATTTTTATAAGCATAGAGAAAAACCTTACCTTCAGAATTTCTCGCGGCCCTTCCAATCGTTTGAATAAGCGATCTCTCAGAGCGTAGAAAGCCCTCTTTATCAGCATCGAGGATTCCAACAAGAGCAACTTCTGGAATATCGAGCCCTTCTCTTAAAAGGTTAATCCCAACGAGAATATCAAATTTCCCTAGGCGAAGATCACGAATAATCTCCATTCGCTCAAGTGTATCGATATCAGAGTGAAGATAGCGAATGCGCATTCCTACACTTTGGTAGTAATTTGTTAGCTCTTCAGCAAGCTTCTTTGTAAGAGTTGTAACGAGAACTTTAAAGCCCTTTTCAATGACCTTCTTACTCTCAATAAGAAAATCATCTACTTGATCAGTGGCATCTCTAACTTCAATAACGGGATCGAGAAGACCTGTCGGGCGAATAATCTGTTCGACATACTCTCCATTTGATTGCTCTAACTCATAATCAGCAGGTGTTGCTGAAACATAGAGTACATGATCTTTTCTCTTTTCAAATTCTTTAAAATTGAGGGGCCTATTATCAAGAGCACTCGGAAGTCTAAAACCAAAGTTGACGAGATTTTCTTTTCTGGCCCTATCCCCACGATACATTCCTCCAACCTGAGAAACGGTGATATGGGACTCATCAATGATCAGAAGAAAGTCATCTTTAAAGTAATCAATGAGTGTCGGAGGGGCCGAACCTTCTTCTTGACCTGTTAAATGTCTTGAGTAGTTTTCAATACCAGAACAAAAACCCATCTCCTCGAGCATCTCTAGATCTAAAAGCGTTCGCTGCTCAAGCCTTTGCTTTTCTACAAGTTTTCCTTGTGACTCTAATTCTTGCAATCGAGAACGAAGTTCAACTTTTATCGTATCAATGGCCCTTTCAAGCTTCTCTTCTCCAACGACATAATGCGATTTAGGATAAATCGTAACTTTAGAAAGAGTCTTTAAAACAATCCCACGCAAAGGATCGACGATTGAAATCGTTTCAATTTCATCATCAAAAAATTCAATGCGAATGACATCACTGTCTTCATGTGAAGGAAAAACTTCAACAAGATCGCCACGGACGCGAAAACATCCTCGTGAGAAGTCCATATCATTTCTTTCGTATTGAATACTAACAAGTTTTTTTAAAAGATCATCGCGCTCGATTGTATCTCCAACAAAAAGAGGGATTCTTTGAGCACTATATTCATCGGGAGACCCGATCCCGTAAATACAACTGACACTAGCAATAATAATAACGTCGTCCCGTTCTAAAAGAGAACGAGTAGCACTGTGGCGCAACTTATCGATTTCATCATTAACAGAGGCATCTTTTTCAATATAAGTATCAGAACCTGGCACATAGGCTTCAGGCTGATAATAGTCGTAATAAGAAACAAAGTATTCGACTGCATTTTCTGGAAAAAATTCTTTAAACTCAGCATATAACTGAGCGGCAAGAGTTTTATTATGGGCCAAGATCAACGTCTTCTTTCCCATTTTCTCGATCACATTGGCCATAGTAAAGGTTTTACCAGAACCCGTTACCCCTAAGAGGGTTTGCTCTTTTTTCCCCTCTTCAAAGCCCTCTAAGAGCTTCTCAATGGCCTCGGGTTGATCTCCGCATGGAGAGAATTTTGACTGTAATTTGAAAGGTGATTTTGTGTTCATGAAAGTATTTTAGAAAGGGCAATAAAAAAAGGCCACACTTTAAATGCGGCCTTATTGATCAATACTTTAAAAAAAGAAAGTTGATTTAGTTGAAACACCCATCGATTGAGGTATTCACTTCTTTTTGATCCATTCCCTTAGAAAGAGAAATCTCTTGTGAGATCAGATCACGACATTGTTCAAGCATCTTCTTTTCACCAAAACTTAAATTCTTTTTGTCTTTAAGAAGAAAAAGAGCGCGCAAAACTTCAGCAATCTCTGTAATAGAGCCTGTTTTAATTTTGTTCATATACTCTCTGTATCGTCTGTTCCAAGTGGATGTATCAATTGCGATTTCATGATCTTTTAAAAGACCATAAACTTGATCGATCTCATTATCACTAACAAGATCTCTTACGCCATTTTCACTATCAGTTGGCACCATGACTGTCATACCATTAGCGATAATTTTGATGATGTAGAAATACTTCGTCTGAC
Source organism: Halobacteriovorax sp. GB3 (assembly GCF_028649655.1). Lineage (NCBI taxonomy): Bacteria > Pseudomonadati > Bdellovibrionota > Bacteriovoracia > Bacteriovoracales > Halobacteriovoraceae > Halobacteriovorax > Halobacteriovorax sp. GB3. The sequence continues at coordinate 701,851 of NZ_JAQSLN010000003.1, forward strand.
CACCAAACTCACGCTCTTCGATATCACAAATTTGTCCGACACCATGTCCAGGACAAACCGTATAATCGCCAATCTTAAACATTTTTACCTCCTAACAAGATAAATCTATTTTGTTATACCGCAAAGCAAAACATGCCTCAATAAAGGTTGTAATTTTTACAAACTTGCTAAAAAGATTTGGGGTTTTAAAAAGATTGTTTTATTAAGCTCGGTTAATTCTTTTCAAGCTTATCCGTCACACCATTTCTCTAGCTCTCATCCCGTTAGAGAACCTCTAAAGGGATTTTTTTGAAGCCCAAGACCAACGACAGAGACCGAGATAAAAAGACAACTGAGATAGAGGGAATTTCAGTCTTTTGCTTCTAAAAAACTATCATCAGTATAACATTGAACTAATAAATATTTTGGAAAAGTAGCGTTTTTTTCTTAAGCGAACCCTAAGATCGCTTCATTTATGAAAAAAAAGGGAGCATTCGCCCCCTCTTTATCATTCATATTCTTAAACAAAGACTACTTAGTCCAAGCTCTCTTTATCATGCTTGAAAGAGCAACCAGAGCAAGGGCCCAGCAGTAATAGGCCTTCTCAGTTACTGAAAATGTAGAAATGTTAAAAGAGCTCGCGACTAAAAGGGCCTGAGCACCATAGGGAATTAATCCTTGCATTACACAACTAAAAATATCGAGAAGAGAGGCAACGCGCTTTCTTGAAAGTTGGTACTTGAGTTGGATTTCTTTTGCTAGTGGACCCGAAACAATTATCGCCACAGTGTTGTTGGCCGTACAGAGGTCTACGACAGAAACCATTAAAGAAATGCCCACTTCTGATGCCAGAGAAGATACTTTCGGGCCAAAGCGTTTTGAATATTCAATCAATGACTCTATGGGAGAGAGAAGAACTTTCATTCCTCCTTGAGACTTTACAAGAGCGCTTAAAGAGCCAATAAACATTGAGAGAAGAAAGATTTCCTGCATTCCGGTGAAGCCTTTATATACGTCTTTAGCAAGGCTCAGCCCCGTGTACTGATCAATTGTTAAAAGTCCAATAACTCCAGCAATAAGAATACCGATAATCAGTACAATAAAAACATTCATTCCCATTAGCGCCAAGATTAAAATCGCTACATAGGGTAGAACTTTATAGAGTTCGTAGTCGCTCACCTCAATACTTGGAAGAGGCTCCCCGACATAAATGAGATAAGCAATCGTAATGAAAGCGGCAGGAAGTGCGATGAGAACATTCTCTTTAAATTTATCTCGCATCTGACAACCAAGAGAGCGAGTTGCAGCAATCGTTGTATCAGAAATAATCGAGAGGTTATCACCAAACATGGCACCACTTAAAACAACTCCCGCCATCAAAGAGAGATCAATACCAAGCTTTTGCCCAATTCCTAGAGCAATTGGAGATACTGCTGCAATTGTTCCCATGGAAGTCCCCATGGCCGTTGCAACAAAACCACTAATAATAAAGATTCCCGGCAAGATGTAATCCACAGGAATGAAAGAGAGTCCAAAATTGACTGTAGCATCAACTCCACCACTGGCCTTAGAGACGCTAGCAAAAGCTCCCGCTAAAAGGTAAATCAAACACATTCCTATAATATCTTTATCACCGGCTCCACTAATGAGTGTATCTAGTGTTTCTTGAATCTTTTTTCTTCCACCGAGAATGACAGCTAAAATCAAAGCAGGTACAACCGCAACAGGTGCTGGAAATTGATAAAAGGCATAGTCAACACCTTGCAAGTGAAGATAGCTACCAACGCCTAAAAAGATGGCAAGAAATAAGGCGATGGGTAGTAGTGATAGTTTTTCTTTCATTTTCAAATCCCTTTATATTTTTGCTTTTGATACGCTATAGCGAACCGGCTTAGCAAGCAAGGCTTGCCAATGAAATAATTTATACACTACAGTAAAATTTATCGATAAAGGAATTCTTGTGACAACAAAATATAATGAAGGAGTCTTTTCAAACGATCTTCATATCAATGCAGATGATGTTTGTATTAAAGGGCAACTCACCCTTAAGCGACTTCTGCTGATGTTTCAAAAAGTTGCCTTAGAGCACTACACGACAAAAGCACAAAGCTGGGATGAGGTTGTAAAATCGGGACGTTCTTGGGTTTTAACTAAGATGGAGATTCACATAACCCGCCTGCCAAAACTTAGTGAGCAAATCCAAGTGGCCACTTGGTCTAAGGGAACTCAAGGAATTAAAGGCCATCGCGAATACGAAATTTCTTGTCAGGGAGAGATTCTTGTAAAAGCACAGAGCGAGTGGATTTATTTAAATTTCATTGAAAAAAAACCTGAGGAATTTCCAAGCGAGATGTTTCCAAATTTCATTCAAGTTCATCGCACGAATTTTAAAAGTGACATTTCCAATTGGCGCTTGAAAAAAGTAGGCCTTCAATCAGAGCCAATAACCTATGCCCTTCGCTACACGGACTTTGATATTAACCAGCACCTAAACAACACTTGCTACTTTGAGTTATTAGAAGATGCCCTTTGTTCTCGTGGTCTAAAAGCAAAGACTCTCTATGCGACATTCAAAAGAGAGATCCCTTTTGGTACAAAGAAAATTGATCTTTTTATTGAACAGAATGCTCAGACAGATGATGGCGCATCGCAAACATTCTCTCTTGAATTTAGAAATGAACAAACAAGCTCATTTCTTGCCAAAATACGAACTTAAAAAAAGATTATTTGCCATACATAGGGATCTCTTTTAGGATATTTCCACCAAGGAATCCCTATGAACACAAGATCTTCGACATTAGCAGTTACACTCTTAACTCTCCTTTACTCTATGCAGGTATATTCACTCGATAAAGTCGTTTATGGTGAAGACAATCGCATTGAAACAAGGGAAGCGTCGCAGAGGATTCAAAATATTGCAAAGTCCGTTGCGGCCCAAGTTCCCATGTATGCTTTTCGCTTTGGAGTGGAAGAAGGAATGGCCCAACTTCGATCCAAAACTCTTGAACAATTGGGTATTTGTTCTTACGAGAATTTCTTTCGTCAAACGACAGCTGCCGAGTGTAGTGCATTTCTCGTATCTCCAACAAAAATTCTAACAGCAGGCCACTGCATACAATCTCAAAATGAATGTAATAACAAAAAATGGGTCTTTGATTACAAAGTTGGAAATGGGTATTACGCAGGAAAAAACATCAAGGTTTACGAAAAAAACGTTTACTCATGCAAGAAACTAATTGCTCAAAAAGCTGAGTACTTCAATGGCAAAGATATCGTTGACTTTGCACTGATCGAACTAGATCGCCCCGTAACGGATAGAGCTCCCTTAAAATTAAACCTTCAATCGAAGATCACAAAACAAGATGAACTCCTTATTATCGGGCACCCGAGTGGACTTCCACAAAAGATCGCCGATGCTGGAACATTAAAATCACTAAATCCTTCTAAAAGCTACTACCTTGCTCGCCTTGATGCCTTTCAAGGAAACTCTGGCTCTCCTGTTATTAACGCTCAAACCGAAGAGGTTGAAGGAATTCTCATCTCAGGTGTAGAAGACTATGAAAGCGTTAAGAGAAATGGAAAGAGATGCTTTATCCCAAAGATCTGTACAACACAAGATCACTGCGAGGGTGAAGCTGTTTTTAAAATAGAAGAAGTTTTAAACTACACTAAAATTTAAGAACACCAAAGAAGCCAATTGGGTAGAACGTTTTACTATAGCGATCTTCCCACTTACTTCTACCAATCCCCCCTTCAATTCGAATAGAGAGCATTTCTTTGGACTCTTGTATTTCAATACCAACTAATGTGTTTACCGTTCGCACAATACCGCGAATGGACTCGTCTTCGTAACTAGAAGAACTTAATTTTGTAACCGTATCATAGAGAGAATAGTTTAAGTTCACATAATAAAGAAGATTCTTCGTTTGCCTATACCCGTAGAGAATTTCTGCTTCATAGGCATCATAGTCAAGGTCAGCCTGATAGTCCCTTGAGTCCGAACGAGAGACAAGATTTGTCGATGACTTACTCTCACTCCCATTTCCATATCCCAACATGATGGCCATTTTATGACCAAGCTCTTTTGCCTTTCCTAAAAACTGATATTTAAGTCCAAAGACATCTGCAGAATCATGGGCCGTATTGTAATAGAGATCTAATCTCTCTAGCACCCCAAGCTGAGCATAAGCCGCGATCCCACTTGATCTTGAAATGGAATCTGTAAAATCAGCTTCAACATCATCAAAAATATAATAATTATAGATTTGCGCCGTTTCATACTTTTGTAAAGAACCATAACCTATTCCAACTTCTCCACCAAGAGTTCTTCCCGATGACTCAGGCGTGTGAAAGCGGTTAGAAGGAATTTTAAAATCCACTGTCGTTGAACATGAAGTGAGAAATGAAACCATTAATAAGAGAAATAAAAAGCGCAACTTAACCTCGAACGTTAATAACATTTCTAAGAAGTTCGTCAGAAACACTCATGGCCTTAGAGTTTGCCGTAAAAGTTCTTTGAGTTTCGAGTAGATCGACTAACTCGGTACTCATATCAACGTTTGAAAGCTCTATACTTTTTGAGAGAACTTCCCCTCTTCCCTCTTCTCCTGGAGCACCAAGAGTGGCCTGTCCAGAGCTTGATGTCTCGACAAAGAGATTGCCTCCAACTTTTCTTAAACCTTGCTCATTTGTAAAATCGGCAATCATAAGCTGAGCGACATCTTTAACTTCCCCGTTATCAAAGAAGGCCTGAAGAGTTCCATTTGGTCCAAAGTTCATTGAACTCATTGTCGCTGCTTTAGATCCGTCTTTTGTCATCTTAGAAACACTTGTCTTTGTTCCATAGTGAGTCGTTGCATTTCGTCCATCACCCCCTTCATTAAGAGAGGGACCAAAATCAAAGTTAATTGACTGTGCTGGATTATCAGAGTCTTTAAAGTTGAAAGAATTCGTTAAGCTAGTTTCACTTAATAATTCACCTTTTTCATTAAAATCAATTGTTCCACTGGCACCCGAATACTTTTGTCCGGCCACTCCACCTTGATAGTCTTTGCCATCAATCATGGCATTGTATTGCCACTGCGTTTCTGAGACTTTGTTAAAATAAACACTAATGTGCCTAGAAGCTCCTTTGCTATCGAAGACTTCTATCACGCGAGAAAAGTTTGATGTAGCGTCGGGATTGTTTTGATCGAAAACCTTAGGTCTCTCTCTGGCATCAAAGTTATAGGTCATTTTAATACTACTAGTAGACTTTGCTCCAAGCTCAAGTTGATTAAGCTTTATTGGAAGCTGCTTATTCGTACGTTTCCCATTTTCATCGACTTGATAACCTAAGACTTTGTGACCATCACTATTAACAAGTTCACCATCTTTATTAAAATGGAAAGAACCATCACGGGAATAGGCCTGTCCAAAGGGAGTTTGAAGTTTAAAAAAACCTTTACCATTAATGGCCATATCTGTTGCCGAACTAGTTCTAGCAAGCTCGCCTTGATCAAAATTTGATTTCACTCTCGACTCTCTGACTCCTCCAAGATTTGAGGCAGAGTTTGAGTGATCATTCATCGAATCAGTAAGGACTTCTTCAAATTCAGAATTTGATTTTTTAAAACCTGCTGTCTGGGAATTACTGATATTATCAGAAACGCTACTCATTTTCTTTGAACTTGCTTGAAGACCTGTCATTCCAATCGAATAGGAATTTAATAGACTCATCTGTTCCTCCTGAACAAAGTCAATCTTATTATGTCAAATTTTGGGATGAATTAAAAATGAATTTTAGTTTAAATGAGAAAGGCCGACTTAAAACATAGGTTTCTAAGTCGGCCACTATAAGAAAAATCAATGATTTATTTCTAGTGACAGAACTTCCAAGAGTTCATCGAATTAATCGATAGTCTGATACTTTTTACACAACTTTTCATTAAAGGTGTTCCATTCATCTTTAATGCAATTTGAAAAGGAGCATCCTTCGGACAATAGCTAGGCTTTGCAATAAAACAATTTTTTGTTTGAACAGCTTCATTAAACTCATCAATTGAATCAGCAAGAGCATTTTCATATGTCTTTTCAAATTGCTCAGTTGATTCAAAGCGACCTGGGTAAAGATGAGTTACAGCAACGGCATCTCCCTGAGTAAAGAAACCACTTCCACCAACAACTCCTTCCGTACCAGCAGAAGATTCAATCTCATAGTGCATGATTGAATTTGCTACATAAGGAAGAATTACCGCTGTTTCACTACTGTGAGTTTTTAACATTTGCGACTCACAACCGACTTCATTAAAACCTATTCTCTTGCAATTTGCCTTTATCTCGTCATCACTCACAATACGATCCGGGTGCTGGTGCTCGTGAGCAAGACCTAGAATATGTCCAAATTCATGAACCATCGTGGCCTTTCTTGTAAAAGATGTATTCCCAATTCCCTCTAAGGACATATTAAATGGAATCTTTTTATTAATATAAGTTGGACCAACATAGGCCCAGTTCCCCTTAGACTCTAAGAAAGTAATTCTCACATGAGGTCTTACAGAAAGCTCCTCAGGAATATCATCTGGACTTGAGTAATATTCAAAGTTGATATTGGCAAATTTTGACCACGTATTCATCGATTCTTTAACTTCTTCGACAAGTTCGGCCACAGTCGTTCTTTTAGAATGAGCAAAACCCGACAAACGAATTGAGTCATCAATAATTGTTACTGGAATTGTATAACCAAGAGGCCAGTTGGCACCTTTTAGGGCAACGATATCACTGCTCAAAAATCCTTCTTTAGATGCAATGTTATCTTGTTTACCACAAGAGAAAAGCCCTAAACACATAACCAATAAAACACTTAACTTTTTCAACTGACTTCCTTTGTTTTTTGTTGATGAACAAAACATATTGGAAGCTCATTACTATTGTTATAAGTAGTGAATATTTTTACCCACTATGTAAGTAAATGTAAGTTTTATGTTTTTAACGCACCATTCTTACACTATGAAAATCCCTAGTTTCGCCTGTCAGAAAGCTAACGGCCCCCTTCATTTTTACAGAATCAATGGTAAGAGAGTGAAATTAAGAAAATAATATCACTATGTACTTCAAGCATTTCACAGTCATATCAAACGTTCTTTTGGCCTTTATTTTTCTTTTTGGCCCAACGAACTCTTATTCTCAAGAGTGCTATGACCAATACAAACAATTCTCATCTAAAAGAAGTGTACAAAAACTTAATTACCAAGAGGATCAAAGCGGATCCTATCTCTGGGTCAATGACATCTTAGTAACTGGGGAAGAAGTTCTTTATAAGACAGAAGACATTATCGATAGTCTCATGATTGAGCCCTACCACCTGATAAAATGGCGGGCAAACGGTACAAGAACTCTCTCACTTGGAGAGGGCTTTAGTGGGCTAGTTCCTTTTCTTCTTTCACAAGGAATTGAAGTAAAGGGTCTCGACCTTTGGTACCACGCCATGGATGATCTTCCTGCAAATAACAATACAGTTCGCTTAATGCGCGAATATACGAGAAACTATGGAAAACATTTAATTCAGGGAAGTGCAACGGATATCCCTATAGAAGATAACTCAATCGATATTATCATGGCCCACCAGCTCTTGAATAACTTAGACGAAAGGACATCAAGGGAAGTCATTAATGAGGCCATCAGAGTTATTAGGCCAATAGAAGGGCATATTAGACTTGTAGGGCTTAAACAACACAGTATTGATTATCTACAGCGCCTGCAAACTCAGGGACGCATTGATGTCAAATTTAAAAGCGTTTCTACAAATCATTATCGTTTAGATGGACTAAAAGTCCTTAAAAACGTGTATGTAGAGATCAAAAAAAGATAATTCTTTTACACCTCATTGAAATAGTGTTGATCTTTTATACAATGTCACACCTAGGGACAATTTATTAAGGATTCGTGATCCTACTTTCAAGAAGATGGAATCACTCCTTTGGCATCAAAATTGCTTTAAATTTTATTGAAATAGAAAAAAAAGATATCAAATTGGAAAAGGGGTTATGATGGGCCACTATTTTCAATTTTGACGTTAACTTTGAAATAAAGGGAGTTTATGTCTAATTCTAAAAAAATCGGTCTGACGACCTGGATTTTACTTTCTCTTATCGGTGGTCTTATCACGGGGATTGTTCTCAATCAGATAAGCGCGCACTCATCTCCTGAAGTCCAGGCCTTTATCGCAGACAATCTTGCAGGTGGAATCTTTCATGTTGTTGGAAAGATCTTTATTAAATCGATTAAAATGCTCGTTGTTCCTCTGGTTTTTGTCTCACTTATTTGTGGTGTAACCGGAATTGGCGACATTAAAAAGCTTGGTCGAGTTGGTGGAAAAACACTTGTTTTCTATCTACTAACAACGGCACTAGCAATTACTCTTGCCCTTGGAATGGCAAGTTTCATCAATCCTGGGCATGGGCTTGATATCGCAACGAATGCTGCAAAATTTGAAGCAACACAAGCGCCAAGTTTTGCTGAAGTCCTTATTAATGTTGTCCCTAACAACGTTATTGCCTCTATGGTTGAAGGAAATATGCTTCAGGTTATTTTCTTTGCCATGCTAACAGGAATTGCTCTGGCTTCAGTTGGTAAGAAAGCAGAAATGATCCTTACGTTCTTTCAAGAGCTCAATACAATCATTATGAAGATGATTACACTTGTTATGCTTATTGCTCCTTTTGGGGTCTTCTGTCTTATTGCTAAGGTATTTACAAATCAAGGAGTCTCAGCACTTCTGCCACTCATTAAGTATATGCTTACAGTTCTTGCCGTCCTCTTTGCACACCTCATGCTTGTGTATTCAGGAATGCTCAGAGTTGTTGGAAACCTAAGTGTTATGACGTTCTTTAAGAAGTTTTATGACACACTTCTTGTTGCTTTTTCGACGTCATCAAGTAATGCAACAATTCCAGTAACGATGAAAGCTGTAACTGAGAGACTTGGTGTTTCAAAATCAATTGCATCTTTTTCTGTCCCTTTTGGTGCCACAATCAATATGGACGGAACGGCCATTATGCAAGGGGTTGCCGTTGTCTTTATCTCACAAGTCTATGGCCATGATCTAGGACTAAGTGATTTTATTTCAGTTATCCTAACAGCAACACTCGCTTCGATTGGAACAGCTGGTGTTCCAGGAGTTGGTCTGATTACTCTTTCAATGGTTCTTACACAAGTAAATCTACCAGTTGAAGGAATCGCACTAATCATTGGTGTTGATCGACTTCTCGACATGACAAGAACTGCTGTTAATATCTCAGGTGATGCTATCGTTTCAATCCTTGTTGCAAAATCTGAACAAGAATTTGATGAGAGTGTCTATAACGATAAGAATGCAGGACAGTACGATGTCGATGAAGAGCTTCAAGAGCTTAACGAGCACATCCATGAAATGCATGATGTCTACGATCACAACGAAGCCGAATTACAACAATAAAAAAGAAGGCCCTCAATTGAGGGCCTTTTTTATGGATAAATAATAAGTGGTGTTCCATCGGGAATAAAGTCATAAAAGAACTTCATATTTTCATTCGATAAAGCAATACATCCCCAAGTCCAATTCAGTCTTTTTAGAAATTGATAAATCTCCTTAGAATTGGTCTTATTCAGAACTTTCTTTGGTAGCCCATGAATGAAGATTTCATTACCTGGGTTATCTATTTTGTTTTCTCTTGCATACTCGAGGTCCTTATCATTTGGGTAATTCACATGCACCGATAGATAAAAGCGACTTTCAGGATTATGGTAATCAAGAATATACTCTCCTTCTGGAGTCTTGCGATCACCCTCTTGCCTCTTAGGTCCATTAGGATTTGATCCAAGCATGACGGGGAACTCTTTAATGAGTTCATCATTTTGATAGATTTGCATGATACGTTTACTTTTATAAACGACAACTCGCTCCCTTGCAAAAGAACTAAGAGAGAGAACAGAGATGACAAAAAGAAGCATTAAATTTTTCATAGAAATGCTTTTGTCATCCATTAGAGTTTAGAGCAAATTATACTCACAGATAATGTAAGTTTTTCTTATTGAGTAAAAGAAGTAAGCTCTTAAAATGATTCACTTTATTGAAATTCCAATTCTTCGTTTCTCTATTTCGAAGAGGAAGAAGTCTAAGCCTCTTATAATCGAGAACGGTTGTTAAATGATCCACATCTTCTTCAATCACACTATCTCCAAAAGGAAAATGTGTTGAGCGAAGCTCTACGAGACCATCATTTTTTCCATATTTTTTTTCTATGTGATCACGTGTGAATTCAAGTGGAGTTTCAACAAGTGGTCTATCGGCAATAGAAGATCGGTAATGAATGAACCTCAACCCCTTCATGGCCTTAGCAATCGCCTCTTGATGTTTTTTATGAAACTCTTGTCTCTGCTTCATTGAAATAGAAAGAAGCCCATCGATGCTTCCTCCAAAGAAATCAAAAATCCACCTAGAGCCTCTTCCAAGAATGGGACCACCGCCTAGAACATCGGCTATATAAGCGCCATAAAAGGGAGATTGCATTGTGATCCATCCCTTTGTGCGGTTTTTAATTTTTGTATTATTCATTATAACTGAAAGAAATTCAGGCCCACCTTTTGAATGAGAGATAATAACAATATCCCCTTCAATCTTTGAAAGCTCTGCTTCAATAAAGGCCGCATTATTTGAAACAGGATCTTCTGACTCAACAATGATTCGCTTATACTTAAGCCCCATCTCTTTTGCGTAATTCATGTAGTCTCTGAAATAGTCTCCAAGAATAATTGATACATTGAGTGGCTGGTTAGAATCAGCAATACTTGTTTCAGAAAGAATTCCAGGAAGAAAAACAAAAGTCACATCTTTAAACTTTGTCTTTATCTTTTCATCATCCGCTTTAGAAATTGCTGATCGCACGTTGAAATAAATCTCGGAGATATCATTTGAATAAGTTGTATTCGAAAAAATTATCGAAAAAATAACAAAGAGAAAAAGTGACGATTGAACTAATTTTTTTTTCATTTTAAGGCCTTTCTTAAGCCTATTTTATCTTCTTAGATCGAATGTGAAAACGACAAGTAATCAAGCTAACTTACTAATTTCACACAATACCCAAGCTTTTCACTCAAGATCGTCATTTAAAAACCGAAAAGCCAGAAGTTGCAACTTGTCTTGATAATGGATGTTAAATGAAAAAAGCATTGAATGAATGGTGGAAAATTATCTTCACCTTAGTTTTATCGACCTCGCTAGGTGTCTCTCTTTATTTTTACGAAGAGCAAGCGCCAAAGAGTGAGAACTCAAAAGCACCACTAAGAAGTATAGCTTCTACAAACTTCTCTTTTGGAGGAAGTTGTATTTCTCAAGGAAAATGGGTTCAAGAGGCCCTGAGTCAGCTCGACGAAATTAGAGGCGTCATGGAACAACTCCAAGGTGATGAAAATTGCCAAAGCCTCATTAAGGGAATCAATGTTGCAAATCTTGAAAACTTAGCACCAGATATGAAAGTTGAAGGTCTAGAAAATAACAGCATCGATATGGGTGTCATTAGAGATGTCGCAAGATACTCTCAAAGCTCTGATGCTCTTAGCATTCTCTTTGCTAAGGCCGTTGAAAATTCAATTATTAAAACAGATATCGAAAAGTCAGATCTAAGAACGGAAAATTTATTTGCAGGTGGAGTTTCAACCCTCAATGGTATTATTCAAGCACTCCCTCAACATGAACAATGTCTACTCAATCATCCAAATGCAGCGTGGAGTTTAGTAAACGCTTCAACAAAGATGATTTCTGCCGTCGCGGGTGGTGGAGATATCTTCACTTCGGGAATTAATAAGACAGTTGAAAGTCTTGTAAGCTTTCTTCAGAATAAGAAATTTTCTAAAATTTATGGAAAGATCAATGCTACAGAATTCTGGAGCTCTATCTCTTGTATCTTAGAATCTGCGACAGAGAACTACTGCGCGGCTAAAGATGCAATCGAAATGATTGAGTATTCAAAGTCTAGACCTGAAATGATTCCTGAGTTCAAAAAGGATCAATACAATCCTCTTGAAGGTTACTTTATTCTAAACAGGGAAGTTAAGATCGTCACAGACTGGCTACAAAGAGTCCAATTTGGAGTTAAGCCTAGGCTCATTACCGATGCAACTTATAAGAACACAGTTCTTCAAAACATTAACAAATTGCTCTCTGATAACTTCAACTTGATTGCTTACATAAGTGATAGAAGAATCAACTACGCAAAAACAGCTCAAAATATAAAACAAAAGAGAAACTATCTTCTTGAGACAATTGAAGCACTCGTAGGAATGACGGCAAGAGGATGGGGACAAGACTCTAAACAAGGAAGTGTAAACTTCTACCACATCGTTGTACCAGAAATTGAAATGCCTTGGTATTTCATGGGTATTGGAACAATTCCTGAGGCCGTTGCGGCCAATAATGAAGGTCGTTTCGTTATGGCCTGGGATAAATATGTTATCGGTGATGGATCTTTTGAAAACATTCCTGCTTTTAAAGATCCTGACAGACTCTTAGAGATCATTGAAAGACAGGTTGAAGACCTTACAAATAAGGCCATTAGTTCTGGTAGTGCATACTTTAGAGAGCGTTTCATTGTCGATATTAGAAACTTAGTCGATGAAGCGGTTACGAGTCAGACGATTTCTGTTAAAGACTCTCTTATTCGCATTAAGTCTTATCTAACGAAATTTGGAAACAAATTAGAAAAGCATAGAGGTGAATACTATGTTGATCCTGAGATCCTTCCTAATATCGCTGATACGATTACAAAAATAGATGCTGTTCTTGAAAAGTTTCGACTCCTCACCGACTACTCCGAGGGTAAACTACAGCTTTTTTACGATACCAATAAATTTAAAACTTTTGAAGCGGCCATCCGTGTTTTGGGTGATCCCAAAGGCCAGCTTGGTTCAACATATATCGATCTCATTGATACAGTCTACGATCAATTCAATATTCTCTTACAACGTGAATCATTCATGATGACACGTTTAAATACATTTGTTCGCTACGACTACTCATTCAATATTAAAAATAAAATCAATATGACTGAGTATCAAAAAGATCTACTCTTAGTATCAGGGAATGATCTTCTTAGTCGTCTTATGAACGACTCTATCGGATCTGATCCTGCGAGTATGTTGACTCAACTTAACATGGCCCAATATATTAACCAGACGAATATCGCTAATATTGAAAGACTTTTTTCAGATTACATGATTCGTTTTATTCGCGAATTGGATTTAATTGAAAGTGGAAAAAATAATAGTGATATCAACATAACTAAAAAGAATATAAGTGATCTTGCAAAAGACTCTTATATTCCAAGTCTTGGACTTGGTAAGTTCTTTTTTAATATCTTCTATCGAGGAGATCGCTATGAATTTCCAATTCTTCAAGGAGATGTAGATAAGGTCATCACAAGAGAAGATGAATACAATAGTATACGTGCAACAAAAGCGAGATTCTGTATTCAGTCTCTTGCTTTTAAAAATAAAGATAAGTATCTCGACTACTGCCTAGACTCACGCCTTGAGAGCTTCGACCCAATGCTCTTAGATGAACATGGTTCAAGTCTCACAATGAGTTACAACGATATGATTTACCAGTATCAAAAGGCCCTTAAAAAGAGCGAGAACTACGGTTCTAAAAAAGATTTACGAGAAGTGAATTCATCGCACGTCTGTGCCTTTAGAAACTATAGAAGAAAGAACCAGGCGCACTGGCTCCTTAAACAAGTGAACGAAGAGTAAAAGATATGAAAAAGACACCTCTCCTATTATCCATGATACTTCTAAGTTCATGCTCGATGAATACACTTCAAAAGCGTGGGCCAAGTTCTTTTAATTTTAAAAATTGCTTTAAGCACTATTCTAAATTTAAAGAAAACTACAATATCTTTGTCAATGGAATAGAAATTGTGGATAACTTTGATCACAGAAGCTATCTCAAAGAGCGAGATTATATAAAAGGCCTTCTTGAAGAGAATAAGACCACAGAGGTCTTAATTGAAAAACTACAAAAAGATTATTTTGAAACGCTCGAAAAGAAGATTGCCTTTATTGACGCTATTACAGAGTACGATAAATACAATCTCACAAGTATTGAAGCACAATTGCTTGATAAAACACTCTCTCGTTCTAAAAAGAAATACCTAAATAATCTCTTTAAGAAAATCAATCGCCTCGACTTTAGTTACGGAATTAGCCCCAGGCAATTAAAAGACATCGTTCATGCACAATATATGGCCAATAGAGTCGACCCTCAGGGAGTTAACACTCTATTGAGTTACTTTGGTCTAAATGCTAAAGAGCTCGTCTACAAAAAAATTATTCTCGCCTCTTTAGAGGGATCACTTGAGGAGAATCTTCAGCGTCACTTTCATGCTAGAAATAGCTTATTAGAGCGACTCGATCCAGTAGGAAAAACAAAAAGTATATTTAAGAAGACTTTCACTGCAATGATCTCACTTCCGGCCCTAGGCCTTTCAAAGGAAATGGTTCGCTTTAATTTCACGAAAGAGGAGCTCGAATTAATCGCTTTTGAAGGAATCGATAAGGCCTCTGATATAATTCTTAAAAAATACAAGAACAGGGCCACAGCTCAGCTAGCGATAAACCATGCCAAAAGCGCTATTATAGCAGCAAGCTCTATCAGCATGCTGTATATGACCTATCAATACTCAAGTGGTATTGAAAGTGCTATCAACAGTAAAACTCTTGATAGGGCCCAAGAAATTACTCTTAAAAACTATGTCGATCTTCTTCTTGAATTCTACCTCGTACAAGAAAAGCCCGAAGGCTTTGATGAGGTTGCCTATCGAAATGAGCTTATACAAAAGTATAAAGACTACACGACCAATGAACTCGATGAGCTAATTGAAGAAATAAAAGAAACTAGAAAAAGTTACTCAAAAGATCTATTTGAGCTTAAAAGAGCGCAGAAAATCAAAGAGGCCAAAGAAAAGACGAATCATGAACTCATGAAGAAAGTTGATCTTAGAAAGAAGTATTTAGAAATTGTTCGAAACCAGCTTGTTAATAAGCTCTCAAGTGTCGAGCGAGAAAATGATAATAAGTCGCTAACAACATTTGATCTCGTAGACACGATTAAGGAAGTGACAGAAAACCTCTCTACCGATGTGCTTATTGATTACATAAATGGAAATGAGAAAGATCAGAAAGAATTAGAAGACATTATTCTTAGGAGTCTAAGTAAATCAACTCCTGATTTATTGAAAGAGTTAGATAAAAACCCAATTAGATCATAGGCAAAAAAAGGCCCACCGAAGTGAGCCTTATTTTTTTTTGAATTAGAATCTTGAGAATACTTCGTTCTTGTCGAAAAAGTAGTTAATCTCTCTATCAGCAGAAGCAAGAGAATCAGATCCGTGAACAGCGTTTTCACCGATTGATTTTGCATAAAGCTTTCTAAGTGTGTTCTCAGCAGCTTCAGCAGGGTTAGTTGCACCCATGATTTCTCTGTTTTTCTCAACTGCATTTTCACCTTCAAGAACGATAAGTACTACAGGTCCTGAAGTCATGAATGATACTAGCTCACCAAAGAATGGTCTTTCTTTGTGCTCAATATAAAAACCTTCTGCTTTTTCTTTTGAAAGTACAGTAAGTTTCATAGCAGCGATTCTTAGGTTTTCACCTTCAAATCTCTTTACGATGTTTCCGATGTTGTTATCAAGCGCAGCGTTTGGCTTAATGATTGATAGCGTTCTTTCCATTTTTATTCTCCTTAAAAAAGTCGATTACTTTCTATTTTTTAGAACTTCTTCCATTTTTTGACCAAGTTCACTTGGAGAGCGGCATACTGTTACACCACATTCTTCAAGGATCTTGAACTTTGCTTCTGCAGTATCATCAGATCCACCGATGATCGCACCAGCGTGTCCCATTCTCTTACCCGGAGGCGCTGATGCACCTGCGATGAAAGATACAACTGGCTTTGTCATATTCTTTTGAATCCAACGACCAGCATCTGTTTCAGCTGAACCACCGATCTCAC
Organism: Halobacteriovorax sp. GB3; assembly: GCF_028649655.1. NCBI lineage: Bacteria > Pseudomonadati > Bdellovibrionota > Bacteriovoracia > Bacteriovoracales > Halobacteriovoraceae > Halobacteriovorax > Halobacteriovorax sp. GB3. Next base: position 717,857 of record NZ_JAQSLN010000003.1, read on the forward strand.
CGATCATGATAACAGCTTCAGTTTCCGGATCATTCTCGAAAAGCTCTAGCACGTCAATGAAGTCTGTCCCATTTACAGGGTCTCCACCGATACCAACACATGATGATTGACCGATATCTCTTTGAGTAAGCTGATATACCGCTTCATAAGTTAGAGTACCTGAACGTGAAACAACACCAACTTTACCTGGCATATGGATGTGACCTGGCATAATTCCAATCTTACACTCACCTGGAGTGATAAGACCTGGACAGTTTGGCCCAATCAATCTTGTTTTAGAACCCTGAAGAGCAGCCTTTACTTTTACCATATCAAGAATAGGAATTCCTTCTGTGATACAGATAACAAGTGGCATTTCAGCGTCGATACACTCAAGAATTGAGTCAGCAGCAAATGGAGGTGGAACCATGATCATAGCGGCATTAGCACCAGTTTTTTCCATTGCTTCTTTAGTTGTATTGAAAACAGGGAAACCTTCGTGAACTGTTCCACCTTTACCAGGAGTAACACCACCAACAAAATTTGTTCCATAATCTCTTGATTGAAGAGAGTGGAAAGTTCCTTGTTTACCAGTAAAACCTACTGTAATTAGTTTTGTGTCTCTGTTAATTAGAATGGCCATTATGCCTCCCCTTTAGCAGCTTCAACAACTTTCTTAGCCGCATCACCTAGATCATCAGCTGCAACGATTTCAAGGTCAGACTCATTAAGAATCTTCTTTCCAAGTGCAACGTTTGTTCCCTCAAGTCTAACAACAAGAGGAACCTGAATTCCAAGTTCTTTAGCTGCAGCAACAACACCTTCAGCGATAATGTCACATTTCATGATCCCACCAAAGATGTTCACAAGAATAGCTTTTACATTGTCATCAGAAAGGATAATTGAGAAAGCTTTTTGAACAGCTTCTTTAGTTGCTCCACCACCTACGTCAAGGAAGTTCGCTGGCTCACCACCGTGAAGCTTAATAATATCCATTGTACCCATCGCAAGTCCTGCACCATTTACAAGACACCCAATGTTTCCATCAAGCGCGATATATGAAAGACCGTACTCATTAGCTTCGAGTTCTTTTTCACTCTCTTCTGTTGGGTCCATCATAGCGGCAACTTCTTTTTGTCTAAAAAGAGCGTTGTCATCAAAGTTTAGTTTTGCATCAAGAGCAATGAAGTCACCCGACTTAGTTTTTACTAGTGGGTTAATTTCAGCAATTGAACAATCTTTTGCAAGATAAAGGTCGTAAAGTCCTTTGAAAAACTTAGAAGCTTCTTTCACTTCTTCTTTATCTTTAAGACCAATACCGTAAGCAAGTTTTCTACCAACATATGGAGTGAAACCAGCTGCTGGATCAACTGCTACTTTAATGATCTTTTCTGGAGTTTCTTCGGCGACCTTTTCGATCTCCACTCCACCTTCAGAAGAAGCCATCATTGTAACTTTACCCGTCGATCTATCCAGGACGACACCTGCATAGTATTCGTGAGCAATGTCACATCCTTCTTCAATAAGAAGAGTGTGAACTTTCTTACCTTCAGGTCCTGTTTGGTGCGTTACTAGTGTTTTACCTAGAATGTCTTCAGCGTGAAGCTTTACTTCGTCAAGAGACTTAGCAAGCTTAACCCCTCCAGCCTTTCCACGGCCACCAGCGTGAATTTGCGCCTTAACAACCCAAATGTTACCACCGAGCTTTTTAGCTCCCTCTACTGCTTCGTCCACAGTCTTTGCTACCTGGCCTCCAAGGACATTAAGACCGATATCTTTCATCAGCGCCTTGGCCTGGTACTCGTGTACGTTCATAAAAAAACTCCTAAGATTTTTATGTTTGGAATCAAAGTTGATTCAATAATAGTCATGACGCACCTATCATACTAGGAGCACTGTTCCATAACAAGTTGATTTCTTTTGATTATTTTGATCAACTATAAAAAAAGAGGATAATATAAGGAAAAAGGAGCGTTACGATGCTTAAAAATAAACAATATTACTGTTTACAACCGGCAAAATTTAGACTTGATGGCGGTGCAATGTTTGGAATCATCCCTCGTCCGCTTTGGAGCAAGGTACATCCTAGTGATGAACACAACAGAATTGATATGGCCCTTCGCCTTCAGCTTATTAGGACTGATGAGAAAGTCATCCTCATAGACACAGGAATTGGAGATTATCACGGTGAAAAATTCGATAATCAATTTGATGTTCGCCAAGGAAAAGAACCTCTTTCTAAAGCTCTCGCGGCCATTGGTCTGTCTGTTGATGATGTGACAGATCTTATTATCTCCCATATGCACTTTGATCACATCGGAGGTATTGCCATTGAAAAAGAGGGGCAGCTCGAGCCAGTTTTTTCAAAGGCGACTCTCCATCTACACAAAGAGCATTACCAATATGCAAATAACCCGACAGAAAGAGACGGTGGCTCCTTTCATATGCATGTCTTTAATCCCATAGTTGATTGGTATAAGGATAAAAATCAAATTCATTGGCACGAAGGAACTGAGGGTCTACTCATCTCTATGCCACAAGGAGATCTTCGATTTAAGTGCTCTTTTGGTCATACTCCTTGGCTCATGCATCCCTATGATGACAAATTCATCTACCTGTCAGATCTCATCCCAACGAGCAATCACATTCATATCCCTTGGGTCATGGGCTATGACATAGAACCAGGAGTCACGACAAAATACAAAAGAGAGTTTCTCGATTTTGTTATTGATAAAAATCTAACGGCCATCTTTGAACACGACCCACTTTATTGGGGTGCTGATATTGAATTAAACGAGAGAAAGAAATACGTGGCAAAGAAGCGTTATGAGGCCAAAGAAGAGTTGGCTACTGAGCTTTTGAAATAAGATCTTCTAATGATTTAATTTGAGCGTCGATCTCTTCTAAGAAAGTTGAGATCTTTCGCTCAAAGACATCCCGAAGCTTCTTTTTTACGTTCTTTCTAAGCCATCTCTTTGAGCGAGTTGACGTCACCATATCACTAACCAGTGATCCATATTCTTTATAAGATGTGAAAAGGTCTTCATAGAAACCTGTTTCACTATCATTGAGCTTCACTCTTTGATTAATTTTAATGACGATCCCATTGTAGAGAGGGCCAATATACTGATGGTACTCTTGTTCAAATTCATCTACAGAAGCACCGTTTAAGGCCTTATCAAGGAGTCTAAAGTAAGAGTCTCTTGATCGCATTGTAAATGAACGAAGTGTTTTATAAAGTTCCAGTCTTTGATTGAGTGGATCAATAATGGCCTTTTTCTTGGCCTTCTTTCTCTCTTCAAGTTTTGAAAGGAATTCTTGCGCTTCTTTTGGATAAAGAAGACTATTTCTCTTATAAGTTTTGAAAGGGATTTCTTGGCCTTTGGAATCGAGCTTCGACTTTAATCCCATCGGTCGATAAAGAATCGTCACAGCATATTCACCGTGATCTATTTTGATTCCCTTTTCATAACGAAAGTCTGTAAGAGAACCAAAATGCTCATTCAAAGTTCCCCTTGCACTGAAGATCGTCTCACTATCACTCAAAGTCTTGCCCTTGATGGATTTGAACTCAACTTGAACTTCAAATAGTCCTTTTAAATTAGAGGCCATCCAAATTAAAGAACTCTCTCTATTGAGGGCCAGATCAAATTGCAAAGGAGTAGGTTTAGCATAGGCTACTTTTTGCAACTGTCTCAGCTGAGTAACCACAATATTAGTAGGCTCATTATTAACAAGCTTTGGTTTTGTAAAAAAGTAAGCGATCCCAAGAGCACTTAACATGACACTTACACCAACAATCACTAAGACGACAGATGAGTGAGAGAACTTTCTAAAGTCTTTGATTGGTTGTTCTTCTAAGAGATCTTCAGATTCATCGAGTTCAGTTTCGAGTTCAGGAAGCTCTTCATACTCTTCGATATATTCATCGGCAAGCTCATCAGGAATTTCATCGACCTTGGAAACAACTTCTTCGTGCTCAAGCTCAACATTTTCTGGAACAGTAGTGACTTCAGGAATATCAAGCGGTGGTTGATCAATAGGAGGAACATCCTCTTGTGACACATCCGATATTTCATCTTCATCTATTTCATAGATGTCATCAGAATCATTTAACTCAAATTCTTCACTTTCATTAAGATCAACGGGAGGAAGTGGAGGTAGTTCAGGAAGCTCGGGAAGAACTTCTGGCTGAATAGGTAGATCTGGAAGAGAAAAGAACTCTTCAAACTCTTCAAGCGTGTCGACTCGAAAGAGTTCATCATGCCCCTTCTTCTTTAGAAGACTCTCTCCACGTAGCTCCCCTTCACTCAAAAGAGCGAGAACATGAGAGCGATCCAGAGGACCGAGCATTTGATTATTTTCAACAACAAACCATACTTTATTCATAATATACTAACATGCTATACTCTCCTTTAAACAATCACAAGCTCTTGGAAACATTTATGAAAGAAGATTTTAAAGAAATAGAAGAACAACTCTCAAAACGAGCAGGCGATCGCCTCCAGGCCTACTTTAGCGATGACCAAGTAGAGCATCTGTTCCTCTTAGCAAAAAGTGATATTGGTGTTTGTCGAAACGGCGGAAGAAGAGGGACTCGCTACGCAGCTCAAAATATAATGAACTGCTTAAAAAAGATGCAGGTTCAAAACGGCGAGTCTTTAAGCCTGAAAGAAAAAACAGTCATCACAGATCGTGATGCTCATGACTTCAACAGACTTCAAGAAAAAGAGATCGAAAATATAACGCAAGGACTGGCAGAGAGTTCAAAAAATATTATCCACTTTGGAGGAGGTCATGATCATGTCTACCCTCTTTTGAAGTCTATTGAAAAAGAATCGAGAAAAATCCTTGTCATCAATATCGATGCTCACCTTGATACGCGAACAGATGAGCTCTACCACTCGGGCACTCCCTTTAGACAATTTGCCAATGAAACCACGGGAGAATTTAAGCTCATTCAACTAGGTATTCACGATTTCGCCAACGCGAAGAGCAATTATCAAAAGCTAAAAACGGGTGAAATGGATATATACGGTCTCGATCAAATGAGAGAGTGGACTAAAAGCTTTACACAGAACATTAGTCCAAAGCTCGACGAGCTCACTGAAAATTTTCGTGATTACACCGTCGTTTTGAGTCTTGATTGTGATGCTCTTTCAAGTGATATCATGTCTGGTGTTAGTGCCGTTAATCACAAAGGAATTCCGGCCAACTGTGTTGAACAGATTTTCACTTGGTACAAGGAGCTTAAGCAAGAGAGAAAGTATCTGGGTATTTACGAGTACAATCCCCTCTTTGATGATCTCTCGCAGAAAGGGGCCCGCTACCTCAGTGCTCTAATTTATGCCTTTTTATTCTAAACATGATAAAGGTCATCTTTTTATCTAGGATAAAATAAAGTTTAATCCACTTCGATTAACTATAAAGAGAATGTGTTAAACAAAAAAATAAGGAATCAGAATGAAAAAACTACTTTCGGCCATCGCACTTGTCTCACTTCTAACTTCATGTGCAGGGCAAACTCAAAGAGAAATCCAAAAAGAAAAGAGTCAAATGACAAATGTTGGCTCTAGAGAAGAAATGATGATGAGAATGAGAAAAGTTCTCTCTCATGGAAAAGGAATCACTGAAGAGCAGAAAGAGCAATTCATGTCGATGCATGACGAGGTTTGGTCTCAAACTTACGAAATTAACCAGGACATTAGAAAGCTTAAGATCATGCTCTTTAAAGAACTAGTTAACCCGAAATATAACGATCAAAAAGTACACGAAGTTAAAAGACAGGTTCAAAAGCTCTATAATAAGAAGCTTAACATCATGATTGGTGCCTTTGAAAAAGTAACTAAGATGCTAGGTAAAGATCAAAGAAGATTTCTACACGACCATATGTTTGAAGAAGTGCACCTTCACAACTAGAATAATCTTTCATAGCGTGGCCCGTTGAAACGGGCCTTTCACTTAAATAGATTGCCGACCAATCAATAAGTTCAAAATAACTCCTTAAGTATAGTGCCCTAACTAATCGTTGATACAACAACAACCTAAAGACCTCTTTTTATCAAATTGTAATCATTTCATTGCCCATCAAAAATAGAATACTTTTTTCTATATGTATTAAAACAGTATTTAGAAACAAGGAAATAAAACAACTTAGGAGGCACCGTGAAAAAACTTCTCATTAGCTTAATTGCACTAACTTCAGTCCATACCTATGCAAATCAATGTGAATCGCTGACTAATATTAATGCGACGGCACTAACTGTAAATTGGCAATTGTATCAACTAGGTAAATATCATGAGACCGACTTCTTTGTAGAAAAAAGCATAGAAATTACATCCGCATGTTCAACAGGAAATTCAAGCGAGATTAGAAGTTTAATTAAAGACTACTGTTATGAAGCTCGTCCTATGATTCAAAAAGGGCTTCGAGAATACCAAGACCTGCCTAGTGAATATAGAACGGGTGAAGATTCGCCAGGAATGCTCCTTTTAGACGCGGCCATAGATCTTAAGAAGATATGTAATAAGAACAAGTAAAAAAAAACCCGCGATGATTGGTCGCGGGCTTTTTTGAGAGACATTCGACGGAGTATGAAAAAATCCTTTCTTCAATAGCTCCTACACACACACCCTCTATATAGCAAAGTGCGTGCCAACTTTTCGGACGACTCAACTGCAACATAAGTAGCTGATTTAACGTGGATAGCGCCCTACAGAATCGTCATATTTATGACAGACTTGGTGCGTCTTCGCGTTGTTTTTTTGACCCCTCTCCTTCATCTGAATCAAAAGACTGATCTGCTTTGGAAAGTTTTCGTTTTATCTTTTTAAAGAGATTCAAAAAATCAAAAGTCGTCTCAATCAAAGCAGGGAGCAAGTAAAGAGTGAGAAATGTTGCAAAAAGTAGACCCCAGCCCATAGCGAGTGCCAAGGTTTTCGAAAATCCAGAATCTCCACCTATCCCATAGGCCATGGGAAAGACTCCACCGAGAGTCGTTAGAGACGTAATGATGATTGGTCTAAATCGACTTGAAGCTGCATTGACAATAATTTGACGGCTCCTCTCACCCATTGCTCTGGCCAGGGAGTTGATTGTATCCACAAGAATTAAAGAGTCATTAACAACAACTCCTGCCATTCCAATTATTCCAACCATGGCCATAATGTTAATGGCCTGATCATGAAAGTAAAAAGCTAGAATGACACCAGTCAAACCAAAAGGAATTGCCATGACAATGAGAACAGGTTGGACCAGTGATTTCAAAATAAGAGCAAGAACGAGAAAAATGAGAAGTAAGCACGTGGCCACAATCTTTCCCATCGAGGACTTATTCTTTTTAGATTGAATATCTGCATCTTCCAGTGCAATTTGCGCGTTTGGAAATTCCTTTTTAAGGGGAGCAATTAATTTATCGACTTCTTTTTGAAAGATTTCTTTTTTTACAAGCTCAGGATCAAAAGAAAGATCCCATTCGAAAGTCTTAAGTCCATCGACATGTAAGATCTTTGCAACGGACTCTTCTTTTTTCCAGCTTCCAAGTTTCACGAGTGCCACTTTCGTTCCATTGGCCAAAATGAATGAGAGACCATTGAGCTTTTCAAACGTCAGTTCATTGGAATCTTCGATATAAGAATAGACGTTTGTGAGTTCACCATTTTTTCTAAACTCATGCACGAGTGATCGATCGACAAATCCACGAATATAGCTAGCGAGATCATAACGAGAAACACCGTAAGAGTGGAGCTGCTCCTCATTAGGATAGAAGATCCAACCCTTGGCATGAAAGCGAGAATCACGATAAACTTTCTTTAGGCCCTTCGCCTCTTTCGTTAGGTCTTTGATTCTTTTTTCAAGAAGGTAATCATCGAGATTATCTGTTGCTTTAACACTCAACGAGAGTGCGTTTTCTCTCGCATTATCGTGTCCCGCGATATTCTTCTCAATTGTTAAAACTTCAAATGGTTCTTTATCTAATTTTTCGATTTCTTTTTCTAGATAATTCTTAATGAATTCGAAGTCCTCTTTATAACTATCGTGCTCTTCTGAAAAAGTAATGCGAATTCCTGCAAAGCGCTCACCTTCACTCTTCTCTCCGTTATACCAAACTTGTCCAATCTGAGCGCTCCAATTTTGATACTTCTTTGGATCAATTGATTGAACGATCTTAAATATAGGAGCTAATTTATCTCGAGTTTGTTCAACTGAATCAGACTCTTTTAAAATAGTCACAAGCTTAACAGCTTCATTTCCAATTCGAAGGTTAAAAACCATAGGAACTTTCTTACTCGCTAAAATAAAGCTTCCAATCATCATAGCAAAAAAAGAAATCACGACGAGATAGCGAAAACGAAGAACTTGACCTAGTGTCGAGGTATAAAAATATTTGATTTTATCAAAGATTCCTTTTTTCTTTTTCTTAGGTGGAACTTTCACAAAATGGGCCAAGTGATTAGGAAGGATAAAGAATGATTCGATCCAGCTCATGGCCAGCGAAGAGATAACGACAATTGGAATCCCCCTAAGAATCTTCCCAACACCTCCATCATTTAAGAGTATCGGTAAAAAGGCCACAACAGTCGTTGCAACAGTTCCTGTAACAGGAAGCATAGTCTTTTGAACGGCCAGGTAGGCGGCCTCTCGAGGTTCTTTTCCAGCTTCAAGGTATTGAGTATATTGTTCGGAGACAATGATGGCATCATCGACAAGGATACCTACAACAAGAAGCATACCGATGACTGAAATTAAATCAATTCCAACTCCTAAAACGGAAAGAACAGTAAAGGTTGTTAGATAACTAAGAGGCAGACCAAAGCTTGTCATAAGCGAGTTTTTAGCGCCAAAGAAGAGAAATAAAGTAACAAGAACCAAAACGAATCCAGCGATTCCATTACTATTAAGGGTTCGAAGCTGTCTCTTTAAAAATGAGGAACCATCAACAGTCATCTTCGCTTCAACCTGAACAGAATGTTCTTTGTTAAATTTCTCGACAACCTCATTGATAGCATTGACGATATTAATAACATCGCTGGATTGATCCTTGAAAACATCCATTCCTGCGACTTCTTTTCCATCGATGAGACTGATGTTACTTCTTTTAAACTGGCCGAATCGAACTTCAGCGAGGTCTTTTAGTCGAACTAGAGAGCCCGAACTATTTCCTCTTACAATGAGATTTTTAAGATCATTTAAATCATTATAATTTTGCTTAATCTCAATATTGGTCGTCTTTCCATTCTTAGTAATTCTTCCAATGGGAACAAATTGAAAGTAATCCTGTATTTTTTGGTGAACGGATAAGAGATTGATTTGATATCGAGAAAGCGCATCGGTCCTAAAATTTAAAATAACAGAAGGAGCACTTGTATATTCGTAAACGTTACTAATTCCAGGAAGCCTTTTAATTTCTTGAATAAAGCTTTTTAGAAGTTCTCGATGATCACTGGACTGGTAATCAAATTTTAAAAGATTCATAGAAGCTACCCAAAACTCGGTTGATTTGATTTGCTTTACTTCTATAGAGCGTATATCTCGAGGAAGATTGGACTTGAGATTATTAATACTTGATTCAACCTTATCTTTTAGTTCTTTTTCGTCATTAAAACTATCACTGAGAGTTAATTTAATTTGAGAATAACCGGGAGAAGAGGTTGATTTGATTTCTTCAATTCCAGCAAAAGAAGAAATGGCCTCCTCAATTGGAAAAGTAACATAGTACTCAACTTGATTTGCAGTTGCTCCAGGGATTGATACATTAATATCAATTTGCTTCATTTCCCAAGGAGGCATTAAAGAACGATTTGTCGTTAAAAGAGAAATGACGCCAAGAATGATAAGGAAGGCCGAAAGTAAATTGACGACAAAACTATTGTCGATGAAATAATAAATAATCTTTTTCATTGTATTCCCCACAGTGATTGAAATCTTTTAGCATGAGAAATTTCAAACGACTAAATCAACAGTCTTTACTGAAAGGAATACACAGTCTAACTTACTGATTTTTATTGGAGCTATTGAGAAATTGTGCCAAGCGCGAAACACCTGAGTCAATGGCATCTTCTTTTGACTCACGCTTGTAGAGAATATCAATGTGCTGATAGATCTTCTTTGATTCATCAAAGATAATATCAATCTCAACACTAAAAGAATCGCCCAACTTATTGACAGTTAGGCGACCTAATAAATGATCGTTATTGGTAATTGGTATAAAGAAATCGAGAGGATATTCTTGATCCATCATCTTGGAATCTATGCCCCTAAAATCGAGATACCACTATCAACGTAGAGAACTTGTCCCGTTACACCGTTAGAAAGTTTTGAACCGAGATAAACGGCCGTTCCACCAACTTCATCTTGAGTAACGTTTCTTCTAAGAGGAGCTTTCTCTTCAACATCTTTAAGAAATTGTTTAAGACCTGGCACTCCAGAAGCTGCAAGAGTTCTAATTGGACCTGCAGAAATACAGTTAACTCTAATTCCTCTTGGACCTAAGTCATCTGCAAGATAGCGCATAGAAGCTTCAAGAGCTGCTTTTGCAACACCCATAACATTGTAACCATTAAGAACTTTTACAGAACCATGGTAAGTAAGGGCCATAATTGAAGCATCGTCAGAGAGAAGTTCTTGAAGTGCTTGTGTTACACCAACAAGAGAGAAGGCCGAGATATCGCAGGCCATTTTAAATCCATTTCTTGAAGTTTGCGTGAAACCAGCTTTAAGATCAGTTTTATCGGCAAAAGCTAGTGAGTGAACGATAACATCGACACTTCCCCATTCTTTCTCGACAACTTTTTTCATATCTTCATAGTGCTCATCAACTGTAACATCCATTTCAAATGTAAAGTCTGCACCAAGTTCTTGCGCAAGTGGTTCAACTCTTTTTTGAAGAGCTTCGTTTAGGTAAGAAAGTCCAATTCTCGCCCCTTGCTCTTTCATTTGCTTAGCAATTCCCCAAGCAATCGACTTATCATTTGCTAAACCTAAAATTAGAACTTTTTTATCTTGTAACAGTCCCATATTCCTTCCTTCTTTATTCTTATTGAATAGATGGCAATTACGGTAACAAGCGGCCATGGTGATGACAACCCAAAAGAGAGCGAGAATCCGCTAATTTAGCCCTTTTTAAAGACGTATCCGACTGAGCGCATTGAAATAAAGTGGCGTGGGTTTTTGGGATCTTTTTCAAAGTAGCGGCGAAGACGGACGATAAAATTATCAACAGTTCTCGTTGATGTCTCAGCATCATAGTCCCATCCAAAAAGAAGCAACTCTTTTCGACTTAAAGGCCTTCCCTCATTTGAAAAGAAAAGCTTTAGAATCTGCGCTTCTTGAGCTGTAAGCTTGAATTGATTCTTCCCACTTACCGCTTCAAGTGTTTTCAAGTTCACTTGATTGTCGCCAAATTGAAATTCCACAAGGGACTCATTAACTTCAAGATCACTTTGTCCCTTTCTATGATCATACCAATCTGATTGTTGTAAAAGTCGTTTTACACGCAAAAGAAACTCGTCTAAGTCAAAAGGCTTAGCGATATAATCATCAACGCCATCCTCTAGGCAACGTACTTTATCGCGGGTCTGATCCTTAGCAGATAGAACGAGAATTGGAGCTTGAAGATTCTCTTCACGGATGGCCTTAATTATCTTGTGCCCATCAAGTCCAGGAAGCATGAGATCGAGAACAAGAAGATCTGGCGACCATTTTTTCCACGTATCTAATCCTCGAATACCATCGCCTTCAACTTTTACATCGTGCCCCTGCAAAGAGAGATTGAGCTTAATCCCCTCAGCAATATGAAATTCATCTTCAATAACCAATATCTTCTTTTTATTTTGATTCATAGAGAATCCTTTTTATTCCAAATCACTCGCGGAAAACTTAACTTGAAAAGACAACCTTTTTGCAACCCTTCACTATGAACACTGATTGATCCATGATGGAGTTTTGTCACTTGCCACACAAAATAAAGTCCAAGACCTGAGCCTTTGACACTCTTTCCAACTTGGAAAAACTTTTTAAACACTTTCTTGAGATGTTTCTTTTCAAGTCCTATACCACGATCTTGAAATTCTAAGAAACACTTTGAACCGGCAGTATTCAATGAGATATTCAACTGGCCCTGACCATCTTTCTTATAGCGCTGAGCATTTGAAATAAGATTGAGAACAAGCGACTCAAAGAGCTTCTTATCCACTTCACACCAGCATTCATCACTTTCGTTGAATTCTATCGTCAAATCGTCAAAGTGGTGGGATGACTTTTCAACAATCGATGAAATAAAGTCACCTAGGTTTAATGTTGACCTCTCCCCTTTGTAACTTCTATCTTCAATTCTTCCTAAATAGAGTATTTGCTCAACATTCTCTGCAAGTCGCTCAGTATCTTTTTTCATGAACTCGAGATATTTTAACTGATCTTCTCTTGAGAGTTCATGTTTGGTGAAAGTATCGAGGAACAGTCTAAGTGATGCAATTGGAGTTTTAAGCTCGTGAGTGAAACCATTAATGAAACTCTGTTGCATACGATAGAGCTGAATCATTTTTTGGTAGTAGACATAGATGATAGACATTCCAAAAAGAATGACCGTTAAAAGAATACTTAAAATAAGAATCAAGACCCAGCTTTGAGTATCGAGATCCTGTTTTTCTTCGAGCTTATACTTGATAACAAAGTTGGCCATGGCCTCTTGCACACGAAGATAGCTATCGAGATAGAGATAGTAACTAACGCCCAGGGCTATAATCGTTAAAACGAGGATTAATAGTGGTCTATTCCACCAACGTAACTTTTGCATAATTTAGCTTACCACGAAAGAATGGGATTAAAAACTTCACTCTTGCCCACCAAATTGTTAGAATTATGAGCAATTTTAAGAGTTATTTCTAAGTAAAAATCAAAGACGAGGTTCTCTATGATGCCAATCAATAAAACAATCGATCATACTTTACTCAAGCAAAATGCAACGAGTGAGCAAGTAAAACGTTTATGCCAAGAGGCCATGGAATATGAATTCGCCTCAGTTTGCATCAACCCAACACACATCAAACTTGCAAAAGAGATCTTGAAAGATAGTCCGGTAAAAGTTTGTACTGTTATTGGTTTTCCACTAGGGGCCAATGCAACTGAGACAAAGGTATTTGAAACAAAGAAGGCCATTTCTGATGGAGCCGATGAAGTTGATATGGTTATTAATATTGGTGCTCTTAAAGAGGGAAATTTTCAACTAGTAGAAGATGATATTCGCGCTGTTGTTTTGGCCGCAAAAGAGCAAGATTCTAAAAGTGAAATTATTGTTAAAGTTATTATTGAGACAGCTCTTTTAGAAAAAGAAGAAATTGCAACAGCAACAAAGATCACAGATAAGGCCAAGGCCCATTTTGTAAAAACATCAACTGGCTTTGCCGGCGGCGGAGCGACAATCGAAGATGTAAAACTGATGAAGTCTACAATTGAAAGCAACATGCTCATAAAGGCTTCAGGTGGAATTAGAGACCTTGAACAGGCTAAGGCCATGATTGAAGCTGGTGCCAGCAGATTGGGTGCGAGCAGTGGAGTTCAAATCATGCAAGGCCTTACATCTAAGAGTGACTATTAATTCGATAGATTAGCTATTAAAGAAGTCCAGGGGAAGTCCGCCAAGTCTAGCGAGCTTCTCCATTCTCTGAGGACTAAGTCCCGTTGCACTTAGTTTTCCATCTTCAAATGTTGCAATCACTTGAGATGTAATCATATCCCCTTCCATGCCCGTAAGTTCACGAACCTCGCTGATCACTCTATTTCCATCACGATCCCTTGAAATTTGAATAACAAAATCAACTGCTGAAACAAGTAATTTACGAATTACTTTTATAGGAACATCAAAGCCAGTCATGAGAAAGAGGGTTTCAATTCTTTGAAAGCACTCTCCAGGAGAACTCGCATGAACCGATGTCATTGAGCCATCATGACCAGTGTTCATGGCCTGTAGAAGATCAAAGATTTCTGCACCTCTAACCTCTCCGATAATAATTCGATCAGGTCTCATTCTCAATGTATTTTTAACGAGCTCTCTGATACCAATATCCGCTTTTGATGTGGAGCGAGAAGCAGCTTCAAGCCTTACAACATTTGGGCGATTGAGCGATAATTCAAGAGTATCTTCAATCGTTACAACTCTCTCTCCAACAGATAACTCACCAAGAAGCATATTTAAAAAAGTCGTCTTACCGACCCCCGTTCCTCCGGAGACGATGACATTCATATTTGCACTAACAAGGGCCCTCATTAGCTCACACCAGTTTTCATTAAGGCCAAAAGCATTTGGGTTTTTAGCAAAAGACTGGGCCACTTTTAAATAGCGACGAATAGAGATTGCAGGCGAGCCAGAACTAAACGGTTCGATAATAGCATTAATACGACTTCCATCGGGAAGATTTCCATCGAGAATAGGATGATTAACATCACAAGTTCTCTTATTAAATTTCGCGACATCTGATATGAATTCATACATATCAGTTTTAGTTAATTGAACATTGAGCTGAATGAATTTACCACCACGTTCAACGAAAACTGTTTTAGGATCATTGATGACTATTTCACTTATCCCCTTTTTCGTGCTTAGCTCATTAATCATATTCCAAACACTGTTTGCCTCATTCATCATTTATAGCTCCAAAGGAAGAAAAAATTCTTTATCATCAATAGATGCACTGTATGTTAATAGATTGTGTATTAGACTTTCTTTTAAGTCGCGATCCAAAAGATCGTAGAGAGAGAAGTAATCTTCACCATTTTCAAGATGATACTTAACCTTATCAACTCCAAGGTATGTTCCTAGATGTTGTAGAACGATATAGAGGTAATCGACTTGAAGAACTCTCGAACCAGTTAAGCGGATAAGCTCTAGTGTATGCTCTTTGCCAATCATTGGATTGCCCTGAAAGCTTGCATCTAAATCCTTGGACTCAATCGACCAAAGCTTATAATACATGCCAAGTTGAAAAGAGCGAGAGTAACCGGCGATAGAAAAAGAAGAGAGCTGATCTTCAAATTCTAGGATTTCTTTTAAAATCTTCGTATCTTCTTTTTTTGGATATTCTCCACGCATTTTCTTTTCAAGATAAAACGCTGCGATTCTCGATTCAAAAGGCTTCCATCCCTGCGCCTTAACTTCCTTTTCAAGAATAAAGCTCTCCTCTCTTTGACCTGTCATTTTCTTTATCATGGCAAGTAAGCTAGGCATTGAATAAATTGTTGAGTGAATAAGACCCATGTCTTTAGCTGCGGACTGGATATTCATCCTCAACAATGTTGCGAAATCAGATGGAAAATTAATATAGGGATATTTTAACACTTGGCCCTTCTTCTCTTTTTTTCTTTAATTTTAAATAATTTAGGCCCTGGGAACAAGAGTGCAATCTTTGAAGATTTTTTTTATTGGGCTATAATAGAACAATGAAAATTCCTACATTTGAGAAAATAAAAACTAACGACATCGCACTACCCGAGTTAACGACTCAACTAAAGTCGTCAACTAAAAATCCACTCTACACAGACTTGCGTGGTTTAAGCTATGCCGCAGTCAGTTCGACGATTCAAAATATTAGAAATGCGTTTATTGAACTAGAAAAGGACCCCAATATTCCGTATCCTTTCTATGTCATTACTGACTTTGATATACCCCATTGCCCATTTTTGACGATCGATACAATTGAGAAATTGCCCGAGTATTTCATTCAAAAACAAATTCGAGTTAAGAATAAAGAATTATCTCTTTTAAATAAATCCTCTATACTGGCCCAAAAAATTTCCAATATCAATATTGACCAGCTCAAGGCCAAGGCCATTCCCATAGTAAAAAAACAAAGAAAACTCTTCGAAAAAAGTAAAGAGAATACATTTTACGAAGAACTTATCGAATTAAACGAGAGAAGATAGGCCCATGGTTAAAAGAATAAAAAAAATAACAGAAGACAAAATGAAAGAACTTCAAGGCTTTGAAGAGGTCATGGATCTTGTCGTTGATGAAATTGAACAAGTAGAGTCAAAGAAAAATAGAAGAGACAATGAAAAGCTCACAGAAAGCTATAAAATTAGTGCTTTTCTAGAATCAGAACTTAATCGACACAAAAAGCTAGATCTTCTCTACGCAGTTAAATTGCCAAGTAAAATAAAGAGCGACAATACAGAAGCTCTCATTGAAAGCTTAGAGAAATCAAGAATTCAACTCAAGCATAAGCTCGTTCACAAATATATTGAAAACGATAGTGCTCTTAATAAGAATATTGAACTTCTTTTTAAAAGGGCCTTTGGAGGATAGGATGAAAGTCCTAATCATATCCTTTTTACTCATTAGTACAGTTCGTGCTCAAGATGTCATTAGCCATGCTTTTGTTCAACCCCACTTTGAAATCGTCAGAAAAATACTTCTGGCCGCTCTAGAAGAGACAAAAAAAGACTATGGCCCTTATATCTTAAAAGAAACTCCAAAATACACTCAAGCACGAGAGGTCGTCCTTACAGCAGATAATAAGATGCTCAATCTCATCTGGTCCATGACTTCAATTTCGAGAGAAGAAAAACTTCAACCCGTTAAAATACCTTTGTTGATGGGTCTCATAGGTCTTAGAACTCTCATCATTAGAAAAGAAGATAAAGTTCGCTTTGAAAATATAAAGACAATTACTGAACTAAAAAAAATTAAGCTCGGCCAAGAAAAAGATTGGCCGGACACAGAAATTTTAAGATCACAAGGATTCAATGTTTTTCCTTTTAGTAGTTACAACTCCTCTTTTGATCTTCTTCGCATTGGACGATATGACTTCTATCCTCGCGGTGTTACAGAACCTTATACAGAAATACACCAATATGGCCTAGGAGAATTAATTGTAGATCAGACTCATGCTTTGTTTTACCACGCCCCTTTTTTCTTCTTTGTAAGTAAGAAAAATAAAAGGCTCCACAAGAGATTAAATGATGGAATGGAAAGACTCGTCTCGAAAGGAAAGATAAGAGAATTGCTTCTCAATGATGCTATTGTTCGCGTCTCTCTTTTAAAGTCTAAAATTAGTTCGAGAAAAATTCACTACATCAACAATCCTTTTTTTCCAGACGAGGAGCTTAAAAAAAGAAAAGAGTTGTGGCTTGATCTTGAAAATTTAGATGAGATTTTAAGCAAGGAGCCTTTGAAAAATCAAAAACTCCTTGAAAATTCTTTTTTAAAGGACATTTAAAATAATCGGTCCGCCAACGTGCTTAAAATCATCCATTGTCAGTGTCGTGACATCATAACCTGAAAGTTGGTCTTGAATAATTTTTAAAAGATACGTTTTAAAGTCAGGTATTTCAG
Organism: Halobacteriovorax sp. GB3; assembly: GCF_028649655.1. Taxonomy (NCBI): domain Bacteria; kingdom Pseudomonadati; phylum Bdellovibrionota; class Bacteriovoracia; order Bacteriovoracales; family Halobacteriovoraceae; genus Halobacteriovorax; species Halobacteriovorax sp. GB3. Next base: position 735,163 of record NZ_JAQSLN010000003.1, read on the forward strand.
AAAGACCAAAGTTATTGATAAATTCTTCAAACTTAGCGTCAATTTTATCATCGAGGCTAATCTCTCCCTCACTTGTTAACACAAGATTGCAAAAGCTTTTAAACTCATCAACAGTAAGCCCCATTTTCTGCGCACTATCTTCCTTAGCATAATTGCCTAGAAGAAAGTTCGCTAAGCTAGAGAGGATAATGGCCTCAAAGTCGATTTCTTCAATTTTATAGTTAATATAAAAAGTATCAGATAGTTTTCCCTCTTCAACGAGCTTGTTAAATGCAACTTTAAATTGTGAAATAAAAGGAGCAGATTGATTAAAAAGTTCGGCCCTCTTTTTCCATGTCAAATAAGTTTCAACATCACTAACGGCCTTAGCTTTTTCTGCGCGTCCATTTTCACTATAGCGAACTTGCTCATTAAATGTATTATCGAGAAAATCTTCCCAAAAGCTTCCGACAAATGTTTCATCCTCACCTTCAAATTGAAATTGGCGAAGGTTTTTTTTCACTTCTTTTTGAACGAGAGAAATAAGGGAATTTCCAACTTTATAGACATCAGTAAACTCGAAGAGATTAAAAATTGAATCATCGGCAACGAATTCTTTGATCTCACCTTTCAAGGCAAAGTCCATAAGGTAAGCATAACCAAGAATCATTCTTTCTTTCGTTCGATTTCCCGTTCTAGTAAGAGCAACAGACCCACTCTTAAGCGAGTTATCTAGTGTTGCCTTAGCATTTATGAGGCGAACAAAGTTGAAGTGAAGGTACTGGAATCTCTTTTCATCAGTAACCTTATTAAGCTGCTCATAAATAGACTCAAAACCTTTTTCAAAGGCCATAAGAGCATTCTTGTGCAGACCTTGTTCCTTGGAAATATTTTGCAATTCTCCAGTGATTCTCTTTTTAGATGTAATAAAGTGATCAATATGAGAAAAGCTTGGAAAACTATTATCGACTTCAAGTGATTCGAAATAATCAACAAAACCAAAGTCGTTCATAAAATTCTTTTTAAAATGAAATTCTTCCTCTTGTAGAGTTAGAAACCCCTCTGAGACATACTTGAAAAGGTGGGCATAAGCATTTTCAACTCCCATTTCCGTGTAGAGGTCGCTGATTAGCTTTTTTACATGCTCAACATAAACACACTCATCATCAAATTCAACAAGCAGAAGATTGTCTTCAGTTAGAAAATAATTATCGTGTTCAGGATAGAGCGGATCTTCCACATCGAAGGTCCAAATATTGAACTTACCTTTCAAGAAAAGAGCAAACTCACTACTTGAAGCAAATTCCAAGCGAACCTTATCATCTTCACATTCTGCTGTGGCCACAATCCAACGAGGAAAATGCTCGAGATCCAAATTATCTTTGCTCCAAAGATCGATTGTGTGACAAACTTTTCTCTGGTCTTTTGTCATGAGTGGCAATGTTTGTGAGATCTTGTCGAGAGGAAGGTCTTTAACAACCAAATAGAGAGGTTGAACAGGAAAGTGCTTTAAGTCTTTTCCCGCTTCGACGGCACTTTCAATCAACTCGATAGAAGTGTAGGCCTTGGCCTCAGTTAGAATGTTCTCAATAACATTTAGTGACTTTTTTTCACTCACGCCAAATGCTCCCTTTGATTTAAAATTAATCCTGTGGATATAGCATAGAGGAGAACTCTTGCAAAGCTAACTTCTTGTAAACTGAAGAGTTAGCATCTTTAAGACTCATTGATTATCAATAACTTACAGCTCAATAGTTGAGAATTTTCACCGATAAGAGGGATATGGAAATTAAAAAACTAAATAGTCTCATTATTTTATTGAACTTCGCCCTTAGTCCACAGGCCCTAGGCTCTACTCAGGTACAAGAAATGCTCGCTGTGCAAAAGCGACTCTTCTCCCCACAAGTTGACTTTAAACTCTTTCAACAGTCTTCTAAAAAGATTATCGATTCACTAGATAAAGAAATACAGAGGAGCTCGTCTTCTCTATCCAATCAACCTGGTTACAAAAAGTTAATCGAAAATCAAAAGAAGGCCAAGCGACTACTCTTTTTACATAAGTCATTTTCACAATGCCAAACAGATAACAATCTTATCGAGCGAAGTTTTAATGCTGCCCAAACAGCAGAGCTCACTCCTTGCCAACCAAGTGGTGACCAATTCCAACAAATAAAAAGTTGGAGTGGCGATGTCACCAAGGCAATGGAGCGCAATATGAAGAAAAGGCTTCAAGCTCAACTCATCGATCGCTCTTTAAAATCGAATATCCGTTCACAGCTTATTTTTGAAAAACGCTATGCCAATGTTTTAAAGGCACCTCCTCTTTCAAGTGAGAAATTATGTCAAAACCTTGAGTGCACTAGCGAGCAGAAAAAGAGCATTGACCAATATATTGAAAACCTTCGTAGAGAGTTTTCATCGAAGCCAAGCTATAGCAAAGAAGAACTTAAAAACTATCTCAATGAGGGCGTTGATAAGCTCAATAGAAATCTTTCGAAAATTGATCTCAAAGGTAATGAGAGATGGTATTGGTTTGACAAGATTGATCTACCTGAAAAAAATGCTCACTACTCTCAATACAGAAAGCAGTACTTAGAAATGGCCAGTGATCCTCGAGGAGCTCTTTTAATGAGTTCAAACCTACGAGACGAAATGGGAGAACTTCATCTATACAATAGAGATCACGATGAATTCATCACAACCGGAAAAGATAAATTTTCTTTTAGGCCACACGAGAAAATTAAACATGATGATATAGAAGAGGCGGCTAAAGAGATATCGTCAAAGCTTCAAGAGCATATGCTCGATCTTAGTACGATGACAAAAGAGCCTAGCGTTCC